>NZ_JBSFJE010000006.1:0-484022 GCF_053597895.1 Streptomyces sp. NPDC001220
AGAACACCACCGTGGCCACGGCGTTCGTCGACTGGGAGAACGACACCATCACCTACAGCAGCGCCGGCCACCCCCCACCCGCACTCCTGCACAGGGACGGGACGGTCGAGTTCCTGGACCAGGCCACCGACCCACCCCTGGCCGCCCGCCCCCAGCACGGCCCCCGGACCCAGGCCGTCACCGCCTTCCGCGACGGCGCCGCCCTCGTGCTCTACACCGACGGTCTGATCGAACGCCGCGGCGAAGACATCGACACGGGCCTCACCCGGCTCGCCGACTCCCTGACCCGCCACCGCGCGGACGATTGCGAAGCCCTCGCCGACGCCGTGCTGACCGACCTGCTCCCACCCGGCGACGCCACCGACGACACCGCCCTGGTCATCGTGCGCCTGTGAACCGATCAGCCGGACACAGTTCCCGGGAGTCCTCGTCGATCTTCGGCTGCTCCGCGAGCCCGAGCAGCAGGTTGGCCAGGAAACCCTCGGCCACCGTCTGCGGGTACCACGCTGCCTCGACGCCCAAGAGGTGTCCGACGTAGCGCCAGTGGTGCATCATCGCCTCGACGTCGGCGTCGGTGGGGCGGTAGCCGAGAAGTTTCAGCTGCGTACCGGGGGCGAAGGAGCTGAGCAGCAGTGTCCCGGTCTGCGCGAACCGGCTGATGGGCATGCCCAGCCGGTCCCGGTCCCACTCGGGGTGCGGCAGCAGGGTGTGCCGGATCATCGAGTGCAGGACGCGTACGAACACCGCGGAGCGGCGTCCCACGGCACCGGGGCGCATGGCCCCGGGCTCGGTGGTGTCGGTCCAGAGCCGGGAGGTCTCCACGAACCGGCCGAACGCCGACCCGCCGGTGTAGGCGCCGGTCAGCGCGAGCGGCTTGGCGACGGTCGGGCTGCGGCTGATCCTGGCGCACTGCGGAGGGGCGCTGCCCGCGCTCGGCCGGCGGATCGGTGAGCACACCGTCATGGGGCGGGGGCCTGCGGACGCGGACATCGATCCCGCCCACGTCGCCGAGGTGCTGCGCGGGCTCTACTACGAGACGGCACTGGCCGGAAGCCGCAACTCCCTGCTGCCCACCCTCGAGGTGACCTCGGCCGACCACATCCTGTTCGGCACCGACTGGCCGGCGGCCCCGGAACCCACCGTCGTGCACAACATCGAGAACCTCACGGGCTTCGACGGCTTCACCGAGGACGACCTCCGGGGTGTGGAACGCGACAACGCGCTCAGGCTGTTCCCCCGGTTCGCCTGAGCCCCTGGCGGCGAGGTGCCGCGCGTGCCGGGCGGAGCCTCTGGCCGGTGGAAGGCGCATGCGCCACGGGGCCGTGTGCAGGGAAGAAGGCCCCCGCCTGGTGGCGGGGGCCTTCGACCTGCTGGGAACCACTGGCTCACCGAGCCGTGATCAACCGGCGCGGCCCGTGGTGGCGGTGCGGGTCAGTGCAGTGCGCTGACCTCGGTCGCCGAGAGTGTCCGCGGGTAGACGTGGACGTCGGCGACGGAGCCGGGGAAGGCCAGGTAGGGGGTGGTGGCGGAGGCGCTGTTGACGCAGCCGCCGACGGTCAGGGGCAGGGAGGAGTCGTACTGGGGGCTGAGGTTGGTGGCGGTCCCCACCAGGGATCCGTTCTGGTAGAGGGCCATGTTGCCGGTGGTGGACTGCCCCGGGACCGGTGCCCGGAAGGTGGCGACCAGGTGGGTCCAGGTGCCGACCGGGCCGGAGTTGTTGTCTCCTTCCGCGGTGGGGAAGTCGGAGTTCTCGTCGTTGGTGGTCGTGGTCTGGAACATCCAGGCGGCGCTGGGTTTGTCGTAGGAGAGGTAGAAGGACTGGTGCTGGGTGGTGCCCTGGCAGACGGCGGCGGTCCCGAGAGCCGAGTTGATCTTCACCCAGGCGGAGACGGAGTAGTCGCCGAGGGTGTTGACCGCGCTCTGCCTGCTCTTGAGGAAGCCGGTGCTGCCGTCGAAGGCGACGCTGCCGGACAGTCCGCTCGGCGCGTCACTGCCGTAGGTGGCGCCGCCGGTGGCGGTGACCGGGTTGAGGGAGGCGGTGTCGGTGCCGTTCGAGCCGAGCTTCCACTCGTCCTCGGGCATGCCCTTGTCCCAGCCGGCCGGCACGATCACGCTGGCCGCGTCGGCATCGCCGGCCGCCATCGCGTACGGGTAGACCTGCACGTCCGAGACGGAGCCCGGGAACGCGTTGTACGGCGAGGTCGCGGCGGGGTCGTTGATGCAGCCGCCGACGGTCAGGGGCATCGACGAGTCGTACTGCGGGGTGAGGTTGGTGGCGGTCCCCATCAGGGTGCCGTTCTGGTAGATGGACATCACGCCGCTGTTGTCGTCGCCGTCCACGGGTGCGGTGTAGGTGACCAGGAGGTGGGTCCAGGTGCCCACGGCCCCGGTGTTGGTGTCTCCCTCCGCGGTGGGGAAGTCGGCGTTGTCGTCGTTGGTGGTCGTGGTCTGGAACATCCAGCCCTTGTTGCCCCGGTCGTAGCCGATGTAGAACGCCTGGTGCTGGCTGGTTCCCTCACAGATGGCGGTGGCCGGGTTGTCCGTGGAGTCGAGCTTCACCCACGCGGAGACGGTGTAGTCGGCGGAGGTGTCGACAGCGGTGTGGTCGCTCTCCAGGAAGCCGGTGCTGCCGTCGAAGGAGGTGGCGGTGGCCGGGGCGTTGACCGCGTCCGCTCCGGTCGAGCCGAAGGTCGCCCCGCCGACCGCGGTGAACGGGTTGTCGCCGCGTGCGTCGGTGCCGTCGGCGGCCAGCTCCCACTCGTTGTCGGGGGTGTCGCTGCCGGTGGCCTCCGGAACGATCAGGTTCGGCGCGATGCCGACGACCTGGGTGTTGGTGTCGTTGAGGTAGCGGGCGGCGAGGTCGTCGTAGTACGTGTTCGACGGGTTGCCGCTCGAGAGGTCCGCCGCCTTCACGGTCGACGAGGTGGCCGTGCCGTCCGTGGAGACCGCCGCGGCGAAGTCGATGACCTGGCTGGGGAAGTTGTCGAGCAGGTACTGGTTCACCAGCTCACGTGCGGACTCCTGGGCCGCCGTGCCGGGGTGGGCGGCGGTGAACGGCGTGATGGTGGTGAGGTAGACGGTGATGTTGGAGTTCTGGGTGACCGGCTGCCCGTTGATGTAGGCCTGTCCGTCGTCGGTGTAGTACGAGTTCAGCTCGCTGTTGATCGCGGCGAGGCCCTGCTCGACAGCGGTGGCGCAGGCGTCGGCGGTGCCGGTGCAGTTGAGCAGGTCGGTGGCACCGGTGGAGACGAGCACGGTACGCACGTTGCCCTGCGCCAGCACGTTGCGGTCCAGCGGGTTGAGCGCGTTGATCGGGCTGTCGCTGTACGTGCCCTGGGGCAGCAGGTTGTTGCTCAGGCTGTTGCTGTTCGTACCGGCGTTGAGCACGCCGTAGTCCACCGTGGAGTCCCCGTTGGGGTCGCCCACGATGGCGCCGGTGATGGCGTCGCTCAGGTGGTGCCGGCCGTCGCCGCTCGCGGTGTCGCCGTTGACGCTCTGGTCGCCGTAGAGGACCAGGGAGCCGGTGGGGGCGGTGGTGGGCGTGGTGACGTCGATGCCGGCCAGGTACGGCAGACCGGTGTACGTGGTCTGCGTGAACCTGGTGGCCGCGGTGTCACCGGTGCGGTTGGCCGCGTCGCTGACCCAGACCGGGGTCTGGGCCGCCGCGTGGCCCGGCAACGCGGACACCGAGCCGTGCACCTGAAGGCTGACCAGGACCGTCGCCTGCTGGTCGACGTGCAGGGTCACCGGGTCGCTGGTGACGTCGCCGCCCGCCGGGATCGTGACGGTGCCGGCGCCGCCGAAGGCCAGCGGTACCGGTGCCGCGCCCGCCGTGGCACCGCCCGCCGTGCCGTCCTGCAGGGCGACGGAGGCCGCGTCGAAGGTCACCGGGCTGCTGCCCATGGCGTTGGACAGGTGGACGCGGACGCCGTTGCCGTCGTCGGTGCCGATGCTGACGTGGGCCGGGATGCGCAGCGTCTGCCCGTTGACGGTGGCGGCGCTGCCGCCGGACTGCGTCACCTTGGCGGTGTCCTGGACGGAGGACCAGGTGCCGACCCAGTGCTGGGTGCCGTTGCCGGTGGCGGTCAGCGGCCGGACGCCCATGCCCAGGATGTGCAGGGACGGCTGGCCGGCCTGGACACCGTTGGTGAACAGCGGCAGGGAGAGGCTGCTGATGACCGAGCCGGGGCAGGTCAGCGGGACGCTGACGGCGTAGATCTTCGGGCCGGGGCTCGGGCTGGTCTGGGTGTTGTTGCTGTGGTTCTGGTGGACGAGGGTCAGCGTGGCCGCGGAGGCGGGACCGCTCAGCCAGTCGGGCACCGTGTCCAGGGTGTACGACTGGTCGGCGGGGGCGCCGTTCGGGTCCAGGCAGTTGTTCTTGGCGTAGGTGATGGTGCCGGTGGCTCCCTTGGCCGCACCGCCGGTGGCGAAGGCCAGGAAGACCACGGCGTCACCGGTGTTCACCACACCGCTGCCCGGCACGGTGACGGTCTGCCCGGAGGCCAGCATGTTGTCGTAGGTGCCGGTGCCGAACTTCGGCAGCGCGATGCTCGTACCGTCGACGGTCACCGACTTGCCGCTCTGCCAGCCCGAAGTGCCGGTCAGGTCGCCGGAGTTGATGCTGTTGCCGGAGCCATCGGCGTCGGCCGTGCTGGTCGTGGTGGTGAAGGTGCTGGTCGCGGCGTTGTTCAGGCAACTGCCGGTGCTGTTCATCGCGCAGGTCAGCGCGGGCGCGAGGCGCAGCACGTCGAGGCCGGCCTGATAGCCGGTGGAGCTGGGGTTCTTGCCGGTCAGGGTGAGGGTCAGGGTGTGCGCGCCCTGCTTGAGGGTGAGCAGCTGACCGTTCGAGTCCTTGGGGATGCCGAGGTTGACGAACCGGGTGGTGACGTAGGAGTTGTAGGCGTCCAGGCCGCTGAGCAGGGTGGCCTGGGTGGGCTTGCCCGCGTCCAGGACCAGGTTGTAGATGCCGTAGTCCTTGGCCTTGGTCAGGTTGACCCCGAAGCTCCAGGGACCGTCCTTGGGGATGTCGAAGCCGAAGGTCGCGCTGTCCCCGCTGACCACCTTCGAGGTGGTGCTCTTGTTGGCCAGCATGGCCTGGTAGCCGTCGGCGAACTCGTAGCCGCTGCCGGCCGCCTGGCTGATCAGCTGGCCACCCTTGGAGGTGGTGGTCGCCTTGGGCACGACGGTGGTCGTGCCGTCGGTGTTGGTCGCCGTCCAGCCGGCGATCATCTTGTCGCCGTAGGCGTACGTCGGGGTGCTGGTACCGGCGTAGAAGGCATAGCCGGTCTGGGAGATGGACGTCGAGCCCGCCTGGTCCACGGCCTTGGCGTACAGCGTGTGCGGTCCCGCCTTGGCGGGGGCGAAAGCCGGGGAGGCGCTGCCGTTGAGGACGACGGTGCCGGTACCGGGGCCGTTGTCGGAGGTGGCGTAGTAGACGTGGCCCGGCACGATCGTGGTGCTCGTGGTCCAGTGGGTGACGCTGCTGGTGTAGACCGTGTTGCCGAGCGTGGCGTCCAGGGCGAACAGGTAGCCGGTGATGTTGTTGGTGTGGTTGTTGCTGAGCGTGAAGGTGCCCTTGTCGCCGAAGGCGGCACCGATCTGCTTGGCGGGGAACTGACTCGAGGTCACCGTGGGCGCGGGTGGCGCGCTGGTGTCCACCGTGAACGTCTGCGTCTTGGTCCAGATGCCCGAGCCGGGGCCCACCCAGTAGCCGGCCGCGTTCTGTGCGGTGGCCTTCCAGGTGTAGGTGCCGTCCGGCAGGCTCGACGTGGTCCAGTCGCTGCCGTTGGTGTTGTACCGGGCGCGCTTCTTCGAGTCCGTGCTGGGGCCGAAGCCCTGGTGGACCAGGGTGCCGGAGGAGTTGTAGACGTTGTACTCGATGCGCACCAGTTCGCTGCCGCCCGCCAGGTCGGGGTCGACCGCGCGCGCGGACAGCGTCGGCGTGTGGGTGGTGGTCATCGTCTTGCCCAGGCTCACGATGGACGGCTTGATGGCCGGGGTGCCGGTGCCGTTCTTGAGCTTGGGGCGGTAGCTGTAGGTGACCGACATGGTGGCGCCGCCGCCGTAGGCGAGCTGCTTCCACTGGGTGGCGTCGTTCATGTCGGGCGACTGGACCATCAGCGTCATGCTCTTCCAGCCGCCGGCCGCCGCGCTCTGGGCCCGGGAGGTCACGTCGAACTCCAGTGACGGCGGACTGACCCACGAGTTGGCACCGTCGGTGACCGGGCAGGTGCCGGCCTCGTGGCTCTTGGGGTTGGTGCCCAGCGAGCCGGTGCGTCCGCCGGGCTCATGACCCCAGTACAGCGACGAGGAACTCCAGCCTGCGGGGCGGTCGGTGCCGTAGACGGCGGCCGGGGTGTCCGCGCAGGAGGCGGCGGAGAGCTGCTTCACGTACAGCGAGGCATGCGTGACCACGGCGCCTTTGATGCCGCTCGTGTTCATCTGGTAGTAGGTGCGGGCCCGTTCGCCGTTGCCGGGGGTGGAGTTGTCCCATCCCTCACGGGCGTTGGTCGCCCCCGAGGTGGACGTCGAGTTGTAGACGTTCCACCCGTTGTCGGAGATCCGCGCCCAGTCCAGCTGGGAGGGCCTGCCGCTCCACTCGGGGTCGATGTAGACGGGGTAGGCGGTGCTCTTCGCGGTGAGCAACTTCTGGTCCAGGCCCAGCAGTTGCCTGCCGTGCTGCAGACTCACCCGGACCTGCGCACGGTGTCCGCCGACCTTGGCGGCCGCCTTCTGCTCGGCACGGGCCAGGGAGACGGTCGCCGTGCGGGCCGAGGACACGCCGGAGGTCTTCTTGCCGGCGCTGTCCCACATCAGCGCGGTGTCACTGTGGAACACCGTCTCGCCGGTGCGCTTGTCGGTGGCCCGGGCCCCGCCGTCGCGCGTGGGAGTCACCTCGACATTCGACGAGGTGGTGTTCAGCGCGAGGCTGCGCAGCCGCGGATCGGCCGCCGCCTTGCGGGACTTGACCACGAGGACCGAGGAGTAGCCGGAGGCGTCCGCGGTCAGCTGCAGGTCCACCTGCGGCAGTACGTCGGGGTAGGTGGCGGTGTTCCCGGAGATCACCGGCTCGGGCAGCTTGCCCGGCCAGGAGAAGCCCAGCCTGGCACCGCCGCTGCGCATCGTGACCAGCGCGCCCGAACCGCCGGCGGAGAACGCCACGTCGGTGACGGCGGCCCTGGGTGCCCAGGTTCCGTTCGCCTGCCGCACCAGCTTCGTGTCGATCGGCACCCACTTCCCGTGCTGCAGCGTGCGCTGCGGCATCGAGGAGTCGGTGCGGGTGAAGGTGCCGTTGGGGTTGGCCACCACCAGCGTTCCGGTGTCGGTGAGTTGGTCGATCGTCACCGGCTTGCCGGTGGCCTTCGCCCGCGCGGACGCCGCCTCCGTGGGGTTGAGACGCCGGGTGGCGGACGAAGACCCGCCGCTCTTCGATCTGGCCCGGTGTGAGGTGTCGGGCGCGGCGTGCGCCGGTGCCGCTGCGGCCAGCGAGGCCGCGGTCAGGGCCGTGACGACGGCGCCGGCGATCGGTCTCGACAGCCGGCCTCGGGACATGCGCAAGGAACTGCGATGGACGGACATGAAGGTTGGGGTCCTCCGCTTTTCAGGCGGTTCCCCCCGCGGGCCCCGCGCCGGAGTGCATTCTGTGGGGCCGGTGTGAGCCGGGTCCATCGCCGAGTGATCACCTGGTGACCGAACGGGGTCCGTTTTTGACGTATGACAGTCAAATTGAGTTCAAGGCTAGAGGATTCCTTTGCATTCCATGTGCATACGCTTTGCAAGGCGTGTTGATCTCAGGCCCTAGCGTGAAGCTTCCGTGAGGGGCTTGATCAACATGCCTCTCCTTTGGCGTGCGCTCAACCGGCCCGGAACGAAGGCCGCTTGGGTGCCACAGCAACACCCGGGGGCGGCTTCCGTGTGCCCTGGGCCGGGAACGGGGGAAGGCTCACGATGACGCGAACAGCCGGGTTGGGGAGACGGATGCGACGGGGCGCCAGACGGCTCCGTGGCCTCAGCCTCCCGACCACAGGTGTCCTCCTGGTGAGCATGCTCATCCCCGCCGCGGACGCGATGGCTTCGCCGAATGCGCATCGGCACGTCCCCGCCCCCGCGGTGGCCAAGGACAAGCGGATCCCCTTCACCCACGCGAAGCCGAAGGCGGCCGCGGCGTCGAAGAGGTTCACCCGGTTCGATCCCGCGGGGCACGCGGCGTTGCCGGGTGGCGGCACCTCGACGGTGTCGCTGACCGTTCCGCCCACCGGTGGGCGTCCGGCGCACGCGGCGGCGGGCTCGGCCTCCTCCCGGCGGACGGTGTCGCGAGTGCGGGCGGGATCGTCGCCGGTGCTGCTGTCGGCGGTGCGTTCGGGTACCACGGCACGCCGGGTCCAGGTGAGAACGGTCGAGCAGAAGACCGCACGGGCCGCCGGTGTGCACGGCGTGCTGTTCACCCTGCGGAGCACGGGTGGCTCCGGCGACGTCGGGGTCGACGTGGACGACTCGGCCTTCCGCGACGCCTTCGGCGGCGACTACGCCTCACGGTTGCACCTGGTGCGCCTGCCGGCCTGCGTACTGACGACCCCCCGCCTGCCACGGTGCCAGTCGCAGACACCGCTGCGCACCAGGGCCGGCGCACCGCTGTCGGCCCAGGTCTCGCTGCCGGCGACGACGTCCAAGACCCTGTCCGCACACTCCGCCCAGGCCTCCGGCGGCATGGTGGCGCTGGCCGCGACCTCGGGCACCAGCGGCTCGTCCGGCGACTACACGGCGACCACTCTGTCCTCCGGTGGCACGTGGTCCACCGCGGGCAACACCGGGGCCTTCACCTACAACTACCCCATCTCCGTACCCGGAGCCATCGGTGGTTCGGCACCCACGCTGACCCTGAACTACAACTCGGCGACGCAGGACTCGCGTACCGAGGGGACCAACAACCAGTCCTCGTGGCTGGGTGACGGCTGGTCGACCTCGGACAACTACATCGAGCGGACCTACAAGTCCTGCAAGGACGACTCGTCGTCGGACGCGCCCAAGAACGACGGCGACGAGTGCTGGGCGGGCCAGGTCCTGACCCTGTCGCTGGACGGGAAGTCCACGGCGATCGTCTACGACGACAGCACCAAGACGTTCCGCGCCGCGCAGGACGACTCCACCACGAAGATCGAGGACCTCACCGGCGCGACCAACGGCACCGACAACGGCGAGTACTTCAAGGTCACCGAGAACGGCGTCCAGTACTACTTCGGCTGGAACCGCCTGCCGGGATGGAGTTCGGGCAAGGAGGAGACCAAGTCGGCCTGGACGATGCCGGTCTACAAGGCGCACAGCGGGGTCTCGGACTGCCCCGCCGGCACCGACTTCGCGTCCAGCTCCTGCACTCTGGGCTACCGGTTCAACCTGGACTACGTCGTGGACCGGCACAGCAACGCGATGGCGTACTACTACGCGCCGGAGACGGGTTACTACGGCCCGAACATGAAGAACACCGCGGTGGCCTACACCCGCGGCGGGACGCTGAAGCGCATCGACTACGGCATGACCTCGTCCACGGTCTACTCGGGCACCGCGCCGGAGCAGATCCTGTTCGACGCGACGGCGGAGCGCTGCATCTCGGGCACGCCCGCGGGCAACACCTGCTCGGACTCCCAGTTCACCAAGTCCAACCCGGAGTACTGGCCGGATGTGCCGATCGACCTGAACTGCGCCAAGGACGCGACCGACTGCACCAACCACGGTCCCAGTTTCTGGTCGCGCAAGCGTCTGACCTCGATCACCACACAGGTGCAGGTCGGCGGCGCGACCAAGCAGGTGGACCGCTACGACTTCACCCAGTCCTTCCCCGACGGCGGGGACCACGCCCCGACCCTGTGGCTGGACGGCATCAAGCACACCGGCCTGGACCTGCTCGGCGGCGCCTCCGCGAGCACCTCCACCCCGTCGGTGAGCTTCGACCCGCCGCTGCAGCTGGCGAACCGGGTCGGGACGATCCCGCAGATGCCGTTGATGTACCACGACCGGATCCAGACGGTCACCACGGAGACCGGTGCGCAGACCACGGTGGTCTACGACACCCCGGACTGCTCCAGCGCCCCGGCAAGTGATCCGTCCGACCCGGCGGACGCGGCGGCGAAGGGGTTCGCCTCGACGAACAGACTGCGGTGCTTCCCGGTGTACTGGACGCCGGAGGGACAACCCGCGCCGATGCTGGACTGGTTCTCCCTGCACCCGGTCAGATCGGTGTCCACCATCGACCCGCACAACAGCTACCAGGACGGCACCGAGCCGGAGTTGCTGACGGAGTACTCCTACAAGGGGAACCCGGGCTGGCACTACGACGACAACGAGACGGTCAAGAGCAAGAACCGCACCTGGGGCCAGTTCCGCGGATTCCCGGAAGTGGACGTCACCACCGGTGACCCGAACGTCTTCCACTACACCGACGGGGCCAAGGTCTACGACCAGAAGACCCTCACCAAGACCTACTACTTCCTGGGCATGAACGGCGACACCATGCCGTCGGGAACACGCAGCGTGCCCGCGCTCACCAGCCAGGACGGCAGCGTCAGCGTCGCCGACGACAACGCGCTGGCCGGTCAGGTCTTCGAGACCGACACCTACACCGGTGTCAACGGCGGCATCGACAAGGCCGTCGTCGACGTTCCCAAAATCATCGGCCCGACCGCCACGCGGTCCCGGAGCGGACTCGCCGACCTGACGGCGAACATGGTCCGCCCCGCCAGAAAGCTGACCCGTCAGGCCGTCTCCTACGGCTGGCGGAAGACCGAGACCGACACCTTCTACAACACGAGCCTGGGCCAGACCACCACCGGCATGGCCGTCCAGAGCGACGACCGCGGTGAGACGGGTGCCACCGGCAACACCGCCAAGTGCACCCTCACCCGCTACCTCGACGGCAGCCGCGCGACCGTGGTGGTCACCGCCGAGACCATCGTCACCGACCAGGACTGCAACAGCTCCGGGGCCACCCCCTCCGGAAACCTGGTCTCCGACACCCGCACGTCGTTCGACGGGCACGCCTTCGCCTACAACGGCGACGGTCAGTCCAACCCGGACCAGCCGAGCACGGGCGACGCCACCCTCGTCCAGAAGGCGTCTGCCTCCAGCGGGGCGACCGCCACCAAGTTCGTCGACCAGACCCAGAGCGCGTACGACTCCTACGGCCGAGTGGTACTGGCCACCCGGACGCCCCACTCCACCGCCCCGGACGGCAGCAGCCTGGCCCAGACCGTGGCGACCTCCTACACGCCGGCCACCGGCGCGCTGCCCACCAGCACCACCACCGCCACGCAGATCACCCCGGGCACGGCCTGCACACCGGCCACCACCTCGTCCAAGGACTGCCAGGTGGCGTCCTCCGGGCTGGACGCCGCCCGTGGCGTGCCCGTCACCAAGACCGACGTCGCCGGTCTGGTCACGTCGCTGTCCTACGACGCGCTCGGCCGGCTGACCGGTGTCTGGCTGCCCAACGAGAACAAGGGAGCCGGCGCCCCCGCCAGCATGACCTACAGCTACGCGCTGTCCGCCACCGCTCCTTCGGTGGTGTCCACGGGCACCCTGCTGGACAACGGCAGCTACAGCGTCAACGAGACGCTGTACGACGCCATGCTGCGCACCCTGCAGACCCAGGTGACGGCGGAGAACGGCAGCACCACGGTCTCGGACACCCAGTACGACTCGCACGGCTGGACCGTGGTCACCGACGACAGCTACGCGATCGACGGCGACCCGCGCTCCGGTCTGGTGTCGGTCTCCCAGGTCAGCATCCCCGCCACCACCGTCACCGACCACGACGCGATGGGACGAACCACCCGGAGCACCGAGGAGCACGACGGGGTCCAGACCTGGAACACCCGCACCGCCTACACGGGTGACAAGACCACCGTCATCCCGCCCACCGGTGCGGTCGCCACCACCACGGTGGCCGACGCGCGCGGTCAGAACACCGAGCTCGACCAGTTCACCGTGGCACCGACCGTGAGCGGCAACGCCACCGACGGCTTCACCGTCACCGGTGGGACGTCCCACGCCACTCGCTACGGTTACGACGCGGCCGGCCGGCAGAACAAGGTGACCGGCCCCGACAACACGGTCTGGGACTTCGGCTACGACCTGCTGGGCCGCAAGACCTCGCAGGCGGACCCGGACGCCGGCGCCAGCCACTACGGCTTCGACGACGCCGGGAACCTCGTCTCCACCACCGACTCACGCACCAACGAGCTGGACTTCACCTACGACCTGCTCGGCCGCAAGCTGACCGAGACGGACAAGGCGAAGAACTTCAAGGTCGCCTCCTGGCTGTACGACACCTCGCGGATCGGCCAGCTGACCTCGTCCACCAGCTATGTGCAGGGCGTGACCGGCGGATACACGGTCGCGACGACCGGCTACACCACACTGGGCAAGTCGACCGGCACGAAGATCACGCTGCCCGCGAGCGAGGCACCGCTGCCGACCAGCTACCAGACCACCTACACCTACACCCCCAAGGCGCAGCTGCTGGCCACGCAGGCCGACCCGCGCACTCAGGGCCTGAACAACGAGACCATCACCTACGGGCACGACGTGCTCGGCAACCCCACCACGACCGCGAGCAGCATCCAGACCTACGTCGGCGGCACCGTCTACACCAACTACGGCCAGCCCTCGCAGCTCACTCTGGGGGCGTCCACCAACCCCGCCTGGATCACCTACTCCTACGACGACCAGACCCGCAAGCCCACCGAGCGGCTCGTCTCGCGCACGCAGGCCCCGGGGCCGCAGGTGGACGACACCACGTACTCCTACGACGCCGCCGGCAACCCGCTGACCACCGCCGACCAGCAGTCTGAGACCGGCAACACGGTCAAGGACACCCAGTGCTACCAGTACGACGCACTGGCCCGGCTGTCCGAGGCGTGGACCGCGAAGGCCGCCTGCCCGGCGCAGGGGACCGACCCCACCGCCGCGACCGTCGCCGGCACCGCCGGGTCGTACTGGCAGTCCTACAGCTACAACGCCATCGGTGACCGCACTCAGGTGGTCGATCACTCCACCACCGGTGGGGCGGACGTCACCACCGGCTACGTCGAGGGCTGCACCACCGGTTGCAACGCCACCGGCGCCCAGCCGCACACCCTCACCAAGACCACCGGAGGAAGCAACCCGGCCGACCTCGTCTACGACGCCGCGGGCAACCTGCTCACTCGCACCCCCACCGGCAGCGGCGCGGGCCAGAGCCTGACCTGGGACGACGAGGGCCACCTGGCCCAGGTCGACACCACCGGAAGCAGCCCCACCACCACGAAGTACGTCTACGACGCCGACGGCAACCAGCTGATCCGCCGCGACCCCGGGAAGACCACGCTGTTCGCGGGCGACACCGAGATCGTCGTCAACACCGGCGTCACCCCGAACGTCCTGCTCGGCGCCGTACGCACCTACTCGCACGGCGGTGCCGGCAGCGCGGTGGCGGTCCGTTCCAGCCTGCCCGGCGGAGGCACCGACTACCTCTTCGACGACCCGCACGGCACCGGCACCATGGCCATGGACACCACCACGCAGAAGGTGTCCCGTCAGCAGTACACGCCGTACGGGCAGCAGCGGGCCAACGCCAACGACACCCCGTGGGCGGACCCCACCCACTCGTTCCTCGGCAAGTCCCAGGAGGCCGCCACCGGTTACACCGACGTCGGTGTCCGCAAGTACGACCCGTCGCTGGGACGCTTCATCAGCGTCGACCCCAAGTTCGAGGCCACCAACCCGCAGGAGCTCGGCGGCTACGCCTACGGCGGTGACAACCCCGTCACCAACGCCGACCCGAGCGGCCAGATGTACCCGGCGGACATGGGCCCCGGGCCGGGCTACCGCCCGCCGACGGACGCGACGGACTGGCTCTTCCGCGGCTCCACCGAGGGGTTCGAGGGTTCGGAGCGCATTCAGTCCACCGGCTTCACACCGACCTCTTCGGACCCCGGTGTCTCCACCCACTTCGCCACCCAGGCCGCGAACGACTTTCACGGGCAGGGTGTGCTCCACATCCTGAACAGGGAGGACCTCGTCGACCTGGAGATCGTGGACAACTACTACCAGTCGATACCGCACGAGAGCGAGGTGTGGGTCGGGACGTCCGGCAGCGACATCCCCAAGCGGGCCCGGGTGACGATTCCGGTCGAGCAGGCGCGGAGCATGCTGGCCAAGATGGGTATCGACGTCGATCCGTCCACCAGGCAGCCCGACCTGGACGGCAACCTCATCGCCACCCCCAAACTGACCCCCGCCCAGATCGAGGAGTTCGCCAAGAACGCCGGGGCCACCAGCAGTTCGGGCAGCGGTGCCGCCTCGACCGCGAGCAAGCTGGCGGACTCGGCGGGCGGTGACGCGGGCTTCATCACGGTCGGCGGCGCGCTGAAGGGCACCCTCTTCGTCGGCGCGGTGGCGCTCTCCGCCTACGACGTCGCCAAGGCACCGCCGGCGCAGCGGCTCCACACCGCCACGCGGGACGCCGCGGGTCTCGCGGGCGGCCTCGCGGGCGCCGCCTACGGCGCGGAGGTGGGTGCGGCCATCGGCTCGGCCATACCCGGAGCGGGTACCGTCGTCGGCGGAGTCGTCGGGGGTGTCGTCGGAGGCATCATCGGCAGCGGTGTGGCGTCCGACGTGGCCGACAAGGTCATGAATTGGTTCTGACCCTGGATGGAGGCATCCTCAGCATGAGTGGTACCGAGCCTGTGGGACTCCTGCGCGTGGTGATCGTGTACGAGCGGCCCTCGGCGCACAGGGTGATCTGTCACGCCCGCTGCATCAGCGTGGGGAAGAGCGTCTTCCCGGGCGATTCGGTCCTCCCGGAGGACAGCCCGCCGGATGCCCGTACTTCCCCGGCCCGGGTGCTTCGGATGTACCGGGAGCCCATCGGGGAGTTCACCGAGCTGACCCCCGGCTGGAGCGCCGTCGTCGAACTCGAGGGCACGGACCTGTCCTGGGTGCAGCCCATGGCGAGCCTCCAGGTGGTTCCGCCGACGACCGGAACGGAGCAGGGACAGGCAGGCTGAGCAGCGCCTTCGGCGGCTGTCGGCCGGAATCCGCGCCGCGGTGACCGGGCCGAGGCCGAGGATCCCCCTTCCGGGGAGCCTCGGCCTCGGCCCGCGGGCATTGGCGCAGCCCGACCGCCGGACCGCCGGTCGGTGGAGATGCCGGCACCGGATCCCGTGTGCAGGTGCCGCGCGGTCAGCACGACGCCCAGCACGTCGAGCTGGCCCTCGGCCTCGGCGTCCCGGCCGAACGGCGCTTTCCCCGACGTGAAACGGCCTCTTATTGACGCATCGTCAAATACTGTCGTAAGAACGGTCGTTGACGGTCGTATGGCGATATCGAAAGAACGTACGCGCTCCATTCCTGCGGTGTAGCTTCTACCCGTCAGTAGAGGCTTGAGCAAGGGGGGACGTGTGGTTGCCTCTCCGCAGACCGACAAGTTCGCCGCCCACCTGCGGATGCTGAAGGACCGCAGCGGCCGGGGTTACGACCGCCTCGGCAAGGAGGCGGGCGTCAGTGGTTCCAGCCTGCACCGGTACTGCTCGGGCCTCAGCGTCCCGACGGACTACCGGGTCGTGCACGCCTTCGCCAAGGTGTGCGGCGCCAGTGCGGAGGAGCTCCGCGAACTGCACCGGCTGTGGGCGCTGGCGGACACCGACCGGGACGTGGTGCCGCTCGCGACCGCCAAGGAGAACCCGGAACCGGAACCGCGGGCCGAGGCGGAGGCCGCCGAGCCCGCCGTGCCCGTGCCGGCGAGCCCCGCACCCGGTGATGTCACCCCGCCGGAGATCACCCCCGAGGAGACCGCGAAGCCGCGGCGGTCCCGGTTGCCCGAGAGGCTGTCCTCGCGTTCCGCGATCCTGGCCGCCGTGGTCGCGGTGGTGCTGGTGGCCGGCTTCGTGTGGCTGCCCGTCGGAAGCTCCGCCGGTGACGCGCCGGCGACCGGCGGCGAGCTGCTGTACTCGCCCGCGTGCAAGTCGGTGAGCATGGGACAGCACGACGAGTGCGTACGCGAGGTCCAGACCCTGTTGACGCGGGCGAAGGGCACGCTCGCCGTCGACGGGGACTTCGGACCGGAGACCCTGCGCAGGCTGACCGCGTTCCAGGTGCTGGCGGGCCTGCCGGCCACCAACGTGGTCGACGACGCCACCAAGGAGGCGCTCTACGGGCAGAAGGTGAGCATGACGACCTGGCCGCCGGCGAAGGTGGCGAAGCGGATCCGCGAGGTGTTCGTCGAGGATCCCGACACCGCCGTCGCCGTCGCCCGCTGCGCGTCGTTCCTCGACCCGCTGTACGTACTGCCCAACACCAACGGCAGCCGCAACTGGGGCGTGTTCCAGATCTCCGACGCCCGCCTGCAGGACCTCCACGGCACCCCGCTGCGGGCGTTCGACCCGGACTGGAACATCAGGGCCGCCCACCGTCTGTGGAGCGTCCGGCACGACTTCCACGACTGGCCCTCCTGCGAGGCGGCACTGAAGAACACGCCCAGCGGCACACCGAACAGCACACCGAAGAGATGAAGCCCGGAGCTCCGGGTACCGAAGCGGCGGTACCCGGAGCTCCGCTCCCCCGGGAGCGGCGTCAGACGGTGCCGTTCTCCCACCACCAGGCGCGGCCCAGGTCGGCCCTGCTGTCGACGTGCTGGTGGTCGACGGTGTACGTCTCCAGACCGGAGAACCCGCAGGTCTCCGCCTTCTGGTAGACGGTCTTGGTGGCCACGCCGGGCACGTCGAGGTCGGCGGCCGTGCCGTACAGGTGCATGCTGTCGCTGGCCCCGCCGATCTCGGCGTTGTGCGCGATGCTGCGGAAGCCGGAGTTGACCGTGATCGGCTTGTCGCCCAGCTTCTTGCGCAGCGCCTCCAGCTTGTACATGCAGCGGCGGACGTTCTCCTTCACCTGCGACGCGCTCAGCTTGCCGCCGTTGAAGGTGCCGTCCGTCTGGTTGTAGAACTCGCTCCAGTTGAAGTGCAGCGTGGAACCGTCCGACTGCTCCAGCGAGTTGAGCTTCGCCTGGGTGTTGGCACCGACCTCGGCATCGACGCTGAGACCGTACGCCGCCTGGAACCGGCGTACGGCGGCCGCCGTACCGGGGCCGAAGTCCCCGTCTATGCCGACCCGGCTCTGGCTGGCGCTGTCCGCCGCCCAGCCCGCGATCCGGATCTGCAGTTCGGTCACGTCGGCACCCGTCGCGCCCTGGGTCAAGGTGCGCGACCACGAATAGGCCTGTGCGACGCCCGAGAAGAGCAGCTGGCCGAAGGCGACGCCGGCTCCGGCGGCCAGCGTGCCGCGCAGCATGGTGCGGCGGTCGATGGGACGGAAGGAGGAAGTCATGGTCGTCCTTTCGGGAGGAAGAGGGTCAGTAGGCGATCTGGAAGGTCACGTTCTGGGCGTCGATGTCGTAGGCGTGCACGCGCAGGATGAAGTGGGTGCCGTCCAGGACGTCCGTGGCGACGGTCCCCCACTCGGTACCGTGGGTGGTGTACGCGTCGCCGTTGTTGCACTTGGTGGTGTGGTCGGTGAACACCACACAGGCGTCCAGGTACACGCCCGGCGCGTCCGTGATGAGCCGCATGTTGATGTCGTTGCACCGCGAGGACGTGGTGTAGGTGCCGTACTCCTTGGCGGCCGCCTGGTAGTGGTACGTCAGCGTCTTCGCGCCGCCGTAGCAGCTGGTGGCGGCGGCCGAGGTCTGGGCGGAGGCGGGCGCGACGCCCACTCCCAGCAGGGCGGCCGCGGTGATCAGAGCCGCGGGCAGGATCCTGCTCCGGATCATGGTGGTCTCCGTTCCGTGTGAGGGGAGAGGGCAGGGGTCAGAAGGCGATCTGCAGGACGGCGTCGTCGCCCTCCAGGGGCACGCCGTTGGGCACCGTGAACTTGGTGCCGTCCAGGACGTCGGTGGCGATGGTCGTCCAGCTGCGGCCGACCTTGGTCCAGCGGTTGCAGACGCCGGTCTTCGCGAACTTCACGCAGGCGTTCACGTAGTCCGCGGTTCCGCCGGTGACCCGCATGTTGATGTCCACGCAGCGGCTGGTGGTCCAGTAGGGGCCGAAGTCGAGCACGTCCCCGTAGCGCACGGTGACGGCCCCGCCGTAGCAACTCGTGGCGGTGGCGGTGGCGGTGGCGGTGGCGGTGGCGGCCGAGGCCGCGGGCACGGGGGCGGTGAGGCCCAGGGTGACGAGCAGCGCGACGAGGGACGCGCGGGCGAACCGGGTGGTCATGGGGGTCCTCCTTGGTACGGCGGTACGGCCGGGATCAGCGGTTGGCCAGCCGGTCGAGGTCGGCCTGGGTGCCGTTGAACACGTCCGCGGTCGCCGGTGCCTTGACGCCCGGGAACAACGCGGCGTCGGTGTACTGCCACATCGCCCAGGTCGCCGAGCCGTTCGGTACCGGCGGCTGGGTGATCGACTGGCGGTAGTCCGCGAGTTGCAGCGGATACCGGGCGAAGGCGGTGGTCGAACCCAGGCAGTCGTCCAGGAAGGACTTCTGCGTGTAGATGACCGGGGTGCGGCCGAAGGCCGCCTCCACCTTGTCGAGCCAGGCCTTGGCGTCGGCCACCGTGCCGTAGGTGGGGCAGCGTCCGGTGCCGTCGTCCATGCGCTCCAGGTCGAACACCGGCGGCAGGTCGCCCGCCCGCTGCCCGGTGTAGCCGGTGGCCCGCACGGCGGCGATGAACCGGTCGGCCTGTGCGGCACCGGTGTCGGCCGCGGTGCCCGTGTAGAAGTGGTAGGGGGCGACGGCCAGTCCCGCCGCCCTGGCCGCCGGCAGGTCGGTGGCGAGGTATTCGTCGGTGACGTTCAGGCCCCGGGTGGCCTTGACCGTCGCGAACTCGACACCCGAGGCCTTCACGGCCTTCCAGTCGATCGGCGCGCCGCCGGGGTGCTGGTACTTGGCGGTGTCCAGTCCGTCGACCGGGTAACCGGCGGGGCGCGGCGGCGTGCAGTACGTGTTGCGGCCGGCCCAGTCCACCAGCTTCGCCCAGGTGTTGGGGCCGACGACACCGTCGGCTCCCAGGTTGGCGCAGTGCTGGAACTCGATGACCCGGCCCTCGGTGCCGCCCCCGAAGTCGCCGTCGATCGTCAGCGGCGGGTAGTGGAAGGGCTCCATGGCCAGGTTCAGCCGGCACTGCACCTCCTCGACCTCGGTGCCCTTCGCGCCCTTCTGCAGGGTCGGCCGCGTGTCGGTGTGACCGCACACGGCCGTCTGCGCCGTGCTCGACGTGCCCTGGGTCCCGCAGGTGTGCGGCTGGGCGGCCCAGGTGTTCAGCGCCGCCCAGGTCTGCGGGCCGAGCACTCCGTCCGCGTCCAGCCCGGCGCACCGCTGGAACTCCTTGACCCGCGTCTCCGTCGCCGGCCCGAACGAGCCGTCCGCCGCGACCGGCGTGTACCGGCTCGGCTTCGTCGCCAGATTGAGCTCGCACTGAGCCTCGACCGCCGGGTCCCCCGTCGATCCCCGCTGCAGCGTGGGTTGTGCGCTCGTGTGCCCGCAGACCGCGACCGCGGCGGCCGCGGCGGACTGCGCCGCCTGTACCGCCGTCGGCCCGTACAGGGGCAGGACCGCTGCCACGGCGAGGGTCAGACCCCGCAGAAGCGTCCTCTGTCCCATCTGGTGTTCCCCCTCAGGTTGGTAGCCGGGAGGTCCCGGCCCGGATCAGGCTGGCAGGGCTCGGGCCGGAGCGGACCGGCTTCTCCCCGGCCGGGACGCCGGGACGGTGGCACGCCTGTGATCTGCGGGGACGGATCACCGCTGGGATGCACGTGGGACACGGCGGCCCGGACGGGGCGCCCGGGGCGGACACCGCGGTTCCGCCGCCGCCGGACCGGGGAAGGGGGGGCAACCGCGAGCGGCCCTCACGTGTCCGGTAGGCATGACCCGCCATCAGGCCCCGCCGTGCGGAGCCGGTGGGGCCGCCGATCCCGAGACCAGCGGCAGCGGCGGCACGCTGAGGACCACCAACACGGCGAAGGCGGACGGCTGCTTCCGCTTCCTCTTCCCCGGCACCGCCACCACCGGCCCGGCCACCGCCGCGGGCGACTTCGTCGACGTCGGGTGACGGCCCGCCGCCGGCCCACGGGGCCGAGAGCCCCGGCGCACCCGAAAGGCCCGGCCCCGGGTCCGAAGGCAGGACTCGGGGCCGGGGCCGGGCCGGACGCGTCCGGCGGTGCGGGAGGTGGGGTCAGCCGAGGAGCTTCGTGGCCAGGGTCGAGGCGTTGTACGAGCCCCAGCCGGTGGTGAAGTCCCAGCCGGAGGCCGCCGAGTAGGCGCCGTTGCTGCCGCTGGTGATGTCGTGGAAGCCGGTGCCGCTCGCCGCGTAGAGGGCGGGGTTGGCGAAGCCGAGGTTGGCCTTGCCGGCCGCCGCGGCCCGCTGGTTGTAGAGGGCCGCGAACGCCGCCCACTCGGGGGCCGCCGCACTGGTGCCGCCGACCGAGCCCCAGGAACCCTGCGAGTAGATGGAGACGCCGGGGGTGGGGTTGGCGTGCGCCGAGACGTCCGGCACCTGCCGGAAGCCGCCGCCCGCGCTCTTCTGGACGGCCGTCTGCCAGCTCGGGATCTTGAAGACGGAGGACTTGCCGCCACCGCCGCCCGACCAGGCCACCTCCTTGCTGAAGGCGTTGGCGGAGGTGACGGTCAGCTTGGTGCCGCCGACGCCCGTGACGTACGGGTCGCTGGCCGGGTAGTCGACGGAGGTGCCGCCGTCGCCCGCGTCGTCGGAGCCGTCGTCACCGGAGGCCGCGTAGAAGCCGAGGCCCTCGGCGGCGCCCGCCTTGAAGACGGCGTCCACCGCGTTGATGTTGGAGGTGGTGCGGGCGCTCTCGGCGGCGCCCCAGCTGATCGAGGTGGTGGGGATGCCGCTGTCGACGATGGCCTGGTAGGTGTCGACCTCGCCCGCGTCGGAGTTGGGGCCCTCGAACACGGTCACGTTCGCCTTCGGGGCGATCGCGTGCAGGACCTCGATGTCCAGCTCGACCTCGACCTGGCCGTCGCCGAGCGAACCGGAGCCGCCGTCCACCTTGGACACGGTCGGGGTGGGCGAACCGAGGCTGTAGTTGGTGTCGTACTTGGTGATGTTGGACTGCTGGAAGCCGTCGAACTCGAGGAGCGCGATCTTCTGGCCGCTGCCGGTGTACGTGCTGGAGACGTTGTAGCCGCCCTTGAGCTGGGCCGGGGTGTAGCCGCCGCCGGGGCCGTCGTGCGGGGAGACGGTGTGCGTGGTCGCCTGGTGGTGCAGCTGGACGCGGTTGTTGAGGCCGGCCACGTCGCTGACCAGGGAGGCGAGGGAGGACGGCAGCGTCGGCGCGCTGTCGTTGGCGTAGAAGGAGCGGCCCGAGGCGGCGTCCTTCCAGGTCGACAGCTCGGTGCCGAAGGCCTTCTGCAGCTGGGCGGCGGTGCCGCTGGCGTCGACCAGCAGGTTGCCCGAGTGCACCTTGCCGACGGTGACCCCCTGCGAGCGCAGGTAGTCCCGGAGCTTCTTCACCTCGGCGTCGGTCCGGCCGAACCGGGCCGCGAACTGCTGCTTCGTCAGATAGTGGCCGTACGAGGCCGAGTGCGGGTCGCTGACCTCGGCCACGAAGGTGTCAAGGGCTCTACCGCCGCGCGGAGTCAGGCTGATCGCCACCGATATCCGCTTGCCGGCGGCGACCTTGCCGGTGCGGGACGCGTTGTGCTTGAGGCCGGGCAGGACGTCCCCGGCGACGGCGGCGCGGGCCGTGTGCGGGGCGTCGGACGCGTAGGCGGCGGGGACGACCGCCGTGACCAGGGCCGGCGCGGCGACCAGACCGAGCAGTTTCAGGCGTGACTTCACCGAAGTCCTCCGGAGGGGGGGTGGGGGGTGGGGAGTGTGCCCCGTAAGCGGAATCCCGCGAGCGGAACGGGATCACCGTAGGAACTGCGGCCCTGCCCCCATAAGCGGGGTAACCCTTGCGTTGCGTGTTAATTGCGGGTGTCGAAGGTGCGGGGGACACGCACACGGGCGGGCTGACTGATCGTCATGCTGGGTGCCGGAGACCCTGGTTGGTCGTCGTCGATGGCTTCCACCGCCGCTCCGGACGCGAGGACGGCGACCGCCATCGCGTGCGCCAGCGCGGTGCGCGAGCGGACGCCGAACTTGCGGTAGACCCGCGACAGCGCCCCTTCCACCGTCTTGACACTGATGAACAGCTCGGCGGCGACCTCCCTGTTGGTCGCCCCGCCGCCGACCAGTTCGGCGATCCTGGCCTCGGCGGGCGTGAGTTCGGGCCCGCCGGCGCCCGCCTCGCCACCGCGCTCCCCGGCCGCCAGCCGGGCGAGCTCGTCCCGGGCCCGGGACGCGAGCGGGGCCGCGCCGATCCGGGTCGCCGTCTCCAGGGCCTCGGCGAGCGCCTCGCGGGCCGCGTTGCGGCGGCGGGCCCGGCGCTCGACCGCGCCGAGCGCGATCAGGGTGCGTACCAGCTCGACGGGGAGCGGGAGATGACGGAGGCGTTCGACGGCGCCGCGCAGCCGTACCGCCCCCTCCTTCGCCCGGCCCAGGCCCGCCTCGCGCAGGCCCGCCGCCCGCTCCAGCGCCGCCAGTACGCTGCCGGGTGCCGCGTGGGGCAGCCGTGCGCGGGCGTCGTGGAGCACGGCGCCGGCCGCGTCCGTCTCGCCGAGGACGACCAGCGCCTCGGCCAGGTCCGCGTACCAGTGCAGCAGGGGCGGGTCGGCGGCGCACATGGCCTCGCCCAGCTCCTTGACGCGCTCCAGCGCCTCGACCGCGGCCGCCGCCCCGCGCGGGTCGCCGCCGAGCAGTTCGGCCTGCCCGAGCACCGCCAGCGCGCGCAGCAGGAACAGCCGGTCGCCGTCGGCCTCCGAGGCCTGGACGGCCCGCGCGGCCAGCCGCCGGGCCTCGTCGGCGGCGCCGCCGGTGGTCGCGGCGAGGGCCGCCGCGTACAGCGCCGGGGCCGCCTGGGCCATGGCGCGCGAGCAGCGGGCCGCGGTGCGCAGCGCCTCCCGGCAGTGTCCGGCGCGGACCTGGATGCGGGTCAGCGCCACCAGGGTCGCCACCATCTCCTCGGCCCCGGCCGAGCCGTCGTTCTCCGCGAGGAGCCGGACGACCTGGTCGCGGGCCTCGGTCACCTGGTCGGAGTCCAGGGCGAGGATCGCCCGCATCCGGATCAGCCGCCGGCTCTCCGGGCCGCCGTCGGCGCCGCCGACCAGGGCGAGCGCCTCCTCGAGCGCGGCGTCGGCGGCGACCGGCTCCCCGGCCAGGGACCGCACCCGGGCGAGGGTGGCGAGCGCCCCGATCCTGGTCTCCGTGTCGCCGGCCGCGGCCGCCTGCCGCGCCGCCCGCCGGGCCTGCCGGGCCGCCTCCGCCAACTCCCCGCACAGCAGCCCCCGTACGGCGGCCCAGTGGTGCAGCCGGGCCTCCGAGCGCGGGTCGCCGGCCGCGTCCTGGAGGCCTTCCGCGATCAGGTCCCCGGCGCTCTCCAGCGCCTGCCCGGCGCCGAGCAGCAGGACCAGGCGGGCCCGCACCCGCTGGGCCGCGGAGCCCGACCGGGCCAGGACGGTGCCGGCGGCCTCGGCCGCCTCCTCGGGCCGTCCGGCGTCGCACGCGTACTCGGCCGCGGCCAGCAGCCGTTCGGCATGCTCCGCCGGGCGGTCGGCGGGGGTGCGGCGGGCGGCGAGGGCGGCCAGTTCGAAGGCGGCGCCGGGGGAGCCGTCGGCGCGGGCGGACCCGGCCGCGGACATCAGGGTGCGGGCGGTGGCCTCGTCCTCGTACGGCTGGGCGAGCGCGAGGTGGCGGGCCCGCTGCACCGGCTCGGCCGCCGCGTGGGCCAGCCGGGCGTGTGCCTGCCGCCGGCCGTGCTCGGGGGCGTCGGCGTGCACGGCCGCCCGCAGTACGGGGTGCCGGAACCGTACGATCCCCTCGGCGTCGGCCGTCGCGATGCCGAGCCGTTCGGCCTCCGCGAGGTCCGCGGCGGGGTCGGGGATTCCCGCGGCACGCAGCAGGGTCAGGGTGGGACGGGCGGCGGCGCTCGCGACGAGGAGGGTGTGCCGCACCGCCTCCGGCAGCGAACGGGCTCGTTCCAAAAGGAGGTTGCGCAGCCTCGGGGGCACGGGCGGGGGCGTGCCGAAGCCGAGCGGCGCCGGGGTGTGCCGGGCGGCCCGGCCCAACTCCTGTGCGTACGAGGGGTTTCCGGCGGCGGTTTCCTGGACCGCCCGCAGCAGTGCCGGGGGCAGGTCGGCGCCGAGGTCGGCGCGCACGAGGCGGGCCGTCTCGCCGTCCGTCAGGGGCGGCACGGGGATTTCGACGGTACCGGGCGGGCAGCAGCGCAGCCGTTCGGGCTGTCCGCCGTCGGCCACCCGTTCGGTGGCGAGCATCCGGATGCCGGGACCCTCAAGACGGCGGACGGCGAAGGCGAGGACCTCGGCGGTCGGCTCGTCCAGCCACTGCAGACCGTCGACGACCAGCAGGACGGGGCCGGTTGCGGCCAGGGCGCGCAGCGCGTCGAGGACGGCTACGCGCACCGCGAGACGGCCCCGGTCGTCGGCCGGTTCCGGGCCGCGCAACAGGGCCGCCCGCAGCGCCGTCCGGGGCTCGGGCGGCAGGGGCTCCAGGCAGCTCTCCGGGACCCGTGCGAACAGGCCGACCAGACCCGCGAAGGGGAGCCGGGTCTCCTCCTCGGCGGGCGCGCAGTGCAGTACGGTGCCGGCCGGGGCGTCGGCGGCCAGGGCCGCGGCGAGCGCCGTCACGAGCGTGGACCTGCCGATGCCGGCGGGTCCGTGGAGGAGCACTCCGGGGCGCGTCGCCGCCTGGACTCGGGCGGCGTCGAGCAGCGCACGGCGCCCGGTCGGAAGCATGTGTTCATGACAACCGCCGATGATCGGCTTGTCAATGACATCGATCACCATGCGACATAAAGGAACAGGCAATGTCTTTTGCCTGAATCCCTCGTTACGGAACGGGAAAGGCTCTTCCGCCCTCCTCCTGTGCGTAGGACATACGCACGGGCAGGGAAGTCAGGGACTGAACGACATGGGTTTGACCAGTCGAACGACCGTATACGCGACGGTGGCACTCGCCGCCCTGTGCGTGGCGCTGCTGGTCTGGCTGTGGCCGCGCTTCGCCAGGCCGGGGCTGTGGCAGGTGCTGGGGCGGCTGGCGGCGGTCGGCGTCACCCAGGTGACGATCGTCGCGGCGTTCGCGTGCGCGGTGAACTCGTCGTACCAGTTCTTCGGTTCCTGGGGCGAACTGTTCGGCAACGTCGACACCGCTCCCGTCGGCGTCACACAGGCGGCCGGCGGCACCGGCGACGGCTCGGTGAACGGTATAAGCACTGTCCACGGCGGGCTCGTCCAGCCCGCGGGCGACCAGCAGTTGAACCGGGTCAGCGGGCTGCCGGACGGGCCGGCCGCGGCCGTCGGGCGGGTGGAGTCCGTCAAGATCGTCGGCAGGCGCACCGGCGTGGTCGACCCGGCCTTCGTCTATCTGCCGCCGCAGTACTTCCAGAAGGCGTACCACCGGATGCGGTTCCCGGTGATCGTCGCGCTCAGCGGCTACCCCGGCAGCATCTTCAACCTCGCCCAGCATCTGCGGGTCTCGCAGACCGCCGGGGAGCTGCAGGGCAAGGGCCAGATGCAGCCGACGATCATGGTGATGATCCGGCCCACGATCGCCCCGCCGCGCGACACCGAGTGCGTGGACGTCCCCGGCGGACCGCAGACCGAGACGTTCCTGGCCAAGGACCTGCCGGAGGCGATCAGGTCCGGCTACCGGGCCGGCCACGACGCCGGCTCCTGGGGGGTCATGGGGTACTCCTCGGGCGGCAGTTGCGCCCTCCAGCTCACGATGCGCGACCCGGGTGTCTACACCACGGCCGCAGCCCTGTCCCCGGACTACAAGGTCAAGGACGACCCCACCACCGGCAACCTCTTCGGCAGCGGTCCGGGCCGTCAGGCCCGGGTCGACGGCCACGACCTGATGTGGCGGCTGAAGCACCTGCCCGTCCCCCAGGTCTCGGTCCTGGTCGCCAACAGCAAGCACGGCGAGAAGGGCTACGCGGAGACCGAGGCCTTCATCCGGGCCGTCAGGGCGCCCATGCGGGTGGTCTCGATCCTCCCCGAGACCGGCAGCCACAACTTCCCCACCTGGGTACGGGAGATGCCCGCCGCCCTGAAGTGGATGAACGGTCAGCTGACCTTCCCGCAGGACGTCGTGCCCCGGCACCACGCCAAGCGGGCGACCGAGGCCGGGGGCACAACCCGGCCCACCCCCACCCCCACCCCCGGCCACGGCCACGGCTCGCTCCGAGCGGAGGGCACGGAACCCAGCTCCACCGCCACGGCGCGCCGGTGACGGACGGTCGGGGACGTCAGGAGTGCCCGGGCGGTGCCTGACGGGCCGAACGAGGTGAGGAGAAAGGGAAAGGTGGTTTGCCAACTCGCGGCGTTCATGAGGCTTGGAGGTGCCGGTCGCGGGGCATGGCCCTCCTACCGGACGGCAGGCCCGGTCAGGGCTCGGCAAGAGGAGGGCGTCATGGACGGTCGGATCCGCGTGCGCGTTGTTCGTCGGCCCGCTCCCCGGGGACAGGAAATCGACCGCAGGACGCCTTCCGGGCGGATCCTGCCGTACTAGGCCGTGTATCGATGCGTGAGCAACACACCGTCCGGGCGCAGGCCTTGACCCGGACCGCCGGGGCGCGCGGCCGGACCCGTCGCGCGGCACCGCAGGCGTGCGCGGTATCGGGGGAGTGTGCGGCACCTCGGGCGCGCGCGGTATCGGGGGAGTGTGCGGCACCTCGGGCGTGCGCCGCATCGAGGGCGTGCGCGGCACCTCGGCCACGCACGGAACGAGTGTCAGTCACGGACTGACGATCCGGGATCCCGGCCGGGCACCGCGGTGGGGCGGTCGGCCAGGTGCCGCCGGAGGAACTCCAGTTGGTGCCCCAGCAGCCGGGCGAACGTGTCGTCGGCCGGCGCGGAGTGTGTCATCCCGCTCAGCGGGAGCACCTCGTGCGGCCGCCCGGCGGCCAGCAGAGCGCGGGACAGCTGCAGGGTGTTGGCCACGAAGGCGTTGTCGTCCGCCAGCCCGTGCGCCAGCAGCAGCGGACGGCTGAGCTTCGGAGCGTCGGCAAGCAGCGAGGACTGCTCGTAGTGCTCCGGGTACCGGTCGGGCGGGCCCAGGAAGCGCTCCTTCCAGCAGGCGTCGTAGAGCCGCTGGTCGGTGAGCGGGGCGCCGGCCACCGCGGCATGGAAGACGTCGGGCCGGCGCAGCACCGCGGCGGCGGCCAGCGTCCCGCCGAACGACCAGCCGCGGATACCGACCCGGCCGAGATCCAGCTCCGGGCGGCGCTCGGCCGTCGCGTGCAGCGCGGCCACCTGGTCGTCCAGGGTCGGGCCGATCAGGTCGCCGAAGATCTCCTTCTCCCAGCGGGGCCCGCGTCCGGGCGTACCCGCTCCGTCCGTCACCAGCACCGCGAAGCCCTGTTCGGCGAACCACTGCGAGACGAAGGCGTGACCTGACTGCTCGGCCAGCACCTTCTGCATCGCGGGGCCGCCGTAGGGGTCGACCAGCACCGGCAGCGGGGCATCACCGCTGCGGTGCCAGGACGGCAGGAAGAGGTGCGTGCGCAGTCCGCGCGGCCCGACGGCGGCGGACTCGACGCGTACGTGCAGCAGCGGCCGTTGGGCGTGCGAGGCGATCTCGACGGGCGCGGGGCCGTCCGGCTCCGGTCGCCCGTCCCCGGTCAGCCGGCTCACGGTGGTGTACGAGCCCGGACGGTCCGGCGTGCGCGTCGTGCGCACCAGCGTGCCGCCGCGGTACGCGCCGGTGTGCACGCCCGGCTGCTCGGTCAACCGGCGTACGCCCTCGCCCGGGCGGTACCTCCACAGATGGCGCTCGGTGGGTTCCGCGGTGGCCACGAAAAGCACCGACTCGCCGTCCACCGCGAGCACCTCGTGCAGTTGCAGACCGTCCGGCGTGACCGGTGTGCCGTCGATGCCCAGATGCCGGGTCTCGTCCCGGTCGAGGTAGTCGACCAGCAGACCGGAGGCGGTCCGCGCGGGCACCCCGGGCACCAGCAGCTCCACCCAGCGCTCGTCGTGCCGCTCGGCCAGGAGGCTCGTCGCACCGTCCGCCGGATCGACGGCCAGCACCTGCAGCGTGCGCTGGTCACGGCTGAGGACGGCGGCGAACGGGCCGTGCCCGTCCCAGCCGGCCACCGGCAGGTACTCGAAGCCGGCCCGGTCCCAGCGGACCTCGGTGCGGTGGCCCGCCAGATCGGCGATCCAGAGCGTGACCTCCGCGTTGGCGGTGCCGACCTGCGGATAGCGCATGGTCCGCGGCGGCTTGGCGGGGTCCGCCGGATCGGTGAGGTACCAGAGCCCGACCTCCCGGTTGTCCACCCGGGTGGTCAGCAGCCGCTCCCCGTCCGGTGCCCACCAGTACGCCCGGTGGCGGCCCATCGACTCGCTCGCCACATGCTCCGGCAGGCCGAAGAAGACGTCCGGACCCTCCGCCGGTTCGGGCGCGGCCACCGCCCGGTCGCCGCCGCCGTCGGCGCCGATCACCCGGAGCGCGCCGCGGCAGACGTAGGCGATGTGCCGGCCGTCCGGGGACGGGCGCGGGTCCACCACCGGTTGCCGGGTGGGCAGCCGGCGGACGGCGCCGGAGCCCGTGTCCACCGCCCACAGCTGTCCGGAGAGCGCGAACGCGGCCACCCGGGCGGCCGCGTCGGTGGCGTAGTCGGTGATCCCGGTGGCCGGCTGCCGGGCGCGCTCGCGCCGGACGCGCTCCTCCTCCGGCACCTCGTCGGCCGCGTCGCCGAGCAGTCCGGCGGGGTCGGCCAGCAGCCGCTCCGCACCGGTCGCCGGGTCGAGCGACCACAGGCACCCGACCGGATCGTCCCCGGCCCGGCTCCGGAGGAACAGGACACGGCCCCCGTCCGGCGCCACGGTGAAGCGGGCGGGCGCGCCGAGGGTGAAGCGGCGGGTGCGGGCGAGCTGGCGCAGAAGCGGGGAGGTCACCATGCCCGACAGAGTGTCACCCGTCCCGTGCGGCGGCATGGGAATATCGCGGACGGCCGGGGCGACGGGCGGATGACCGGGACGGCCGGTACGGCGGGCGGATGGCCGGGGCGGCGGGCGGATGGCCGGTACGTCGGGCGGATGGCCGGGGCGGCGGGCGGATGGCCGGTACGTCGGGCGGATGGCCGGTACGTCGGCCGGACGGCCGGGGCAGTGGTCAGATGCCCGGTACGTCGGGCGGATGGCCGGTACGTCGGGCGGACGGCCGGGACGGCGGTCAGATGCCCGGGGCGGCGGGCGGCGGGCGGCGGGCGACGTGCGGACGGCCGGACGGCGGTCAGGTGCCCGGGGGACGGTGGTCGGACGCCCGGTACGACCGGGAAGCCGAAGTCCGGCCCAACGGTCAGGGCTAGGCGGCCAGCGGGTCCAGCACCAGCGGCTCGATGCGGCCCTCGAGCATCGCGCCGATGCCCTGCACGACGCACACGTCCGGCCGTTCCGCGATGTGCACCGGCATACCGGTGGCCTGCCGCAGCAACTGGTCGAAACCGGGGAGCAGCGCCGAGCCGCCGACCATCATGATCCCGCGGTCGGCGAGGTCGGCGACCAGGTCGGGCGGGCAGTCCCGCAGCACCTTGCCGATCACGTCCAGCACCCCCGTGAGCGGCGTCTGGATGGCATCGCGAACGGCGGCGGTGTCGACCTGCACGCTGCGGGCGAGGCCGGTGGCCACGTCCCGCCCGTGGATCTCGGTGGAGGCCGGCCCGTGCGGGGTGAGGCCGTTCCCGGACAGGGCGAGCTGCAGGGGCCGTACCGACTGGCTCGGCAGCATCAGCGCGTGCTCGTGCCGCAGATGCTGCACGATCGCGTGGTCCACGGCCTCGCCGCCGACGGGCAGCCGCTCGGCGCACACGATCGACCCGAGGGAGAGCACCGCGACCTGTGTCGCCGCCGCCCCGCAGACCAGGATCATGGTCGCCTCGGGCCGTTCCACCGGCATCCCGCACCCCACGGCGGCGGCGATCAGCGTGTCGACCAGCTCCACCCGGCGCGCCCCCAGCCCCGCCAGCGTCTCGATGGTCGCCCGCTGGGCCAGCGGGTCGGCGTCGTGCGGGGTGCAGGCGGCCGCGCGCAGCCGGGGCTTGCGGCGCAGGGAACGGCGGATCTTGTCGCCGAGCAGGTGACGCAGCATCCGCTGGGCCATCTCGATGTCGACGACGGTACCGCCGGAGACGGGCCGTACGACCCGGATGTAGTCGGGTGTCCGGCCCGTCATCTTCTCCGCGAACTCGCCGACCGCGATCAGGGCGCCGGTCCGGGTGTTCACGGCGGCCACGGAAGGCTGGTCGACGACCAGGCCCATGCCCTTCACGTACACCCGGGTGCGGGCAGCCCCCAGATCGACGGCGAAATGGCAGCGGCGCAACTGCTCCAGACTGACGGTCACGGCAGATCCTCCCGAGTGCGCGGGCCGTACGGGGTGGTACCGCCGGTCGGCGGCCTGCTTCGCATCCTCCGGGGGATTGGGACGGCGCGCCTTCGGGAGGGGGCCGGGCGGGGCGCGGCTGAATGGGGGGTTTCCCGGCCGCAGGGTGCGGGCGGCTTCGAGGAGGGGACGCGGGCCGGGGCCGCCGCCGGCAGGGAAGAGGGGGAACGCCGGCCCGCCGGGCGTCGCCCGCTCGGCTTCGGCCCGCCCCGGAGCTGGTACGCGGGCGCTGTGCGGGGATCGCGTTCGGCGACCGCCGCCGGACGCCGGACGCCGCACCCACGTCCCGGCTCCGTGGCGGAAACCCGCCCGGGCGCCTTCCCGCCAGCACCGCTCAACTCCCGTGCCACACCGGCACCGTGACACTCTTCCCAGCACTCGACGCACCTGATCGCATCCCTCGAGAAGAGGCGTGGATGAGAAGACGACGAACCATCGGGCGTGGGACGACCCTGCTGTCCGCAGGCCTCGTGATCGGCCTGCTCCCGACAACGGCGACAGCGACAGCGACAGCGGCAGCGACAGCGCCGACGACCACGACGGCGACGGCGACGGCGACGACGACGGCGACGGCAGCGGCGACAGCGCCGGCGGCCGCGACCGCCGCCCGCTCGCCCGCGAGCGACACCACCGTCACCCTGGTCACCGGCGACAAGGTCACCGTCACCGACGTGGGGCAGGGCAAGAAGACGGTCACCGTCCAGCGGCCGCCCGGCGCCACCGGTGCCGTCCGTACCCAGGTGGACGACGGTGACATCACCGTCGTACCCGACGAAGCCCTGCCCTATCTGCGCGAAGGCACCCTGGACCGGCGGCTGTTCGACGTCAGCGGGCTGATCCGGCAGGGGCTCACGGATGCCGGGAGCGATGCCCTGCCGCTGATCGTGACCTACCGCAAGGGGGCCACCGCCGTACGCGGCGCCGAGCGGACCCGGGCGCTGCCCAGTCTGCGCGGGGCCGCCCTGGACGCCGGCCGGGGGCGCACCTTCTGGCGGACCTTCACGGCACGCGGGAGCCTCGGCAAGGTCTGGCTCGACGGCCGGGTCAGGGCGACCATGGCCGACAGCAACGCACAGATCGGCACGGCCGCCGCCTGGGACGCCGGCTACACGGGCAAGGGCGTCACCGTCGCCGTCCTCGACACCGGCGCCGACCTCACCCACCCCGACCTGGCCGGCCGGACCGGCGCCACCCGGAGCTTCATCGACGGGGAGGACATCGCCGACCGCAACGGCCACGGCACCCACACCACCTCCACCGTCGGCGGCAGCGGAGCCGCCTCCGACGGCAAGGAGAAGGGGGTCGCGCCCGGGGCCACCCTCGCCGTCGGCAAGGTGCTCAGCGACCAGGGATCGGGCAGCGAGTCCCAGATCATCGCCGGCATGGAGTGGGCCGCCCGGGACGTGGGCGCCAGGGTGATCTCCATGAGTCTCGGCTCGACCGAGCCCAGCGACGGCACCGACCCGATGGCCCAGGCCGTGAACACCCTGTCCGCCGAGACCGGCGCCCTGTTCGTCGTCGCCGCGGGCAACACCGGAGCCCCCTCCTCCATCGGCTCGCCCGGCGCCGCCGACGCGGCCCTCACCGTCGCCGCGGTGGACGCGGACGACCAGGCGGCCTACTTCACCAGCGCGGGCCCCCGGTACGGCGACAACGCCCTCAAGCCCGACCTCTCCGCCCCCGGCGTCGACATCCTCGCCGCCCGCTCCCGGCTCACCTCCGGCAGCGGCTACTACACGACCATGAGCGGTACGTCGATGGCGACCCCGCACATCGCGGGGGCGGCCGCGCTGCTCGCCGAGGAGCACCCCGACTGGACGGGCGCCCAGCTCAAGGACGCCCTGATGTCCACGTCGAAGCGGCTCGACGCCTCCGCCTACGTGCTGGGCGCCGGGCGGGTCGACGTCGCCGGTGCGGTGGGCGCGCAGGTCACCGCGACCGGCAGCGCCGATCTCGGCTTCCACGCCTGGCCGTACGACGCGGACAAGCCGGTGACCAGGACGCTCACCTACACCAACACCTCAGACCACGACGTGCGGCTGAACCTGACGGCGCAGGGCGCCCCGGACGGCGTCGTGACCCTCGCCGACGACACCCTCACCGTCCCGGCGCACGCCACCGCCACCACCACCGTGACCGGGGACGGCGCCGGCGCCGCGGTCGGCAACACCAGCGGGCAGATCGTGGCTGCCCTCGCCGGGACCGGGACCCCCGTCGCGCACACCGTCTTCGGGCTGGTCAAGGAGGAGGAGCGGTACACCCTCACCGTGCACGTCAAGGACCGGGGCGGCGCCGCCACCGCCGCCGACCTCGTCGTACAGCGGCTGGCCGAGGGAGCCGACGCCGAGCCCGCCCACGTCGGCGACTCCGGCACCCTCAGGCTCCGCCTCGTCCCGGGCACCTACAGCCTCACCTCCTTCCTCGACGTGCACGGCAGTCACGGCGCCGACTCCCTCGGCCTCGGCTTCCTCGCGGCCCCCGGGATCACCCTGGACCGCGACCGCGAAGTCACCCTGGACGGACGGAAGTTGCGGGAGATCAAGGCCGTCACCGAACGGCGCACCGAGACCGACCAGCTGCTCATGGAGTACGACCGGAACGCCGACGGCAGTGACCTGTTCGGCGCGGTCCAGGTGCCGCTCACCTACGACAGCGTCTTCGCCGCGCCGACCGCGAAGGTCACCCGGGGCGCCTTCGAGTACCGGACCGTGTGGCGCCTCGCGAAGCCGCTGCTGGCGGTGAAGGGGATCGGCGAGGCGACCGTGCAGTCCGGCGGGACGCTCGTCGAGGGGCGCACCCGGCTGCCGCTCGTCGACGTCGGTGACGGCCCCTTCGCCGGTGTGACGGGCAAGGCGGTGCTCGCCCGTCTCGACGACGGCGCCGACCCCACCGCCCTCGCCCAGGCCGCGCAGGACGCGGGCGCCAGGGCGCTGTTCGTCACCGATGACACGCCCGGCCGGCTGATGGCCTGGTGGGGCACCGACGACAACGCGGACCGCCCGCTGCAGATAGCCACGGTCGACGCCGCCGACGCGGCCCGGCTGCGGGCGGCCGGCCGGGTGGACATGACCGGTACCCGCAACTCGCCCTACGTGTACGACCTTTCGGAGGGCCACCGGGGTGCGGTACCGGACCGGGACCTGACCTACGCCCCCACCCACCGCCAACTCGCCGCCGTGGAAGTGAAGTTCCACGCCGCGCGGCCGGCCGGCGGCGGTGAGTTCCGGTACTCGATCACCGACGCCTTCCCGGTCGGCCTCGGCTTCCAGCAGCGGATCGACTTCCCGGCCGAGCGCACCGACTACGTCTCCACCGGCCCCGGTCAGCGCTGGCACGAGTCGGTGACCGTCGGCGACGGCACGCTGGAGGAGCGCAGCGGACTGGTGACCTACACCGGCGGATCACGGCCGGCGCTGAACTGGTTCCGCCCGGTGTGGCATCCCTGGCTCGGCACCGGACTCGGCTGGGGCCAGCAACGCGCCGGGAACCAGCTGCAGTTCAACACTCCCGGCTGGGGCGACTCCGGGCCCGACCACACCGGCTTCGGCGACGTGTGGAGCGCGGACAGCGGGATGACCCAGCAGACCTCGGTCTACCAGGACGGCACCCTGGTCGACCGGGGCACCGGTTCCGCGGGTTACGTGTGGGACGCGCCGGCCGACGAGCACACCTACCGGGTGGTCACCGACACCGCCCTGGACGCCGACAGCTGGCCGCTCGCCACCCGGGGCCACGCCGAGTGGACCTTCCGGTCGGCGGCCACCCCCGACGACCACTGGAGCTACCTCCCGCTGATCAACCTCGCCTTCGACGTCGGCACCGACCTCGCGGGGGACGTCAGGGGCGGCCGGCGGGTCCCGGTCGGGATCGGCGCCTCGTACGTGGCCGGAGCGAGCGGCACCGGGACCCTCGGCGGACCGCGCCTCGCGGTGTCGTACGACGACGGCGCCTCCTGGCGAGACGTCCCCCTCACCCGTGCCGGGCGCGGTGTGCTCGCGGTGCCCCGCGACGCCGCGTACGTCTCGCTGCGCGCCTCGGCGAGCGACGACCGGGGCGGCTCGGTCACCCAGGAGATCGTCCGGGCCGTGGGAGTGAGGTGACTCAGGGCCGCGGGTGAGGTGACTCAGGGCCGGGGGTGACCCGTGATGCCCCGGATCACCCCCAGCTCCACCAGGTCCTGCGGCCGGATCCGCAGCTGGCCGGCGGTGGCCTCGACCTCCTGCGGAGGCCGTTTGAGGATCGCCGCCGCCAGCTCCGGGGCGATGACCGAGAAGTAGCTGTCGGGCGTGGCCCAGGTGTGGCCGGGCGCGGCCAGCGCCAGTGCCCCGCCCGAGCCGCCCTCGCCGATGACGAGGGTGGTGATCGGCGTCCGGGCCGCCGCCACCGCGCCGAACAGCTCCGCGATCGCCGTGCCCGCGCCCTGCCGTTCCGCCTCGGCGTCGTTGGCGGCGCCCGGGGTGTCGACGAGGGTCAGCACGGGGATCCCGAGCCGGTCGGCGAGCCGTATCAGGCGGGTGGCGGTCCGGTATCCGGCGGGCCGGGTCGCCGTGCCCGTCTGCGCGGCGAAGGCGACGGTACGGCCGTCCCGCTCGCCGAACCCGCACAGCATTCCGCCCGGATCCGCGCCGCCGCACCGGTCGCCGACGAGGGCGGCCCGGCGCTCCCCGAAGCAGGCGTCCAAGTAGGCCTGGGCGCGCGGCCGTCGCGGAGACCGGGCCCGCTGGACGGCCTGCCATCCGGTGGCGGGCAGGCCGGTGTCACCCAGGGCGTCCGGCGGGTCGGCGGGGGCCGTGGCCGGGTTGGTGAGCAGCCGCAGCCACAGCCCGAGCGCCGCCTTCAGCTCTTCCAGTGGCACCACGGCGTCCGCCGACCCGGCCGCGAGCTGCGCGTGGGCGGTGTACGCCGCCGGGTCCGCGTCCGGCGGCCGGACCCGGGAGCCCGCGAAGCCCACCTGTGCCCCGGGCAGCGCCAGGACGACGTCGGCGCCGGCGCCCAGGGTGGCCCAGCCACCGCCGGTCGTCGGATCGCGCAGGACGGCGATCTGCGGCAGTCCCGCCTCCCGGGTGAGCGCCGACTGCCGTGCCACCCGCTGGAGCTGGGACAGCGCGAGCATGCCCTCCTGCATCCGGCTGCCGCCGGTGGCGACCAGCGGGACCACCGGGAGCCGGTGCCCGCGGGCATGCGCGTACGCCGCCTCCAGCCGGTCCCCGGTCCGCTCGCCCAGTGAGCCGCCGAGGAACCCGAACTCGAACACGATCAGCACGGCCGCCGTGCCCTCGACGCGCGCGGTGCCGACGACGACGGACTCCTCCTCGCCGGTGCGCGCGGCGGCGCGGGCGCGCGAGGCGTCGTACCCCTGCCAGCCGAGGGGCCCGTCGGGCCGGGACTCCCGTGCCGGGTGCGGGAGTTCGGCGAAGGTGCCGGGGTCGGCGACGAGGTCGAGGAACTGCCGGGCGGAGAGCCGGACCGGCCGGCTGTCAGACACCCAGGGCCCGCTTCATGATCTTCCCCATGTCGTTGCGGGGGAGGGCGTCCAGGTAGCGGACGACCCGCGGGCGCTTGTGCGGGGCGAGCCGGCCGGCCACATGGTCCGCCAACTCCCGCTCCCCGGGCGGGGACTGCGGATCCACCGGGACGATCCAGGCGACGATCCGCTCGCCCAGATCCGCGTCCGGCTCCCCGGTGACGGCGGCCTCCCGCACCCCCGGATACTCCAGCAGCGCGTTCTCGATCTCACCCGCCCCGATCTTGTAACCGCCGCTCTTGATCAGGTCGGTGGCCTTGCGGCCGACGATCCGCACGTAGCCGTCCGGCTCGCGCACGGCCATGTCGCCGGTGCGGAACCAGCCGTCGGCGGTGAAGGCGGCGGCGGTGGCGTCGGGCCGGTTGAGGTACTCGGTGAACAGGTTCGCACCGCGTACCTGGATCTCCCCGACGCTCTCCCCGTCGAACGTGGCGAGCGCCGTCCCGTCCTCCTCCACCAGCCGCAGCTCCACACCCGGCAGCGGCACCCCGACGGTCCCCGCCCGGGCCTCCCCGTCCGCGCGCACACTCGTGTTCATCAGGGTCTCCGTCATGCCGTACCGCTCCACGACCCGGCGCCCGGTCGCGGCCGCGATCCGCTCCTGGTCGTGGACGGGCAGCGCGGCCGACCCGGAGACCAGCAGCCGGGCGTGGCCGAGGGCCTTCGCCAGCGCGGGGTCGGCGGGCAGGGCCTCGGCGATCCGGTGGTACATGGTGGGGACGCCGAACAGCATGGTGGCGCCGTCGTTCAGCTCGCGGGTCACGCCTTCGGTGTCGAACCGCCCGAGGTGCCGCACGAAACCACCGCGCCGCAACGGCCCGAGGATCCCCAGCACCAGCCCGTGCACGTGGAACAGCGGCAGACCGTGCACCAGCACGTCGTCCGCGGTCCACTGCCAGGCGTCGGCGAGCGCGTCCAGGGTGGTGGCGAGTGCCCGGCGCGGGAGGACGGCGCCCTTGGGCGGGCCGGTGGTTCCGGAGGTGTAGACGACGAGGGCGGGGTCGGCCTCGGTGGTGCGGTCCTCGGGGACCGGGCCGACGGCCCGCACGTCGACGTCGATACGCGGCAGGCCGGCCACGGCCGCGGGGAGTTCGGTCCCCGGGGCGGCCAGCACGACGGCCGGCGCGCTGTCGGAGAGGATGTGCGCGAGTTCCTTGTCGCCCGACTTGGGGTTGAGCGGTACGGCGGCCCGGCCGGCCAGCAGGGTGCCGACGACGGCGACGGCGGTCTCCAGCTCCGGAGTCGCCCATACGGCGACCCGGTCGGCGTCCCGGACGCGGCCGGCGAGAGCGCCCGCGGCGGCGGCGAGCTGCCCGTACGTCAGCGACCGGGCGCCGAAGCGCAGGGCGATCCTCCCCCGGACGTCGTCCGGGGGGACCCCCATCCCGCTGTGCTCGCCCGGACCGTCCACCAGGGCCGGAAACAGAAGGGACACGCGACGACTCCTCACCGGTCGGAACCTCGACAGACCCTTCCTACACCAGCCACCGCCCTCCGGGGCCGCCCCACCCGCACTCCGCCGACCGACCGCCTCCTATCCGATCGAGACCTGTGGGTGGGTGCGAGGCACGACGTCGGCGACGACCGCGCTCACGTTGTCGTCCCCGCCCGCCGTGTTGGCCGCCTCGACCAGCGCCCGCACCGCGTCCGCCGGGCCGCCCCCGCTCAGCACCTCCCGGATCCGTTCGTCGGAGACCGTCCTGCTCAGCCCGTCCGAGCACAGCAGGTACCGGTCGCCGTCCCGGGCCTCGTGCAGTTTCAGGTCCGGTACCGCCGGCTCGGCCCCCGACAGCGCCCTGGCCAGCAGCATCCGCTGTGGGTGGGTGGCGGCCTCCGCCGGGGTCAGCCGTCCCTCGTCGATCAGCGACTGCACCACACTGTGGTCGTGCGTGATCCGGAACAGTTCCCCGTCCCGCAGCAGGTACGCCCGCGAGTCCCCGATGTGCACCAGGGCCAGCCGGGACCCGGTCCACAGCAGCGCGGTGAGTGTCGTACCGGCATCCGCGTCCCCCGCCGTCACGTCCCGCACGGCCTCGTCCGCCGAACGCACCGCGTCCTCCAGCAGGTTCAGTACGTTCCCCGCCGACAGCTCGGCGTCCTCCAGGACCTTCAGCGCGTCCACGGCGGCGGCACTGGCCCGGGCCCCGGCCGCGCCGCAGCCGTCGGCGACGGCCAGCAGCCGGTGTCCCGCGTACACGGTGTCCTGGTTGGACGGCCGCACATGGCCCCGGTCCGAGTGGGCGGCGTAACGCAACTCCAGCATCTTCGTCGTTTCCCTTCTCGATTCTCCCGACAGGTGGTCGACGAGGAACGCGGCCAGGTCCGCCCGTACGGCGGTCTCCGCCTCGACCCGGGCCCAGTACGCCCGGATCTCCTGAGCGGCCCGGCCGGCCGGCAGCCCGCACACCTCGCGGATCCGTGCCAACGGCATCCCCAGCCGCCGCAGCCAGGCCACCAGCCGGGCGCGTTCGAGCTGTTCGACGGCGTAGTACCGGTAGCCGGTGTCCGGGTCGACCCGGGCGGGCCGCAGCAGATCCAGCTCGTCGTACAGCCGCAGTGCCTTCGGCGACAGCCGGCAGGCCTTCGCGAAGGCGCCGATGGTCAGCCACTTCATGCCGTACCTCGTGTTCCTCGACGTCTGCCACCGATGCTGGGGCTTCACCGAAGGGGAAGGTCAACGGGGCGGCCGCGGTTGCGGTACGGAAGGCAGGAGTGGTTAGCCTGCGACGGACCGGAACACCCGCCGCCACCAGGACAAGGGAGCCCCCGCCGTGCCCCGAATAGCCCTCGCCACCTACGACCCCGGCGCGGAGCCGAGCAAGGACCAGGACCTGCCGGTGCTGCTGCGCGCGCTGACCGCCGCGGGGGCGGACGCCGTCGCCCGGCCCTGGGACGACCCCGGCGTGGAGTGGGGCGCCTTCGACCTGGTCGTCATCCGCTCCACCTGGGACTACAGCTGGCGCACCGAGGAGTTCCTGGCGTGGGTGGAGCGGGTGGGGAAGGCGACCCGGATCGCGAATCCGGCCGCGGTGGTCCGCTGGAACAGCGACAAGCGGTATCTCGGTGATCTCACGGCGGCCGGTGTACCCGTCGTGCCGACCCGGTATCTCGCGCCGGGCGACCCGGTCGAGCTGCCGTCCGACCGCGACTTCGTCGTCAAGCCCACCTTCGGCGCCGGCGCCCGGTTCGCCGCCCGCTACACGCCCGACGAGCACGGGACGGCCGTACGGCACCTGGCCCGGATGCACGACGAGGGGCTGACCGCGATGGTTCAGCCGTACGTCGCCGGGATCGACGTCAGTGGCGAGCGGGCGCTGCAGTTCTTCGGCGGCCGGCTGCTGCATGCCAGCCGCAAGCGGGCGGTCCTCACCCCGGGCACGGCGTACGACGCGGACAAGATCGCCCACCCCGACCTGACGCGGTGGACCCCTGCCCCGGCCGAACTCGCGGTCGCGGAGCGCGCGTTGGCCGCCGTACCGGAGGCGCCCGAGCTGCTGTACGCCCGGGTGGACCTGGTCGACGGGGCGGACGGGCAGCCGCAGGTGATGGAGCTGGAGCTGGTCGAGCCGAACCTGTTCCTGTTCCTGCACCCCGGATCGGTGGACGGGGTGGCGGAGGCGGTCCTCAGCGCGGCTCGTCGATGACCGCGGTGCGCTGGAGCAGGCCCCAGGTGAACTCCGCGACGACCTGACGGCCGTCGGGGACCTTGAAGGTGAGGCCCCAGCGGGTGGGGGCCGAGCCCTCCAGCGGGCGGGCGGGGGCGAAGGCGCGGGCGGCCTCGTCGACCGTGCAGGACCACGGGGCGAGGTCGTCGAGGGTCTCCAGCTTCGGGGCGGCGGCGCCGGGGGCGCGGACCAGCCATTCGTTCCAGACCGCGCCGCCGGGGCCGGCCATGACCTCGAAGCGGAGCGTGGGCCACAGGGGGAGGGGCCACTGCCAGGCCACGCACTCCAGGTCACCGACGGTGCGTTTGGTCTCGGAGTCGGGCGGCCCGAGGACCGAGCGGTAGCGGGCGGCCGCCGAGCGGGACCGGGGCGAGCGGGCCATCGCCTGCCACCGCTTGTTGGCCTCCCGCATGTCCGCGATCGACGCGCCCAGCGCGCGCCGGGCGTCCTCGACCAGGTCCGGGTTGTGGTCGGCCATACGGCGCAGCAGCACCAGCTGGAAGTCCAGTCGCATGCCACCCATGGTGCACATACCGGCCCCCGGCTGGTTCCCGGCCATTGCCCGGGCAATCCCCGATGGCTAGCCTGTGTTCGTCATGCCGATCGCCTGTTGATATCTCGAACGGCTTCCGCGGTTCACGACGATATCTGGCGCTTAGACCCAAGGGAGGGGGCCGGACGTGGGACGCCTCGTGCCTGCCGTGACCCGGGCTCTCGACATTCTTGAGCTCTTCCTCGACGGGGACGGGACTCTCTCCGCCCCCGACATAGTGCGCAGACTCCAGCTGCCGCGCACCACCGTGCACGAGCTGGTGACCACGCTCTCCGCCCGCTCGTACATCGTGTCCGTACCCGGACAGCCCGGACGATACCGGCTCGGCGTCCGCCCGTACCAGCTCGGCAGCCGGTACGCCGAGCAGCTCGACCTCGCCGCCGAGGGCCAGCAGGTCGCCCGGTCCGTCGCCGAGACCTGTGACGAGACCGTCCATGTGGCGATCCTCGAAGGGACCGACGTCATCTACATCGCCAAGGTCGACTCCACGCACGCGGTCCGGATGGTCTCCGCCGCCGGCCGCCGGCTCCCCGCCCACTGCACCTCGGTCGGCAAGATGCTGCTGGCCTCGCTGCCGGAGCCGGAGCTGACCGCGCGCATCCCGGACGACGCCGACCTCGTCGCGATGACCCCGAACAGCATCACCGAGCCGGGCGCGCTGCGCGAGGCCCTCACCGGGATCCGGGCGCGTGGCATCGCCGTGGAGAGCCGGGAGTCCAACCCGGACGTCTCCTGTGTGGCCGCGCCGGTCCGCGACCGGACCGGACAGGTCGTCGCGGCGCTGTCCATCTCCGTCCCGATGATCCGCTGGAGCGACGAGCGCCGCGTCGAGCTGGAGCAGCTCGCGGCCAAGGGCGCCGCCGAACTCTCCGAGCGCCTCGGCCACCGGAGCGTGGCATGACGACGCGACGCACGGCATACACGGCGTACGAGGTCGCGGTGGCGGCGGAGGCGACGCTGGGCGAGGGCCCGACGTGGGACGCGGCGACCGGCCGGCTCGTCTGGATCGACGTCCTGGGCGCGCGGATCCACACGTACGACCCGGCCACGGACCGCCGCACGATCCGTACCGCTGAGCAGCACATCGGCGCGGTCAAGCCCCGCGCGAACGGCGGCCTGGTCCTCAACCTCCGCGACGGCGTCGGCCTCCTCGACCCCGACGACACGTTCCGCTGGCTGCACCGCGAGCCGGTTCCCGGCCGCCGAGCCAACGACGCGGCGGTGGCGCCGGACGGCTCCCTGTGGGCGGGCACGATGCGCTACGACGAGACGGTGGGCGGCGGCACGCTGTCCCGGGTGACCGGTGACGGCTCGGTCACCACCCTGCTGCCCGATGTCACCGTCAGCAACGGGACGGGCTGGAGCCCGGACGGCAGCCGCGTGTACTACGTCGACACGCCGACGCGCCGGGTGGACGTCTTCGACTACGACGGCGAACTCCCCGTCGACCGCCGCCCGTTGGTGACCATCGAGGAGGATGCCGGGTTCCCCGACGGGCTGACGGTGGACGCGGAGGGCTGTGTGTGGGTGGCGCTGTGGGGTGGGGGAGCGGTGCGCCGCTACACGCCTGACGGCGAGCTGGACCGGGTGATCAGCCTGCCGACGACGCTGACGACGGCCTGTGCGTTCGGCGGTGCCGATCTGACCGACCTGTACGTCACGTCGGCGCGGGTGGGGCTGGAGCGGCCGCATCCGACGGCGGGTTCCCTGCTGGTGATTCCGGGCGCCGGGAAGGGAGTTGCCCAACCGGCTTTCCAGGGCTAGCGGTTGCCTCCGCCGTCGTTCGGCTGCGGATGCGTGGGGGCTGATCGCGCCCACGCGGCGGCAGCCGCATGTCGGATACGGTCCCAGGCCCCTGAAGGGGCGCCGCACAGCCGCGTCTTCCCAGCCGACCCAGCCTGCGCCGGTGAGCGACACCCCCCGCCCCCACGCACCCCCGCCTAAAGAACCCCCGCCGCCTTCAGTTCCTCCGTGGTCAGCGGGGGGCGGGTCAGCTGGGGTCTCAGCGGTCCCACCAGCGCGCCCAGCACCACACCCGGCGTCATCAGCACCTCCGTGCCCCGCTCCAGCGACGTCACGTCCGTCACCCGGCGGGCGATCCGGCCGTTCCCCGTCGCCGTGTACAGGAGCCGGTCCACATACACCTGTGTCAGCCGGTCCCGCAGGGTCGGGCCGTTCTCCGTCGCGCCGGGGTAGAACACGTCCGCCCCCGTCGACAGTTCCCAGGCCGCCCGCGCCGGCCGGCTCACCGCCTTCTGGAGGGACCGCGCGAGCCCGGGGGAGCCCCAGCCCCGACGCCGTATCACGTCCCGCATCGCGAGCGCCCCTTGTGCCGCCACCGACATCCCGTGCCCGTACACGGGGTTGAGCGCGCACACCGCGTCGCCGAGGACGGCCAGGTTCTCCGGCCAGGCCTGGGCGCGTTCGTAGAAGTGCCGCCGGTTGGCCGTCGTGCGGGTCATCGACACGTCGGTCAACGGCTCGGCGTTCGCGAGGAGTTCGGCGATGACGGGGTGGGCCAGGTCCTCCCGGGCGTAGCGCAGGAAGTCGTCGGCGCCGGGGCCCGGCTCGCCGCCGCGGCTGCCGTGGAGGGTGACCAGCCACCGGCCGTTCTCGATCGGCATCAGGACACCGCCGCGTCCGGGGGCGCCGCCCCGCGGGCTCGCCTGGACGTTGACGATCGGGAAACCGGTGCGGACCGTCTCCGCCGGGGCCCGGAACATCCGGCTGGCGTAGGCGATACCGGCGTCGACCTCACGGAACTCGGGTGCGGGCACGCCGAGTTCGGCCAGCCAGACGGGTGTGCGGGAGCCCCGGCCGGTCGCGTCGACGACCAGTTGCGCGGTGCGCACGTGCTCCGCGCCGGAGTCGAGCGCCCGCAGCCGTACGCCCGTGACGGCGAGGTCCGTGCCGAGCAGGCCCACCGCCTCGGTGCGCGGCAGCAGTTCGATCCGGTCGTCGGCGAGGACCCGCTCCCGTACCACCCAGTCCAGCAGGTCCCGGCTGCCCGGCAGCACGAACGCCGACTCCGCCCAGCGCCGGTACCAGCCCTGCGGGGACAGCGCCACCATGTCCGTGGTCACCGGCAGCCGCCGTACGCCCGCCGACCGCAGCCGTCCGACGGTGCCGGGGAGCAGCTCCTCCAGGGCGCGGGCGCCGCCGGACCACAGGTGGTGGACGTGCCGGGCCTGCGGGAGCCCCTTGCGCGGTTCCGGTCCGGCGGGCAGCGCGTCCCGTTCCACGACCAGGACCCGGTCCGTGAAGGGGGTGAGCGCCCGGGCCGCGAGCAGGCCGGTGAGGGAGCCGCCGAGGACGACGGCGGTGCGGTCAGTCATGAAGGGCAACGCTCTCTGCTGGGGCGGTCGCACGTTCCCGTACCGCCTCGATCCGGTCGGGGTGGCGCAGCGCCCGGGACACCGCCCCGATCTCCCGGAGGAGGTGGGTGGCGTCCGGGGCGCCGGCCGCGTCGGCGGGCTCCGGGGTACGGCCCCGGGTGCCGACGGCGTTCAGGATGCTGACCGCGGAGGCCAGTGCCCGGGCCCGCTCGGGCGGGTGGCCGAGGTCGAGCGCGGCCTCGTAGGAGCGCCGGTCGAGGTCGGCGTCGATGCGCCGGGTCAGGGGCAGCAGGACGTCCCGGATGAACGTCTCGCGCCGGGTCAGCCGCAGCTCGGGCGTGGCGCGCAGCACGAAGGGGACGCCGTCGCCGTGCACGGTCCGGGTCAGCTGGTACAGCGGCCGCAGCTCGTGGTGGGCGAGCCGGACCCGCCAGCGGTCGTGGAGGTACTGGCCGGCGTGCGGCAGGATGAAGCCGACGGCGATGTTGATCGCGGACAGGGCGGCGACCGGCGGGGCCAGGCTGGTGCTGAGCCAGTCCAGGTCCGAGCCGCACCAGCGGGCGGTGACCGCGACCAGCTTGCAGACGTCGAAGATCAGGTTCAGGACGTAGCCGACGCCGAGCAGTTTCAGTCCCCAGCGCAGCCAGGCGTCGAGGCCCTCGGTGCGCACCCAGTTCCAGATCAGCCGCGAGGTGACGAGACAGGCCACGCAGTGGGCGACGAGGTAGAGCAGGATCTCCTCGCGCATGAAGGGGGTGGTGGCGTAGTACGTGTCCAGGTCCCGGAGCCGTTCCACCGGTACGTCGGCGAGCGCGAACAGCAGCCACAGGGCGGCGATCACCGAGGAGTAGCCGGCGATCACCCAGCGCATCGCGCGCCGGGTGGCGGCCGAGCGGTCGGCGAGCCCGTTGCGCCAGGCGATGATCAGCAGCAGGCAGGAGCCGCCGAACGCGGTGATGAGCGAATAGCACCAGGGCGCGGAGATGTTGGGGACGCCGGTCCACCGGTTGACGGTGGCGATCGTCGACGGCGTGCAGAACACGAACACCGCGCAGGCGAGCAGCAGCAGTCCGCCGACCGCGCGCAGCAGTGGGTCGCGCCACAGCCGGATGATGGTGGGCAGCTTGATCACCAGGGCGGTGGTCAGTACCGCGGTGGGGATCCAGAAGGAGATGTAGAGCTCGCTGAGCAGCCCCGAGGGGGTCGGTGCCGACAAGGGGGTGGTCACCTCGCCGCTCCGCCGCGTCCGCGGTAGCCGAGGGTGCGCTGGACGGGGTCGGTCGGAGAGCGGCGCGGGTGCTCGATGTAGGGCCGGAAGGCGGTCGCCAGCCGGTACCCGAAGTCGTCGGCCTCGGCCTCGTCGGTCTCCCGGGAGCCGTTGCGGGCGGCCACCGTCAGCGCCATGTCCCGCCAGCCGGGTTGGCCGGCCAGCGCGCGGGCCGCCTCGGGACCGACCTCGTGCGGATGCCGGTGGCCGGTGTGCAGGTGCCACAACTCGTGGCCGAGGATGACCAGTTGCTGCACGGCCTCGGCCCGCTCCTCGACGATGACCAGGTCGAAGTCCTGGAACTCCACCCAGACTCCGGTGACCTCGATCTCGTCCGGGAACCGCTCGAACCGCAGCTCCACCGGCCGCCCGGCGCGCAGCGCGGTCATCTCCTCGCACAGTGCCCGGCACAACTCGCCCATCCCGGCCGGTTGTCGGGGCCGGGCGCGGACGGCGGTGGTGAGGTCGGCGGCGAGGACGCGCATCTGTGCGCCCGGGCCGGAGCGCCGCAGCCTCGCGGTGATCCGGGCCCACCGGTGCCGCGCGCCGGCCAAGTCCATCGCTCCCCCTTCGCCCCGCCCCACGGCGGTCACCGTGCTGCGTCGGCCCGTCCGAGATTACGCGTCCGGATGTGTCCGCGTCATGCCTTCCGGTACCGGTGGTTCACCCGGCAACGAGCCTCGGCCGCAGGAATGTCACGCCGGACCCATTGACGCGGAAGCGCTTCGATTTTACGGTCCGTTCGAAGTTGCGGGCGTGATTCGATATTTCGAACACGATGAGGGATCCTCGAAGGTAAGGGCAGGCAATGGGACGACCTGGCCTCAGTCGCAGGCACCTACTGGGCGCGGCAGGCGGATTGGCGGCGGCGAGCTTCGGCTTCGCGGCCCTCGGCAACCCCTTCTACACCAAGCTCGCCATGGCGGCCGCCGGCAACCGCGCACCGGACCTCGGCGTCATGCGCATCGGCCGGGTTCCGCGCGAACGGCAAGACGTGGCTGGCGTACCACTACTACGACGCGGACGACAACGGCACCCCGAAGCTTGGGCTCAACTCCCTGAGCTGGACAAAAGACGGCTGGCCCAGCTTGCTTCAGGGGCGCGGGGAACTGCGTGAGCAACCACGAACCACCCGCACCCGCCCGCGATGGAGCAACCACCCACCCCGAAAGGCGAACATTGCGCACCGCCCGCTTCACCCTCGACCCCGCCTTCACCATCGGCCAAGTCAACCCCCGCCTCTTCGGCTCCTTCGTCGAGCACCTGGGCCGCTGCGTCTACACCGGCATCTTCGAGCCGACCCACCCCACGGCCGACGCCGAAGGCCTCCGCACCGACGTCCTCGACCTGGTCCGCGAACTCGGCGTCACCACCCTCCGCTACCCCGGCGGCAACTTCGTCTCCGGCTACAAGTGGGAGGACTCGGTCGGCCCGGTGGAGGAGCGCCCCCGCCGCCTCGACCTCGCCTGGCGGTCGACGGAGACCAACCGGTTCGGCCTCTCCGAGTACATCGCCTTCCTGAAGAAGGTCGGCCCGCAGGCCGAGCCCATGATGGCGATCAACCTCGGCACGCGGGGCGTGGCGGAGGCCCTGGAACTCCAGGAGTACGCCAACCAGCCCTCCGGAACCGCCCTGTCGGACCTCCGCGCCGCCCACGGCGACAAGGACCCCTTCGGCATCAGGCTCTGGTGTCTGGGCAACGAGATGGACGGCCCCTGGCAGACCGGCCACAAGACCGCCGGGGAATACGGCCGCATCGCCGCCGAGACCGCCCGCGCCATGCGCCAGATGGACCCGTCCGTGGAACTGGTCGCCTGCGGTTCCTCCAGCCAGTCCATGCCGACCTTCGCCGAGTGGGAGGCGACGGTCCTCGCGGAGACGTACGACCTGGTCGACCACATCTCCCTGCACGCCTACTACGAGCCCCAGGACGGCGACGTCGACTCCTTCCTGGCCTCCGCCGTCGACATGGAGTCCTTCATCGAGAACGTGGTCGCCACCTGTGACCACGTGGGCGCCAGGCTGAAGTCCCAGAAGAAGATCAACCTCTCCTTCGACGAGTGGAACGTCTGGTACACCTCGAAGTGGCATGAGATCGAGAACTCCGCCGCGCGGGACTGGCCCGAGGCCCCCCGCCTCCTGGAGGACAACTACAGCGTCACGGACGCCGTCGTCTTCGGCTCCCTCCTCATCGCCCTGCTCCGCCACGCCGACCGCGTCACGGTGGCCTGCCTGGCCCAGCTGGTCAACGTCATCGCCCCGATCATGACGGAGCCCGGCGGGCCGGCCTGGCGTCAGACGACGTTCTTCCCGTTCGCCCAGGCGTCCCGGTACGGCCGGGGCCAGGTCCTGGACGTGCGGGTCGACTCACCGACGTACGACACGAAGAAGTACGGCGAGACGAGCCTGCTGCACGCGACGGCGGTCAGGGCCGACGACGGCACGGTGACCGTCTTCGCCGTCAACCGCGGCCGGACGGAAGCCCTGCCCCTGGAGATCGCCCTGAGCGGCCTGGACCTGACGGCGGTCACGGAGCACAGCGTCCTGGCGGACGAGAACCCCGACGCCCGCAACACGTTGCAGGAGCCGGAGCGGGTGACCCCCCACCCGGCCGAGGGCACATCGCTGAACGACGGCACCCTCAGCGCCGTTCTTGAACCGCTTTCCTGGAATGTGATTCGACTGACGTAAGGGTCAACGCGCCCCCCAGGGGCGCGGGGCTGTGTCAATTCGCGGCTCCGCCGCGCGGGCGCGAGCCCCCCACAACCCGCACTCAACGGCCGGGGGAGTCCACTGAAGCCACCGGTACTCCTCCGGCCGCACTCCCCAGCAACTCCAGCCGGACCGCACCCGGCCCGAACTCGCTCGTCCCGTCCGAAAGCACGGCCAGTGCCAGCGTGTTGGCCCCCCGGGTCCGCAGAATCCCGTTCGGCAGCACGAACGTGTGCTGCGGCCCCACATCGTTGATGTACTGCCCGAGGTTCCACCCGTTCAGGAAGATCTGTGCCCGGTAGGCCCGCGCCGGATCGTCTTCCAGCACCAGTCCCACCGACGCGTCGACCCCGTCCGGCACGGCCAGCCTGAAGCCGGTGCGGTACCAGGTGACGCCCATACCCTTGTCCGCGCGCGGGAGTGCGGCCGGTTCCCAGCCGGCGTCGGCGAAGCCGGGCAGATGCCAGCCCTGCCGCTCCCCGTAGAGCCCGCCGTTGTTCAGCGGGCCCCGCACCGGATCGGGCGCGGTCTCGCCCTGGATCCGCCAACTCACCTTCGGCGAGACGCCCTTGAAGGTGACGGCGGTCAGGCCGCGGGCCACCTTGTGGGTGTCCAGGGAGCGGCCGTCCATGTCGTGCTGCATCCGCCGCACCAGCACGGACAGCACATGCTTCTGCTGCCCGCGCTGTTTGTCCTTCTCCCTCTTCTCTGGTTTGACGAGGGAGAACTCGGCCGTGGCCGTCCAACTGCCCTGCCGGACCGTCTTCGTGTCCGGCACCGGCATCCGGTGCGAACCGAGCGGCTTCCCGTCCAGCCAGGCCATCAGCATGCCCTGGGTGCCCGTGCTGTAGGCGAGGGAGAGGGACTCCAGGTCCGCGAGGTCGCCGTCCACCCGGCCTCGGTACCAGACGTCCCCGTAGTGGAAGCCGTAGTCGTCGGCGAACAGCACCGGCTGTCCGTCCGGGACCGGCGTCGTACTGAACGACGTCTTCTTGTCGGCCACCGTCCACGACGCGTCGTCGAAGGCCGGCGCCGACTCGGGGTTCTCGGTCCTGCGGCGCCAGCCGGCCAGGACAGGCAGCGCCGGCTTCGGCGCCCCGGCCAGGTCCGACGTGGCGACCAGGCTCTCCGAGAGGGTCGCCCGGGTCTGTACCGGCCGCCCGTTCCAGGTGACCGAGGAGATCCCGCGCGGCCCCCACACCTCCACGCCGCTCGGCCCGACCGTGTCCCCGGTGAGCTGCACGGTCGACCCGCTGAGCTCGGCGTGCCGCAGCAGCGCCGGGCCGTAGACCAGCAGGGTGCCGGACGGGGTGTCGTAAGGGAACAGCCGTAGCGAGGTCGCGTCGTCGGCGAAGAGCAGGAGCAGCGGGGTGTCGCTCTCGCCGCGCTGGACCAGGACCCGGGTGAGCCCGCCCTGTCCGAGCGGCGCGGTGACGTGCAGGACGCCCTGCTCGTACACCCAGGCCGCCTCGGCGTCCAGGCGCTGGACGAAGGGCTCGCTCGGGCACTCGAGCACCAGGTGCGCCATCTCGCCGTACCGGCCGGTGAACAGGGCGATGTCCTGCCGGCCGGCGGTGAACACGGCCATCGGCTGGGCGGTGGCGTACCGCAGCTTCCGCTTGCCGAGGGAGAGCCCGGTGGTGATCAGCCGGGCGTCCTTGGCCGGGACGGTGACCTCGATGTCGTCACCCCCGTCCCGCTTGCGGGTCCTCAGGGTGGACGTCACCTCGCTCGCCCCGTCGTTGCGCAGCACGTACACGTGCGCCTGGGTGTCCGGGTTGGTGAGGTGGTACGTCTTCAGCCCGTCCGCGTGGACGTCCGCCGCACGCTCCAGCTTGGCGAAGTCCGGGACGCGTTGCAGGAGGTGGCCGAGCTGGTGCATCGGCGCGATCTTCGGGGTGACGTTGCGGGCCTCGTCGATGGCCGCCCCGTAGTCGTACGACGTGTAGACGACCGGCGCCGGCAGCCAGCCCCAGTTCGTGCCGCCGTAGGTCATGTAGACGTTGTGCAGCGTGATGCCGTTGGCGAGGTTGGTGAGGTAGAAGCGGCGTTCGTAGGCCGCGTCCCGGGTGCGCCGGGACTCGGCGTACCCCTTGCCGCCGAACTCGACCCCGCCCCACGGATCGAACCAGCCGCCTCCGTACTCCGGCACGAACCCGGGCGTACGGGGACTGGCGGTCGCGCCGCCCTTGAGGCCGCCGATCCCGAAGTCGCCCCAGTCCGGCGGGGTCTGGGTGGGGGCCGGGTAGCCGTCGAAGCCGTACAGCCACTTCCCGGTCTCGCCGCCGGTGTCGAAGGAGCCGGGGATCCAGTAGCCGTTGCGGCCCTTGTCGTTGTGGAAGAGGGGGACGTCGATGCCGTCCGCCCGCACCTTCTTGTACAGGTGGGACATGTAGGCGGGGCCGGCCGGGTCGGCGACGTGGCCGTCGTACTCGTTCTCGATCTGGTAGAGCAGGACGGTCCCGCCGCCGTCCGTGAGCTGGTGGCGGCGCACGATGCGGTTGACGGCCGTCAGCCACGCGTCGACGTGCCCGAGGTAGGTCGGGTCGGTGGTGCGGGCCGAGCCGCGCGTGGCGGTCAGCCAGCCCGGGAAGCCGCCGGCGTCGACCTCGGCGTTGATGTAGGGGCCGGGCCGGAGGATGACGTACAGCCCGGTCTCGGCGGCCGTGCGCAGGAACAGGTCCAGGTCACGGACGCCGGTGAAGTCGAACGTGCCGGGCGCGGGGGAGTGGTAGTTCCACGCCACGTAGATGCTGACGGTGTTGTAGCCGTGCGCCCGCATCTTCTCCAGCACGTCCCGCCACAGGGACGGGCTCGGGAGCCGGAAGGGGTGCAGTTCGCCGGACCAGACGACCAGCCGCCGGCCGTCGACCACGAGGGAGTACTGGTCGTGGCCGATCGCGTGCCGGCGCCCGTCGGCACGCGGCGGGGCGGGGGCCGGGCCGGTCGGCACGGTGCGTGCCGCGTAGGCCGCGGGTGCCCCGGGGCCGCCGCTGCCGCCCAGGGCGAAACCGAGCGCGGCCGAGCCGGCGAGGGCACTGAAGGTACGTCTGCTGAGCGCCAAGGGATCCTCCCGGGCGATCTTACGGGGCGCGGGTGCCGCCATTGTCCACGGGAGTACGCCCCACAATGGACACATGAGGATCTCGGCACGAGCGGATTACGCGGTACGGGCGGTCCTGGAGCTCGCCGTACGGCAGGACGACGGCCCGGTGAAGGCCGAGGAGATCGCCGGGGCGCAGGAGATCCCGCACAAATTCCTGGAGGGAATTCTGGGTGATCTCCGGCGCGCCGGGATCGTCGACAGCCGGCGTGGCGGGGGCGGCGGCTACCGGCTGGCCCGGGACGCGTCCGCGATCACCGTGGCGGACCTCATCCGGGCCGTGGACGGCCCGATCGTGTCGGTACGCGGCGAACGCCCCACGGGTCTGGCCTACACCGGCACCGCCCAGCCGCTGCTGCCTTTGTGGATCGCCCTGCGCGCGAACGTCCGCCGGATCCTCGAAGGGGTCACCGTGGCGGACATCGCGGCGGACGCCCTTCCGGAGCCGGTCCGGGCGCTGGCCGCGGAACCGGCGGCCTGGGAGAACCCCTAGGGGGTGGGGCGGGAGGTCACGGCGGCTGTGAAATCCGGTGTTGTGAATGGCCGGAGTTCGCCCTGACCGGTCGGGGTGGGGATTCCTACGATGCGAGCGCCCCGTTCTTCACAGGAAACTCACAGGTTCTTCAAAGGTGAACCATATCGAGCCTTGAGGGGCGTGAGGGTCCTGTGGTCCGCGGGTGTCACCCCCCACCCGATCACCGAACCGGAGAAACCATGAAACCCATGAGGCATGGACTCCTGCTCGGCGGAGCGCTCGCCGCGCTGCTCACCGCCGGGTTGCCCGCCCAGGCCAAGGCCTCGTCGTCGCCCGTCTTCGACGACCCGCCGCCGGACAAGATCGTGATCAACGTCGCCACGGTGAACGGCTCCGGCTGCCCGCAGGGCACCACCGCCGTCGCCGTCTCCGAGGACAACGAGGCCTTCACCGTCACCTACAGCGACTACCTCGCCCAGGCCGGCGGCAACTCCGACCCCACCGCCTTCCGGCGCAACTGCCAGCTCAACCTGGTCGTTCACGTGCCGGGCGGTTTCACCTACGCCATCGCCAGCGCCGACTACCGCGGCTTCGCCTCCCTCCAGCAGGGCGCCACCGGTACCCAGCGCGCCTCGTACTACTTCCAGGGCTCGTCCAACACGGCCTCCGCGAACCACCCCTTCCGGGGCCCCTACGACGACAACTGGCAGGCCACCGACACCACCGACTGGGCCCAGCTGGTCTGGGCGCCCTGCGGGGTCCAGCGCAACTTCAACATCAACACGGAGCTGCGGGTGACCGCCGGGAGCGCGAACCCCGGCAAGGTCAGCTTCATGACCATGGACTCGACCGACGGTGAGATCAGCACCGTCTACCACCTGGCCTGGAAGCAGTGCCCCGCCAAGTAGGCCCCGTGCAGTAGTCCTGCGCCGGTCACAGGCTCCCCGGGCGGACCAGTCCGGTCCGCTTGACCCCCGTCAGGATGGGCGTGACCTCGGTCGTCGTGACGTGTTCCAGGGCGCCGACGGTCTCGCTCAGGAAGACGTACAGCGCGTCGAGGCCGGCCGCGGCGACCGCCACCAGCAGGTTGGCCGAGCCGGTGGTCGCCGAGGCGAACCGCACCTGTGGATGGCGGCTGAGCCGCCGGCCGGTCTCCTCCAGGCCGCCGGGGGCCACCGTCATCCACAACAGCGCCTCGGTACGGATGCCCAGCCGGGCGAGGTCGACCTCGGTCGCCAGCCGTACGACCATGCCGTGCGCCAGCGCCTCCAGGCGCCGGCGCACGGTCAGTGCGGAGGTGTCCGCGCGGCGGGCGAGCTCCGTGTAGGAGGCTCGCCCGTCCTCGACCAGCCCGGCGATCAGCCGGTGGTCGACGGGGTGCAGCGGGTTCCCGCCGTAGGCCGCCGGCAGGTCCGGGCGCAGACTGGCCAGCTCCTCCGCGGAGAGCAGGCCGCCGCTCCAGTCGAAGCCGGCCGGAAAGACCCGCAGCAGCGCGTACGAGGTCCACGATTGGACCGCCGCGGTGGCCGGGAGGTCGCGCAGCAGCAGGTTGTTGCGGGCGTCCGGGCCGTCCACGAACAGCACGGCGCAGATCTCGTCGCCGCCGCCGAGGACGTCCACCCAGACGGTGTCGGGGCGGCGGGCCAGGGTGGCGGCGATGGCACCGATCCGGTTGGGCCTGCACCGGATGCGCAGGGCCAGCGGGACCAGTTCGGGGAAGCACAGGGGGTTGCGGACGGCCGTCGCCCGCAGGGTTCCGTCGTGGTAGAGCGGCGCCGCCCGCCGGACCACGGTCCGCTCGGAGAGGCCGAGGACCCGGCCGACGGTACGCCACGAGGCACGCGGGGAGGCCATCATCGCGGCGGCGATCCGGCTGTCGGTCTCGTCCAGCCGATGGCGTGCTTTCTCCATATCCATGGATCATATGGCTGGCTTTCCCGGCGTGAAGCCCACGTCCTGGCTCGTTCCGCCCATCCCGGTGAGGGTCGGAGACATCGCAACCGGGTGTTCAGGCCCGGGCCGTCGCCGTCGCCCGGAACGTGTTCCGGTACGCCTGCGGGGACACCCCGATCGCCGCGTGCAGGTGCTGCCGCAGGGACGTGCCGGTGGCGAAGCCGACCTCCGCGGCGATGCGGTCGATCGCCAGGTCGCTGGTCTCCAGCAGGTGGCGGGCCCGGTGCACCCGCTGCTGGATCAGCCAGCGGCCGGGGCTGACGCCGGTCTCGTCCAGGAAGCGGCGCGCGAAGGTGCGCTGGCTCATCCGGGCATGCTCGGCCAACTCCCGCAGGGCCAGCGACCGTTCCAGGTTCTCCAGGGCCCAGGCCCGGGTGGCCGCGGTCCCGGTGGCGCTCTCGTCCGGCACCGGCTGCTCGATGTACTGCGCCTGGCCGCCGTCCCGCCACGGCGGTACGACACACTGCCGGGCCACGCTGTTGGCGACCGCGCTGCCGTGGTCGGAGCGGACGATGTGCAGGCAGACGTCGACACCGGAGGCGGCGCCCGCGGAGGTCAGCACGTCACCGTCGTCGATGAACAGCACATCCTGATCCAGGGCGACCTGCGGGAACATCCGGCGGAACCGGGGCGCCAGCGCCCAGTGCGTCGTCGCGGGCCGCCCGTCGAGCAGCCCGGCGGCCGCGAGGGTGAACGCCCCCGTGCAGATGGAGACGATCCGGGCACCGGGCCGGATCCGTGCGAGCGCGGCGGCCACCGGCGCGGGCAGCTCGTCCGTGATCCGTGTCATGTCGTACGGCGGTACGACCACGGTGTCCGCGCTCTCCAGCACCTCCGGTCCGTGTCCGAGGGTGACCGAGAAGTCGGCGTTGGTCGCCACCGTGCGATCGTCCGTCGCCGCGCAGGTCACCACCTCGTAGGCGCCCGGGACGCAGGGGAAGACCCGGTTCGGGATGCCCAGCTCGAAGGGGTAGACCCCGTCGAGGGCGAGCACGACGACCCGGTGGGGGCGGGTGGGCAGGAAGTCGATCTCGGACATGGCACGATTCTATCGCCAGCCGCTGATGTAGCCATCGCCGTCGAGCCCCGGAAAGGCGTTTGACGCCCGTCGGCGCCCGGTGATCCGATGACGCGCATGAGTACAGGGCACCTGCATCCCGGTATGCACCCCATCGACGACGGCCTTGTACGACGGTTGATCGCGGCGCAGTTCCCGCGGTGGGCGGGGTCGGCGGTGCGGCGGTGGCCGTCCGGCGGCACCGTCAACGCCATGTACCGGCTCGGCGACGACATGGTCGTGCGGCTGCCGCTGGTCGAGGGCGGGGCCGAGGACGTGTCGAGGGAGCGGGAATGGCTGCCCCGTCTCGCCCCCCACCTGCCCGTCCGCATCCCCGAGGTGCTCGGCGCCGGGGAACCGGCCCACGGGTATCCGTGGCCGTGGTCGGTGTACCGGTGGCTGCCGGGGGAGCTTCCCGAACCGGGCGCCCTGGCCGAGCCCGTGCTGCTCGCCGAGGATCTGGCCGCGTTCGTGACGGCGATGCGGAGCATCACCCTGCCGGACGCGCCGCGGGCCCACCGGGGCGGGCCGCTCTCCTCACTGGACGCGGAGACCCGGGCGGCGATCGGGGAACTGCGCGGTATCCCGCAGGAGGACATCGACTGCGACGCCGTGGCCGCCGTGTGGGAGGAGGCGCTGCGGGCCCCGGACGGCGACGGGCCGCCGGTATGGCTGCACGCCGACCTGATGCCGGGCAACCTGCTGGTCGACGGCGGCAGGCTGGTCTCCGTCATCGACTTCGGGTGCGCGGGGGCGGGCGACCCGGCCTGCGACCTGTTCCCGGCGTGGAACCTGCTGCCGCCCGACGGCAGGAAGGCGTTCCGCGAGGCACTGGCCGTGGACGAACCGACCTGGATCAGCGGCCGGGCCCGCACCCTCTCCCAGGCACTGATCGCACTGCCGTACTACCGGAACACCAACCCCGCGATGGCCCACAACGCCCGGCACGTGATCCGGGCGGTACTGGACGAAGGCTGACCCGGTCACTTCCCCGCGTACGTGACGAAGCCGGCCCAGGCGGCGGGGGAGAGGGCGAGCGCGGGGCCCTGGCGGTCCTTGGAGTCGCGGATGTGGATGGTGGTGGGGCAGGTGGCGACTTCGAGGCAGTCGCCCTCGCTGCCGCTGCTGTAGCTGGACTTGCGCCAGTGGAGGGCGACCTCGATGCAGTTGTCACCGGATCCGCTGCTGTAGCTGCTCTTGAACCAGGCCAGGTCGGACGTGCTCATAGGTCCCCTCGCATCCGTTGCAACAGGCTCGCGGAATCCTCGATGGTGAGAGCCTGTGAACGAATCCTGGCATACCTGCTCTGCAGCACGCTGATCACTTGAGGGGTGGCGATCATCTGTCCGTTCTCCTGCCCTTCGCTGTAGCCGAACCACTTGTGCTCGGGGGTCTCCAGCAGGGCGATCGGCCCGTGCAGTCCGGCGTGCGACCTCTGAACCAATGGCATGACCTGGATCTCGATGTTCCGCAACTGAGCCATTTCCAGAAGGCGTTCGATGGCCTCGCGCGTCACCTCCGCCGCGCCGGTCTGGCGGAGGAGAGCGTGCTCTTCCAGGATGAAGCTGAAGGCGGTGTTCGGTCGATCCCACAGCAGAAGTTGTCGCTCGGCACGTGCCGTCCAGCTGGCTTCGATCTGCTCGTCGGAGAGCGGCGGAAGCTCGTCGGCGAACAGTTGCCGTGCGTAGGCCTCCGTCTGCAACAAGCCCGGAATCATCCTGCACTCGTAGTTGAAGAGGCTGATCGCTGCCTTCTCCATCCGCGCCCACTGCCGAAACCAAGCCGCCAACCCCGGTTGCCGCATCAGATGTACGGCCGCCCGCCGCAACGCGCCCGTGTTCCCCAGTACCCCCTCCGACGCCTCCACCAGTGACTCGTCCGGCATCCGCCTCCCCAGCTCCACCGACGCCACCGTGTGTTTCGAGAACCGCACCTGTTCCGCGAACTCCTCCCTGCTCAACCCCGCGTGCTCGCGCAACGCCTGGAGCACCGCTCCGAAGGTCCGCAGACTGTCCGACGACTCCGGCTCCACCCCATCGCCCATGTAGGCCACCTCCCGCCCCTCATGGTCACGGCCAGTGACCGGTACGGTCCAGTCCGTCACCGCGTACGCGGGCTCAGCGTACGCAGCTCTCACCTGGTGAAGTGCCGTTCCCGGGCGGCAGATTGGGCGCATGGACGCTCCCCCCACCACCGTCACCGTGAGTCGAACACTCGCCCAGCGGCTCAGTGCCACCCCGCGCGGCGCCCGGCTCGCCCGCCATCTCGCCGTCGCTCAACTCCACGCCTGGGGCGGGCCGTTCGCGGCGGAGGAGGTGATCGACAAGGTGTCGGTGATCGTCGCGGAGCTGGCGGCCAACGCCGTGACGCACGGGCGGGTGCCGGGGCGGGACTTCGAGCTGCGGGTGTCGCTGGTGACGGGGAGCGTGCGGGTCGAGGTCACCGACACCCTGGCCGAACGGCGGCCGCCCGCACCCGGCGTCGTACGGCCGGGCGGGCCGCTGGACGACGGCGGGCGCGGGCTCGTGCTGGTGGACGCGCTGGCCGATCGGTGGGAGGTGCTGAGCAGGGACTGCGCCGACGCACCGGGCAAGACCGTACGGGCCGAGGTGGACCTGCCTTTTCGGCGCAGACCCTGAACGGGGCCCCGGAGGACGTGTCCCCGGGGCCCGGGCGTCAGCTGGAGACGCCGAGGGTGAGCGTGCCGGTGTAGCCGGCGGTGGTCGAGCCGGTGACGGTCATCAGGCCGGAGGTGGCGCCGCCGTCGTCGTAGATCGAGTCCTGGGCGAGGGTGGTGCGGGTGACCGTGTTGGTCGAGTAGGGCGAGACCTTGGCGACCGCCGTGGTGATGGTCTCGTTGATGAAGAGCTGGCCCGTGTGCAGGGTCCTGCCGCCGGTGAAGGAGCCGTCGGAGGTGAGGGTGACGCCCGTGTGGACCTTCACGTGGATGTGGATGGCTCGGCCCCGGTACCAGCCCGGGTAGATGGTCGTGATGTTGGCGACGCCGCCGGAGTTGGTGAGGACGCCGCCGCGCAGGAAGGTGCCGTCGTCGGACTCGCTGTGACCGTTGTTGCCGACGTACCCGGAGTACTCGCCGAGCGCGTCGGAGTGCCAGACCTCCACGAGGGCGTTGGGGATGACGGTGCAGGCGGAGTTGACGACGGTGAGGACGAGCTTGAGCGCGATGCCCGGCTTGCCTTCGGTGATGTCGGTGCGGACCAGCGCTCCGTCGAGGTAGTAGGGGCCTTCGGTCAGCTCCTCCGTGAGGGTGCAGACCGCCGCGGCGGCGGCCGGCTTGAGGCCGGGGGCGGCGACCGCCGCGCGAGCCTCGGTCGAGACCGCTGCACCTACGGCCAGGGCAGCGGCGGTCGTCCCGGTGGCGACGAGTACGGTACGGCGCCCGACGGAGCGGGCGCCTTCTGAGGTGTCTGTCATGGACACGGCACCGTAGGAACGGTTGCTGTCGGAAAGCTGTCAGTTCGGCAAAGTGAACCACCGTCAAGTCCTGAGTTGAGACAGCCGGACGGACGATCCCCGTTCGACGCCACGGCACGCGCCGGTACCGGGCCTGAAGGGGGCCATTGGGGTCGTTCGCGGCGACGAGGGCGCCCCTTGCACGGCGAGGGCTCGCGGGAATCGGGACGGGATCCGGGTCTAATCGCGCCAGAGAACCGTGCTGGAGGAGGATTTCCATGGGTGCCACCCCGCTTCTGCCCACACCGTCAGGTCCCTACCTGGGCGCAGGGCGGCTGCCCGCCGACTTCTACTCCTTCGAGGAACTGCTGACGGACGGCGAGCGGGAGAAGATCGAGCGCGTCCGGGCATTCCTCGACACGCAGGCCGCTCCCCTCGTCGACGACTACTGGGCGCGGGCCGAGTTCCCCTTTCAACTGGTGCCGGGAATCGGTGGGCTCGGGCTGGTGGACTGGGCGGACCCGGCCTCCGCGGAATCCAAGCCGAGCAATCTCCTCTCGGGATTCCTCGCGCTGGAGTTCGCGCATGCCGACGCGTCCTTGGCGACCTTCTCCGGTGTGCACACGGGGCTCGCCATGGGCTCGATCCTCGCCTGCGGCTCCGAGGAGCAGAAGCAGCGGTGGCTGCCGGCGATGAGCCGCTTCGAGAAGATCGGAGCCTTCGGCCTGACCGAACCGCACGGGGGCTCCGACGTGGCCGGCGGCCTGAGGACGACCGCGCGCCGCGACGGCGACGGCTGGATCCTCGACGGGGCCAAGCGGTGGATCGGCAACGCGACCTTCGCCGACCTGGTCGTCATCTGGGCGCGGGACACCGAGACCAACCACGTGCTGGGCTTCGTCGTGGAGAAGGACACCCCCGGGTTCACCGCGACGAAGATCGAGAACAAGATGGCGCTGCGGATCGTGCAGAACGCCGACATCGTGCTGGAGGGCTGCCGCGTCCCGGAGGCCAACCGGCTGCAGAACGCGAACTCGTTCAAGGACACCGCCAACATCCTGCGCCAGACCCGCAGCGGGGTGGCCTGGCAGGCCGTGGGCGTGATGTTCGGCGCCTACGAGATCGCGTTGCAGTACGCGAAGGAACGCGAGCAGTTCGGGCGCCCGATCGGCGGCTTCCAGCTCGTCCAGGACCTGCTGGTGAAGATGCTCGGCAACGCGACCGCCTCGTGCGGGATGGTGGTGCGCCTGGCCCAGTTGCAGGATGCCGGGATCTTCAAGGACGAGCACTCCGCCCTGGCGAAGGCGTACTGCACCGTGCGGATGCGGGAGAGCGTCGGGTGGGCCCGGGAGCTGCTGGCCGGCAACGGCATCGTCCTGGACTACAAGGTCGGCCGCTTCGTCGCCGACGCCGAGGCCCTCTACTCGTACGAGGGCACGCGGGAGATCCAGACCCTGATCGTGGGACGCGCCGTCACCGACGGCCTGAGCGCCTTCGTGAAGTGATGACGATGACCACCGAATCCGTCTTCACCGGCCTGAAGGTGCTCGACGCGTCCTCGTTCATCGCGGGACCGGCCGCGGCCACCGTGCTGTCCGACTTCGGGGCGGACGTCATCAAGATCGAGCCGCCGGGCGCGGGCGACCCCCAGCGGCGGCTGAGTTCCGTACCGCCCAGTCCGCAGGCCGAGGCGAACTACAGCTGGCACCTCGCCAACCGTAACAAGCGGGGCATGGTGCTCGACCTGAAGGCGCCGTCGGCCGTCGAGGTCCTCAAGCGGCTCGTCGAGTGGGCCGACGTGGTGATCACCAACTTCCCGCACGGCACAAGGGAGAAGCTGCACCTCGGCTACGAGGAGGTCGCGGGCTGGAACCCGCGGGTCGTCTACGCCGATCTCACCGGCTTCGGGGACACGGGCCCCGACGCCCGGCAGCCGGGCTTCGACCTGACCGCCTTCTGGTCGCGCAGCGGACTGCTGGCCTCCACCCGCGACGCGGGCGCCCCGCCGACCGTCCCGGTCTGGGGCAGCGGCGACTACACGACGGCGATCGCCATCTACGCGGCGATCACCACCGCCCTCTACCACCGCGAGCGAACCGGACAAGGGGCCAACGTCGGAACCTCGCTGCTGGCCACGGGCGTCTGGGCCACCGGAACCCTGGTGGCCGGCGCGCTCGCCGACGGCACCCCCTTCGAACTGCACGACCGCAAGGCCCCGGCGAACCCGCTGATCAACCCCTACCGGACCGCGGACGGCGAGTGGTTCATGCTGGTCGCCTCACCCGCGCGCTGGCAGGGACTGGCACGCGCCGTCGGACACCCCGAACTGCTGGCGGACCCCCGGTTCGCCGACCTGGAGGGCCTGGTCCGGCACGCCTCCGCGCTGGCCGAGCTGCTCGACACCGCGTTCCGCTCGCAGACCTTCGACCACTGGAAGGAGGCGCTGGGCCGGGAACGCATCACCTACAGCCTGATCCAGACGCCGGAAGCGGCCGCGCGGGACCCGCAACTGCGCGAGAACGACATCGTCGTCCCGCTGGAGGGGGTCAGCGGCCTGACGGAGACGGTCAGCAGCCCGGTCAACCTCCGAGGGGTGCCGAAGGTGCCGGCGAGACGGGCGCCCGACCTGGGCGAGCACAACGACGAGATCCTCGCCGAACTGGGATTCGGCCCCGCCGAGATCGCCGGACTACGCGCCCGGGGAGCGGTCCCCGACGCCACGGAAACGGAGACGGAGACGGAGTAGCCGGGTGGGCCTGGCCTCGGCGGGGAAGCCCGCGGGCCGAGAGGCCCGTCCCCCTTCAGCGCGGCCATCGGCCTTCGTCCCGACCTTCGTCCCGGCCTTCGTCTCGACTTCGCCTTGAAGTCGCCTGGACGAAGGGGTCCGGTCGGTCGGCGTTTGCCGGGTGGGACAGGGGCCGTTGGTAGCGTCGGCGTATCCCGTGCCGTCCGACCGAGAGAGACCTGATGCCCCCGACGATCCGCAGGGCCGTGATCCCCGCCGCCGGACTCGGCTCCCGTCTGCTGCCGCTGACGAAGGCCACGCCGAAGGAGATGCTCCCGGTCGGCGACAAACCGGTGATCGAGCACACCGTGCGGGAGCTGGTGAACTCCGGCATCACCGACATCACCATCGTCGTCTCGGGCGGCAAGAGTCTGATCCAGGACCACTTCCGGCCCAACCCCGGGCTCGTGGAACAGCTGCGCGCCGACGGGAAGACCGCCTACGCGGACGCCGTCGAGGAGGTCGCCGAGCTGGCCCGTCGCGGCCACATCACCTACCTCGACCAGTACGGCCCGTACGGCAACGGCACGCCCGTGCTGAACGCCGCCCGCTCCTTCGGCGACGAGCCGGTCCTGGTGCTCTGGCCGGACGACGTGTTCGTCGCCGACGTCCCCCGCGCCCAGCAACTGATCCGCGCCTACGAGCAGACCGGCTGCCCGGTGCTGGCCCTGCTGCCGATGGACCCCGCCGACTCCCAGCGCTACGGCGTGCCGATAGTCAAGGAGGACCTCGGCGACGGACAGCTGCGCATCACCGGCCTGGTGGAGAAGCCCGCGCCGGCCGACGCCCCGTCCCCGTACGCGGCCATCGGCGGTTACGTCATCACCCCCGGCATCGTCGACGAACTGCGCGAGCAGACCCGCCGCTGGTACGAACACCGCACCGGCGAGGTCTACCTGACCGACGCCATCAACGCCTACGCCGCCAGCCGGGCCGTGTACGGGCAGGTCATCCAGGGCCGCTGGTACGACACCGGCAACCCGGCCGACTACCTCGTCGCCCAGATGGCCTTCGCCCTCGCCCACCCCGAGTACGGGCCCGTCCTGCGCGGCCTGGTCCGCGGGCTCGACGAGGAGCAGGAGAGCGTGCCGGATACGGTATGATCGTCTCAGAGCTGGTCGCCGCTGAACCCGGTGGCTGGTGCTGCGTTGGTGGTCCAAGGAAAGACGCCCCGCTTCCTGCGGGGAAATGCAGGTGCAAGGCCTGCCCGGCGCTCCATCCGGTGCCCGTCCGCAAGATTGCGGACGGGCACCGCGGCGTTTGCCCCCCGGGCCTCTCGCGTTCGTCGCCTCCGGCAACCCTTTCGGGCTAATCATCCCGCTTCAACCCCCTTTGGCCTCCTGTATCCAGGATCCGGCTGATATGAAACCTCCTGGCCAAAAGGAATCTTCGGGGGCGGGTATGGCAACAGCACAGGTCGGTGTGGTGATCGTCGGCGCTGGACCGGCAGGGCTCGTGCTGGGGAACCTGCTTCTGGACCGCGGTGTCGACTGCGTGATCCTGGAGCGGCGCGCCCGGGAAGCGGTCGAGGGCCGGGCCAGGGCCGGTTTCCTCGCCCCCCACTCGGTGCGGGTCCTCACGGAGAACGGCCTGGCCGCCGGCCTGCTCGCCCGCGGACAGACCCACACGACCTGCCTGTTCCGCAGTGACCGGGGCGAATTCACCCTGGACTACGGAAAGCTGGGTCTCGGCGAGCCGCACACCGTCTACCCCCAGCAGGAACTCGTACGGGACCTGATCGCCGAGTACCTGCGGCGCGGCGGGGAGATCCGGTTCGGCGCCGAGGCCGAGGAGGTCACCGACGGCCGGGTACGGGTGCGCGGCGGCACGGACGTCACCGGGCGGTACGTCGCCGGATGCGACGGACACCGGGGGATCGGCCGCGCCACGATGACGGCCCACGGCACCCGGACCGCCCGCTGGGACCACGGTGTCTCCTGGCTGGCCGTGCTGGTCGCGGCCCCGCCCAGCCTGTCGGCCGTCGGATACGCCCTGCACGAGCGGGGGTTCGCCGGCCACATGGCCCGCACCGCCTCCGTCACCCGGTACTACCTGCAGTGCCCGCGCGGCACCGACCCCGCCGAGTGGAGCGAGGACCGGATCTGGACGGAGCTGGCGACCCGGCTGCGGACGGCCGAGTTCGGGCCGCTGCGCGAGGGAACCGTCCTGGAGAAGACACTCGTCGACCTGCGCTCCGACGTACTGGAGTCCCCGGGCACCGGACGGCTGTGGCTGGCCGGTGACTCCGCCGGGCTCATCAGCCCCTCCGCGGCCAAGGGCGCCAACCTCGCCGTCCTGCAGGCCGAGTTGCTCGCCCGCGCCCTCACACAGGCCGTGGCACACGGCGACGAGGCCGGCCTCGCCCGGTACGCCGGCGGCTGCCTGCCCCGCATCTGGCACGCCCACGAGTTCTCGCAGTGGATGAGCACCCTGCTGCACGGCCCCGACGGCGACGACGACACGGCCCGCTACGGGCGGGCGCTGCAGTACGCCCGACTGGAGAGCCTCCGCACCTCCCGCTCCCACCAGGACCTCTTCGCCGAGAACTACACCGGCATCTGATCCCCGGGCCCACAACCCCCGGTCTCTCCCCACCCCACGATCAACGGGAACCCTTCATGAACCTCTCCGTCGTTCAAGCATGTCTGACGGAAACCGACCTGGAACGGATCCGGCACGCGGCCGGTCACGTCCGCGACCACGACACCGACCGGGTCCTCGCCGACCTGCTGCCCGATCTGACGGCCGAGGAGCGGGCCGACGTCGCCCGCCATCTCGTCTACGACCACACCGCCGTGCTGGTCTTCCCCGCCTCCCTCGACGCACTCCCCGACGAACTGCGGCGCGCCGGGCTGGAACCGGGACCCGTCACACCCAGCGTGGTGGTACGCGGCCGGCTGGCCCGGCGCTACGGGTCGGCGGTCGCCGACAGCCCGGTCGCCATCGTGCACGTGCCCGTCGCCGGGCGGACCGTGGAGATCTTCGCGCTGCCCGTACCGCCCGGCTCCCCCCTGGAGACGGTCGCCGCCGACGAACGCGCCGCCGGCCACGAGTCCCACCACGCCTTCGCCGTGACCGCACCGGGACGGGTGATCCCGGCCGGACTGCGCACCCTGCTGACCGAACGCGCGGGCGCGGTCCCGGACGGCGGCGGCTACAACAAACACGAGAACGTCACCGTCCTCTACTTCCGCACCGCCCACCACCGCCGCTTCGAACTGCGTCTTCCCGGCCGCCACGACCCCGTGCCGGACGCGACCCTCTCCCTCCTCGGCGTGATGACCGGGGCCTGGGCCACCCAGGCCGTCCGCACCATGGCCGAACTCCGCATCGCCGACCACCTCGCCGCCCGGCCGGGCCTGGACGCCGACACCCTCGCGGGCCACACCGGCACCGACCCCGACGCGCTGCGCCGGCTCCTGCGCTACCTGGCCACCCTCGGCCTGCTGACTGCCTCGGCCGACGGCACCTACCACCTCACCGCCCTCGGCGAGCCCCTGCACACCGGCACCGAGTTCTCCCTGCACCCGCTCGCGCTGCTGTACGGCGGCCCGTTCTACGACTCCTTCGCCGGCCTGACGTACGCCGTACGCACCGGGCAGGAAGCTTTCGCCCACCGCTACGGACAGCACCACTTCCCCTACTTCGCCGAGCACCCCGAACTCGGCGACCTCTTCCACCGGGCGATGGCCGCGAGCGCGGAGATGTTCACCCCGGTCCCCGACCTGGTCGACTTCTCCGGCGTACGGCGGGTGGTGGACGTCGGCGGCGGCAACGGCGCGCTGCTCGGCCGGGTGCTGCGGGCCCACGGCCATGTCGAGGGCGTCCTCCTGGAGCGACCGGAAGCCCTGGAGGCGGCCCGCACGGAACTTTCCGACCTGACCGGCCGCTGCACCTTCACCGCCGGGGACTTCACGGAGTCCGTACCGGAGGGCGGCGACGTCTACCTCCTGTCCCGCGTCCTGCACGACTGGGACGACGAACGCTGCGCGACCGTCCTGCGGCGCTGCGCCGAGGCGATGCGCGAGGGCAGCCAACTGCTCCTTGTGGAACGCCTGTTGCCCGGCGGCACGGCGGCAGCCTGGGACGTCCACATGCTGTGCAACGTGGGCGGCCGGGAGAGGGAAGAGGCCCATTACGGGCGCCTCCTGGAGGGGGCGGGCTTCAAGCCGACGGCCTGCTACGCGCTCCCCCTCGGAGCGTCGCTGCTGCACGCCGTGCGGGGCTGAGCGCTCCGCCGGTCGCGCGATCCGTTCACCGCGGGCCGGCGGGGGCCGACCGCGCAGTTCCCCGCGCCCCTGAAGGGGCGCTTGGTCCGGGCGGGGTCGCAAGTCGCCGTGGGTGGTGGGAACGTGCCCCGTTAGGGGCGCGGGGCTGTGTCGATATGCGGCTGCCGCCGCGTGGGCGCGACCGGACGGCGCGAATCTTGGCCCCGTCCAGATCAAGCGCCCCGCAAGGGGCGCGGGGAACTGCGCGACCAGCCACGACGGCGCCGCACCCGCCCCCGCACCGCACCCCGTACGGCGCCCCGCACCCCGTACGGCGGGCGCCTACCCGGCCTGCCCCATCCCCGCCGCGTTGGGCCAGCTCTGCGCGTTCGGCCACCCCGTGGCCGGCGCCGGGGCCAGTCCGGGCGGCGGAGGCGCCGGCGCCGTCATCCCTCGCACCTGCGCGGCGGTCAGCCCGCCCCGCGCCGGAACCCCGGTCGGGGTGGGCCCGGCCGGGGCAGGCGTCGGCACGGGAGCCGGGGCCTGCTGCATGGGCATCTGCATCGGCGGCGCCTGCATCGGCGCCTGCATGGGGGGCGGCATGGGCGCCTGCATCTGGGCCACCATCGGCTGAGGCTGCTGCATGGCGGCCGCTGCCGCCGGCATCGACATCCCGGCCGGCGGACCGGCGACGGGGAGCGGCATGCCGACACCGGCGGCGGGAGCGGCGGAGAGACCCGGCCCCATGGCCGGCGCCGCGGTGAGACCCGGCCCCGTGGCCGGCGCCGCGGTGAGACCCGGGACGGGTCCCATGCCGACGGCCTGGGCGAGCTGCATGCCCGCTCCGTTGGTCTCGCTCACCAGCCGGTCAACCGCCGCCGTACCCGAGCTGTAGCTGGTCCCATTGCCCAGCTCGGGCACGGCGGCTCCCCTCCTGGACCCGTAGAGCACCTGCTCCATGGCGGACACCAGGCGACGCACGTCCACCTCGGGGCGCACCACGAGCCTCAGGAAGCGGCTGGACGAACCGATCTTGTTGCCGCACTCGCGGACCAGGATGCGGTGCTCGGTGAGCATCCGGTCCCGGACCACCGTGCCCTCGGCACCGACGGGAAGCCGTACGAAGAGGAAGTTGCCCTGCGAGGGGTAGACGGTCAGACCCGGCAGGACGGAGAGCTGGCTGGCCATCTCCAGCCGGTCCTTGCGGACCTGGAGCAGGCTCTGCGCATACTCGGCGCCGTGCTCCTTGAGCATGAAGACGACGTACTCGGCGAACGCGTTGAGGTTCCACTTCGGCAGCATCGAGCGGACCTTGCCGGCCAGCGAGGGGTTGGCGACCATGTAGCCGAACCGGATGCCGTGCAGTCCGAAGTTCTTGCCGAGGCTGCGCAGCACGATGACGTTCGGCCGGAGCATCGCCTCCTGGACGACGCTGGGCTCGGCCTCGGCGTCGGCGAACTCCAGGAACGACTCGTCGACGACGATCAGGTCCAGGTCGGCCATGGCGTCCATGAACTGCACCAGGGCCTGCTTGTGCAGGAAGCCGCCGTCGGGGTTGTTGGGGTTGCAGATGACGGCGACCCTGGTGCCCCGCTTGCGGATGAACTCGGCGTACTGCGCGAGGTCCAGGGCGAAGCCGTTGGACTCCTGGAGCGGGAACATGTCGACGCGCTTGCCGGTCTCCATCGGCTGGTCGGTCCAGCGGCCGAAGGTGGGGACGGGGATGGCGAGGGACTCGCGGACCAGCAGGTGGTCGATCCAGGTGATCAGCTCGGTGGAGCCGTTGCCCATGGCGACGGCCTGCGGCGGGAGCTGGAGGAGCTGGCAGAGCTCGGCGGTGATGGTGTCGGCGCTGCTCGGATAGAACGTGATGATGTCCTTCAGTCTGGACGCCATCGTTTCCATCATCGCCGGGGTGGGGAAGTACGGATTGCAGGGAATACAGAAGTCGACGGGACCGGCCCCCTCGCCCCCCTCGCGGGTCAGCGCCGCCATCGACGGGCTGTGCGCGCCGCTGCGGAACAACGAGGTGACGTTGCCTGCCATTGAACCTCCGTATGAGGCGGGCCCGGTGGGGACGACCGGGCCCGTCGTCTTGGGTGGCCCGCGCGGGGGAGCACGGGCCACCTTTGAGTACGGAGTCTCGTGTGACGCTGTTCAACGGATGTGAAAGAAACGTGACTTTCAGAGCCCCGTAGGGAGTGCGGGGCTGTGCCGATATGCGGCTTCGCCGCGTGGGCGCGACCAGCCCCTTACCGGCCGCGCCCACTCCCTCTCAGGCCCCGAAACTGTGAATCGTCCGGGACCTGTAGGTCTGCCCGGGCCGAAGCACCGTCGACGGGAAGCTCGCGTGGTTCGGCGAGTCCGGGAAGTGCTGGGTCTCCAGGCACAGCCCGTCGCCCTGCCGGTAGGTGTGGCCGGAGGTGCCGATGAGGGTGCCGTCGAGGAAGTTGCCCGAGTAGAACTGCAGACCCGGCTGGTCCGTGGCGATCTTCAGGGTCCGGCCGGAGCGCGGGTCGCGCAGGGTGGCGATGTGTTCCGGCCTGGCCGTGACGCCCTTGTCGAGGACCCAGTTGTGGTCGAAGCCCTTGGCCTGCACCTGCTGGGGGTGACCCGCGCGGATGTCCCGGCCGACCGGCTTGCCCTTGCGGAAGTCGAAGGGGGTACCGGAGACCGTGGCCAGTTCGCCCGTCGGGATCAGACCCGAGTCGGTGGGCGTGTAGCGGCCGGCGGCGATCGTCAGTTCGTGGTCCTCGATCGTGCCGGTGCCCTCACCGGCGAGGTTCCAGTAGGTGTGGTTGGTGAGGTTGACCACGGTCGGCCTGTCGGTGGTGGCCTCGTAGTCGATGGTCCAGTCGCCGTGCCGGTTCAGGGTGAAGGTCACCTTCGTCCTGAGGGTCCCCGGGTAGCCCATCTCGCCGTCGACGCTCGTGTAGTGGAGGTGCAGGCCCACGTCGGAGCCCGAGGTGAAGCCCTCGATGTCCCAGACCTTCGTGTTGAAGCCCTTGGCGCCGCCGTGCAGGCTGTTGACGCCGTCGTTGACGGAGAGCTGGTAGCTCTTGCCGTCGAGGGTGAACTGCCCCTTGGCGATCCGGTTCCCGTACCGGCCGATGGTCGCGCCGAAGAAGGTGGTTCCGGCGACGTACGCGGCCAGGTTGTCGTAACCGAGCGACACGTTGGAGTACTTGCCGTGCCGGTCCGGGATCTCCAGGGACTGGATGATGCCGCCGTAGGAGAGGACCTTGAGGCGGGTGCCGCCGTTCTCCAGGGACCAGCGGTGGACCTTCGTACCGTCGGCGAGGGTACCGAAGAGTTCCTTCACGGGCTTCCGGCCTCCCGAGGCCGCCTGCGCCGTACCCGCGCCGAGGGTGCTCGCGGCGAGGCCCGCGGCCGCGGCGCCGGCGATGACCGTGCGTCTGTTCAGTTCCATGTGCGGCTCCTGTGTGGAGAAGGGGCCCCGCCTTCCGGCGGGGCCCGCGCTGACTACGAACCGGACTTGCGCTTGTTCCACACGTCGAATCCGACCGCCGCGAGGAGGGCGAGGCCCTTGATGACCTGCTGCCAGTCGGTGCCGACGCTGAGAAGGTTCATGCCGTTGTTCAGCACGCCGAGGACGAGACCGCCGATGATGGCACCGAGGATGGTGCCGACACCGCCGCTCATGGAGGCGCCGCCGATGAACGAGGAGGCGATCGCCTCCAGTTCGAAGCCGTCGCCCGCCTTCGGCGAGGCCGCGTTCAGCCGGGCGGCGACCACCAGACCGGCCAGGGCCGCGAGCACGCCCATGTTCAGGAAGACGTAGAAGGAGACCTTCTTGTCCTTGACGCCGGACAGCTTGGCCGCCGGCAGGTTGCCGCCGATCGCGTAGATGTGCCGGCCGAAGACCGCGTTGCGCATCACGTAGCCGTAGCCGACGACCAGCGCGCCCAGGACGATCAGGATGATCGGGGCGCCCTTGTAGCTGGCGAGCAGCAGGGTGAGGACGAGGATGGCGGCGATCAGCGCGGTCAGCTTGAGCAGGAACAGCCGGGTGGGCGGCACGTCCAGGGCGAACTCCTGCTGGCGGCGCCGGTCCCGGAACTCCTGCCAGACCACGGCGGCGATCAGCACGACACCCAGCAGCAGTGTGATGTTGTGGTAGTTGGTGTGCGGGCCCACCTCGGGGAGGAAGCCGTTGCCCAGCTTCTGCAGGCCGTTCGGGAACGGGCCGATGGTCTGGCCCTGGAGCAGGATCTCCGTGAGACCGCGGAAGAGCAGCATCCCGGCGAGGGTGACGATGAACGACGGTATGCCCAAGTAGGCGATCAGCACGCCTTGCAGCGCGCCGGCCACGGCGCCCATCGTCAGGCACAGGATCAACGCGACCGGCCAGGCCACCCCGTGATTGACCGTCAGCACGGCCGCGAAGGCGCCCACGAACGCCGTCAGCGAGCCGACCGACAGGTCGATGTGGCCGGCGATGATCACCATCATCATGCCGATGGCGAGGATCAGGATGTAGCTGTTCTGCAGGACCAGGTTGGAGACGTTGCGCGGCAGCAGCAGGTCCCCGTCGGTCCACACCGCGAACAGGGCGACGATCAGACCGAGCGCGATCAGCATGCCGTACTGGCGCATGTTGCGGCGCAGGCCGTCGAGCACCAGCCGGATCAGGCCGGTGCCGTCTGCCGATCCGCTCCTGCCCGGCGGCGCGGGCGCCGGGCTCTTGGCGGTGACATCCGTGCTCATCGCGTTACCTCTTTGTCCTTCGTCATATGGCGCATCAGCACTTCCTGCGTGGCCTCGGCCCGGGGCACCTCACCGGTCAGCCGGCCCGCGGCCATGGTGTAGATGCGGTCGCACATGCCGAGCAGTTCGGGCAGCTCGGAGGAGATGAAGACGACCGCCTTGCCCTGGGCGGCGAGCTGGTCGATGACCGTGTAGATCTCGTACTTGGCGCCGACGTCGATCCCGCGGGTCGGCTCGTCCAGGATCAGCACGTCCGGGCCCGCGAAGATCCACTTGCTGAGGACGACCTTCTGCTGGTTGCCGCCCGACAGCTTGCCCACCGGCTCGAAGACGGTCGGAGCCTTGATGTTCATGGACGTGCGGTAGCCCTCGGAGACCTGCCGCTCCTCGTGCTCGTCCACGATCCCGCGCTTGGCGACCTTGTTCAGCGCGGTCAGTGAGATGTTTCGGTTGATGGTGTCGATGAGGTTGAGGCCGTAGTGCTTGCGGTCCTCGGTGACGTACGCGATGCCGTGCCCGACCGCTTCCGCGACCGACCTGGTACGGATCTCGGTGCCGTCCTTGAGGACCGAGCCGCCCGCGTACCGGCCGTAGGACCGCCCGAAGACGCTCATCGCGAGTTCGGTCCGGCCCGCGCCCATCAGGCCCGCGATGCCGACGATCTCGCCGCGCCGGACGTGGATCGACACGTCGTCGACGACCCTGCGCTCGTGGTCGATCGGGTGGAGCACGGTCCAGTCGCGGATCTCCAGCGCCGGGGCCGCGTCCTCCTCGCCCTCGTACGCGGTCCGCTCCGGGAAGCGGTGGTCCAGGTCGCGGCCCACCATGCCCGCGATGATCCGCTCCTCGGTCGTCTCCTTCGCCTTCACGTCGAGGGTCTCGATGGAGTGGCCGTCACGCAGGATCGTCACCGAGTCGGCGACCCGGCGGATCTCGTTGAGCTTGTGCGAGATGATGATCGAGGTGATGCCCTGGTTCTTCAGCTCCAGGATGAGGTCGAGGAGTTTGCCGCTGTCCTCGTCGTTCAGGGCCGCGGTCGGCTCGTCGAGGATGAGCAGCTTCACCTTCTTCGACAGCGCCTTCGCGATCTCCACCAGCTGCTGCTTGCCCACGCCGATGTCGGTGACGCGGGTCTCCGGGTGGTCGTCGAGACCGACCCGGCGCAGCAGCTCGGTGGCGTGCCGCAGGGTCTCCCGCCAGTCGATGAACCCGCCCTTGGCGTGTTCGTTGCCGAGGAAGATGTTCTCCGCCAGCGAGAGGTACGGCGACAGCGCCAGCTCCTGGTGGATGATCACGATGCCGCGCTGCTCGCTCGCCCGGATGTCACCGAACCTGCACAGCTCGCCCTCGAAGAGGATGTCGCCCGCGTAACTGCCGTGCGGGTGCACGCCGGAGAGGACCTTCATCAGGGTCGACTTGCCGGCGCCGTTCTCTCCGCAGATGGCGTGGACCTCGCCCTGACGGACGGTCAGGGTGACGTCCGAGAGCGCCTTGACACCGGGAAAGGTCTTGACGATCGAGCGCATTTCCAGGACGGGTCCCGCCATGGTCTGCCTTCCAGTCAGTGATGGTCGATCAGGAGCCGGCGGATTACTTGAGCTCGGCGTCGGTGTAGTAGCCGCCCTTGACCAGGACGTCCTCGTAGTTGGACTTGTCGACGCTCACCGGCTGGAGCAGGTAGGCGGGGACGACCTTGGACCCGTTGTCGTAGGTCTTGGTGTCGTTGACCTGCGGGGTCTTCTTGTTCAGGACGTCGTCGACCATGGTCGCGGCGACCTTGGCGAGCTGCCGGGTGTCCTTGTAGACGGTCTGCGTCTGCTGGCCCGCGATGATCGACTTCACCGAGGCCAGTTCGGCGTCCTGCCCTGTGATGACGGGCAGCGGCTGGCTGCTGGACCCGTAGCCGTCCGACTTCAGCGCGGCGAGGATGCCGATCGAGATGCCGTCGTACGGCGAGAGCACCGCGTCGACCTTGGCGGACTTGTAGGCGGAGGTGAGGATGTCCTCCATGCGAGCCTGTGCGGTCGCGCCGTCCCAGCGCAGGGTGGTGACCTTGTTCAGCGCGGTCTGGCCGGACTTGACCACCAGCTCCTTCTTGTCGATGTACGGCTGGAGCACGCTCATCGCGCCGTTGAAGAAGTACTTGGTGTTGTTGTCGTCGTTCGAGCCGGCGAACAGCTCGATGTTGAACGGACCCTTCTTGCCGCTGTCCAGGCCCAGCTTGTGCACTATGTACGTGCCCTGCTCGACACCGACCTTCTCGTTGTCGAAGGACGCGTAGTAGTCGACGTTCTTGGTGCCGAGGATGAGGCGGTCGTAGGCGATGACCGGGATGTTGGCGTCCGCGGCCTCCTGGAGCACGTTGTTCAGGGACTTGTTGTCGATGGCCGCGATGATCAGGCCCTTGACGCCCTGGGTGATCAGGTTCTCGATCTGCGAGACCTGGGTCTCCGGGTCGTCCTCGCCGTAGACCAGCTGGGTCTTGTAGCCCTTGGACTTCAGGTTCTTGACGACGTTGTTGCCGTCGGCGATCCAGCGTTCGGAGGACTTGGTCGGCATCGCGATGCCGATCGTGCCGCCCTTGGCGCTGCCGCCGTCGTCCTTGCTGCCGCCCTCGCCGCTCTGCCCGCAGGCGGACAGGGTGAGAGCGAGGGAGGCGGCCCCGGCTATGAGGGTGACGGCGCTTCTACGAGTGCGCATGTGATCGGTCCCTGTTCTTCTCGTCGTTGAGAGGTACTTGCGAGGTCTTTGAAGCGCTCCGAGGGGCAACGCCCAAGGGGCGCGGGGAACTGCGCGACCAGCCACCGACGGCCCGCAGTCCCCGTCGGTCATCCGGTGGCACCCTCGACGGGGAACCGGCGGAGAGAACCCGGCAGCCGGGACCCGAGCGGCGCCATGTCGCCGTCCGCCCCGTGCCGCGCCAGCAGGTCCAGCGCGAGCCGCCCCCGCCGCACCCGCTCCCGCGCGGTGTCCAGGGTCACGTCCCGCAGGTGGGTGCCCCACGGGTAGATGCCGGGCGCCTTGGACAGGCCGAACTTCAGGTAGATCGGTGCGCCGCGCCGGATCAGCTCGGCGACCTCGTACATCCGGATGTAGCCGCCCAGGTCGTCGGGGGCCTCGATGTACATGTCCATGGGAGCGCCGGACACCCGGCGGATCTCGGTGAGGTGATCGAGCGTCAGGTCGCTCGGCACGTTGACGGAGTCGGCGCCGAGGTGCTCGAAGACGGAGTACGACGCCGGGTTGACCGGCCCGACGAGCGCGGACACCTTCAGCGTGGTGTCGGCCGGGATGATCCCCGCCTGCCGGGCCCGGTGCAGCGTCCACAGCACGCCCTCGTCGGCGACGAGCAGACACCTGACGCCCAGCTCCGTGGCCCGCACGGCGTCCTCGACGCATCCGGCGACCGCGTCGTGGCCACGCGCGCGCAGTCCGGCCCCCCGCGAGTCGGAGCGCACGGAGCCGCCGATGTCCCAGGTGCCGCGCGGACCGGTGAACAGGCAGAGCTCGATGTCACGTTCGCCGGTCGCCTCGACCATCTCGGTGATCTCGGCGTCGGTGAGCATCCATACGCCGCTGCCCTGGCTGATCCGGTGGATCGGCACGTCCAGCCGTGAGGACTCCTTGAGCACGACGGCCAGCGCCTCGGGACCCTCGCAGGAGGGGATCTCGGTGCGCCACTTGCCGCCGCCCGGGAAGGTGTGGGCGGAGGCGTCGGCGGGGTCGAGGGCGGGCGCGCCCAGCCCGAGGGCGGTGAGTGCCTGCTCACCGGGTCGGCGGGCCGCCGTAACGGATGCGTCGGTCGTCACAAGCTGTCCTTCGTGTTCGGTATTTCGGACGAGGTTCGCGGCTCGGGGCAGAAAAAGGCTGGGTGGTACGCCGGCCACGGCGAGGTCAGGGCACGCCGCGGCCGGCGTACGGCTAGGGGCGGAGCAGCACCTTGCCCACCTTCGGATCACCGGTCCCCACCAGCTCGATGGCCTGGGGGAACTCGGTCAGCGGCAGCTCGTGCGTGACCAGCGGCAGCGGATCGAGGAGCCCGGCCCCGAAGACCCGCACCGTGTGCGACCAGGCGTCCGGCGGTGCCCCGAAGACGGTGTGCACCTCCAGTTGCCGTACGACGAGATCGGTCGGGTCCAGGCCCTCGGCACCCGCGGCCGGGATACCGGTCAGGACCAGGCGCCCGCCACGCCGGAGCAGCGCGGCGGCGGTGCGCGCGGCGGACGCGGACCCGGCCGTCTCGATGACGACGTCGAAGTCGTCGGGAAGCTCCTGGTCCCTGGTGCGGAAGTCGGTCGCCCCGAAGCTCCGGGACAGCGCCTCCCGGTCGTTCCGGGTCCCGACCACCAGCAGCTCGCCCGGCGAGATCGCCCTCAGGAACTGCACGGCGAACATCCCGAGCGTCCCGGTGCCGACCACCGCGACCCGCTCACCCGGCTGCGCGTTGCCCTTCAGCGCGGCCGCCGCGATACAGGCGGCCGGTTCGAGGAGGGCGGCGGCGGTCAGGTCCGCGTCGTCCGGCAGGGCGTGCAGCAGCCGCGCCGGGAGCGTGAGCGTGGCGGCCATGGCGCCCGGCTGGGTGAACCCGGTCTCCTCGTACCCGTCCGTGCACAGCGTGGTCTCACCGGCGTGGCACCGGTCGCACACCTGGCAGTTCCGGAACCCCTCGCCGACGACCTTGCGGCCGACGAGCGAGGCGGGGACACCGGGGCCGACCCGCTCGACCGTCCCCGACCACTCGTGTCCCGGCGTCAGCGGGTACCGGACGTACCCCTCGGGCCGGTTCCCCTGGTAGACCTCGCGGTCGCTTCCGCAAATCCCGACCGCGTGCACGGCGACCAGCGCCTCGCCGGGGCCGGGCTCGCGAGGCGTGTGCTCCTCCACCCGGTGGCTGCCCGGCGCCTCGACGACGACCTGGGAGCTCACTTGGTCCCCTTGGGCTTGCGCTGCTCCCAGCCGTCGGCCCAGAGGTCGAAGCGGGCCTGCTGCTGCGGGAACTCCGCGGCGGCGTCGGCGTCGAACTCCACCCCCAGGCCGGGTGCGTCGGACAGCTGGAAGTACCCGTCGACGACCTCCGGCGCGCCCTTGACCACCTTCTTGATCTCGGCGTCGGCGAAGTCGTTGAAGTGCTCCAGGATCTTGAAGTTCGGGGAGGTGAACCCGACCTGGAGGGAGGCGGCGGTCAGCACGGACCCGCCGACGTTGTGCGGCGCGACCAGTACGTAGTGCGTCTCGGCGGTGGCGGCCAGCTTCCGCGTCTCCCAGATTCCACCGATATGGCCGACGTCCGGCTGGATGACGTCCACGGCCTGGCTCTCGAAGAGCTCGCGGAACTCGACGCGGTCGTGGATGCGTTCACCGGTGGCGACCGGGATGTCCACCTTGGCGGCGACCTTCTCCAGCGCCTTCAGGTTCTCCGGCGGGCAGGGCTCCTCCAGCCAGGCCGGCTTGAAGGGCGCCAGCTCGCGCGCGAGCCGTACGGCCGTCGCGGGGGAGAAGCGGCCGTGCATCTCCAGCATCAGCTCGGCGTCCGGCCCGATGGCGTCCCGCACGGCCTCGATCAGCGACACGGAGTACAGCGTCTGTTCGTGGTCGAGCTCGAAGTGCCCGGTCCCGAACGGGTCGATCTTCAGCGCCCGGTACCCGCGCTCGATCACCCCCTGGGCGGCCTTGTGGTAGGCCTCCGGCGTCCGCTCGGTCGTGTACCAGCCGTTGGCGTACGCCTTGACCCTGTCGGTGACCTTCCCGCCGAGCAGCTGCCACACCGGCACGCCCAGGGCCTTGCCCTTGATGTCCCAGCAGGCCATCTCGATCACGGCGATGCCGGACATGACGATCTCGCCCGCCCGGCCGTAGTCGCCGTACTTCATCCGGCGTACGAGGTCTTCCACTGCGAACGGGTCGGAACCGAGAATGTGGTTGGCCTCGGCCTCCCGCAGATAGCCGATCAGCGCGTCGGTGTGCCCGAGCATCCGGGTCTCGCCGACTCCCGTGATCCCTTCGTCGGTGTGCACCTGGACGTACGTCAGGTTGCGCCACGGCGTCCCGACCACGTGCGTGCTGATTCCGGTGATGCGCACGGCAGTTGCCCCTCAGCTGTTCGAGATTTCGTCACACGTTCGAAATGCTGGCGTGACAGTAAGGACGGGGCGGCAAGGGTGTCAATGGGGCGAACAGGTAACGGTTTCGGCAAGGCTTTCGACAGCTTTTTCGGTCCCCCACAGAACCTTCACAGGGCCGGGTGGTTAAGTGACCGGTGGGGAACTTAGTCTTCCCGCGTCATGGACTACTGCCACCCGTGCCGACGGCACCTCAACGGCGCCCTCGCATGTCCGGGGTGCGGCACTCCCGCCGAGACGCTACGCGCGTCCGCGCCGGAAGCGACGGCCCCCGACCCGGCCGCGACCGGTGAAGCCCCTTACCCGGAGCCGGACTTCCCCGGCGACGGCCACGGAGACACCGGCACCGGCACCGACGGTGACGGGTACGACGACGAGGACGACGAGCCGCTGCCGGGTGGCCGGGCGGACCGGCGACGGGCGGCGCGCGGGCGTGGCGGCCGGAGCCGGGGGCGAGCCGCCGAGAGCCTCTCCGAGGGCGTCGAGGAACCGTCCGGGCCCGACGGCAGCCGTCGCGACCGCAAGGCCGCGGCCCATCGCCGGCGGCGCCGCAGGGTCCTGCTCGTGAGCGTGGCGTGCGTACTGGCGGCGGGCGCCCTGAGCCTCGCCGAACTCGGCACGGACGCCATACCGTTCACCAGCCCCGGCCCGGCCTCGGCAGGCGGCGACACCGCCGACGGCGGCACGTCGACGTCGTCCCCGGGCACGACGGCCGAGCCCCTGGGCGACACGTCCGGCGCCACCGGTCCGGCGAGCTCGGCCTCCGCCGACCCTTCGGCCTCCCCGTCCCCCTCCGCGTCGAAGGACAAGGCGTCCGACTCCCCGTCGGCGTCCCCGAAGGACCCGTCGGCACAGTCGGCGACGACGGGCACGGGGTCGGGTCCCGAGACACCGACGGCGGCACCGACTTCCTCGGCGGCCTCGACCCCGACGGCGAACCCGACGACCGCCAATCCGAGCCCGACCCCGTCGCAGAGCCATTCGTGCACGCGGTTCCTGTGGTGGTGCTCCTAGGGGCGACCCGAGCCGAAGGTCCACCGAAGCAAACCCAGCAAATCCTCGGTGCCGTGTCACATCCGCAGAACCCGCTCCGTCATAGGTGTGTATCCCGCTGAACCCAACGGAGGAACACCATGGAAGCCCGTCTGAACCTCTTCGCCAGCCCCACCGCCAACAAGCTGATCAAGGCCTTCAACGGCGCGGGCAAGGCCGCTGAGGGGACGTCGATCCCCGCCGCCACCCTGGAACTGGTCAAGATCCGCGCCAGCCAGATCAACGGCTGCGGCTTCTGCCTCGACATGCACACCAAGGACGCGGCGGCCGCCGGCGAGACCCAGCAGCGCCTCCACATGGTCGGCGCCTGGCGCGAGGCGACCGTGTTCACCGACGCCGAGCGCGCCGCACTGGAACTGGCCGAGCAGGGCACCCGGATCGCCGACGCGGCGGGCGGGGTCCCCGACGAGGTGTGGGAGAACGCGGCCAAGCACTACACCGAAGAGGAACTCGTCGCGCTGGTGGCGACGATCGCCCTGATCAACGCCTACAACCGGCTGAACGTCATCTTCCAGCAGCCGGCGGGCGACTACCGCCCCGGCCAGTTCGCGTAACCGTCGCAGGGGGCTGCCGGCCGGCCTCGGCGGCGGCCCCCGCTACGCGTCCAGCATCCGCCGCAGCAGATCCCGCAGCGCCAGCCGCTCCGCGTCCGACAGCCCCGCCAGCGGCTCGCGCGCGAAGCGCAGCCCGTCGCGCAGCTCGCGGGCGACCCGGCGGCCCTCGTCCGTCGCCGCGGCCAGCTTCACCCGGCGGTCGGCCGGGTCGGGCCGCCGCTCCGCGAGCCCCCGCGCCTCCAGCCGGTCCACGATCCCCGTCACGTTCGACGGCTCGCACTTCAGCTTCTGCGCCAGCTTCCGCATCGGCAGCGGCTCCAGCGAGAGCAGGCTGAGCAGCCGCGCCTGCGCCCCGGTGAGCGCGTGCTCACCCGCCGCCTCCTCGTAGTCCGCGTAGAAACGGGACACGACATCCCCGATCAGCTCGACGACCTCCAGGGACAGGGCGTCGGGTCGCCGGGTCTTCGCTGGACTGGACTGTGAGGACGACATGCGCCCAAGAGTACCCCGTTACTTGACATCCTGAAATATTAAGGAGCATGGTTGTTTCAGGTACTGAAGTAATTAGGAAAGGCGCACGTCATGATCAACCGCGAGTGGCACCTGCTGAGCCGTCCCGTCGGCTGGCCGAAGCCCGAGGACTTCGCCCTGGTCGAGGCAGAGGTCCCGGCACCGGGCGAGGGGCAGGTGCTCGTGCGGAACAAGTACCTCTCCGTCGACCCGTACATGCGCGGCCGGATGAGTGCCGCCAAGTCGTACGCCGCTCCCTTCGAGCTCGGCAAGGTCATGCAGGGCGGCGCGGTCGGCGAGGTCGTCGAGTCGAACGCCGAGGGCATCGCGGCCGGCGACCACGTCCTGCACTTCTTCGGCTGGCGCGAGTACGCGGTCATGGACGCGAAGAACGCCGTCAAGGTCGACGCGGCGGCGGCGCCCCTGTCGACGTACCTCGGCGTCCTCGGCATGACCGGCCTCACCGCCTACGCGGGCCTGCTGCGCACCGCCTCCTTCAAGGAGGGCGACTCGGTCTTCGTCTCCGGCGCGGCCGGCGCGGTCGGCAGCCAGGTCGGCCAGATCGCGAAGCTCAAGGGCGCCTCGCGGGTGATCGGCTCGGCCGGCTCCGACGAGAAGGTCAAGCTGCTGGTCGAGGAGTACGGCTTCGACGCGGCCTTCAACTACAAGAACGGCTCGGTCGGCGAGCAGCTGCGCGCGGCCGCGCCCGACGGCGTCGACGTCTACTTCGACAACGTCGGCGGAGACCATCTGGAGGCGGCCATCGGGCAGCTGAACCGGGACGGCCGGATCGCGGTCTGCGGCATGATCTCCGTCTACAACAACACCGAGCCCGCCCCCGGCCCGAGGAACCTCGCCCGTCTCATCCAGACCCGCGGCCGGATCGAGGGCTTCCTGGTCGGCGACCACTACGACCTGCAGCCGCAGTTCGTCGCCGAGGTCGGCCCGTGGGTGGCCGCCGGGCAGCTGAAGTACGGCGAGACGGTCGTCGAGGGCATCGAGAACAACCTGGAGGCGTTCCTCGGGGTGCTCCGCGGCGACAACACCGGGAAGATGATCGTCAAGCTGTAGGGCTGCCTACGCTTTTCGGCATGCGGTAACTTCTTTCCGAAACCGTCGTCGATCGTGGGCGCGAGTCGCGGCGGACCGAGGAGAGAAGAAACCGCATGCCCATTCAGCAGTCCGACGTCCTGTACACCGCCGTCGCCACGGCCGAGAACGGCCGCGACGGCCGGGTCGCCACGGACGACGGCCGGATCGACGTCGTCGTGAACCCGCCGAAGGAGATGGGCGGCAGCGGGGCCGGGACCAACCCGGAGCAGCTGTTCGCCGCGGGGTACGCCGCGTGCTTCCAGGGAGCGCTGGGCGTCGTCGCCCGGCAGGCCGGGGCCGACGTCTCGGGCTCGACCGTCACCGCGAAGGTGGGACTCGGGAAGAACGAGGAGGGGTTCGGGATCATCGTCGAGATCTCGGCGGAGATTCCGGGCGTCGACGAGCTCGTCGCCCGTGACCTCGTCGAGCGGGCGCACGGCGTGTGCCCGTACTCGAAGGCGACGCGCGGGAACATCAGCGTGACGCTGGCCTGACGATCGTCGTTGCGCTGTGGGGAGGCCGCACCCTTGGACGTGGGGTGCGGCCTCTCGTCTTGCCGGGTGCGGGATCAGGGCCGGGTGCGGGTCGTCTTTGGTTGCTCGCGCAGTTCCTCGCGCCCCTTGGGCAGGTTGCGCTCAGAGGGTTTCAAGTGCTGCCTTGTGTACGGCTTTCGCCAGGCCGTCGTTCTCCGGGGCCGCCCCGCCCGGGAACGCGAACCGTCGCCGGGTGTAGCCGTAGGCGACCCCGCTTCTCGGGTCCGCGAAGGCCTGGGAGCCCGCCGCGCCGCTGTGGCCGATCGTGCCCGCGCCGAGGAACGGGTGCCAGATGTCCGCCGTCGCCTGGAAACCCAGGCCGTACGACTTGTGGGCACGCGCCACCAGGTCGTACCCCACCGAGTGGAACTGGCCGAACTCCGCGACCGTGTCCTCCTTCAGCAGCGGGGCCTTGCCGTCGATCTCGCTGAGCAGCGCCGCGTACATCCCGGCCAGGCCGCGCGCCGACGCCACCCCGCCGAAGGACGCCGGGCCCCTGGCACGGACCCGCGGGTCGTTGGGCAGCGCCACCAGGTCCACGGGCTCGGCGGCGTGCTCGTTGAAGGCGATCCCGGCGAGCGTCCGCGGGCCGGACGGGAGGGCGTCGAGCAGCGCCTGCTGCTCCGGTGTCGGCCGCATCGGCCGGGTCGTGCGGAAACGCGGCTCGTGCGCGGCCGGCAGGCCCAGGAAGAAGCCGAGGCCGTACGGTGCCCGGACCCGCTCCTCGTACACGTCCTGGAGGGTACGGCCGGTCGCCCGCCGTACCACCTCGCCGGTGAGGGCCCCGATGACGAGGGCGTGGTAGCCGAAGGCGGTACCGGGGCGCCAGAACGGCCGCTGGTCGGCGAGGCGTTCGGCCATCGCCCGGTCGTCGGTCAGCTCCTGCGGGCTGAACCCGGTGTCGGTGCCGACCAGGCCCGCCCGGTGCGCGACCAGGTCCCGCAGGGTCAGCGTGCCCTTGCCCTCGGCGGCGAACTCCGGCCAGTAGTAGGTGACTTTACGGTCCAGCTCCAGCGTGCCGTCCTGCACCAGCATCGCCACGACGAGATGGGCCGCGCCCTTGGTGGACGAGAACACGCCGTAGAGGGAGTCCCCGTCGGACCCCTCGCCGGCCCACAGGTCGACGACCCGCCGGCCGTGGACGTACGCGCACAACTGTCCCTCGTAGTCGGTCGGTTCGCCGGCGACGAAGGCGGCGAACTCCTCGCGCACACCTTCGAAGCCCTCCGCGACCGTGCCCCGGACGGTGATCTCCTGCGTCATCCGCTCTCCTCAACCGAGCCGCCGCAAGCAGCTCCCATGGTGAACAACGCCCTGCCCTCTGGTTCCTGAGAATCGGTACGGCGGGATGCACCCGTTCGACTCAACAGCGACCAGGAGGTCTTGGCGGCACCGCTGTCCCGGTGGCTCCATGCCCCCGCCGTGCCCCGGGACCGCACCGGTAAAGTTTTCGCCATGCGTGATCTCGGCGTGGGCTTCGGATATCTGCTCAAGGGCCAGCGGTGGGTCGGTCGGCACGGCAAGCAGTACGGCTTCGGTCTGCTGCCCGGCCTGATCACCCTCGTCCTGTACGCGGCGGCGCTGGTCGCCCTCGCGATATGGGGAGAGGACTTCGTCGCCTGGGCCACCCCGTTCGCCGACGACTGGTCCAGCCCCTGGCTCGGCCTCTTCCGCGGCTTCCTCACCGCCGTGCTCTTCGCCCTCGGCCTGCTGCTCGCGGTCCTCACCTTCACCGCCGTCACGCTGCTGATCGGCCAGCCCTTCTACGAGAACCTCTCCGAGAAGGTCGACGCGGACGTCTCGCCCGACGGCACCGCGCCCGAGTCCGGGCTGCCGTTCTGGCGCGAGCTGTGGATCTCGGCCCGCGACAGCCTGCGCGTGCTGCTCCGGGCCGGCCTGTGGGGCCTGCTGCTCTTCGCCCTCGGCTTCCTGCCCCTCGTCGGGCAGACCGTCGTACCGGTCGTCGGCTTCTTCGTGACCGGCTTCTTCCTCACCGAGGAACTCGCCGCCGTCGCCCTCCAGCGCCGGGGGGTCGACCTGCGTGCCCGGCTCGCCCTGCTGCGCTCCCGCAAGACCCTGGTGTGGGGCTTCGGCGCCCCGCTGGGCCTCGCCTTCCTGGTCCCCTTCGTCGCGGTGTTCCTGATGCCGGGCGCGGTCGCGGGCGCCACCCTCCTCGCCCGCGACCTGCTGGGCGAGGAGACGGCACAGGAAGACCCGGACCCGGACCCGGACCAGGACCGGGACCGGGACCGGCGGCTCACTTCCTGAAGCTCGCGTCCGCCGCCACGGTCACGATCGCCCGCACCTGGTCGATGATGTCCACCCGGTTCCGCACGAACTCCGGATCGGTCACCTCGGTGGTGTTCCCGGCCCCGAACTGCAGCACCGGCGTGTGCACATGCCCGCCGGGCAGACTGTCGTGCAGCCCCAGCCGGTCCCGCAGCAGCGTGGCCCGGTAGGCGATCTCGTTGGACAGGTAGTCCCCGCCGCCCCCGGCCCGTGCCGTGGACCCGGGAGTCGGCCCGTCCGCCCGTACGACGGCGTCCGTGCCGCCCGCCGGGATCTCGGTCACCTCGGTGTGGTCGTACACCGGGAACCGCCCGGTCGGCGCCGCCACGATCGCCGCGTACGGCAGGGTGGTGGTCGTCCACTGCGGCTGCGAGGCCGGGTCGGCGACCGGGACGGTCTCCGTCCGGCTCACGTTGTCGTTGTCGGGGAACCCGCCCCGCCAGGCCCCGTTGGTGCGCTCCACGTCGAACCGCCCGACCCGCCCCTGGCTCACCGTCGTGAACAGGTCCACCTTCGGCAGATACGGCCGCAGCGTGCGCTCCACGGTCCCCTGCGCGAAGTCGTCCCACCGCACCGGGAAGACGGCCGTCTCCACCCGGGCGGGACCCTCCGCCGTCTGGACGACCGTGCCGTCGAGGGCCAGCGCACTCGCCCCGGACGGGTTGGAGATCCGGATGTCCCGGTCGAGCGTGAACGGGTCGAACCCGGTGACCAGGATCCGCCGCACACCCCTGCCGGGATACCGGATGTCGGTCTGCCCGCGCGAGGTCCGCTCCAGCACGTCGAGCAGCGCCGCCCGCTGCCGCTCGCTCAGCCCGAACCCCGGCTCCCAGGTGCGCACGTCACGGGTCATCCCGAGCCGCGCCCAGTACAGCGGCCGGTCGTCGTCCCGGCTGATGTCACCGGAGACCGGCCCCCGCCCCTGCGCCCGGTCCACGGCGCGCCGCCACAACGCGGACCCGTGCCCCGCGACGATCCGCCGGGCCTGCGCGTAGGACCGCGCGCCGTCGAGCGTCCGCGCGAACTCCGGTGCCACGGCGTCGAACCCGGACCGCCGGAGTATCTCCTGCGGCACGGCCCGGTCCAGCCGCTGCTCCTCGGCGGTGGGGGAGGGCGCGGTGGCCGCGTGTGCGGCGCCCGGGGCAAGCGCCCCGGCCAGCAGGGCGATTCCAAGAACACCGATCCGAACGCGCAGCGATTTCACGGGAGTTGGCCTTCCGTCGCAGTGGGGTGCGTGGTGCCGTTCGGGCCGCAGTATCGCTTGCGGGACACGGTGTGGTCCATGCCGGGGGGAGCGACCGGGCCACCTCCCGGAGCGCGGTCACGAACTCCGCAGCGGCCGGGGCCCGGCCGCGCGCCGTCGCCGCGTACACGGCCCGTGCCGGGGCGCCGTCGTCCAGCCCCGGCAGCAGCACGATGTCCGGGCGTACGGCGGTGGCCGCCGGCGCCGGCAGCAGGGCCACCCCGAGCCCGGTGGCGACATACCCCTGCTCGGCGGTTCACTCCGGGATCCACTCGGCCCCGGCGGGGTCCCGTGGCGGGTGTCCGGGATGTGGGACGGCTCGCGGGTGTTTGTGAAGGGTTCGTACGGGATAGCTGTGGGGAGGGCGGTCACCGGCCGTCGGCCCACAGCCGAGGCTAGGGTCTGAGCCGGGACCTGTCCCCCCTGAGCAGCCCCGGTCCGGGACCTGACCCCTGGACCGGGGCTTGCGGCTGTCTCGGTCAGTCCCGCACCCCGAAGCCGTACACCGTCTGAGAGCGGTACACCGTGCCCGGGTCGAGGCGGGTGCTCGGGAAGTCCGGGCGGTTGGGGGAGTCCGGGAAGTGCTGGGTCTCCAGGGCGATGCCGTCGCCCGGGGCGAACGGGCCGCTCAGGTGTTCGGCCGTGTAGAGCTGGACGCCGGGTTCGGTGGTGGCCACCGTGAGGGTGCGGCCGGAGCCCGGGTCGTGCAGCTCGGCGATCTCGGCGGGGGAGTCGGTGACGCCCTTGTCGAGGACCAGGTTGTGGTCGTAGCCGGAGCCCACCTTGCGGGCCGTGCGGAAGTCGAAACGGGAGCCGGAGACGTCCGCCAGGACCCCGGTCGGGATCAGGTCGCCGTCGACGGGGGTGTACCGGGAGGCGGCGATCCGGAGTTCATGGCCGCCCGCGTTCCCGGAGCCCGCGAGGTTGAAGTAGCTGTGGTTGGTGAGGTTCACGACGGTCGGCGCGTCGGTGACCGCCTCGTAGGAGACCCGCAGCGCGCCGGACGCGTCCAGCGTGTACGTCGCCGTGAGCTCCAGCCGCCCCGGGAAGCCCTCCTCCCCGTGCGGGCTCACCCGCGTCAGCCGCACCCCGTGCTCGACGCCCTCGGCCGCCCACACCCGCTTGTCGAAGCCGCCGGATCCGCCGTGCAGGGAGTTGGGCCCGTTGTTCGGCTCCAGGGCGTAGGTCACGCCGTCCAGCGGGAAGCGGGCGTGCGCGATCCGGTTGGCGTACCGGCCGACCAGGGCGCCGAAGTACGGGCCCGGATGCTCCAGGTAGCCGTCCAGGCCGGTGAACCCCAGCACCACGTCCGCCGTCCGCCCGTCCCGGTCCGGCACCTCGACCGACTGCACGATTCCGCCGTACGACAGGACCCGCACCCGGGTCCCCGCCCGCTCCAGGGTCCAGCGGTGCACCTCGGTGCCGTCGGAAAGTGTGCCGAAAAGTTCGCTCATGAGGGAAACCCTAAGCCAAGGGTCTAGTCCACCGGGTCCGCCGCCGTGATGGTCCGGTAGGCGATCGCGGCGAGCTTCGACTGGCCGTCGGTGCTCGGGTGGAACCAGTCCCAGTGACTCAGCTGATCCGTGCCGAAGCGGTACTCGTACACCGCCCCGCCGTCGAAACGGCAGCGCCGGTCCTTGGCACAGACCTCCGCCAGCACCTTGTTGTACTCCTCGACCCGCTGCTGCACCCTGTCCCGGCGCAGGGTCGCCACACTGGTCAGATCGTCGGCGTCGCCCAGCATGGAAGGGCAGATGCCCAGCTTCCAGATCTGCTTGCCCAGCGGGTTGGTCCGCCCCTGTGACCACAGCCGCTTCAGATTCGGCACGCTCGACACGTACACCTGCGTCTTCGGCAGCGACTTGCGCAGGGTGCCCATCGCGTCCTCGAACTGGGTGCGGAAGTGGGCCACCGAGGTCATCGCCCGTACCGACCTGCGGCAGGCGTCGTTCGCGCCCGCCATCACCGTCACCAACTGCGGCCTGCGTGCCACCGCCTCGGCCATCTGCGCGGAGAGGTCGGCCATCCGGGCGCCCGTCTCGGCGTAGTTCCAGCTGTGGTCGACCGCGCCGGTCCGCCCCAGCAGCCGTACCGCCAGACTGTCCACCTGGTCGCTGGTGCCGGTCGCCCAGGACACCTCCGGGCAGTCCGAGAGCACCGTGCACGCGTCGAAACCACGGGTGATGGAGTCGCCGACGGCCGCGATCGAGGCCGGGCTGCGGTCCCACACCGACACGGCCCGGGGCGCCTGCTTCCGGCCGCCGTCACCCGCCGAGGACGAGCCGCCGATCACGTCGCACCCGGCCAGCGCCAGCGCGGCGGTCGTGGCGACGACACCGGTCAGGGCACGCGAACGTCGGCGTCGCTGCTTGCGCATACCCCGCTGGTCCTCTCCGTCGGCTGGTCAGGTCGGCTGGTTGGTGCCCCTTCATAACAACGCACGCGAGTTCCCACCCCCCGCCCTGCAACGGTCCACCCCCGTACAAGCGTCCCCCTGGGTGAATGGCAGGGGTTTCCTGGCTGTGGGACCGACGGTACGTCACACTCCTTGCACCGCCGCACGGTAGCCTCGCCATCAACGCGGCCTTCGTGTCACTGCCGCCAGCCAGCCAGCAAGATGTCCCGCTCTGCCCGGAGGTTCCGGTGACGACACGTGGAGTTCTGTACGTGCACTCCGCGCCGCGCGCGCTGTGCCCGCACGTCGAGTGGGCCGTCGCCGGGGTGCTCGGCACGCGCGTCAACCTCGACTGGATCCGGCAGCCGGCGGCCCCCGGCACCTGGCGCTCCGAGTTCTCCTGGCAGGGCGAGGTCGGCACGGCGTCCAAACTCGCCTCCGCCCTGCGCGGCTGGCACCTGCTGCGCTTCGAGGTCACGGCCGAGCCCTGCGCGAAGGCCGAGGGCGAGCGCTACAGCTGCACCCCCGATCTGGGCATCTTCCACGCGGTCACCGGAATCCACGGCGACATCCTGATCCCGGAGGACCGCCTGAGGGCCGCGATGACGCGCTCACAGCGCGGGGAGACCGACCTGGAGGCCGAGATCGCCAAACTCCTCGGCAAGCCCTGGGACGACGAACTGGAGCCGTTCCGCTACGCGGGCGAGGGCGCCCCGGTCCGCTGGCTCCACCAGGTGGTCTGAGAGCGCCGTCGGAAGGGCCGCGATCGCCGTCGGGCGGCTGCGGCGCCGTCGTGGCTGGTCGCGCAGTTCCCCGCGCCCCTAAAAAGACCAGGGGCGAGCGCCCCTTCAGAGGCGCGGGGAACTGCGCGACCAGCCCCCACCGGCCGTCGCCGACAACGAAACGCACCGTGGCCCGGACTCCACTCACGGAGTCCGGGCCACGGGCCTTGCTGCAACGCTTCTCACACGGTCCTGAACGCCAGGACCACGTTGTGCCCGCCGAAGCCGAACGAGTCGTTCAGCACCGCGATCTGACCCTCGGGCAGCGCACGCGCCTCACCCCGCACCACATCCGCGCTGACCTCGGGGTCGAGGTTGTCCAGGTTGATGGTCGGCGGCGCCGTACGGTTCACCAGCGCCAGGATCGACGCGACGGTCTCGATACCACCCGCACCGCCCAGCAGGTGCCCCGTCATCGACTTGGTCGCCGAGATGGCCATGTGGTCGACGTCGTCGCCGAACACCTTCCGCAGCGCCTTGATCTCGGCCACGTCACCCTGCGGCGTCGACGTCGCGTGCGCGTTGACGTGCACGATCTCGGCCGGCTTCAGGTCCGTGTTGTCGAGCAGGTTCTGCAGCGCGTGCGCGATGCCGTTGCCCGACGGCTCCGGCTGCGTGATGTGGTGCGCGTCGGCGGAGATGCCCTGCCCGACCGCCTCGACGTAGATCCGCGCCCCGCGCGCCTTCGCGTGCTCCTCGGACTCCAGGACGATCACGCCCGCGCCCTCACCGAGGACGAAGCCGTCACGGCCGGAGTCGTAGGGCCGCGACGCACCCTCGGGGTCGTCGTTGTTCTTGGACATCGCCATCATGTTGCCGAACGCGACGATCGGCAGCGGGTGGATCGCCGCCTCCGTGCCGCCGGCCACGACGATGTCCGCACGCCCGGTGCGGATCATCTCGATGGCGTACCCGATGGCCTCGGCGCCGGAGGCGCAGGCCGACACGGGCGTGTGCACACCGGCCCGCGCACCCAGCTCGATACCGACGTTCGCGGCCGGCGAGTTGGGCATCAGCATCGGCACGGTGTGCGGGGAGACACGGCGTACGCCCTTCTCCTTGAGCACGTCGTACTGGTCGAGGAGGGTCGTCACACCGCCGATGCCGGAGGCGATGACGGCGCCGACCCGGTCGGGGTTGGCGGACGAGTCCTCACCGGCCTTGGCGGTGAAACCGGCGTCCTTCCAGGCCTCCTGGGCGGCGATCAGCGCGAACTGCGCGGACCGGTCCAGCTTGCGGGCCTGCGGGCGCGGGATGATCTCGCCCGGTTCGACGGCGATCTGTGCCGCGATACGGACGGGCAGCTCGGCCGCCCAGTCCTGCTCCAGGAGGCGGACACCGGACTTGCCGGCGATCAGGGCCTCCCAGAACGAAGCTACGTCGCCACCCAGCGGTGTGGTTGCGCCGATACCGGTGACGACCACGGTGCGATTGGTCGGGCTCACGGGAATTCTTTCTCCAACGGATACGGGATTCGACGGCGCCACCGCCGGGTGGCGGGGCCTCGCAGTCCGGGAACCTGCCGGGTACCCGGGCAGGTGGCCCGGGACCCGGCGGGAACTCAGTCCTGGTGCTTGAGGATGTAGTTGGTGGCGTCCCCGACGGTCTTCAGGTTCTTGACGTCCTCGTCCGGGATCTTGACGTCGAAGCGCTCTTCGGCGGCGACGACGACCTCGACCATGGACAGCGAGTCGACGTCCAGGTCGTCGGTGAAGGACTTGTCCAGCTGGACGTCCTCCACGGGGATCCCGGCGATCTCGTTCACGATCTCGGCGAGACCGTCGACGATCTCCTTCTCAGTGGCGGCCATGTCAGGCGCTCCTTCTTAGATGTTCCAGACGGTTGCTGCGGTGTTGCTGGCGGCGTTTCCGGTACCGGATGCATGATCCGGCACGGAGTGCCTAGGGGAGGGTAACGACAGTGGCGGCGTAGACGAGACCCGCCCCGAACCCGATGACGAGCGCGGTGTCGCCGCTCTTCGCCTCACCGGTCGCCAGGAGCCGCTCCATCGCGAGCGGGATCGAGGCGGCCGAGGTGTTGCCGGTGGTGCGGATGTCACGGGCGACCGTGACGTGCTCCGGCAGCTTGAGAGTCTTCACCATCGAGTCGATGATCCGCACATTGGCCTGGTGCGGGATGAAGACGTCCAGGTCGTCCGCGCTGATTCCGGCCGCGTCCAGCGCCTGCTGAGCGACCTTCGCCATCTCGAACACGGCCCAGCGGAACACCGCCTGGCCCTCCTGCGTGATCGCGGGGAACTTGATGTTCCCGGCGCTGTCGAGGGGGAGGTTGGTGACGTCGCCGACGTGGAACCGGTCCCAGGGCACGGTCTGCTTGATGGTCTCCGACTTGTCGCCCTCGGAGCCCCACACCGTCGGGCCGATCGCCGGCTCCTGCGCGGGGCCGACCACGACCGCGCCCGCGCCGTCGCCGAACAGGAAGGCCGTGGCCCGGTCCTCCAGGTCGGTCAGGTCGCTGAGCCGCTCCACGCCGATGACGAGCACGTACTCGGCGGAACCCTCCACCACCATGCCCTTGGCGAGGGTGAGGCCGTAGCCGAAGCCCGCGCAGCCGGCGGAGATGTCGAAGGCGGCGGCCTTGTTCGTGCCCAGCTTGTCGGCGATCTCGGTCGCCACGGCCGGGGTCTGGCTGAAGTGCGAGACGGTCGAAACGACCACGGCGCCGATCTGCTCGGCGGAGATGCCCGCGTCCGCGATCGCCTTGCCGGACGCCTCGATCGACATCGCGGCGACCGTCTCCTCGGGGCCCGCCCAGTGCCGGGTCTCGATGCCGGAGCGCGACCGGATCCACTCGTCGGACGAGTCGATCGTCTCCAGGATCACCTCGTTGGGCACCACGCGGGTCGGGCGGTAGCCGCCGACGCCGAGGATGCGCGCGTACGGAGCACCCTTGCTGGGCTTGATCTTCGACATCGCAGTGGGCTCCTAATTCAGCTGTGCTCGGCGATGAGCTCGCGGGCCGCGTCGAGGTCGTCGGGGGTCTTCAGGGCGAGCGTCTTCACGCCGGGCAGCGCGCGCTTGGCCAGGCCGGTCAGGGTGCCGCCGGGGCACACCTCGAGCAGGGCGGTCACGCCCAGCTCCTTGAAGGTCTCCATGCACAGGTCCCAGCGGACCGGGTTGGCTACCTGTCCGACCAGCCGCTCCACGATCCTGTCGCCGGAGGTGACGGCCCGTCCGTCCCGGTTGGAGACGTAGGTGAGCTTCGGATCGGCGGGCGCGAGCTCCTTGGCGGCCTCGGCCAGCTTGTCGACCGCGGGAGCCATGTGGTGCGTGTGGAAGGCGCCGGCGACCTTGAGGGCGACGACCTTGCGGACGCCCTCGGGCTTGTCCTCGCTCAGCGCGGCGAGCTGCTCCAGGGTGCCCGCGGCGACGATCTGGCCCGCGCCGTTGATGTTCGCCGGGGTCAGGCCCAGCTTCTCCAGGTGCGCGACCGAGACGTCCGGGTCGCCGCCGAGCAGCGCCGACATCCCGGTCTCGGTGATCGCGGCGGCCTCGGCCATCGCCAGACCGCGCCTGCGGACCAGGCGCAGCGCCTCGGTGTCCTCCAGGACGCCCGCGAAGGCGGCGGCGGTGATCTCACCGACGCTGTGCCCCGCGACCGCGCCCGGCGCGATGTCCGTCATGGCACCGAGTGCCGCGCCGGACAGGATCCCGGCGGCGACGAGCAGCGGCTGCGCGATCGCGGTGTCCCGGATCTCGTCCGCGTCGGCGTTCGTGCCGTAGTGCACCAGATCGAGCCCGATGGCATCGGACCATTCACGCAAACGGTCCTGGGCACCGGGGAGTTCGAGCCAGGGGGTCAGGAAGCCGGGCGTCTGGGCGCCCTGGCCGGGAGCGACGAGTACGAGCACTCTCACACTCTCTCTTGGGGAACCCCACGGCCGCCCGTGGGGACAGGGACGAAGAACACGAGGGGGTTTTGTGGACCCCCGACAAAATCCTATGGCTGGGGATCTCCATCGACCAGACGCCCCAGGATCAGTGCGATCCGCAGCGTGAAGGCGGATCGTACATCGGACGGCGACCATCCGGTGACGTCAGTCACACGTCGAAGCCGGTAGCGCACGGTGTTCGGGTGGACGAAGAGCATCCGGGCCGCACCCTCCAGGCTGCTCGCCTGTTCCAGATAGACGCTCAGCGTTTCCAGCAGCGCCGAGCCCGCTTCTTCCAGCGGTCTGTAGATCTCCTCCACCAGCTGCTCGCGTGCGCCCGGATCACCTGCCATGGCGCGTTCCGGAAGCAGGTCGTCCGCCAGCACCGGACGCGGCGCGTCCTGCCAGGCGGAACAGGCCTTCAGCCCCGCGGCGGCGGCCTGCGCGGACCGGGTGGCGGCCAGCAGATCGGGTACGACGGGCCCCGCGACCACCGGACCGGCGGCATAGGGCCCGATCAGCGACTTGGCGACGGCCAGCGGGTTGTCGCTGCCGCCCGCGATGACCACGAGCCGGTCCCCGAGCACCCCGGTGAGCACCTGCAGCTTGGCGTGCCGGGCGGCCCGCCGGATGGCCTCGACGGTCAGCTCGCTGTCCCCGTCGGGCGCGGTACCGAGCACGACACACACATGCTCGGGCGAGTTCCAGCCCAGCGCGGCGGCCCGGCTCACCGCCCCCTCGTCGGCCTCCCCGCTCAGCACCGCGTTGACGACCAGCGACTCCAGCCGGGCATCCCAGGCACCCCGTGCCTCGGCGGCCTGCGCGTACACCTGGGCGGTGGCGAAGGCGATCTCCCGGGCGTAGACCAGCAGCGCCTCCCGCAGCACACTCTCGTCGCCGGGGGCCGCCACCTCGTCGATGGCGCTCTCCATGACCTCGATCGTCGTCCGCACCATCTCCACGGTCTGCCGCAGCGTGATCGCCCGGGTCAGCTCACGCGGGGCGGTCCCGAAGACGTCGGTGGAGATGGCCTGGGGTGCGTCGGGGTGCCGGAACCACTCGGTGAAGGCCGCGATGCCCGCCTGGGCGACGAGCCCGATCCAGGAACGGTTCTCCGGAGGCATGGCCCGGTACCACGACAGGGTCTCGTCCATCCGCGCGATGGCCTGGGCGGCGAGGCTGCCGGACGACTTCTCCAGCCGCTTCAGGGTCGCCGAGTGCTGATGGACTGCATGAGCCGAGGGGTCGGACTTGCGCGTTACGGGTTCGGGCACGGGGACAAGACTGCCTTATCCGGACGGGAGCGTGCGCCGCCGGGTGCCGACTGCGGTCTACGGTGGTTCCGTGATGGACGTACGGCGCGCGGCTGAGCGCTACCCCGGAGGGGACCCGGCAGCCGGAATCGAGTCCCGCCACGCCTTCTCCTTCGGGCCGCACTACGACCCCGACAACCTCCGCTTCGGCGCGATCATCGCGTGCAACGAGGAGCGCCTGGAACCGGGCGCCGGCTTCGACGAGCATCCGCACAGCCACACCGAGATCGTGAGCTGGGTGGTCGAGGGCGAGCTGACCCACCGCGACTCGGCGGGCAACGAGACGGTGGTACGCCGGGGGGACGTGCAGCGGCTGAGCTCGGCGGGGGGTGTCCGCCACGTGGAGCGCAACGACGGGGCGGTGCCGCTGGTGTTCGTGCAGATGTGGCTGGCCCCGGTACGCCCGGGCGGCGAACCGTCGTACGAGATCGTCCGCGGCATCGCCGACTCGACGCCGTACGCCGTCCCGGAGGCCGCGGCGATGCTGCACGTCCGCCGGCTGGGGGCGGGGGAGCGGACGGCGGTCCCGGACGGGGCGTATGTGTACGTGCACGTGGTGCGGGGGGAAGTGCGGGTGGGCGGGGAGCCGTTGGGGGCGGGGGACTCGGTTCGGGTGGCGGGGGCGAAGGACCTGGACGCGCTCGGGATCACGGCGGCGGAGGTGTTGGTGTGGGAGATGGCGGGGTAGCACGTCGCCTGCGGGCCGGTGGGGGCCGTTCGCGCCCACGCGGCGGAGCCTGCAGATTGATACAGCCCCGCGCCCCTGACGGGGCGCTGTGGCCGCCGCCTCTACTCAGCCGCGGGCAGGCGTGCCGCAGGGCGGCACGGGTGGGCGCGGGCGGCAACCTGTCAGCGCCGGTGAGCGTCCCCGCCCCCGGGCCCCGGCAGGGCTCAGCCGCGCAGCTCCGCCAGGACCGCGTCCGTGAATGCCGGCCAGACCTCGACCGCCCAGGGGCCGAACGCACGGTCCGTCAGGGCCACCGACGCCACGCCCGCTTCGGGGTCCACCCACAGGAACGTGCCGGACTGGCCGAAGTGGCCGAAGGTGCGGGGGGAGGACGAACCGCCCGTCCAGTGCGGGGACTTGGAGTCCCGGATCTCGAAGCCCAGCCCCCAGTCGTTCGGGTTCTGGTGGCCGTACCCCGGCAACACGCCCTTCGTCCCCGGGTATTGGACGGTCAGCGTCGCCTCCGCCACCGTCCGCGGATCCAGCAGCCTCGGCGCCTGCAACTCCGCCGCGAAGCGGAGCAGGTCGGAGACCGTGGAGACGCCGTCCTTCGCCGGCGACCCTTCCAGAGACGTCGACGTCATGCCCAGCGGCTCGAGGACCGCCTGCCGCAGGTACTCGCCGAACGGCATCTCCGTCGCCTTGGCGACATGGTCCCCGAGCACCTCGAACCCGGCGTTGGAGTACAGCCGCCGCTCCCCGGGCGGCGCCGTCACCCGGTGTTCGTCGAAGGCCAGCCCCGAGGCGTGCGCGAGCAGATGCCGTACCGTCGACCCCTCAGGACCGGCCGGCTCGTCGAACTCGACCGCCCCCTCCTCGTACGCGACGAGCACCGCGTACGCGGCGAGCGGCTTGGTCACGGAGGCCAGCGGGAAGCGCTGCCCGGCCGGACCGTGGGTGCCGAGGACCGTCCCGTCGGCCCGTACGGCACCCGCCGCCGCGGTGGGGACCGGCCAGTTCTCGATCGACGCAAGGCTCTGCAAGGACATGCTCACGAGCCTATGCGGATCAGAGCGTCAGGGTCATCGTGGGGTCCGGCTTGTGGACGAAGCCGAGCGAGGCGTAGAGGGGCTCGGCCTCGGCGGACGCGGTCAGCATGACCTGCCCGGCGCCCCGCTCGCGGAACCAGGCCAGCAGCTCCGCCATGCACGCGCGCGCGTACCCGCGGCGACGCGCGTCCGGGTCGGTGGCCACGCTGAAGACGTACCCGGAGCGCCCGTGCGGACTGGACGCCTTGCCGATCCGGTAGTCGAGGGTCCCGACGACCAGCGCGGCCAGCGCCCCCGGCCGGTCCGGGTGGTCGACGACGAACGCGGCGAAGTCCCCGTCCGGCTCGCCCAGTCTCTCCCGGAGCCCCGGCAGCGCCAGGGCGTGCCAGTGGGTGGTGGTGTCCCCACCGGGCAGTGCGTCGATCATGACCTGGCGCAGACGCAGCACTTCCGGTGCGTCCTCGGGCCTGGCACGGCGTACGAGACTCATACCCGCGCACGGTAGTCATCGGCCGTCCCCGCGTCGCGCGCATTTCTTACCGTCTTACCGGGTTCCGCTTGCTTCGAGCGCACTCCAAGGCCATAGCGTTGAGTCATGACGGTGATGCAGACCTCGACCGCGGCGCCCACTCAGCAGTCCGACCGCGCACCCGCCGACATCTGTTCCGCCCCGCCCCGCCGGCATCCGCGCCCCGAAGGGCAGGACCGCTACACGATCAGCGAGGTCGTCGCCTTCACCGGACTGACCGCCCACACCCTGCGCTGGTACGAGCGGATCGGGCTGATGTCCCACATCGACCGCTCCCACACCGGCCAGCGCCGCTACAGCAACAGCGACCTGGACTGGCTGGACTTCGTGACCAAGCTCCGCCTGACCGGGATGCCGGTGGCGGACATGGTGAGATACGCGGAACTGGTGAGAGAGGGCGAGACCACCTACTCCGACCGCCGGGAACTCCTGGAACAGACGCGCAGGGACGTCGTGTCGAGGATCGCCGAACTGCACGACACCCTGTCGGTGCTGGACCGGAAGATCAGCTTCTATGAGCAGGGTGCCGGCTGAGGCGCCCTCACAGCTCGGCCAGCAACTCCGCCTTCTTCGCGGCGAACTCCTCGTCGGTGACCAGCCCCGCCTCGTGCAGTTCGCCCAGATGGCGAATCCGCTCCGCGATGTCCGCGGGGTCCCGCCGGCCCGCCGACGCCGGCAGTGCGGCCCCGCCCTTCGCCCGTACCGCCTCCAGGACCGCCGCCGCGAACGGCAACGACTCGTGCACCGGCCCGTACCCGAGCCCGAACACCACGGTCGCCGGGTCCTGGTCGGCCGCGACCGCCGGCGCCGCCCCCGTCAGGTCCGCGCGGCGCAGCAGTCGCAGGTGCCCCTCGAAGACCTCCGGGGACCGCCACTCCACGCCCCCGAGATCGGCCACCGCGAAGCGCTGGTCGCCGGCCTTCCACTTGGCCGTCGACGCGCCCGTCCACGACCAGCGGAAGTGCACGGCCCGGCCGTCGAAGCTCGCCTTGCCGTCGTACGCCTTGAACTGCCGGGGTGCCTCGGGCGCGGGCACCAGAAACCTTTCGGCCGGCTCGGACGCGGACTCGGTGAGCACCGCGCGCAGTTCGTCGGCGTAGTACTCCGCGAGGGTCTCCCGCTCGGCCGGGAGGACGAGCCGGTAGGGGTCGCTGCCGTCCTTCAGCTGCCCGGCGGCGGCCTCCATCAGGGGATCGGCGCCCGGGCGCGGCTCGGCTCGCAGGACCACGGTGCCCCGTTTGCCGGGGGCGAGCGTCACCCCCGCGAGCGCGGCGAACGGCACCCGGCGTTCCCCCAGCGTCTGGAAGAGCCTGGGTGTGCGAATCCCCCGTTCGTAGCGGATGAGCACGGAGTCGGACTCGAACTCCCAGGCGGCATGAAATCCGGCCAGTACGTCACCCATGCGGCTCATCGTATGCGGCACGTGCTTCCCAGTCCCATCCCCGCGCATACCGCACTTCCTGCTGTCTCTACGCGCGTCCGGCCATCAACGTGCCGGACAAACCCGCCCGGCACCCGTCATCGTCGTGGGCACACGTCACCGAGCCGTACGCGCCAACCCCGATGTCGGCGAGATTGCGCAGGCTGTCCGTGCCCGGCTCGAAGTAGCCGGCGTGTCCCTGTGCGTCGTGCGCCGACAGCACCCGTGCCCCGAAGGAGGAGGAGACGGGGTCGGCGCCGTGGCCGAGTCCGCCGAGCTCCATGTAGGGGACGTCCTGGATCCAGTCGGTGGCGTCCCGCATCGCCCACACCCGGGCCGAGGTGCCCAGGTGCGCGGCGTTCTCGACCCGCATCCCGGGGCTGGCGGCCACCGCTATGTCGGACACCCGGTCCGGCATGTAGTGCGCGGCCACCCCGCAGACCACCGAGCCGTAGCTGTGGCAGAACATCGACACCGGCGCCTCGCCGGGCAGCGCGCGCAGCAGCGCGTTGAGGCGTACGGCGCCCTGCGCGGCGGCCGTGCCGGTCGCCGCGCCCACGCCGAGACCGTCGGGCGCGGTGTAGTCGGCCCAGGCGATCACCGCCGTACGGGTCGAGGGGCTCGCCGTGCGCTCCGCCTTGTACAGCGCCTTGGCCATGCCCACCGGGGCGGTGTACTGACGGTTCGTCCGCTGGAAGGTGAGCAGGTCGGTGTCGACGCCGGGGACGACGACGGAGACCCGCTCGGCCCTGGTGAGGTCGCCGAACACCTCGGCGACCCGGCCGCTGCCGTCCGGGTCGAAGGCGAGGATCTGCCGGCCCTTCGCCATCAGCGCCTCGTAACGGTGCATCCGGCGGCCCGCGTCCTGCTGGCCGGCCGCGGTGAGCCGTGGGTCGTGCATGCGTTTCTTCTCGACGGCGCGCTGCTGGTCGAGGGCGATGTGGTTGGCCCGGTAGCGCAGGGCGGCCGGGGCGCCGTTCATGTTGCCGACCACGAGCGGGTAGCGGTGCACGAGCCGGTCGCGCTCCGGCACGGTGAGCGTGGCGAAGAAACGGGTGAGCAGCGCGGGGGACGCCTCCGGGTCCGGCAGGTGGAGACCGCGCAGGCTGCCGTGCTCCCACTTGGCGAGGGAGGTCTGCATGGCGGTGGTCTCGCGGTGCGCGCGCATGGCCGTCCAGCCGGTGGTCGCGAGCATCACGAACACCACGGCCAGGGCAAGCAGCGCGCGCCAGACGTTCAGTGGCGGGGAGGTGTCGAAGGAAGTCACTGGGAGGACACACTAGGAGAACGAAGGGGTCTCGCGGTAACTGAGTGACAGTTATCACGTTTCGGCAAACGTGTGGCCCATCACGCCTCGTGCGGCCCGTCTCAGCTCGCGGGGCGCTCGCGCCAGTTCCCGGTGAGCGCCGGCCCCAGCTGGTCGAGGTACGACGAGGTGAGTTCGCGGATCGCCGTGACGCTGAAGTCGTCGCCGACCGACCAGTGCCGCTCGGTGACCCGGATGACCGCGCCGAACACGGCGACCACGAGCCGGGGCCGCGGGTCGGTGTCCGCGTCGACGCCCTCCCGCTCGGCGACGATCCGCGCGATCTCCTCCTCCGTCTCCGACTGCCGCCGCAGATGGGCGGCGAACAGCACCGGCGTCGCCTCGATCATCTTGTACGTGCGCATCAGCAGTTCCACCGGGACGTACCGCTCGATGGCCTCCTCGATGCTGTCCCAGCTGTCCATGACGGACCGGCGCAGCGCCTCCAGCGGGGTCTCCTCGGCCGGCCGCCGGCGCACCGCCTCGACGTAGTGCGCCTCGGTGAGCCGTGGCACGAAGAAGGCAACGTCCTCCTTGCTGGCGAAGTAGCGGAAGAAGGTGCGCTGCGAGACGTCGACGGACTCGGCTATCTCGTCGATGGTGGTGTGCTCGTAGCCCCGGGTCACGAACAGCTCCAGCGCGTTGCGCAGCAGCGCGTCCCGGGTGCGCTGTTTCTTGCGTTCGCGCAGCGTTTCCATGTCTGACAGTTACTGACTAGTGATTTCGTTTGTCAACTGTCAGCGGCTGTCACTAGCCTCGATCGTATGACTAGTCAGACCACGATCGACACGGCGGGGTCGGGGGACGCACCACCTACAGCCCTGCCGGAACAGCCGCCGGCCCCCGGCCTGCGTGGCCACCCCTGGTTCACCCTGATCACCGTCGCCGTCGGGGTCATGATGGTCGCCCTCGACGGCACCATCGTGGCCATCGCCAACCCGGCGATCCAGAAGGACCTCGGCGCCACCTTCGCCCAGGTGCAGTGGATCACCAACGGCTACTTCCTCGCCCTCGCGGTCTCCCTGATCACCGCGGGCAAGCTCGGTGACCGCTTCGGCCACCGGCAGACCTTCCTGATCGGCGTCGTCGGCTTCGCCGCCGCCTCGGGCGCCATCGGCCTGTCCGACAGCATCGGCCTGGTCGTCACCTTCCGCGTCTTCCAGGGCCTGTTCGGCGCGCTGCTGATGCCGGCCGCGCTGGGCCTGCTGCGGGCCACCTTCCCGGCCGAGAAGCTCAACATGGCGATCGGCATCTGGGGCATGGTCATCGGCGCCTCCACCGCGGGCGGCCCGATCCTCGGCGGCGTGCTGGTGCAGCACGTCAGCTGGCAGTCGGTGTTCTTCATCAACGTGCCGGTCGGCCTGCTCGCCCTCGTCCTGGGCGTCCTGATCCTGCGTGACCACCGCGCGGAGAACGCGCCGCGCTCCTTCGACCTGCTCGGCATCGCCCTGCTCTCCGGCGCGATGTTCTGCCTGGTCTGGGCGCTCATCAAGGCGCCGAGCTGGGGCTGGGGCGCCGGCCTGACGTGGACGTTCATCGCCGTGTCCGTGCTGGGCTTCGCCCTCTTCTCGTTCTGGGAGACCAGGGTCAAGGAGCCGCTGATCCCGCTCACCCTGTTCCGCTCGGTCCCGCTCTCCGCGGGCGTGGTCCTGATGGTCCTGATGGCCATCGCCTTCATGGGCGGCCTGTTCTTCGTGACGTTCTATCTGCAGAACGTGCACGGGATGGACCCGGTCGACGCAGGCCTCCACCTCCTTCCGCTCACCGGCATGATGATCGTCGGCTCCCCGCTGGCCGGCGCCGCGATCACCAAGCTCGGCCCGCGGATCCCGCTGGCCGGCGGCATGGCGGCCACCGCGATCGCCATGTACGGCATGTCCACCCTGAAGGCGGACACCGGCAGCGGCCTGATGTCCATCTGGTTCGCCCTGCTCGGCCTCGGCCTCGCGCCGGTCATGGTCGGCGCCACCGAGGTCATCGTCGGCAACGCGGCGATGGAGCTGTCCGGGGTGGCCGGCGGTCTCCAGCAGGCCGCGATGCAGATCGGCGGCAGCCTCGGTACGGCCGTGCTGGGCGCCGTGATGGCCTCCAAGGTCGACAGCGACCTGCCGGGCAACTGGGCCGGCGCGGGGCTGCCGAAGCTGACCGACGCGCAGCTGGCGCAGGCCTCCGAGGCGGTCCAGGTCGGTGTCGCGCCGGTCGCCAAGGGGACGCCCGCGGAGATCGCCGCGAAGATCTCCGACGTCGCCCACGACACGTTCATCTCCGGCATGAGCCTCGCCTCGTTGGTCGCGGCGGGTGTGGCGGCGGTCGCGATCCTGGTCGCGCTGCTCACCAAGCGCGGCGAGAACGCGGACGCCGGCGCGGGCGTCGGGCACATCTGACGCGGGTTCAGCACACACGCAGGTCGATATGTCCGGTTTCCTTTGGCGGAGTTCCCCTATCAGGGTGACTCCGCTAAAGATTCCTCGCACTCGGCACGCGCCGCAGGTCACAGTGGGTCAAGTCCTCCGCAGGGCATGGGGGACAGCCGGGCCGCGGCGCGCTGCTGGAGGGGGGCAGCGCGCGGGCAGGTCTGCGGACGCGGAACAGGGGTACCCGGTCATCGCACCCGAACAGTCCATGGAGACCAGGGAGTTGATGATGGCGAGCTTCGGCCAGCGAACACGTGGGTACCCCCGTTCACGCGGCCGCACAGGTATGCGGAGCGGGCTGGACCATGGCACGCTCGGAATCATCGGCACGATATTCGCCGTGGTCGGCTTCTTCGCGCTCGGGATCGTGCTGGGGCCGGCGGCACTGGTGTGCGGCTGGCTCTCCATGGGCCGGGTATGGAACCCGAAGAGTTCCATACCGGCGCTGGTGGCGGTGGTGCTGGGAGCGATCGACACGCTGCTTGCTCTGTTCTGGCTGGCGGGCGTATCGGTCTAGCTGCGGGCCGGTGGGGGCGGGTCGCGCCCACGCGGCGGAGCCGCAGATCGACACAGCCCCGCGCCCCCGAAGGGGCGCCTCAGCCGCGGGCAGTCGTGCCTCCCCCAGAGCCCGAAAGGCCTGGGGGGACCCCCGGTCGGCACGGGTGGGCGCAGCCGCACCCGGTCAGCGCCGGTGAGCGCGACGGCGTGACCTCGGCCCCCACCCCCTCGCGCAGAGCAGTGACCTCCGCGCGGAGTGCCCGTACTTCCTCGGTCAGCATCCCGATCGCCTCCGTCTGCCGGCGCTCCTCCACGTCGTCCTTCTCGAACCGTGCGATGAACCAGGTCGCGATGTTCGCCGTCACCACACCGAGCAGGGCGATCCCGGACAGCATCAGGCCGACCGCGATCATCCGGCCCAGCCCGGTCGTCGGCGCGTGGTCGCCGTACCCCACCGTGGTCATCGTCGTGAACGACCACCACAGCGCGTCACCCAGTGTCCGGATGTTCCCGTTCGGAGAGTCCCGCTCCGCCGAGAGCACGGCCAGCGACCCGAACATCAGCAGTCCGACGACCGCGCCCACCACATACGTCGTCAGCTGGATCTGCGAGGCCATCCGGGCCCGCCGCCCCACCAGCGTCAGCGTGGCGACGAGCCGCAGCAGCCGCAGCGGCTGGAGCAGCGGCAGCACCACCGCGCACAGGTCTATCCAGTGGGTCCGCACGAACTCCTTGCGCCGGGGCGCCAGAGCCAGCCGTACCAGGTAGTCCACGGCGAAAGAACCCCAGACCACCCACTCCGCCGCCGTGCAGACCGCGGTGAGGCCGTGCCCTGCGGAACTGTCCACGATCGGCAGGGCGTAGGCGACGGCGAAGGCCACCGCGAGCGCCAGCAACGGCCGTTGGGTCAGCTGCTCCCAACGCACCTGCGCGGACTGTCGCTCCATGGGGGCATCGTAGGCATCATCCGCGCCCCGAAGGGGGCGGGCCTGCGCCGAGCTGCGGCTCCGCCGCGCGGGCGCGACCAGCCACGACGTCGCCGCGGCTGGCCGCCGCCCGCCCCGGCCGAAGCCGAGCGCAGCGGCTACGCGTCGCCGCCCGCCGCGCCCGGATGCGCCGCCGTCACGTCCAGCAGCTGGTAGCGGTCGATGGCCTGCTTGAGCACCGAGCGGTCGAGCCTGCCCTCACGGGCCAGCTCGGTCAGCACCGCGACCACGATCGACTGCGCGTCGATGTGGAAGAACCGGCGCGCCGCGCCGCGCGTGTCGGCGAAGCCGAAGCCGTCGGCGCCCAGCGACTGGTACGTGCCCGGCACCCAGCGCGCGATCTGGTCCGGAACCGATCGCATCCAGTCGGACACGGCCACGAACGGACCCTCGGCGCCGCTCAGCTTGCGCGTCACGTACGGCGTGCGCTGCTCCTCCTCCGGGTGGAGGAGGTTGTGCTCCTCGCAGGTCACGGCCTCGCGCCGCAGCTCGTTCCAGGAGGTGGCGGACCAGACGTCGGCCTTCACGTTCCAGTCCGCGGCGAGGATCCGCTGCGCCTCGATCGCCCAGGGCACCGCGACACCGGAGGCCATGATCTGCGCCGGGACGGTGCCGTCCGTGCCCGCGCTGATCCGGTGGATGCCCTTGAGGATGCCCTCGACGTCCACGTCGGCCGGCTCGGCCGGGTGCTGGATCGGCTCGTTGTAGACGGTCAGGTAGTAGAAGACGTCCTCGCCGTGCGGGTGCTCGGCGTCGCCGCCGTACATGCGGCGCAGGCCGTCCCGGACGATGTGCGCGATCTCGTACGAGTACGCCGGGTCGTAGGCCACACAGCCCGGGTTCGTCGAGGCGAGCAGCTGGGAGTGGCCGTCGGCGTGCTGGAGGCCCTCACCGGTCAGGGTCGTACGGCCGGCGGTCGCGCCCAGGACGAAGCCGCGCGCCAGCTGGTCGGCCATCTGCCAGAACTGGTCGCCGGTGCGCTGGAAACCGAACATCGAGTAGAAGACGTAGACCGGGATGAGCGGCTCGCCGTGGGTGGCGTAGGCCGAGCCCGCCGCGATCAGGGAGGCCGTGCAGCCGGCCTCGGAGATGCCGTCGTGCAGCATCTGGCCGGTCGGGGACTCCTTGTAGGCGAGCAGCAGGTCGCGGTCGACCGACTCGTACTGCTGGCCGAGCGGGTTGTAGATCTTCGCGCTCGGGAAGAAGGAGTCCATGCCGAAGGTGCGGTACTCGTCCGGCGCGATCAGTACGAAGCGACGGCCGAGCTCCTTGTCCCGCATGAGGTCCTTGAGGAGGCGGACAAAGGCCATGGTGGTCGCGATGGACTGCTGGCCGGTGCCCTTCTTCACGGTCGCGTACGCCTTGTCGTCCGGCAGGGCGAGCGGCTGGGAGCGCACGACACGGGTCGGGACGTAACCGCCGAGCCCCTTGCGCCGGTCGTGCATGTACTGGATCTCCTCCGAGTTCCGGCCCGGGTGGTAGTACGGCGGCAGGCCGGACTCCAGTTCCCGGTCGGAGATCGGCAGGTGCAGCCGGTCCCGGAAGCCCTTGAGGTCGGCGACCGTCAGCTTCTTCATCTGGTGCGTGGCGTTGCGGCCCTCGAAGTTCGGGCCCAGCGTCCAGCCCTTGATCGTCTTGGCCAGGATGACCGTCGGCTGGCCCCGGTGCTCGGTGGCCGCCTTGAACGCCGCGTAGATCTTGCGGTGGTCGTGGCCGCCGCGGCCCAGGTGCAGGATCTGGTCGTCGGTCATGTGCTCGACCATCGCGCGCAGCCGCTGGTCGTCGCCGAAGAAGTGGTCGCGGATGTACGCGCCGGACTCGGTGGCGTAGGTCTGGAACTGACCGTCGGGGGTCGTGTTCATCTTGTTGACCAGGACGCCGTCGCGGTCCTGGGCGAGCAGCGGGTCCCAGGTGCGGTCCCAGACCAGCTTGATCACGTTCCAGCCGGCGCCCCGGAAGACCGACTCCAGCTCCTGGATGATCTTGCCGTTGCCGCGGACCGGGCCGTCGAGCCGCTGGAGGTTGCAGTTGACGACGAAGGTCAGGTTGTCCAGGCCCTCGCGCGCGGCGATGGACAGCTGGCCGAGCGACTCCGGTTCGTCCATCTCGCCGTCGCCGAGGAACGCCCAGACGTGCGACTTCGAGGTGTCGGCGATCCCGCGCGCGTGCATGTAGCGGTTCATCCGCGCCTGGTAGATCGCGCCGATCGGGCCGAGGCCCATCGACACCGTCGGGAACTCCCAGAAGTCCGGCATGGAGCGCGGGTGCGGGTAGCTGGAGAGGCCGTTCGGGTATTTCGACTTCTCCTGGCGGAAGCCGTCCAGCTGCTCCTCGCCGAGCCGGTCGAGCAGGAACGCGCGGGCGTAGATACCGGGGGAGGCATGGCCCTGGAAGAAGACCTGGTCGCCGCCGCGGCCGTCGTCCTTGCCGCGGAAGAAGTGGTTGAAGCCGACGTCGTAGAGGGACGCGGAGGAGGCGAAGGTGGCGATGTGCCCGCCGACGCCGATGCCCGGACGCTGTGCGCGGGAGACCATCACGGCCGCGTTCCAGCGGGTCGCGTTGAGGACCCTGCGCTCGATCTCCTCGTTGCCCGGGAAGAACGGCTCCGCGCGCGTGGGGATCGTGTTGACGTAGTCCGTGCTGCGCATCTCGGGTACGGCCACCCGCCGCTCGCGGGCGCGCTCGATCAGGCGGAGCATCAGATAACGGGCCCGTTCCCGGCCGCGCTCGTCCACGGCGGCGTCGAGCGAGTCGAGCCACTCCTGGGTTTCCTCGGGATCGAAGTCAGGAACCTGACTCGGAAGGCCGCCAATGATGATCGGGTTGCGATCGGATCCGGAAGCCACGCTGTTCCTTACCTGTCAGAGGGGCACTGATTACCTGCGTTTTCCTGCATATCCCTGCGTTTCCCTGCACCGCTGTCCATCGTCCACCTCGGGGCAGCGCACGTCATCTCTACCGTGAGGTAACTCGGGCCCGGCCAAAACGCAACGATACGCCCGGGGTGTGACGTGTTTGGCAAACTCGTTCGACCGTCGTATGTGAGGATGATTCCGAAAGGAACATAGCGGGCAAAAGGGAGTGGTGTGTGCCACACCTGTCTGCGATACGGTGCCGGGAGTTGCGGCGACACGGCCGGGATCGTCACCGTTTCGGCGGTCTGAACGGCCGGGTACTTGCGCGATCGGTCCCGCCCGTGTGGACTACGGCCAATGCTTCGCGCACGCGCGTGGCTGAGTTAATCAACAAGACATGATCAGGAGGCAACCCGTGAGCGCGACCGCGGACCACGCGGAGGAGCGGACCACCCCTGCCGTCAGGCTGGGGTTCCAGCCAGACCAGGTGGTCCAGGAGATCGGCTACGACGACGACGTCGACCAGGAACTCCGCGAGTCCATCGAAGACACCATCGGCACCGAGTTGGTGGACGAGGACTACGACGACGTGGCCGACGCCGTGGTGCTGTGGTTCCGTGAGGATGACGGCGACCTGACGGACGCGCTGGTGGATGCCGTCACCTACATGGAGGAAGGCGGCTGGATCCTGCTGCTGACTCCGAAGACGGGCCGTGACGGCTACGTCGAGCCGAGCGACATCGGCGAGGCGGCCACGACCGCCGGCCTCTCGCAGACGAAGAGCGTCAGCGTGGGCAAGGACTGGAACGGCAGCCGGCTGCTGACCCCGAAGGGCGCCGCCAAGAAGCGCTGAGCCCCGACCGGCGGACGGACCGTGCCCCGGTCCGTCCGTCGGCCTGCCGTGATCGCCGCGCAAGGGCCGCCGCATAGGGTGTCCTCACCCGAACAGCCCCTTACGAAGGGATGCAGCGATGGCGATCCAGGTCGGCGACAAGGCGCCCGACTTCGAGCTCAAGGACAACCACGGCCGGGCCGTGAAGCTGTCCGACTTCCGCGGCGAGAAGAACGTCGTGCTGCTCTTCTACCCGTTCGCCTTCACGGGCGTGTGCACCGGTGAGCTGTGCGAGCTGCGCGACAACCTGCCGCAGTTCGAGGACCGCGGCACCCAGCTGCTCGCCGTCTCCAACGACTCCATCCACACCCTGCGGGTCTTCGCCGAGCAGGAGGGCCTGGAGTACCCGCTGCTCAGCGACTTCTGGCCGCACGGCGAGACCTCGCGCGCCTACGGCGTCTTCGACGAGGCCAAGGGCTGCGCGGTGCGCGGCACCTTCGTCATCGACAAGGAGGGCGTCGTGCGGTGGACCGTGGTCAACGGACTGCCGGACGCGCGCGACCTGAACGACTACGTGCGGGCGCTCGACGCCCTGTAGACCGCTCCGCGGACCGCCCACCGATCCCCTAGGGGCCGACACGGCCGACACCCGGTAATTCTTCGGGGTCCAGGGCCTGCGGGGGGCGGGAACCCGTCACTAGGATCGAATCGTTGATCCGGTATCCGAAGCCACGGGGGCTCCCCGCCCCTGGACACCACAAGGGAGGACTCGTGGGAGTCAGCCTCAGCAAGGGCGGCAACGTTTCGCTGACGAAGGAGGCCCCGGGCCTGACCGCGGTCCTCGTCGGTCTGGGCTGGGACGTCCGGACCACCACCGGCACCGACTTCGACCTGGACGCCAGCGCGCTGCTGCTGGACACGGCCGGCAAGGTCGCCAGCGACCAGAACTTCGTCTTCTTCAACAACCTCAAGAGCCCCGACGGCTCGGTCGAGCACACCGGTGACAACCTCACCGGTGAGGGCGAGGGCGACGACGAGGTGATCAAGGTCAACCTGGCCACGGTCCCCGCCGACGTCGACAAGATCGTCTTCCCGGTGTCGATCTACGACGCCGACAACCGCCAGCAGTCCTTCGGCCAGGTCCGCAACGCGTTCATCCGCGTCGTGAACCAGGCCGGCGGCGCCGAGATCGCCCGCTACGACCTGTCCGAGGACGCCTCGACCGAGACCGCGATGGTCTTCGGCGAGCTGTACCGCAACGGCGCGGAGTGGAAGTTCCGCGCCATCGGCCAGGGCTACGCCTCCGGCCTGCGCGGCATCGCCCAGGACTTCGGCGTCAACGTCTGAGCCCATCCGAGGGCCTCGGCACTCGCACGTCCGCTCTGTCCGGCGCCGCACCGTTTACGGTCGGCGCCGGACGCGCAGGACAACCGGAGAAGCACCACTAGGGGAGGACCATCACCATGGGCGTCACGCTCGCCAAGGGAGGCAATGTCTCCCTCTCCAAGGCCGCACCGAACCTCACCAACGTCATGATCGGACTCGGCTGGGACGCCCGTTCCACCACCGGCGCCCCCTTCGACCTGGACGCCAGCGCGTTGCTGTGCAAGGACGGCCGGGTGCTCGGCGACGAGTGGTTCGTCTTCTACAACCAGCTCAAGAGTCCCGACGGCTCCGTCGAGCACACCGGCGACAACCTCACCGGTGAGGGCGAGGGCGACGACGAATCGATTCTGGTCGACCTGCCCAAGGTCCCGGCCGAGTGCGACAAGATCATCTTCCCGGTCTCCATCCACATGGCCGACGAGCGTGGCCAGACCTTCGGTCAGGTCTCCAACGCGTTCATCCGGGTCGTCAACCAGGCCGACGGCCAGGAGCTCGCCCGCTACGACCTCAGCGAGGACGCCTCCACCGAGACCGCCATGATCTTCGGCGAGCTCTACCGCTACCAGGGCGAGTGGAAGTTCCGGGCCGTCGGCCAGGGCTACGCCTCCGGACTGCGGGGTATCGCGCTCGACTTCGGTGTGAACGTCTCGTAGCACCCCTCACAGCCGGATGTTGGGCCCGCGCGAGCCGTAGGACACCGATGCCCTCTAGACTCCGTGGTCAACAGTGAGTAAAGCCGAGTACGGCGCGGGAGAGACCCTCCCCCAGACTCCGTCTGGGAGGTACCCCCACACACCATGATTGGGTAACCAGTGCTTTTGAAAACCTTCGGCTGGTCGTTCGCGATCACCGCGCTCGGCCTGGTCGCCGCGGTCTTCTACGGGGGGTGGGAGGCCTTCGGCATCGTCGCGATCCTCGCCGTCCTCGAGATCTCCCTGTCGTTCGACAACGCGGTCGTCAATGCCGGAATCCTGAAGAAGATGAGTGCCTTCTGGCAGAAGATCTTCCTCACGGTCGGTGTGCTCATCGCGGTCTTCGGCATGCGACTGGTCTTCCCCGTCGTGATCGTCGCGGTCACCGCCAAGATGGGCCCCATCGAGGCCGTCGACCTCGCGCTCAACAACAAGGACCGGTACCAGGAACTGGTCACCGACGCCCACCCGGCGATCGCCGCCTTCGGCGGTATGTTCCTGCTGATGATCTTCCTCGACTTCATCTTCGAGGACCGGGACATCCAGTGGCTGCGCTGGATCGAGCGCCCGCTGGCCAAGCTCGGCAAGGTCGACATGCTGGCGGTCTGCATCGCCCTGATCGTCCTGCTGATCACCTCCTTCACCTTCGCCACCCACGCCCACCAGCACGGCGGCGGCCACGTCGACAAGGCGCAGACGGTCCTGATCGCGGGTATCGCCGGCCTGATCACCTACATGATCGTCGGCGGCCTCTCCGGCTTCTTCGAGGACCGGCTGGAGGCCGAGGAGGAACGCGAGCACGAGGAGGAGGAAGAGGCCGAGCGCAGCGGCAAGAAGAAGTCGGCGGTCGTCCTGGCCGGCCAGGCGGCGTTCTTCATGTTCCTCTACCTGGAGGTCCTGGACGCGTCCTTCTCCTTCGACGGCGTGATCGGCGCGTTCGCCATCACCAACGACATCGTGCTCATGGCCCTCGGCCTCGGCATCGGCGCGATGTACGTCCGGTCGCTCACGGTCTACCTGGTCCGCCAGGGCACCCTCGACGACTACGTCTATCTGGAGCACGGCGCCCACTACGCGATCGGCGCGCTGGCGGTCATCCTGATGGTCACCATCCAGTACCAGATCAACGAGGTCATCACCGGTCTCGTCGGCGTCGTCCTGATCGGCTGGTCGTTCTGGTCCTCCGTGCGACGCAACCAGCGGCTGGCGGTGGCGGAGGGAAAAGCGGGGACGGACGAGAAGACTGAGGTCTCGTCCGGCGTCTGAACCGGCTCACCGGGCCGAAAACGGAGGGTGTGACACCCTTCTGGACGAGGAACGCTCTGTTCGGGGCGGCCGACACGGTCGGCCGCCCCGAGGCGTTGGCAGAAGTCTCTGGGGGCGGGAATGGGTTTCTTCGACGGGCTGCTCGGCGGAAGGGCGGCCGAGTTCGACTCGGGCAGCGCCGCGTCCAACTCCATCGAGCTCACCAAGCGGCACCAGCAGGTGTCCCTCACCAAGCAGGGCGCGGCCACCGGCAACCTGCGCGTCAACCTGAGCTGGCGGATGCGGACGTCCGACTTCGACGGCGAACAGCGGACCAGCCTCTTCCGGCACCCCTTCAAGGCGCTCAGGCCGCCGGAGGTGGTCGGGCACGGGCAGAGCATGGTCAACGTCGACCTCGACCTCGGTGCGCTGTACGAGCTGACCGACGGGAGCAAGGGGGTCGTCCAGCCGCTCGGCGGCCTGCTCGGGGACGTCAACGCACCGCCGTACATCAAGCTCAGCGGCGACGACCGGTTCGGGTCGGCGTCCGGCGAGACGATGTACGTCAACCTGGACCACCGCGACGACATCAAGCGGCTGCTGGTGTTCGTGTACATCTACGACCAGACGCCGGCGTTCGACCGTACTCACGCGGTCGTGACGCTGTATCCGAGCAACGGACCGCGGATCGAGATAGGCCTGGACGAACGGCATCCGCAGGCCCGGTCCTGCGCGGTGGTCATGATCGAGAACGTGAAGGGCGAGCTGGTCGTCCGGCGCGAGGTGAAGTTCGTGTACGGGTTCCAGGGGGAGCTGGACCGGTTGTACGGGTGGGGGCTGCAGTGGGGGCGGGGTTACAAGACGAAGGTCGAGAAGTAGCCCCCCGGGCGGCTCCCGTCACCGCCCGATGAACTGCGGGCCCTGCGGAGGCAGCCGGAAGTCCGTGTTCGGGACCGTCGCCACCGGGACCGGGGCCGGTGGCGGGTAGCCGTAGCCCGACCGGGGCTGTTGCTGGGGATAGCCGTAGGCCGGCTGCGGGGCGGGTGAGGTCGGCTGGGGGTAGCCGTACGCCGGCTGGGTCGGGACCGAGGTCGGCTGCTCGGGAGGCAGCGGCTGGGAGGCCTGGGGCTCGTCCAGCGTCTCCGACTCGTCCACCGAGATGCCGAAGTCGGTCGCCAGGCCCTTGAGTCCGTTGCTGTAGCCCTCGCCCAGCGCGCGGAACTTCCAGCCCTCGCCCCTGCGGTACAGCTCGCCGCAGATCAGGGCCGTCTCGGCGCCGGTCTCCGGCTTGATGTCGAAGTGGGCCAGCGGCTCGGCGTCGGGGGCCGAGGCGTCGTACAGCAGGATGCGCAGGGCGGGTACGTGTTCGAAGGGGATGCCGTCCGCCGATGCGACCAGGAGGATTCGGCCGACATTGGGCTCGACACCGGGGAGATCTGTCTGGATCGTGTCGGTGAGGCCTTCCGCCACCCGTTTCTTGCCGAGCCGCCAGACCTTCCCGGAGGGGTGCCGGGGCTGGTTGTAGAAGACGAAGTCCTCGTCGGAGCGCACACGTCCGTCGGGGCCGAGGAGCAGCGCCGAGGCGTCCACGTCCGGAACTCCCTGCCCGGGTGTCCAGCGCAGCACGGCCCGGACCGTGGTGGCTTCCAGCGGGACGTTCGACCCCTTCAGCATCGCGTGCGTCATGCGGTCATCCTGCCCTCTCGGTCCTGGTCACGACAACGCGGGGGGCCTCGCGGCCGACACGGGCGGGTTACCTGGAATTCATGCCCGGCGGGAACCCTCGACATGGCTTTGTACGTACTATTACCGGCCACCCTTTACCCATTCCACAGGCTAGGCCCACGCCACGGGGGAGTTCTATGCGTCATTTCGGGCACATCGCACCTGAGGTGCGCCAGCGCCTCTTCCACCAGGAGCCGTGCGAGTTCACCGCCGACTCCTCCGCCCGGTTGCTCTCCGCGGCCCTGGGCGCCACGCTGTACAGCCCGGCCACCCGGGAACGGCTCGCCGACGACATCGTCAAACAGGCGGGACTCGGCGTGGTCTCGATGGTGCTGTGCCTGGAGGACTCCATCGGCGACGAGGACGTGGTGGCGGGCGAGGAGAACCTCGTCCGGCAGTTCGCCGACCTGGCCGCCCGGGTCCGGGAGGGCGTGGAGCCGCCGCTGCTCTTCATCCGGGTCCGCGAGCCCGAGCAGATCCCCGATCTCGTACGACGGCTCGGTGACAGCGTGTCACTGCTGTCCGGCTTCGTGTTCCCGAAGTTCACCGAGGAGCGCGGCATCCCCTTCCTGCAGGCCCTGGACGGCGCCGAGGCGCGCAGCGGCCGCCGGCTGTTCGGGATGCCCGTCCTGGAGACACCCGAGCTCATGTACCGCGAGACGCGCGTGGACGCCCTCGAGGGCATCGCCCGCGCCGTCGACAAGTACCGTGACAAGGTGCTGGCGCTGCGCCTGGGCGTGACCGACTTCTGCTCGTCGTACGGGCTGCGACGGGCACCCGACATGACCGCCTACGACGTGCAGATCATCGCCTCCGTCATCGCCGACGTGGTGAACATGCTGGGACGGGCCGACGGCACCGGGTTCACGGTGACCGGGCCGGTCTGGGAGTACTTCCGGGTGCCCGAGCGCATGTTCAAGCCGATGCTGCGGACCAGCCCCTTCCTGGAGGAGCAGGCCGTGGAACTGCGCAACCGGCTCATCGAGCACGCCATGGACGGCCTGCTGAGAGAGATCTCCCTTGACCAGGCCAACGGGCTGCTCGGCAAGACCTGCATCCACCCCTCGCACGTCATCCCCGTGCACGCGCTGTCGGTCGTCAGTCACGAGGAGTTCTGCGACGCCCAGGACATCCTGCGGCCGGAACGGGGCGGCGGGGGTGTACTCCGCTCGGCGTACACGAACAAGATGAACGAGGTGAAACCGCACCGCGCCTGGGCCGAGCGGACCATGCTGCGGGCCGAGGTGTTCGGCGTGGCCAACGAGGACGTCGGCTTCGTGGAGCTGCTCGCCGCCGGAATCCCCGGCTGACGGGCCTAGGGGACGACACAGGAAGCGCATGAACATCGCAGTGAACAGCGGGGACTGGTCCGGTAGCTGGGTCGCCGAGCGGCTCGGCGTCGAACTCGTGGGCGACGACGGTCTGCGGGCCCTCCTCGGGCTCGCCCTGCGCCGCAACCCGAAGCGGGCCCACCTGCTGGTCTCCAACGTGCTCGGCAAGCACGTGCCCCAGTCGCCGGCGGTGGTGTACGGCCACGGGTTCGGTCTGGGCCGCCGGGTACGCGACCTCCTCGGCGAGACGGAGGCCGGGCAGGCGGTCGTCGTGGGCTACGCCGAGACGGCCACGGGCCTCGGGCATTCGGTGGCCGACGGTATCGGCCTCGCCCCGTACCTGCACTCCACGCGCCGGCCGGTCGCCGGGGTCGAGCCCGCGGGGGGCTTCGAGGAGTCCCACTCGCACGCGACGTCCCACCTGCTGCTCCCCGAGGACCCCGCGCTGCTCTCCGGCGAGGGCCCGCTGGTCCTGGTCGACGACGAGTTCTCCACGGGCAACACGATCCTGAACACGATCAGGGACCTGCACGCCCGTTATCCGCGGAAACGTTACGTCGTGGTGGCTCTGGTGGATATGCGGTCGCCCGCGGACGCGGGGCGCCTCGCGGATCTCGCCGGTGAGATCGGCGCGAGGGTGGACCTGGTGGCCGGCGCCTCCGGCACCGTTCGCCTGCCGGCGGGGGTGCTGGAGAAGGGGCAGGAGCTGGTGGCGCGGTACGAGGAGAGTGCCTCGGCAGGTGGTCAGCCGGGTGCGGCGCCGTCCGGGCTGAGCGCGCAGTTCCCCGCGCCCCTTCCCGGGGTGGCTCCTGAGGCCGACGACCAGTCTCCCCACCCAGGGGCGCGGGGCTGTGTCGAACCTGCGGCTACCGCCGCGTGGGCGCGACCAGCCCCCACCGGCCCGCAGGCGAAGGACGACCTCACCGTCACCCGTATCGACCTGCACTGGCCGCACGGCCTCCCCGACGGCGGGCGCCACGGCTTCACCCCGGCTCACCGAATACGCCTGGAAGCGGCCCTCCCCGCCATGGCCGCGCGCCTCGCCGAGGCCCTGCCCCCCGACGCCCGCCGCGTACTCACCCTCGGCTTCGAGGAGCTGATGTACGCCCCCCTCAGAGTCGCCCGTGAACTGGAGCCCCTCGTCGCCGCCGAGGTGCGGTACTCCACCACCACCCGCTCACCCGTGCTGGCCGTCGACGACCCCGGTTACGCCATCCGCAGCCGGCTCGTCTTCCCGGCCCACGACAACCCCGCCGACGGCCCCGGCGAGCGCTACGCGTACAACGTGGCCGGCGCCGGCTTCGACGCGGTGGTCGTCTTCGTCGACTCGGCCGGCGACACCCCCGAACTCCACGCCCCGGACGGCCTGTTGGCCCGGCTCGGCGCGCATGCCCCGCATGTCCTGCTCGCGGTTGTACCGTCGTACGTCCCCGCGCTGACCGAAGAGAGCCCCGCCATGCTGCCCGAGCCCCTCCGTGGCCCCGCCTTCTCCTCGTACCCGCCGGAGGACGTCGGCTGGCTGCTCCAGGACCTCTCGGACGTCACCCTGGAGGCACCCACCGAGGAACGCGAGGAGGCGATCCAGAGCGGCGGCGCGCACTACGCGGAGTCGCTGCCGGTGGAGTACCAGCCGAGCGAGCGGTACCAGGCGCTCTTCCACGCCGCCCTGGAGACCTCGGCCGCCCGCATCGCGCAGGCCGTCGGGGTCGTGACGGAGACCGTGCTGGCCGAACGGGCGGCCCGGCCGGTGCTGGTCTCGCTGGCCCGCGCCGGGACTCCGGTGGGCGTGCTGATGCGCCGCTGGGCGCGGTTCCGGTACGGCGTCGAGCTGCCGCACTACGCCGTGTCGATCGTGCGCGGCCGCGGTATCGACGCGAACGCGCTGCGCTGGCTGGCCGCGCACCACGACCCGCGGGACGTGGTCTTCGTGGACGGCTGGACCGGGAAGGGCGCGATCACCCGGGAACTCGCCGACGCGGTCGAGGAGTTCGAGGAGCGGGAGGGCGTCTCCGGGTTCGACCCGGAGATCGCGGTGCTCGCGGACCCCGGGTCGTGCGTGCGGACGTACGGCACCCGGGAGGACTTCCTGATCCCCTCCGCCTGTCTCAACTCGACCGTCTCCGGGCTGATCTCGCGGACCGTGCTGCGGGCCGACCTGGTGGGTCCCGACGACTTCCACGGCGCGAAGTTCTACCGCGAACTGGCTGGGGCGGATGTGTCGGTGGCCTTCCTGGACGCGGTCGCCGCCCGGTTCGGGGAGGTCGTGGACGCGGTGGACGCGGCCGTGAAGGAGCTGGCCGTCGCCGACCGCACGCCGACCTGGGAGGGCTGGGCGGCCGTCGAGCGGATCAGCGAGGAGTACGGCATCCACGACGTGAACCTCGTCAAGCCGGGCGTCGGGGAGACCACCCGGGTGCTGCTGCGCCGGGTGCCCTGGAAGATCCTGGCGCGGGCCGGGGCGGGCGCCGACCTCGACCACGTGCGGCTGCTGGCCGAGCAGCGCGGTGTGCCGGTCGAGGAGGTCGGCGAACTGCCCTACACCTGTGTCGGGTTGATCCATCCCAAATTCACGCGCGGGGCGACCGGCGCCGACGGCAGGACGGTGAACGTCTGATGGCGGTGCTGGTGGCGAGCGATCTCGACCGTACGCTCATCTACTCGGCGGGTGCGCTCTCCCTGACCATGCCGGACGCGCGGGCGCCCCGGCTGCTCTGTGTCGAGGTGCACGAGAGCAGGCCGCTGTCGTACCTGACCGAGACGTCCGCGCGGTTGCTGACCGAACTCGGGGACGCGGCCGTCTTCGTGCCGACGACCACCCGGACCCGTAAGCAGTACGAGCGGATCAACCTGCCGGGGCCGGCGCCGCGGTACGCCATCTGCGCCAACGGCGGCCATCTGCTGGTCGACGGGGTGTCCGACGGGGACTGGCACGGGCGGGTGCTGGCGCGGCTGGCCGACGAGTGCGCGCCGCTGGACGAGGTGCAGGCGTATCTGGCCGAGCACGCCGACCCGGTGTGGCTGCGCAAGCTCCGGGTCGCCGAGGACCTGTTCACCTACCTGGTGGTGGAGCGGGAGCTGCTGCCCGAGGAGTGGGTGAAGAGCCTCGCGGTGTGGGCGGAGAACCGCGGCTGGACGGTGTCGCTGCAGGGGCGGAAGATCTACGCCGTGCCGAAGCCGCTGACGAAGAGCGCGGCGATGCGGGAGGTCGCGCGGCGGACCGGGGCCGGGCTGACGCTGGCCGCCGGGGACTCGCTGCTCGACGCCGACCTGCTGCTGGCCGCGGACCGTGGCTGGCGGCCGGGGCACGGCGAGTTGGCCGACGCCGGATGGGCCGGGCCGGCCGTGGTCGCGTTGCCGGAGCGCGGAGTGCTCGCCGGAGAACGGATCCTGCGGGAATTCCTGAAGACGGTCCGTACGGAGGGCTAGCCGCAGCAGCCGCCGCCGCAGCAGCCCCCTTGGGAGCCTCCGGTGGAGCGGGCGGCGGGCGCGGACGCGGTGCCTCCCACCGCCACCGTCGACAGGAGCTTCACCGTGTCCTCGTGCCCCTCGGGGCATGCCGCCGGAGCGGACGACTCGGCCATCGGGCGGGACAGTTCGAACGTGTCGCCGCAGGCGCGGCAGCGGTACTCGTAGCGGGGCATGAGGACAGGCTAACGGGAGCGGCGGGCGGTGACGGGCATCGCTGCACCTCAGAATTGCGCCCTCGGCCGCACGACCGCGGTCTCTACGGCACCTGAGTCCGTGATCCGGCCTGCTCCTCCGCCTCGGGGTGGCGGGCCCGCCAGTAGGGGTTGTCGTGTGGCAGGTTCGTGCTCACCCTGCCGTACATTCCGAACACCATCAGCACGAGGCCCACCACGAAACTGAACAGCACGTTCTGGATCCCGAAGGCCAGGAAGTTCGAGTCGGTGCCGAGCAGGCCGAGGAACAGGAAGCCGTTCAGGATGAACAGGACGCCGAGCACCATGTTCAGCGTCGAGGCGAAGTTCCCGCCGATCACCATGCCCACGAAGAGCAGCAGCCCGACACAGATCGACAGCACGCTCAGCGCACCGTTGGTGTTCAGGCCGATCGCGGTGTTTCCGCCCGTGTCGAAGAAACCGATGTTGTTGGTGAGCCCGAGGATCCCGAAGGCCACCAGGAACAGGCCCATCAGGCCCGCACCGATCCGGTAGATCCTGTTCAGGCGGTGATCGACGGGCAGTGCCTCGTCGAACATGATCCGCTGCCGTGTCCCCGGGTGCGATACGTGTGAGTGTGAGGCCATCTCCGCCTCCTGCTCTCGAATGCGGGTCGCCTTCCAATATCCGCCCGGTGCGGGTCATCGGCAAACGCCTCAGTGAGCGGTGCCCCGGTCCTCCCTGATCTGCGCGACCACCCGCGCGACCGACTGCCGTACCGCTTCCGTCTCCGTCAGGAAGTGCCAGTAGTCGGGATGACGCCCCTCCAGCGACCCGGCCGCCCGCTCCAGCCGCGCCACCGCGTCGTCCAGCGGCCGCGCGTGCCGCGGATCCGGGCTGGTCCGCCCGGCCATCGCCAGCCGCTGCGCGTCCCGGATCGCGAACCGGGTCCGCTCGATCTCCGCCTGCGGATCCTTCTGTACGGCGTTGAGCCGGCTCAGCCGGTCCCCGGCGGCGGACACCGCCTCGTCCGTGCCGTTGAGCAGCGCCCGCACGGTGGAGAGCAGCGAGGTGGCGTCCGCCCACCTCTGCGCGTCCCGCGCGGCCTGCGCATCCCGCAGCTTCAGCTCGGCCTGCCGTACGTTCTGCGCGGCCTGCTCGGGCACCTGCTGGAGATCCTGCCAGCAGGCGGCCGAGAACCGTCGGCGCAGCTCACTGAGGACGGGATCCACCTGCCCGGCCCGGGTGGTCAGAGCCTGCGCCCGCGTCCGCAGGCTCACCAGCCGGTGATCGATCTCGGCGGCCCGCTCCGGCAGCCGCTCGGCCTCCACCCGGATGGCCTCGGCCTCCCGCTGCACCCGCCCGGCCCGCTCCAGCGTCGTCTGCACACCATGCTGTCCGGCGCCCTGATTGAGCCTGGTCAGCTCGGGCGCGAGCGCGGCCAGCCGGGCCGCCAGATCGTCGGCCCTGATCTGGGTCGTCCGTACGGCATCGAGCGCGTTGCTGGCGGCCAGCAGCGCCTGCCGGGCCCGCTCCACGGCGGGCGCCAGCCGTGCCAGCTGCGTCTCGGCCTTGCCGAGCAGCGGCCCGAGCGACTCCCCGAACCGGTCCAGTTCCCGCTTGACGCCGACGAGCTCGTCCTTGGCGCGGGTGATCTCCCCCCGGGCCCGCGACGCGGCGGCGGCCTCCAGATCGTCCCGGTCCAGGTCGTAGGCGTCGATGGCCTCGATGTACCGGTTGCTCACCTCGTCGATCCGCCGCCCCAGCGCATCGAAGTCGGAGACGGCCCGACGGGCGGCCGGCGAGTCGTCGACGGCGGAGATGGTCTCTATGGAGATCCGCAGATCCCGCTGGGCGGTGTCCAGTTCGTAGAAGGCGGCGGCCGCGGCGTCCTTGGCCGCCTGGGCCTCGGCCCGCTGACTCTCGGCCCGCCCCCCGAACCACCGCCGGGTGCCGCCACCGGCGAACGCCCCGGGCACCACGAGCACGGCCAGCAACGGCACACTCATCAGGCCGAGGACGTCCCGGAGCGGGGAGCGCCGGGCCCGTACGGGACGCGAACACGGCTCGGATGCCGCCGAAGTCGCCGATGTCGCCGTCACTTCTCCCTCTCCCGTGCCGCGGTGCGCCCCTGTGTGCTGGCGGTGCTGACATTCTCCCACCCAGGAAAGACGAACACACGGGTCGGTCAGTTCGCGGTTCTCGTGATCACTTCACCGGCCGGGAGGCGATCGGGAGGCGATCGGGAGACGATGGCGCGACTCTCGACCCCGCTCGAGCGGCGGGACCCCATGGGAACCGCTGCCGCCTGCCCCGCCCGGAAAACGGAATTGCGGGACTGAGTCCGGGACGATGTAGGCTGTCGAATCGTCTCGGGTGCGTAGCTCAGGGGTAGAGCGCCTGCCTTACAAGCAGGATGTCGGCGGTTCGAAACCGTCCGCGCCCACTTCGAGGAAGACCCCGGCCGTATCGGCCGGGGTCTTCTCGTGTTCTCAGTCCTCCTCGCGTGCGTGCTTGAGGCGGCTTCGGGCGTCCATGCGGTCCGGTGCCGTTATCTCCGCCCAGAAGCGGTGGCCACTGACGAACACCGTGAGTTCGTGTTCGCGGCGGCGCAGCTTCTCCACTTCCGCCTGTTCGTCCTCGGTCCAGCCTGGGGAGGCGGGGCGCTCCACCTTGCGCCAGCCGCCGTCGTCACTGAATCCGTCCAGCGGCTCGACCGACCAGGGGAGCCGCTTCAGCAGGGCCGACAGCTCGGCCCGGACCTGATGCAGCTCCTCCTGACCGGCGAGGAGGTCACTCGGAAAGTCATAGGTCGCAGCCACGCGGCAATGGTACGCCTGTTCGAATTTGAGTGGCGAGTTCGGCCGTGGGGTTCATGTGTTCGAGCATGGCCGGGTGGCCGGGGACCAGCGCTGATCCCCGGCGCCCCGCGGAACCGGACGTGCGGTGCTGACCGCGTCCGGCTCAGGCGGGCCCCGAGAGCTCCGCGGGTCGGCGGGGATCGAGTGGCTGCTCCGGGCGCGGGCCCGGCGGTCTCACTTCCGCGCGTTGCAGTCGTAGAGGGTGAAGCTGCCGCCGGCGCTGCGGCCGTAGGCGGCGGGCTGGACGCGGGTGCAGTGGGACTTCACCCAGGTGGTGACCGCGGTGGTGGGGCGCTGGCTGGTGAGCAGCGCATAGCGCAGCTGGTGGGCGGCGACGAGGCTGCCGAGCTGCCGGGCGGTGGGGAAGGGGGTGTTGCCGGTGAAGCCGCCCATGACGAGGATGGGTTCGGACTTCGCACGCAGCAGGGGCTCGGCGCCGTAGGCGGCCTGGGTGGCCAGCAGGTACTTCTCGCCGTGGCGGTGCTCGGTGAGGTAGTCGAGCAGGGCGGTGTCGCGGGCGCTGGGCTTGCCGAGACCTATCCGCTGCGGAGCGTGGTGCTGACGGACGCTGTCGTAGTACGCGTTGCCGACCGGACCGGCTATCGGCGCGGTGGCGGCGCCCGCGTAGAGCGGGTCGAGGCTGGAGGCGGCCCAGCCGGCCGGTGCGACCAGGGTGGCCGCGATTCCGGAGGCGAGGGCCGCGTGGACCATCCGCGAGGAGGTGCGCGGGCCACGGGTCCACAGCCCCACCACGCCGCACAGCGCGAGCATCACGGCGACCGGCAGCAGCCAGGAGACGAACCGGGTGGGCCAGTCCAGCACCAGCGCCCATGCCGCCGTCAGCACGATCGCCGCCGGCAGCGCCAGGTGCCGGCGGCCGCCCGACTCGCCCTCGGACCGGGGTTCCGGTTCGTGCGCCGACCCGTGCTCGGACTCGTGCGCTGACACGTGCGGCGACCAGCCCTCCGAACCGTAGGCCGACAGGTACGGCGACCAGGGCTCCGGCTCGTGCTCCGGTCCGTGGTCCGGCCCGTGGTCCGATCCCTGCTCCGGCTCGTACTCCGATCCGTGTTCCGGTTCGTGCTCCGACCCGTCCTTCGGCTCGTACGACGACTCGTACTCCGACCGGAAGAGCGCGAGCCCGCCGCCGGCCAGCGCGGCGAGCGCCGGGGCGATGACGGCCATGTAGTAGGCGTGGTTGCCGTTGGAGGCGCTGAACACCACGGCGTGCACGGCCAGCCAGCCGCCCCACAGCAGAAATCCCGCGCGCACCATGTCGGTTCGCGGCTGACCGGCGCGCCAGACGACGCCGAGGACCGCGGCGAGCACGGCGAGCGGCAGGAACCAGGCGACCTGGGGGCCGACCGTCTGGTTGATCAGCATGTCCCAGCCGGTGTTGCCGGTGGTGCGGCTGGTGGCGGTGCCCGCGACGGCGCCGAACGCGGTCGAGTCGCTGCTGAAGCGGCTCAGACCGTTGTAGCCGAAGACCAGGGCGAACGGATTGTTGTCGGACGTTCCGTCGAGGTAGGGGCGGGAGGACGCCGGCGTCGCCCAGGCGATCAGCACCCAGAAGCAGGAGACCGCCAGCGCGACCGCGCCGGCCAGCAGGACGCGCAGAGCCCGCTTCAACGGCGCTCCGGGCGCGACGACCAGGTACACCGCGGCGAAGACCGGCAGCACCAGCCACGCCTGCAGCATCTTCGCCTGGAAGGCGAGCCCGACCCAGATCCCGCAGGTGATCAGCGGCAGCAGCCGCTCGGTGCGCACCGCCTTCTGCAGCGCCCCGGCGGCCGCCACCAGGAGCAGCGTGAGCGCGGTGTCCGGGATGGTGGCCCGGTTGAGGACCACGGTGACCGGGGTGACGGTGAGCGCCAGCGCGGCGATCAGCGCGGCGAACGGCCCGGCCCAGGCCCGTACGATCCGGTGCAGCAGCCATACGGTGAGCACGCCCTCGACGACCTGCGGAAGAGCGGCCGCCCAGGTGTGCGGGCCGAAGAGCCAGACGGAGACGGCGTCGGGCCACAGGGCGCCGGGCAGCTTGTCGATGCTGACCGAACCGCTGACGTCGAGCCCGCCGAAGAAGAAGGACCGCCAGCTGCCGGCCATCGACCGTATCGCCGCACCGTAGAAGGGGTGGAGCGCGGCGTGCCCGATGCCCCAGGAGTACAGCAGCGTGGCGACGGCCAGCACCGCGGCGAGCGCCGGGCGCTCCCAGCGCGGGGCGTCTTCCGGCAGGCCGGATCGGCGGTTCGCCGCCCGGCGGCCTCGGTGCGCTCCGGTGGGCCGGGCGGCGGGGATGGCGGTCATGGCAGTGGTCCTTGGATCAGCAGGTCAGGTGGAGCCGCGGTGCACTGGCGGCGTGATCACAGGCGGCGGGCCGACCGGAAGCCGCGGGCGTAGAAGTCGGTGCCGTCCAGCAGCGAGCGGCCCGACAGGTCGCCCAGGGTGGGGCCGTTGGCGGCGGAGCGGCTGGAGTAGAAGCGGTGCCGGCCCTGGTCGTCGAGGCCCATGTAGATGCCGCAGTGGTCGATGAAGTCCGGCCGGTCCTTGATGATGGCGAAGAACACCAGATCGCCGGGTTGCAGGGTGCCCAGGTCGGTGGCCTGCTTCGTGCCGGTGTGCGGGATCACCAGGCGGCCGGGACCATAGGCGGCGATGGCGAAGGCGCGGCGCGGCAGACCGGTGCCCTTGGTGTTGGTGTTGTGCAGGGGGATGCCCATGCGGTAGCCCCACACCAGACGCTGGAAGCCGGAGCAGTCGACGTCGCCGTAGCGGGCCTGCTCCGGCTGCACGCTGGAGCCGTCCGGGAAGGTCCAGGGAACGCCCAGATAGTCGTAGAAGTCGGACTGTTCGTCGTGGTAGGCGAAGTCCAACGGGTTGTCGACCTCGGAATTGCGCGGGCCGAAGTGCGCGGTGCCCGCGTAGCGCACGCCCTTGGCGTTGTGCTTGTCGGGCGCCCCGGCGCTGCTGTACTGGAACGCCACCGCGAAGACGTCCGGGCTGGTGTCGCCGAGCGTCTTGCCGAACCAGCTTTCGAACCAGGCGGACTTCTCCATGCCCCGCTGCCACGCGTGCGGCAGCACCCGCACCCAGGCGTCCGTGGTCACCTTGGCCTCGGTGGTCCGCGGCTCGCTGAAGCTGCGGGTGCGTCCGGTGAGCACGGCCGTACGGGCTCCGTCGGTGAACGTGGCGAGGGTGCCGCCGTCGGCGGCACGGACCACGGTGCGGTCGGGGGCGGACAGCCGCTCGAAGGTCCGCTTCCCGGCGCTCGAACCGGCGCCCGTGCCGTCGGCGGCGGTGCCGTCGCCGTCGTCGCTGCTGCCGTGCCCGAGGCGGTTCCAGGCGTACCCGCCCGTCACCCCGGCGGCCGCCACGCCCGCGATCGTCCCGAGCAGAGCGCGGCGATTCGGGCGGCTGCCTCTGCCGGCGGAGTGGGAGTGCATGGCCGATCCTCCTGGAAGTACGGGGTGTGAGGGTGGTGGGCGGGTCACCCGGTGGGCAGGACGCCGATCAGCAGACCGGAGACCAGCACCACGTACGTCGCCAGCGTCACGGCCGTGGTCGAGATGACCGTGGCCGCCATCGGCTGACGGACCATCTGGTAGGAGACCAGACCGGGGACGATGAAGCCAAGGGTCTGTGATGTGTACAGCAGCGGGAACTCGTGGCTGAGGGCGAGCATCACGGTGGTCTGGATCAGCACCGCGCTCAGCACCACGGCGGCGAACAGCCGCTTGCCGTAGAGAATCACGGTGCGCTGCAGCAGCTTCGTCGTGAAGTACGTGATCGCCGCTACAACGACCATCAGCCCGGCCATCTGCACGTCGGTGACGAGCGTGAGGGCGATCCAGCCCGGGGTGATCATGCCTCCGGGGGAGAGGTTGGTGGTCAGGTAGCAGACGAGCGAGAAGACCAGCCCGAGGGCGATCCCGAGTGCGGCGGTCTGTGCGGTGAGGTTGGCGGGGATCACGGGTTCCTCGTGGACTGGGGCTGATCGTAGGAGTGGCGCGGGTCCTCTGCGGCGCCCTGACTGTCGGGCCGGCCGTGGCGGGCGGCGAACTGGCGGGCGAGTTCCCGCTGATTCGGGATGTGGAAGCTGTGGGTCGTCTCCAGCGGTGCCACCCAGCTGTACGGCTCCGGCTCGGGCGGCCGGCCCATCGCGACCTGCGGCCGGACCAGCGCGATCTGCATCGTCTCCTGGTCCAGGCCGTCGCCCTGGGGAACGGCGTCGAACGGATCCTCGGAGTCGTCCAGCGGCAGCCCGGCGAGGCATTCCAGGAACAGCTCGCCCTGGCCGTGGATGTTGCCGATCGCCACCATCGAGGAAGTCGGGGCGAGTTCCGCGAGGATCGCCTCGGTCACCTCCTCGGGATCCCGGCGGTCGCCCCCGAGATCCACCACCCGCCCGGTGAAGCCGGCCGGAATCGCATCGCGGGCGCTCTTGGTCGGGTGGCCGATCAGGAACACCGTCTCGGCGGCGAGGGCGGGGACGATCGCGCCCATCTGGCCGTTGCGCTCCACCCGGTCCGGGCGGCAGTTGATGACCACGTTGAGGGGCCGTCTGATCGCGCCCAGATCCTCCAGCTGCTGGACGTTCATCAGCGTCGACTCGGGGTCGTTGGCCGCGAAGACGTTGGCGAACCGCAGTTGCTTGCCCTCGGGGGTGACGTAACGTTCCACCGACAGTACGCCCGGGTCGGGCGGCGCGTCCCACATGCCCTGCATCGCGGTCTGCCGTTCCACACCGAGCAGTTCGGCGACGGCCAGCGCGATCGCCACGTTCTCCTTGAAGGTGAACCAGCTGAAGCCGCGCAGCTCGGCGTCGGTCACCGACTCGGGATCGACCGCGATCAGGCGGCAGTTCCGCTTGTCGGCCTCCTCCTGGAGGATGTGCAGCCGGTCCTTCTCCGCCGTCACGCACACCCCGCCCACCGGCATCGAGCGGGAGAGCGAGCGGGCGACGTCGTCCAGGGTCGGTCCCATCTCCTCCAGATGGTCCTCGCGGACATTGCAGAGCACGCCGATCGTGGAACGGATCAGCTTCTCCTGGTTGATCTCCTGCAGCGCGGGCATCACCGCCATGCACTCGATCACCAGCGCGTCCGGCCGGTAGGTCGCCGCCCGCCGCACGATGCCGATCTGCTCGACGATGTTGGACAGCCCGAACTTGCGGTAGATCGGCTCCTCGGTGGCATCCGGATGGATGAACCGGGCCGCGGTGCCGGTGGTCTTGGCCACCGTGACCAGGTCGCCGCCGCGCAGCGCGCCCGCGCACAGGCGGGTGATCGAACTCTTGCCGCGGATGCCGTTGACCAGCACCCGCGTCGGTATCTGCTCCAGCGAGGCGAAGTGCCGCCGCTGCTCCACGATTCCGGCGACCCACAGCCCGGCGCAGCACAGCAGGACTATGACATAAAGGAAAAGCATGCCGATTCCGTCCTTCTACCGCTGGAGGGTGGTCTGAGGCAGGGACGGGGAGGGCCCGGCGGCATGGCCGGATCTGGCCGCCCGGTCGCGTTCCGCCAGGGCCTGGCGCATCAGTTCCAGGCTGCGGGTGACCGAGCCGATCTCGTCGTGGTTGACCGGGTGCAGCACGGTGCGGCGGTCTCCGCCGGCGAGCCGCTCGACGAGCACCGCGACCGAGCGCAGCGGCCGGACCACCACGACATGCAGCCAGCCCAGGCAGGCGGCGCCCAGGGTGAGGCCGAGGATGCCCGCGAGCATGGTGCGCTGCTCGGCCTGTACCGCGGGAATCTGGAGCGCCGCCGCGGGTTCCGCGGTCACCACGTGCCAGCCGAGGCGGGCCGTCGGACCGCTCTGCGCCAGCGGCGCGGCACCGTCGACGGAGGGGCCGGAGGACGTGCGGAGCACCCGCGAGGTAGCGGTCCCCGCGGTCCCCGGGGCGCCCTGGGTGGCGCGGGCGAGGCGGCTCAGACCGGAGTCGGGCAGCGACTGGAAGGCGCGGTAGCCCACGTTCGCCGCCAGCACCTTGTCGTCGTCGTCCGTCACCCAGACGCTGCCCAGTTTCGGTCTGGACAGAATGGAGTTGAGTGCCTTCACGTCGATCTCGCCGAACAGGACCACGCCGGCCGCCGGGGTCTTGCCCTGGACGGCCCGGACCTGGGTGTAGGCGGCGATCGCCGGGATCCGGCCCGAGGTGTTGACGGTGGTGATCCCGCCGCCGCCGGGCACGTGGACGATGGTGCGCAGCGGTGACCCGCCCACCCGCAGCGAGATGCCGCCCGAGCTGTCCAGGAGGTACAGCGAGCGGAACTGCTTGTGGTCGGCGAGGGTGCGCCGCAGCACCTCGGTCTGGGCGGCCCGGTTGCTGCCCGGCAGACTCGCGGACGCGTCACTCAGGTCGGTGTACAGCTGGTCGAGGGACTGCCGGACCCGGTTCGACGCGATCTCGGTGCGGGTCTGCTGGACGGCGAGGACCGAAGCCGGCACCGCGGTCGCGGTGTCCGCCCGGTTCAGCATGAAGATCATCGGCGCCGCCCAGCAGACCAGCACCAGCACGCCGATCCCGGCCAGCGCCCGGTAGCCCGGTCCGCGCCGGACCGGGAACTCCTGCGGGCCGCTCTCGCCGAGCAACTGCCGGCGCAGCGACTCCAGTGCCCGCCCGATCCGGGCCAGTTCCCCGAAGCCGTTCACCGGCACCGGCCGGGACAGCTCCTCCCACGCGGCCGGCCCGTCCTCGCTCGCGCCCCGGGCCAGGCGGCCGGCGGACAGGTAGAGCCACAGCAGCGGCCGCTGCAGGAAGAAGTGCAGCGCCAGCCCGAGCAGCAGCGCGAGCACGACCAGCGCCCCCGCGGCCTGGAGCGCGAAGCCCGAGTAGTCGACGGCGGTGGTCGTGGCGGGCACCGCGCGGAAGGTGAGCACCACCAGACCGAGGCCGTCGGTGTCGCCCGGGCCGGTCGTCGAAGCGACCTGGGCCCAGCCGGCCACCGTGCGCCGGCTGCCCGTGCCGGCGCCCAGCAGGCTTCCCGAGGCGTCGGTGTCATGCCCCGACCCCTTCGCCGCGCGGGCCGCCGCCGAGGGCAGACCGCTGTCGGCGGCGGCAGGCGACGCCGTGCCGTGGGACGCGGTGGCGAGCGCGGTGCCGCTCGCGTCCAGCACCTCGGCGGTGCGTCCGTCGCCGTACGCCGTGGGGGCGTGGAGCGTCTCGGAGACCACCAGCAGCCACTGCCGGTCGGGCCCGCTGGGGACCTGGTTCTGGTCCTGGTTGGCGTCCTCCTGCTGCGCGGGCAGCGTGACCTTGGCGAAGTAGAGCAGTTGCCGCGTGCCGTCCGACGTCACCAGCCGGGGCGGGATCGCCCCGTGCCCGGATGCCGTCCTGGCGACGTCCACCCCGGCGAGCTGCACCGTCTTGCCGCCGGCCGCCAGCAGTTTGCCGGTCTTCGGGTCGAGCAGCGCGCTGCCCAGGATCCCTTTCCTGGCAGAGGTCAGTGCTTTGAGCGTGGTCGCGGGGGTCGATGCGCTCGTCGCCGGGTAGGCCTTGGCCGTACGGCGTACCGTGCTCGCCTCGGCGTCGATCGTGGTGCGCATCGACAGCGCGGTGTCGGCGGCGATCTGCTGCTCCCCGTCCGCCACGGCCTGCGGCACACCCGCGGAACGGATGCCGTCGAGGCCGATCATGGTCAGGGCGGCGACCACCAGCAGGAGTACGACGAGTGAGGCGATCGGCGGGCGCACCCCGCCAAGTATCGGCATATCGGCGCGGCGGCGGGTGCGGTGTCGGCGCGGCGCCCGAGGGGCGGAGGGCAGGGCAGGAGGTCCTTTGTCAATTGGCGCCGGGCGCCCGAATGTTCTACAGGCCGAACACTCTAGCGTCCTGCGATTACATAACCATCACACTTTCACGCCTGTTTCGTACGTGTGAACCGGGCCGCCTGACACGACGGCCGGCACATGCGGGCCCACGGCGAGCCGAAGGGCGGACCCACGAGCAGGACCCGCCCTTCGGATGTCCGGCCACCTGTCCGGCCGGCTGTTCGGTCAGGGGACGAAAGAGATCTCCGGGTACTTGCTGCTGGACCCGTCGAGCAGGGTGCTGTGCTGCTTGCGCAGCTCCTGGTCGAAGAAGGCCGCGAGATAGACGCGCTGGACCGCGACCGCGCGGTCCGGGTCGATCGTGCCGTACTGCTGCTGGATCTGCGCCTGCGAGAGCCCGAGCAGGCGCGCCTCCTGGGGGATCATCCACTCGTTGTCGCTGAAGGACAGGTGCGCCGCGCCCTTGAGCTTGATGTCGACCTTGTATCCCTTCAGGTGCGACCACAGCGTGCGCCACGACGAGTCGTTGTTGCGGTTGTGGCTGCCGGAGCTGAAGAGCATGAAGGGGCGCTTCAGGTCCTTGCTCGGCGCCGTCCCGAAGAACTGGCCGTCCAGGTTGGCACCGGCGTCGATACGGCTGTCGAGCTGCATGGCGGTGTCGACCGCCGCGCCGCCCAGCGACCAGCCGAACATCCCGATGCGCGACATGTCGACCGACTTCGTCAGCCCGGAGGGGAGCGTGGCCTTGCCGGCGTCCGGGTTGCCGCCCGTGCTGAGCGTGTTGAGCTTGTTGATGACGAACTTGATGTCGGCCGCGCGCACCTTGAGCGTGTCGGAGGAGTGGGCGCCCGCCGGCATCCTGTTGACCTCGAGCCGGCTCTTCGGGAACTGCACCTCGTTGGCGTCGTGGGTGTGGTCGACGGTGACGACGAGGTAGCCGCGGCTGGCGAGGTCCTGGACGAGCGCGGTGCCCATCGCACGGTCCGAGTGCAGCCCGGTCGAGTACAGCAGGACGGGCAGCTTGCCGAGCTTGGTGTTCACCGGGGCGAGCACATGGCCCGCCGTGGTCGGCAGGGTCACCTGCTGCGGCGACAGCCCGCGGGTGGCGAGGAAGTGGGCGCCGGAGATCGACGGCATCCACGGCGCCTGGTAGTGCCCGGACGTGGAGGTGGCCGGGTACCAGAGCGACACCATCAGCTCGCGAGTCCCGCCCACGTACGGATCCGTACGGGAGTTGTCGACGAGGTGCAGGCCGACCATGCCCACGCTGTACTTCCCCGACGGCGCGGGCATCTTGAGCTGCAGAGCGTTCGAAGCCGTGCGGCCGGCCGCGAGGGTCTTGGGCTGTAGGGCCTTGTGGCGGCCCAGCGGCGCCTCGTCGTTCTCGGGTGCCCAGGGCGTGCTCGGGGCGGACGAGGACGCGGTGGGCGCAGGCGTGGCGGACGACGTCCCGGTGGCCATCGCCGAGGACAGCCCCACACCCAGTACAACGGCCAGCGCACCCGCCGAGCCGACCGCTACGGCGATCATTCTGCGGCGGTGGCGCAGGCGGCGGTGATTCATGAAACCCCCTCGTGGGTCAGCGATCACAGAACGGGCGATCGACTGCCGCACACCGTACCGCGACAGCCGCCCACGGACCCACGCGCCCCGGACGACCCCGTGGTGACCTCACGTACCGGACGCCGAGCGCTGTCACGGTCCGCTGATCCGGCGCTCCACGGCACCGGCCGCGCCCCCCGCGGTGCGGCCGGGAACACGCGTCAAGTCGAGGCGACCGGCGGCAGGTTGATTCGGTTGCCGACGTCGGTGACCACACGGGCAACCGCGGTCTGACGACCTGTCGGCTCGTGGATCCGCACGGCGCGGCGCGCACGGCCCCGGCCCGCGATGAGAGCCTGGGGGGCGACGGCACGAACACGTTCCCGCTGGGCGGGAGAACGGAGCAGGGGACGGATGAGCGGGCAACGGCAGCCGACGTTCGTGAAGGTGTGCGGGCTCACCCAGGAGCAGCAGATCGACTGGGCCGTCGAGCTGGGATACGACGCCGTCGGGATCGTCGTGACCCCGAAGAGCAAGCGGTACTGCCCGCCCGAACGGGCCGTGGCGCTCGCCGACCACGCCCGGGGACGGGTCACCGTCTTCGCCGTGGCCCTGACCCACGCCGAGACGGCGGCCGTCGCCGAGCACGTCGACATCATCCAGATCTACGAGACGGCCGACATCCCGAACCTCGCCCTCGCCTCCGGCACCCCGCCCGAGAAGCCGGCGGCCCTGCGGTACTTCTTCTACGACGCCAGCGCGGGCAGCGGCGTGTTCGAGGACATCCCCGGCTGGGTCGGTGAGGTCCCGGGGAAGGTGGTGATCGCCGGCGGCCTCGACGAACACAACGTGGCCGGTGTCATCGAGGAGTTCGGGCCCTACGGCGTGGACGTCTCCAGCAGCGTCGAGACCGCGCCGGGGGTCAAGAGCCGCGAGAAGATGGCCTCCTTCATCGCCGCCGCCCGGACCGCCGGGCGGGACAGCCGCTGAGCGCTTCGCCGGAGGCGCCGTGAGGCGCCGTCGTCCGGCCGCGGCGCCGCCGCGGCCGGTCGCCCCCCGCCCCGGCGGGGGGCGTGACCGCGCCGCAGCCGGCTCCGCCCGGCCGGCTCAGTGCCCGGCGTCGCGCAGCTCGCGCACGATACGGGCCGTCACCGGCACGGGTACCCCGTGACGGTCCGCCGCGCGCAGCAACGCGCCCCCGATCGCATCGAGTTCGAGGGGGCGGCCGGCCTCCGCGTCACGTTGCATCGAGGACTTGGCGGCGGGCGGGAAGGCGTCGTAGCGGGACAGGGCCTGGGCCGGGTCGACCGGGGAGCCGCAGGCGCGGCTGACCGCGGCCGTCTCCGCGACGAGCGAGGCCAGTTCGTCGCGGTGCCGGGTGCGGGCCTCGCCGAGGGGGAGACCGTAGCGGGTGGTGAGCAGGGCGAAGGGCGCGAGGAACGACATCTTCGCCCACAGGGCCGTGGTCTCGTCGTCCAGGACGCGGGTGGCCGGCCCGGCCGCGGTGAGGGCCGCGGCCAGGTCCTCCAGACGGGCGCGGGGGACCTTGGCGCCGGTCACGTCGATCTCCGCGAAAGGACTGGTGTGTTCGACCAGGCCGGGGGCCGTGCGGGTCGACTCGACGCGGATCACGGAGGGGGCCACGCGGTCGGGGGCGTAGCGGGCGCGCAGCAGCGCGGGATGCTCCACGCCGTTCAGGAACGGTACGAGGAGGGCGTCGCCGAGGACCGTGGGCGGGATCCGGGTGAGGGCCGCGTCCAGGGCGGTGGCCTTGACGGTGATCAGGCAGGCGTCGACCGGTTCGCGCAGGGCCGTGTCGGCGTCCACGGGGGCGGTGAAGTCGCCGAACAGGGCACTGCGGACCTGGATTCCGGCGGTACGCAGGGTGTGCGCCGTGTCCTCGCCGGCCAGGCACAGCACGCGGTGGCCGGCGCGGGAGAGCAGGGCCGCGAGCAGGCCGCCCACGCCGCCGGGCCCGAGAACGGCGACGGTGAGCCGGGGACCGGACTCGCTGCCCGGGCTGTCCGGGCTGTCCGGGCTGTCCGGGGTGTTCGGGGTGTTCGTCATGGGGGGCTGTCCTCTCGTCGGTCGGCCCCGGGAGCGGTGGCCGCCTCAGGACGATCCTCGCAGGAAGGAGGGGGACTGCGGGAGACTGGGGACATGTGCCGGAGTATCAAGACCCTGCGTCCGCCTCAGCTGGCCGAGGAGGCCACCGAGGACGAGATCCGTGCTGCCGCGTTGCAGTACGTACGGAAGGTGTCCGGGTTCCGGGCGCCCGCCGCGCACAACCGGGAGGTGTTCGAGCGGGCGGTGGACGCGGTGGCGGAGGCTACCGCCGCGCTGCTCGGGGGGCTGGAGGTGCGGGGGCAGGCGGTGCGCGAAGCCGCCGGCTGAGGACACGGGGCTCGCGGACGCTCCCGGGCCCTCGAAGCTCCGGGGGACGTACGGATCAGGCCGGGCGTCTTCGCATCAGGAACCCCGCGCCCGCTCCCGCCCCGAACAGCGCCACCACCGACACCGCCGTCGCCAGCCAGGTCGCGCCCAGCCACTGGGCGCCCAGGTAGCCGAGGGCGACGCTGTAGACCGCCCAGCTGAGGCCCGCCAGCGCGGACCAGGGGAGGAATTCGCGGACGCGGCGGTGGGCGGCGCCGGCGCCCAGGGAGACGATCGAGCGGCCGGCCGGGGCGAACCGGGCCAGTACGACCAGGGCGCCGCCGCCCCGGGACAGGGCCTCGCCGAGACGTTCCTGCGCGCTGCTCAGCCGTCGGGAGCGGGCGATCGCACGGTCCAGGCGGGCCCCGCCGCGCCAGGCCAGCCGGTAGGCGACCAGGTCGCCGAGGACCGACGCGGCGGCGGCGCAGAAGGTCAGCGCGAGGATGTCGGGTACGACGTGCGGGACGCGCCCGGGAGCCGCCCCGGTGCCCGCCGCCGCTGCCGTGGCCGCGGTGATGACCAGCACACCGCTGGGCAGGACCGGCAGGAACACATCAAGCAGCACGGAGAGCGCCACCATGGCGTATATCCATGGCCCGGCCTCCAGCGACCCCATGCTTTCCCACACGACGGTTCCCCCGTGATTGTCCTGTTGCGCCCCCCGACGTCAGCCATACAGCGTACGCGGCGGGTGTGACAGGAGTTTCACGGGGGGTTTGCGTAATCCGCAAAGGATTAAGCGGCCACCGGCGTGTCCCGTCCGGCGCCGCGCGCCGCGTCCGGCTGCTCCGCCTCCGGTCGCGCTCCCTGCTCCGGCTCCGGTCGCACTCCCTGCGCCGCCCCCCGCCGCTCTCCTCGTTCCGCCCCCGGCGTGGCCGTTCGGAGGACCGCTCGCGCGATCGCGTCGGCGTCCGACAGGGTGACCGAGTCCACGCCCGGCCGGGCGCCCGCGGCGGTCACCCAGTGCACGCCCTCCGTGGGCACGCCGAAGGCGAACCGCCTCGGGTGCGGCAGGCCGTCGCGGTCGATCAGCCGGTACGGGCGCGGTGTCACGTCCAGCCCCCCGGTCTCGTGGCCGTCCACCCGGTGCGGGCGGCACGCGCCCTCGCGCAGCAGCCCGGCCAGCAGCTCGTCGGCGGTACGGCGCAGGTCCGGCTCCGGGAGGCGGGCCTCTATGAGCGTGGTCACCCGGACCGCCGAGCCGGGGACCTTGGGCGAGTGCGCCAGCCACGCGCCGTCCGCCCGGTCCACCTCCAGACCGGGGCCCAGCACCGCCACCACGTCCGCCGCCAGCAGCGCGGTCAGCTCCTCGACGCGGCGGCGGGGCGGACCGATGGACAGGAACGCGTTGAGCGGGGTGTACCAGCCGTCCAGGTGGGCCCGCCGGGAAGCGCCGGTCAGGCCGCCGTGGTCGACCACCAGCCGTATCTCGTTGCGCAGGTCGCGCAGCACGTCCAGGGCCGCCTTGAGCGGGCCGCGCACATTGCCGAGGGCGGCCTGCGCCGCGTCCTCGTACAGGTGCCCGCGGAGCCAGTCGTGCCAGTCCGCCGGGCCGGCGAACTCCCGCCCCCCGTACGGGCGCTGGAGCCGGTCCCAGGACCAGCGGTCCGCCGCCGGGACGCGGGCGCCGTCGAGCACGGCGGTCTCCGCGGGCCGGCCGTCGGCCGTGAGGAAGCGCTCGGTGAGGTCCGGGTCGCCGGTCAGGGCCGTGTAGTAGACCGTCTCCACCTCCTTGGCGACCAGCGGCCAGACCTCCGCGAGGAAGTCGGGTGCCTCGCCGGAGTCCGCGCGTTTGCGCAGGCCCGCGATCACCTCGGGGGTGAGCAGCAGTGGGGTGTGCCGCCCGTACGGGCCCTTGGCGTTGTCGCCGCGCGCCTGGTACGGGACGCCTCGCCGGGAGCCCGCGTACAGGCGGGGCTCACGGCCGGAGGGCGTGTAGTGCAGGGCGCCGTCGGGGGAGCGGGTGAAACGGCCGCCCCGCCCGGTGGTGAGCAGGGCCAGGTGGTCGAAGAAGTTGAGGCCGAGGCCGCGCAGCAGCACCGGTTCGCCGGGGGCGATCGGGGTGAGATCGACGTCGGCCGGGTTGGCGGGCGGTATGTGGCGCAGGCCGTGCCGGACGGCGTGTGCCAGGTGGCGGCGGTCCTCGGGGGTCGCCGTCGCCGGCAGGTGGCCCTGGGCCAGCACCACCGCCGCCAGACCGGGCAGGGCGCGGCCGTCGTCGAGGGTGAGCGTCTGGCGGCCGTCGGGGTCGTCGGTGAGCCGTACGGCACGGCCGCGATGGGTCTCCACGCGGACCGCCTCCGGTGCCCGGGCGACCGTCCTCGCGAACACCCACTCCAGGTAGCGGCCGTAGTGGGCGCGGGTCGGGTAGTCGTCGGGGCCCAGCTCACCGGCCGCCCACTCGTACAGGCTGGGGCCGGGCCGGACCGGGCCCGAGCACTCCACGCTGTCGTCGGTGAACAGGGTCACCTGGCTCGCCACCGTGTTCATCAGCAGCTCCGCCGACTGCGCCGTACGCCAGACCCGGCCCGGGCCCGGCGGCGCAGGGTCGATCACATGGACCGTCAGACGCGCTCCCGGGGACAGCAGCTCGGGTGCGGAGGCGCAGAGGCGTTCCAGGACGCCGGTGCCGCGCGGGCCGGCGCCGACCAGGGCGACGGCGACCGGGGCGGATTCCTGGGGCGAGGCAGACAAGTACGTGACTCCCGGGCGTGTGGGGCGCTGGGCAGGAACACCGCCCGCACGGGATCAGGAAGCGGACGGTCCGCCTCATCATGCCGCCGCGCTCAACAGAAGCCAACGCGCGCCCCACCCGCCTCGGATGTCCCTCATGGGGTGGTGAGGGCGGACTCCTCCACGGTCTCCAGCGTCCCGTCGCGCCGGGCCCGCTCCAGCCGCAGCCGGGCCGAACGGCCGTGCAGGGTCAGCGTCATGAGCTGGTTGCCGAACCACGGGCCGCCCCTCTTCCGCCATGTCACCGGCGGTGCCGCACAGCGTCCGTGCCGGGTGAACCGCCGCCCGAGGAACCGGGCCAGGGCGCTCCAGCCGAACCGGAATCCGACCCGGATCGTCGGCGGCACCGAGTTGTGGACGGGCGAGCAGGTGAGTTGCAGCACACGGGCGGTGGGCCCGGTGCCGGCCGGCCACGCGGGCTCGGCGACGTAGGCGTGGTGGACGTCCCCGGAGAGCACGCAGATCGACGCGGGCGCCCCGGGGCCGGAGCCGGTGCGGGCGACCAGGCCGGCCAGTTCGGCGAAGGAGGCCGGGAAGGCCGCCCAGTGCTCCAGGTCGGCCGCGCGGCGCAGCCGCTCCCCGAACCCGGCCCAGCGGGCGCCCCGTTCGCCCCTGCACAGGGCCGCGTCCCAGGTCTCCAGGTCGTGTATGAGATGCGGCAGCAGCCAGGGCAGCGAGGTGCCGACCAGGAGATGGTCGTACGACTCCCGGTCGGTCAGCGCCTGTTCGCGCAGCCACTCGGCCTCGCCGGGGTCGAGCATGGCGCGGTCGTCCTCGTCCAGTACCCGGGCCGCCCGGGTGTCCACCATCAGCACCCGTACCCGCCCGAAGTCGCGCCGGTAACTCCAGCGCACCGAGGACGGGTCGGTGTCGGCCTCGGCCGCGAAGGCGCGCAACGCGTCGGTGCCGTCGGGGGATCCGCATACGGCGGCGTACAGCGGGTCGGCGGCCAGCTCGGCGGGGGAGAGGTTCCCCAGGTGCTGGTACACCCAGTACGACATCAGCCCGCTCAGCAGCCGCTCCTGCCACCAGGGCGTGGCCCGTACGTCGGCGAGCCAGGCGGCGGAGGTGTTCCAGTCGTCTATGACGTCGTGGTCGTCGAAGATCATGCAACTGGGCACGGTGGACAGCAGCCAGCGCACCTCGGGGTCGAGCCAGGACTCGTAGTAGAGGCGGGTGTACTCCTCGTAGTCCGCGACCTCCGCGCCGGGCGGCTCCGACAGGTCGCGGCGGGCGGCCAGCCAGTGGTGGGTCGCCGTCGAGGTCTCGTCGGCGTACACCTGGTCGCCCAGCAGCAGCAGTACGTCCGGGCGTTCACCGCCGGCGGCGACGCGTGCGGCCAGGCTGTCCAGGGCGTCGGGGCCGACCGGGTCCTGGCCGTCGGCCGGGGGAGCGGCCCAGCGGCAGGAGCCGAAGGTCACCCGCAGCTCGTCGCCCTCGGCGGCCGCGCGTATCACCGGGGCCGGGAAAGGGGAGTCCGGCAGCGGCCACACCCGCGTGCCGTCCAGGATCACCTCGTACGGCGTCGAAGTCCCCGGCGTCAGCCCGGTGACCGGGACCAGGGCGTAGTGGTGGCCGGCCACCTGGAAGGTGCGCGCGCTGCCGCCGGCCCCGTCCGGGCAGCGCACCTCGGCGGTACACGGACGGCTCGTCTCGACCCAGACGGTCGCCGACGAGCCGTCGGTGTACCTCAGCAGTGGTCCCAGGCGCAGTCCGGCCACGTTCGCCCGCCCTCTTTCCCGGTCGGTTCGCCTCCGTCGCCCCGTACGGTACGGAACGACGGAGGTCAGCGGGGAGGCTTCGACGCGGGAAAGAGAGCGGGAAGGGGGGTGGAGCGTGGCCCGAACGCGGGGGAAGCGGGACCCTCTGTGCGCCCGGCTGCCCGCCGGCCGGGTCAGCAGCCGGAGAGGTAGCTGGTGAGCGCGCTCTTCTCGGCGGAGTCGACCGAGAGGTTGTAGTAGTACTTCACCTGGACCCAGGCGCGGACGTAGGTGCAGCGGTACGACGTCAGCGAGGGCATCCAGGTGGCCGGGTCCTGGTCGCCCTTCGACTGGTTGACGTTGTCCGTGACGGCGAGCAGCTGCGGGCGGGTGACGTCGTTGGCGAAGGCCTCGCGCTGCGCGGTGGTCCAGTTGCGGGCACCGGAGTCCCAGGCCTCGGCCAGCGGCACGAGGTGGTCGATGTCGACGTCGGAGGCGGCGGTCCAGGTGGCGCCGTCGTAGGGGGAGTACCAGCTGCCGCTGGTGGCGGTGCAGGCGGAGTTGGTGACGACGTTGGAACCGTCGCGCTTGAGGATCCACTCACGGGTGTTGCAGGTGCCGCTGATGGTGTCCCAGGTCGGGAACAGGTCGCGTGCGTAGCCGGTCCTGACCTCGGTCGCCACGGTGAGCGAGGCGAGGTAGGTGCGGGCGGTGGACGCGCTGACCGGGGTCGGGAGGGCGGCCGAGGCGCTCGGGGAGTTGAAAAGGGCGGCGGAGGCTATCAGGCCGGTGAATGCCGCGAGTATGCTGAGGCGTCGACGCGCGTAGAACTTCGGCATGGGAACTCCCTTGTGGGGGTGGGATGTTGGAGCGCGGGCGAGGGAATGCTCGCGCCGTCGTGTTGCCGGGGAGTGAGCGTTGGGTAAGAAGTTAGTGACGTGTGCATGACACGACAAGGTGTGCGACGTGACTCACAGGCGGGATCTTCGGCCTTGGAAATCGGTGTGGCGGTCACGTACCGTGGAGGGCGTTGAAGGGGAGTAGCTCTTCGCCGGACCGTCGACATACTGCTCAGCCCGTCTGAGCCGGCGCCCGGAGGCGGACCTCGATCACGAGGCCGCCAGCGAGACCTTCGGCAAGCAGTGCACGCCTGTGCCGCACAGCGGCGCGGGCGATCCATGTGTGCTGCCGTGCCGAGGTGTCGTGTGTTCCGCGCGAAGTGCAGCACTCTCGGTGGGGTGGCCCCGACCGATTGAGGACTCTTGATCAGCATCACCGTGACGGCGCTCGTCTTCGGCGTCATCTTCCTCGCCGAACTGCCCGACAAGACCGCGCTCGCCGGCCTCGTCCTGGGCACGCGCTACCGGGCGTCCTACGTCTTCGCGGGCGTCGCGGCCGCCTTCCTCCTGCACGTCGTGCTCGCCGTCGCGGCCGGCAGTGTGCTGACCCTGCTGCCCCAGCAGGTCGTGCACGCCCTGACCGGTGTGCTCTTCCTCGGCGGCGCGGCCGTGCTGCTGCTGAAGAAGGGCGAGGAGGAAGAGGAGGTCCGCAAGCCCGCCGACCAGTCCTTCTGGAAGGTCGCCGGCACCGGGTTCATGCTCATCCTGGTCGCCGAGTTCGGTGACCTCACGCAGATCATGACGGCGAACCTCGCGGCCCGGTACGACGACCCGATCTCCGTCGGCCTCGGCGCGGTGCTCGGCCTGTGGGCGGTGGCCGGACTCGGCATTGTCGGCGGCAAGGCGCTGATGAAGAAGGTGCCGCTGCGGCTGATCACGCAAATCGCCGCCGTGCTGATGCTGGCGCTGGGCGTCTGGAGCCTGTGGGAGGCGGTCGCCGGCTGAGCCGGACGCGTCCCGTCGGGGCGTCCGGCGAGCTGAAGAGTCGGTGAACGGTCGGCGACGGCGGTGGCGGGATGGCCGCTCCGTTTTGTACCGTAGAGAAACAAAGTGGCTCCCGCCCGTTTTCCCTGACCGGCGGGCGGGGCCGCTCTGTTTTGCTTCGCCCGGCCTGCCTAGGAGCTGCCCGATGACGGCCACCGTCCTCCTCGCCCGCGCCCTCCTGCTCGACATGGACGGCACCCTCGTCAACTCGGACGCCGTCGTCGAACGCATCTGGCGGCGCTGGTCCGAGCGGCACGGGCTGGACGGCGACGAGGTCATGAAGGTCGTCCACGGGCGCCAGGGGCACGCGTCCATGGCGGTGCTGCTGCCGGACCGGCCGGTCCAGCAGAACCTCGCGGACAACGCGCGGATGCTGGCCGAGGAGACCGCCGACATGGACGGCGTGGTCGAGGTCCCGGGCGCCGCGGCCTTCCTCGCCTCCCTGCACGGGCTGCCGCACGCCCTGGTGACCTCGGCGGACGTGGCGTTGTCCACGGCCCGGATGGCGGCGGCCGGGCTGCCGCTGCCGGCGGTGCGGATCACGGCGGAGTCGGTGGGCGCGAGCAAGCCGGACCCCGAGGGGTTCCTGAAGGGCGCGGCCGAACTGGGCGTCGCTCCGGCGGACTGCGTGGTCTTCGAGGACTCGGGCGCGGGGATCGCGGCGGGGCGCGCGGCGGGCATGCGGGTGGTGGGCGTCGGGGCCCGGGCGGGCGTGCACGGGCCGGACGCGGTGGTGCGGGACCTGACGGGGGTGCGCGTGGAGACTGCGGCCGACGGTTCGCTGCGGGTGCACGTCGGCTGAGGCGGCGGTGGGGGTGGTGCGGTTGTGGGCGAGTGCGGGCCCGGTGGGGGCTGGTCGCGCAGTGCCCCGCGCCCCCCGGAGGGTCGTCCTCGAAGCCGGCTTCAGGGTCGACGCCGGTAAGGGGCGCGGGGAACTGCGCGCTCTGCCCCCGGCCACCCGCACCTGACCGACAACCGCACCTCCTTCCGGCCCCCTCCCTACGGCTCGGTCGTCTCCGACTCCAGGGCCGCTCGGGTGGCCGTCCCGTACACCCCCGACCCGTCCGTCAGGATCCCCCGCGCCAGCTGGTACGTCCGCACCGCGCCCTCCGTCGTGCGGTCGTAGTGGCCGTCGGCCTTCCCGGAGAAGAGCCTCAGCTGCGCCAGCCGCAGCTGGAGCTCCGTCACCTCGGCGCCGCTGTCGCCGAGGCGCAGGACCGGTGCCGAGGTGGGCTGGGCGGAGGCGGCCGTACCGGTCGTCGACGCCGACCGGGTCGGTGCGACCGACCGGGACGCGGTCGCGGACGGACTCGCGCTCACCGTCCGTGAGGGCGAGGCCGTCGGTGACGCGCTCACGTCGGCGGACGCGGACGGCACGGCCGGCGCGGGCGCCTCCGCCGACGTCACCGGCGTCGTGGGTGAAGGAGACCCCGTACTCGGTGTCACGTCGGGAACGCTCTCCCGGACGTCCTTCGGCGCCGCCGTGTCCCGTGTCGGCGTCACATGGGAGAACAGCCCGCTCGCGAAACCGGCCACCGCGAGGATCCCGACCACCGCCGCGGCGATCGACAGGACCAGCACCCACCGGGGCCGGCGCCGACCGGGTTCTCCCCGGCCGGGAGAGGCCGCGGACGCCTCCCCGAGCCCCGCACCGGCGCCCGCCGGCTCCCGCACCACCCGCAACGGCATCGTCGCCGACCCGACCACCGCCAGGGGCTGGGTCTGCCCCTCGTCGGGCCAGGCATCACCACCGTCCCTGCCGCCGGCTCCGTCCCTGCCGTCGGCCTCCGCCTCGGCGGCCTCGGCGGCCCCGGTCCCGGCCGCGGCTCCGGTCCCGGCCCCGGACAGATCGACGTACGGCCGTATCCGCAGTGGGTCGAAGTCCTCCGCGGCCGCCTGTTCTGCCGTACGGGCGTCGCGCAGTGCGTCCGATGCCCGCCGGGTGCAGTCGCAGGAGGGCGTGTTGTCCGCCCCTCTCGGCGCCCCGCACTCCGGGCACCGGTGGGCTCCGGTCGTGTCCGTCACGGTGTTCGTCCCCTCCCCTCGTGTCCCCTCGTGTCGCTCGTGGTCGCTCGTGTCCCCTCGCGGTCCCCCCGCGTCCCCTCACGAACTCCACAGGTTATGCGGCACACCCACACGTACGTTCGCCGGATCCCCTTGTTTCGGCCGGGGCGAAGAGGTCTCGACGGGCCATACCGGGTGACAACCTCCACGATGGAAGATGGCTGAAAGCACCCGGGAGGTCTCCATGGCCCTGGACATGACGCACACCCAGGCGAAGGACGCGGAGCACGTGCCCGGCAATGTGCTCGTCCCGATCGGTGCGCTGCTGCTCGGCCTGCTGCTGGCCGCGCTGGACCAGACCATCGTGTCGACCGCGCTGCCCACGATCGTCAGCGACCTGGGCGGGCTCGAGCACCTGTCCTGGGTGGTCACCGCCTACCTGCTGGCCTCCACCGCCGCCACCCCGCTGTGGGGCAAGCTCGGTGACCAGTACGGGCGCAAGCGGCTCTTCCAGGCGGCGATCGTGATCTTCCTGGTCGGGTCGGCCCTGTGCGGGATGGCCCAGAACATGGGGGAGCTGATCGGCTTCCGCGCCCTGCAGGGGCTGGGCGGCGGCGGCCTGCTGGTGCTGTCGATGGCGATCGTCGGGGACCTCGTGCCGCCGCGCGAACGGGGGCGCTACCAGGGCCTGTTCGGTGCCGTCTTCGGCGCGACCAGCGTGCTGGGGCCGCTGCTCGGCGGGGTGCTCACCGAGCACCTGAGCTGGCGCTGGGTGTTCTACGTGAACCTGCCCGTCGGCGTGGTCGCGCTCGCCGTGATCGCGGTCGCGCTGCGCATACCGCGCAGGACCGCCCGGCACCGGATCGACTATCTCGGCACGCTGCTGATCGCCGCCGTCGCCACCTGCCTGGTGCTGGTGGCCTCGCTGGGCGGGACGACCTGGCGCTGGGGGTCGCCGCAGATCATCGGGCTGGCGGTGCTCGGGGTGCTGCTCGCCGTCGCCTTCGTGGCCGTCGAACGGCGGGCCGCCGAACCCGTGCTCCCGCTGAAGCTCTTCGGCATCCGCACCTTCACGCTCGCCGCCGTGATCAGCTTCATCGTCGGCTTCGCGATGTTCGGCGCGATGACCTACCTGCCGACCTTCCTCCAGGTCGTGCAGGGCATCTCGCCGACCCTGTCGGGTGTGCACATGCTGCCGATGGTGATCGGCCTGCTGCTGTCCTCCACGCTGTCCGGCCAGATCGTCAGCCACTCGGGCCGCTGGAAGGTGTTCCCGATCGCCGGCACCGCCGTCACCGCCTTCGGCCTGCTGCTGCTCCACAGGCTCGACGAACACAGCTCGACGATCGAGATGAGCTGCTACTTCTTCGTCTTCGGCCTGGGCCTCGGGCTGGTCATGCAGGTGCTGGTGCTGATCGTGCAGAACTCCGTCTCGTACGAGGACCTCGGAGTCGCCACCTCCGGCGCCACCTTCTTCCGCTCCATCGGCGCCTCCTTCGGCGTGGCCATCTTCGGCTCGGTCTTCGCGAGCCGCCTCGCCGACAAGCTGGCCGACGCCTTCCAGGGTGTCCGCCTCCCGGCCGGTGTCACCCCGGACGCCCTCAAGGCGGACCCGCGCGGCATCACCGAACTGCCGCCCGCGCTGCGCCCGGCGGCCCTGCACGCGTACGCGTCCTCGATCACCGACGTCTTCCTGTACGCCGCCCCGGTGGCCGCCCTCGGCTTCGTCCTGGCCTGGTTCCTCAAGGAGGACCGGCTGCGCGGCTCGGTCACCGCGCCGGACGCGTCGGAGACCATCCCGCCCAACCCGGTGCAGCGCTCGTCGTACGACGAGTGCTGCCGGGCCCTGTCGCTGCTCGGCACCCGCGAGGGCCGCCGGGAGATCTACCGGAAGATCAACGAGCGGGCCGGGGTGGACCTGCTCCCCGCCGCCGGCTGGCTGCTGCTGCGGATCCGCAGGTACGGCTCGGTGGAGCCGGGCCGGCTCGCCGAGCGCGGGGCCGTCCCGATGACCGTCGTCCTGGAGGGCGCCCGCCAGCTGGAGGAGCGGCACCTCGTCGACCGCCTGGGCCTCGACCTGACCCTGACCGAGGAGGGCCGCGCGCTCGCCGAACGGCTCGCCAGGGCCCGCGAGGAGTCCCTGGCCGACCTGCTCGGCGACTGGTGGAGCTCCGACCGGCCCACCGACCTGGACCGCCTGGTGCGCGACCTGACCGACGAACTGTGCGGCACCGAACGCGAACAGCCCCAGAACCCGGCTCCCCGGCAGGTCAGTTGACGAGTTCCTTGCGGAACCAGTGCTCGGCGTAGACGTCGTCGTTGTGCGGTGCGGTCTCGCTGTAGCCGAGCCGTGCGTACAGGGCGCGGGCCTCGACGAGGTCGGTGCGGGTGTCCAGCACGAGCCGCCCGGCCCCGAGCGCGCGGGCCGCGTCCTCGGCCGCCGCGACCAGGAGCGCGGCGCCGCCCCGGCCGCGCAGCCCCTCGTGCACGAAGACCCGGGTGAGTTCGGCGGTGGCCGGGTCCAGGAGCCGTACGCCCGCGCTGCCGGCCGGCGCACCGTCGTACCGTGCGATCAGCAACCGCCCGGTGGGCGGGGCGAGTTCGGGTCCCGGGTGGGCGGCGATCTCGCGTTCCAGCTCGGCCGGGTCGGTGCGCCGGCCCTCGTGGCGCAGGTACCAGCGGTCGCTGACCTCCGTGTAGTACGCCCGCCACAGGGCGGCGGCCACGGGTGAGTCGGGGCGTTCCGGGGTGATCGTCCAGATGGTCATGGACGGCAGTCTCGGGTGAGTCCGGGTGGGTCGTGCAACCGAATTCGGCGCGGGCCCGGTCCGGCCGCGTGAACCGGGGCTGTTTGCGGGGCGCCGTACGGGTCACCCGGAGGGCGAGCCGGCCCGTCGGGCCGAGACACCGGAAGGCAACCATGTCCACAGGCTTGATCATCGCGATCGTGATCGTGGCCGCCGTGGTCGTCGTCGCGGCCGTACTGGCCGCGCGCTCCAGGAGCCATGGCCCGCACGGCCTGAAGCAGCGCTTCGGGCCCGAGTACGAGCGGGCCGTGGCCCAGCACAACGGCGACACCAAGGCGGCCGAGCAGGAGCTGGCCGAACGGGTGCAGCGCCACGGCGACCTGAACGAGCGGCCGCTGGAGCCGGCGGAGCGCGAACGCTACGCGGCCCGCTGGACGACCGCACAGGAACACTTCGTCGACTCGCCGCGGGAGTCCGTGAGCGAGATCGACCGGCTGCTCGCCGAAGTGGCGGCCGCCCGTGGATTCCCGGCCGGTGCCGAGTTCGACGACCAGGTCGCCGCGCTGTCGGTGCACCACGCCGACCACGTCGACGGCTACCGACGCGTCCACCGTGCCGCCCAGGCGCCCGTGGACGGGGCGCAGCAGGACCAGGCGGGCACCGAGGAGATGCGTACGGCCATGATCGAGGCCCGCTCCCTCTTCGACGACCTCGTCACCCCGTCGACCGGCGAGACCGGCCGGCAGCGCGCCGGTGTCGGTGCCGACACCGGCGCCCATCCGCATCTGCCCTGGTCCGCCGACCGGAGCCGTCCGAAGGAGAGCTGACCGACATGACCGACGCGAGGACAGAGAAGGGCCGCCCGCAGGGGAGCGGCGACATATACCCCGGCGACGAGGCGATGCCGGGACGTGAGGAGCGCACCGCCGAGCGCACGACCGGCCAGGGCGACGCCTCCGTCCGGGGGACCGACCCCGGGCGCGAGGACATCGCGGCGGGGCGTCGGGCCGACCGGGACGAGGCGCCCGGGCAGGCGGTGCTGGTGGCCGGCGAAGGCCCGGGCCACGCGCCCGCCACGGCCCGCGACGACCGGCCGGCGCGCAACGACGACCGGCGGACGCCCGACGACGACCGGCCGGCGGCGCAGGACGACCGGCTGATGCCGAACGAGGAGTGCGGGCAGCTGGAGCGACGCCTGCAGCACGCGGTCACCGGTTTCGTCGACGAGCCGCGCGCGGCCGTGGAGGAGGCCGACCGGGCCGTCGAGGAACTCAGCGCCCGCTTCACCGACGCCGTCGACCGGCGCCGCCGTACCCTGCGCGGCAGCTGGCAGGAGACCGACCGGGACCACCCCGGCACGGCCGACACCGAGCAGCTCCGGCTGGCCCTGCGCGACTACCGCGAACTGGCGGACCGGCTAATGCACATCTGAGTCACCCGAGTCCGGTTCCGACCCGGCCGCCGCCCGGCGCTCCCGCCACTGGCGTACGACCTCATCGACGTCGTACGGCTTCTTGCCCAGCGGGGGCCCGGGCGGCGGCTTGAACATCATGTCCCGGATCTTCACGTTGACCTCCGTGATGATCCCCCGGACGATCCGCTCCGAGGGGGCCGCGTAGGCGGCCGCCAGGGCGTCCTCGGCCTCCTTGCGCAACGCGAGGGCCGGAGGCAGCATCGCCAGGCCCTCCCGGGCCATCTTCCGCCTGATCCACCACAGTTCGTCGTACGGCGTGTCCAGGTCGGCTGGCAACGGCTCGCCCGCGCCCATGAGTTGATCGAAGTCACCGCGCTGCTGCGCATCACGGATCTGCTTGTCGACCCAGGACTCGAACGGCACCCCGGGTGGCTTTCGCTCGGTCATGACTTCATTGTGCCGGACGCCACCGCGCCGGGCGTTTTATCATGCGCCGGAGATCCAGGAACGATTCAGGAACCGCGCAGGGGGAACGCACGTGCTCGAACTCACCATGGCCTCCGTGTCCGGGGACGCGGGCGAGACGGCCGGAATGCTCATGGCCGACGCGCCCAGCGAACCGGGCGCCGTGCTGCGAGTGGGCCGCGATGCCTCCGCCTGCCGGCTCACCACGCCCGACGACTGGCTGTTCGTCTCCCGGGTGCACCTGGAGTTCCTGTGCGGGCCCGAGGGCGGCTGGCAGGTCACCTGGCTGCGCGGCTCCCAGGCCGAACCCTCCTCCGAGGTGCTGCTGACCGTCGGCGAGTACGCCCAGGCCATCGGGTACGGCGGCACGGTCGCACTGCCCCGGGGCGGCTCCGGCGAGATCGTCGTCCGGGACCGCACCGCCCCGCGCAGCGTCAACGTGGGCTTCTACCACGAGGGCTGAGCGACACCCCTCAGTCGAGCACCCGGGCCAGGGCGAAGCCGTCGTAGCCCTTGCTGCCGACCGTCTGGATCGCCGTGCCGGTCAGCCTCGGGTGGGCGGCGATCAGTTCGATCGCGGCGCGGGTGCCGACCACGTCCGGTTCGCTGCTGTCGGCGTCGGCGACCCGGCCGCCGCGCACCACGTTGTCGACGACGATCAGGCTGCCGGTGCGGGTGAGCCGCAGCGCCCACTCCACGTAGTGCGGGTTGTTGGCCTTGTCGGCGTCGATGAAGACCAGGTCGAAGGGGGCCGGGTTCTCGTCGGCGAGCTTGGGCAGCGACTCCAGGGCGGGGCCGACCCGCACCTCGACGAGCCGCTCCAGGCCGGCGCGGGCGATGTTGCGGACCGCGACCTCGGCGTGCCGGGCGTTGTACTCCAGCGAGATCAGCCTGCCGTCCTCGGGCAGCGCGCGGGCCAGCCAGATGGTGCTGTAGCCGCCGAGGGTGCCGATCTCCAGGATGCTCCGGGCGTCCTGGATCTGTGCGAGGAGCTGGAGCAGCTTGCCCTGGTTGGCGGTCACGCTGACGTGCGGAAGGTCGTTTGCCTCGCTCTCGCGCAGGGCCGCCTGGAGCGCCTCGTCGTCCGGCGAGAGGTGGCTGGTGAAGTAGAAGTCGACGTCGTCCCAGAGCTGAGAGCCGCTCATGCGTCCGCTGCCTTTCGGATATCCGGTAACTGCCCTCTGACAGCTATCTGCTTAGCACTACTTAGACGACGGGTGCCTCGGTGATCCACCGCCCCGGTACCGGACGGAACTCAGCCGATCGGCGCAGGGGGCCGGGCCGGGGGCGGGGGCGGCTGCACCGGCGGTGGTGGCGGCGGGGCCGGGCGGCGGGAGCGCCGTACGGCCGCCACGGAGGTGACCGTGACGACCAGCAGCAGCGCGCCGCCGACCGTCAGCAGCCACAGCGGGATCCCGGCCGCCTCGCGCAGCCGGTCCTCGTAGACGACCTGCTGGAAGGGGGCGTCCGAGGAGGCCCGGCGCAGCACGTGGTCGCCGGAGATCCGCGACGGGTAGGGGAACTCCTGGCCGATGGCCGTCAGATACGGGGTGCCGGCGGCGAGTGCGCGGAGATCGCCGGCCGGAGGGTCGAGACGGCCGGCGTAGACGACCCTCGGGGGTTCGCCGCCGATCGACGCGCGCGGCTCCATGCGGTGCGCGGCGAGCACGTACAGGCCCAGCGACTGCGGGGTGGCCGCGAGCCTGGACAGCCGCATCGGGTAGACCGGCTGGTCGCTGGCGAAGGCGAGGTGCAGCGGGTCGAGGGCGCCGTTCAGCGTGGAGCCCGCGGTCTCGGGGGCGAGCCTGACCGCGACGTACTCCCAGCGCTGGTCGACGTAGGGCCGTAGCGCGGTGTCCAGGCGGGGCGGGACCGGGAAGCCGTTGCCGCGCAGCCAGCCGTCCAGGGCGCCGGGGTCGGTGGCGGTCAGCTGGGCCACGTCGAACGGGCCGAGTCGCCGGCGGTCGACCACACCGACGCCAGGGGCCTTCGCGGCGCCGACGGGCGGCCCTGCGGCCGTGCGGCCGGTGGTGAGGGGCCAGTCGCCGCTCTGCGGCCAGAGGTGGTAGCGGGTGCGGTGCACCGGGGCGGTGAGGGTGTGCAGCTCGTCGAAGAGGGCCGGGTCGCCGAGGGCGACGGTGGCGCGGTGCGGGACGGGCATGATCCAGGCGGCGTGGTCGGCGTCGCCGTCGACCGTCAGGCGCATCACGATCTGTTCGCGGGTGCCGTCCCAGCGCAGGACCGACTCCTCCCGGCCGACGGTGACCCGCTGCCGGTCGCCGGGGACGAGGGCGCCGCAGCCGCAGGCGAAGGCGGGAGCGGCGAGCCAGCTCAGCTGGATACCGAGGAGTGTGAGCAGGACCGCGAGAACACGTGCGCGCCCGACCATGAACCGATGCCCTCCGCCCGTGTGTGGATCACCGACTGCAGACGGTATAGCGGAGGGCATGGTTCCTGGGCCTGTTCCGGACAGCCACCGTCTGTCCACCGACGGTACGCGCGGGACGGGCGGATCGTTCGCACAGTGCGGGTGGGTGGGGGCTGGGCGCGCCCGCGCGGCGGAGCCGCACATCGGCCCGGCCCCGCGCCCCTAACGGGGCGCTTCGACCGACGGCGCCGAACCGGGCAGCGGCCTGCCCGCTGTTTCCGTCATGCGCCAGGCCGCGAAGCCGCCGATGACGGCCGCCGCCATCATGTAGTACGCGGGCATCATCATGTTGCCCGTCGCTCCGATCAGGGCGGTCACCACCAGCGGGGTAGTGCCGCCGAAGAGGGAGACCGAGACGTTGAAGCCGATCGACAGGGAGCCGTAGCGGACCCGGGTCGGGAACAGGGCCGGGAGGGCCGCCGGCATCGCCGCCGTGAAGCAGACCAGGAGGAGGCCCAGGGCGCCCATGCCGAGGGCGACCGCCAGCAGGCTGCCCTGGCGGATCAGGAGCAGCGCCGGGACGGAGAGCAGGAGGAAGCCCGCACAGCCCGCGGCGATCACCGGGCGGCGGCCGACGCGGTCGGTCAGGGCGCCGGCGAACGGCTGCACGATCATCATCAGGGCCATGACGGCGAGCACCACCAGCAGGCCGTGCGTCTCGTCGTACTTCAGCTCGCTGGTCAGGTAGCTCGGCATGTACGACAGCAGCATGTAGTCCGTGACGTTGAAGACCAGGACCAGGGCCATGCACAGCAGCAGGGCCTTCCACTGGCCGGTGATCATCTCGCGCAGCGGGACCTTCGGGCGGGACTGCTCGGCCTTCTCGACCTCCGCGACGAACGCGGGGGTCTCCTCCAGGCGCATCCGCAGGTACAGGCCGATGATGCCCATCGGGCCCGCGATCAGGAACGGGACGCGCCAGCCCCAGGAGGTGAGGTCGCCGTCGGAGAGCAGGGCCGTCATCAGGGTGACCAGGCCCGCGCCGCCGATGTAGCCCGCCAGCGTGCCGAACTCCAGCCAGCTGCCGAAGAAGCCGCGCTTCTTGTCCGGCGCGTACTCGGCGATGAACGTGGACGCGCCCGCGTACTCGCCGCCGGTCGAGAAGCCCTGCACCAGGCGGGCGGCGAGGAGCAGGATCGGGGCGCCGACGCCGATCGTCGTGTACGAGGGGATCAGGCCGATCGCGAAGGTGCCGGCCGCCATCATGATCATGGTGACGGCGAGGACCTTCTGGCGGCCCACGCGGTCGCCGAGCGGGCCGAAGACCATGCCGCCGAGCGGGCGGACCAGGAAGGCCGCGGCGAAGGCGCCGAACGTGGACAGCAGCTGGGCGGTCGGGTTGCCGGACGGGAAGAAGACCTTGCCCAGGGTCACCGCGATGTAGCTGTAGACGCCGAAGTCGAACCACTCCATGGCGTTGCCGAGCGCGGCCGCCTTCACGGCGCGCTTCACCAGCGCGGGGTCGGTGACGGTCGGCGCGGGCGCGGCCGTACGGGGGCCGGGGATCTTGACGGACGGGGTGACGGCTGTGGCGGTCGCCAAAACGGGGCTCGCCTACCTTTCGACGGGGACGGGGGCGCGGCCCGCACGGCGCCGGACGGGTCGAAAAGCGACGATAGGAGGACTTGGGCCCGTTACGTCGCGTACACGCATCCGTGCATAGTGCAGCTAAATGCGGTGTATGCAGGGACGTATGCCCGCTCCCGCGCCTGGATGCGGACCACGCACTGTGATCCTTGTCGCGCTCCACGGAGGCAACCGCGCCCCTTCCGCGCTGTCGCCTTCCGGACAAAACGCGGCCGGACGTCAGGTGGGGAGCGGGTTGCCCGCGTCTCTCACAGAAAGGAATGGGAGCCTCGTAGCGGTTCTCAGGGTTCTCAGAGCGAACGAGCGGGGCGGGAGGCCGGCGCGGCGTGGCGGACGTGGAACACAGTGGGAGACCGGGAGACGCGTTCGGGGGAGCGGAGCCGGGAACGCGGTTCAGAATGGCCCGGCTCGGGCTGTGGGCGATGGCCGCGATCCTCGCCGTACGGCAGATGGCCGTCGTCCTCGGCACGCCGAGCGGGGACCGGCTGACGGATCTGGAGACCTGGGTCGGCCCGGAGGGCGTGCTGCACGTCAAGGGCTCGCTCTACGACTCGACCCAGTTCACCGGCTCCCCGTTCGGCGGGCTGGTGCTCAAGCCGCTCACCAAGGCCGCCGAGCAGGCCCTCGGCTGGGGCTGGACCTTCGGCACGCTGCTCCTGGTGGTCGCCCTCGGCCTGGTCGCCGCCCGCGCGCTGCCGCAGCCGGTGAGCCGCCGCACCTCGCTGCTGGCCGCCCCGGTCGCCGTCAGCCTGCTGATGCTCTCGCTGCCGGTCCGCAACACCCTCTGGCTCGGCCAGACCAGCATCATCCCGGTGCTGTTCGTCCTGCTCGGCTGCTTCGCCGCCCGCGGGCAGCGCGACGGCGGACTGTGCGTCGGCCTGGCCGCCGCGCTCCAGCCGGCCCTGCTGCTGTTCGCCCCGCTGCTCTGGTTCACCGGCCGGCGCCGGGCCGCCCTCGCCTCCGGCATCACCTTCGCCGCGTGCACGGCGCTGGCCTGGGCGGCGCTGCCGCACGACTCGAACACCTACTGGGTCCACCACACGGCCGGCGTGGGTCTGGGCGGCGCGGCCGACGCGCTCGCCAACCAGTCGCTGCACGGCGCCCTGCTGCGGTTCGGGATGAGCGGCCCGCTGGAGATCGTCCTGTTCCTGGCGCTCGCCGCGGCCGTGGCCGTCCTCGCGCTGCGCCGCGCGGTCCGCTACGCCCGGGACGGGCAGCTGCTGCTGGCGGTCGCGATCACCGGCTGCGCGGTGGTGGCGGTGTCGCCGGCCTCCTGGCAGCACCAGCTGCTGTGGGTGCTGCTCGCGGTGGTCGGCCGGACCGGACGGCGCGCCGCCGACCGGTCGGTGTGGCCGGTCGCGGTGGTCATGGTGATGACGCTGCCCGCCAAGGCGCTGCTGCCGAACCAGTCCCTCTTCGTCCCGGTGCGTGACAACGCCGTCCTGCTGGCCGCCCTGGCCGCGGCCACGGTCGTACCGTTCCTGTCACGTGCCGCCCCGGAGTTCGCCCGCCCGATCCCGACGGACTACGCGGAGCCGGTGCCGGCCCGCTTCCGCCGGGTGCCGCCGGTCCCCGGGCTGCGCCGGGTCCTGACCCGGCCGAACCTCTTCCTCGAACTGGTCGCGATGCGGCTGGTCTACTTCGCCTACCAGCAGATCCGGCTGGCCGCCGCCGGGGACGGGGACGGCACCTCCGGGCGGGCCCGGGCCGAGCACCACGGGCACCAGATCCTCGGCATCGAGCGGTTCCTGCACGTCGACATCGAGCACTGGGCCAACCACGCCGTGCACGGCATCGGCTGGCTGCGGGACTTCTTCGACTTCTACTACGAGTCCTTCCACTTCGTCGTCCCGCTGACCGTCCTCGCGGTCCTCTGCGTCCGCCGCCCGGTCGACTACCGCTGGGCCCGCACCGCCCTGGGCTTCGCCACGGCCTTCGCCCTGATCGGCTTCTGGCTGTACCCGCTGGCCCCGCCGCGTCTGATGCCGGGCCTCGGGGTCACCGACACGGTGCACGGCCCGCAGGACTTCGCCAAGCCGGACTACGGCACCCTCACCCAGCTGACCAACCAGTACGCGGCGATGCCCTCGCTGCACTTCGGCTGGTCGCTGTGGTGCGGGATCGTGATCGCCGTCGTCGCCCCGAAGTGGTGGCAGAAGGCCCTCGGCCTGCTCCACCCCCTTCTGACGGTCTCGGCGATCATCGCCACCGGCAACCACTGGGTCCTGGACGCGGTGGGCGGCGCGGCGGTGGTCGGCGCGGGCTTCGGCGTCGGTTACCTGCTCCAGGGGCCGCGGGCCCTGCGGGCGGCGGGGGCCGACAAGGAGGACCGGGAGCCGGTGACGGTGCCGGCTCCCGGGTGAGGCCTTGCGCGGGCGCTGAACGCCGAGTTGTCGTTCGGCTGCGGCGCCGTCGTGGCTGGTCGCGCCCACGCGGCGGCAGCCGCACATTCGATACAGCCCCGCGCCCCATGGGGGCGCTGACGCTCGGGGCGCTGATCTGCGGGGGCGCCGATTTTTTTGGGCGCTACAGCCGCTGGATGATCGTGCCCGTGGCCAGGCCGCCGCCCGCGCACATGGTGATGAGGGCGAACTCCTTGTCCGTGCGCTCCAGTTCGTGCAGGGCGGTGGTGATCAGGCGGGCCCCCGTGGCCCCGACGGGGTGCCCCAGGGCGATGGCGCCGCCGTTGACGTTGACCTTGTCCAGGCTCTGTTCGAAGACCTGGGCCCAGCTCAGCACCACCGACGCGAACGCCTCGTTGATCTCGACCAGGTCGATGTCCCTGAGGGTCATGCCGGCCTTGCCGAGCACGGCCCGGGTCGCGTCGATCGGGCCGTCGAGGTGGAAGTGCGGGTCGGCGCCGACCAGGGCCTGGGCGACGATCCGGGCCCGCGGGCGCAGCTTCAGCGCGCGGGCCATCCGCTTCGAGGCCCACATGATGGCGGCCGCGCCGTCCGAGATCTGCGACGAGTTGCCCGCGGTGTGGACCGCCGTCGGCATCACCGGCTTCAGGCCGGACAGCGCCTCCATGGACGTGTCGCGCAGGCCCTCGTCCTTGTCGACCAGGCGCCACATGCCCTGCCCGGCGTGCTGTTCCTCCTCCGTCGTCGGCACCTGCACGGCGAAGGTCTCCCGTTTGAAGCGTTCCTCGGCCCAGGCGTGCGCCGCCCGCTCCTGCGAGAGCAGCCCGAGCGAGTCGACGTTCTCCCTGGTCAGGCCCCGGTGACGGGCGATGCGCTCGGCGGCCTCGAACTGGTTGGGCAGGTCGACGTTCCACTCGTCGGGGAAGGGCTTGCCCGGCCCGTGCTTGGAGCCGGAGCCGAGCGGCACCCGCGACATCGCCTCGATCCCGCAGCTGATCCCGACGTCGATGACCCCGGCGGCGATCATGTTGGCGGTCATGTGCGAGGCCTGCTGCGAGGAGCCGCACTGGCAGTCGACGGTCGTGGCCGCGGTCTCGTACGGCAGCCCGACGGTCAGCCAGGCCGTACGCGCGGGGTTCATGGACTGCTCGCCGGCGTGGGTCACCGTGCCGCCGACGATCTGCTCGACGCAGTCGGCGGGGATGCCGGTGCGGCCGAGGAGTTCACGGTAGGTCTCGCCCAGGAGATAGGCGGGATGGAGATTGGCGAGCGCGCCACCGCGCTTGCCGATGGGGGTGCGTACGGCTTCGACGATCACGGGTTCCGCGGCCATGGGGGCTCGGTCCTCTCCTCGGTCACCCGCGCGGCGCAGGGGCGTCCCGGCCCGGCCCGCCACGCAGAACTAGAACGCGTACTAGTTCTGTGTGCAGTCTGCTGACAGCCCGTCCACAACCGCAAGAGGGTTGCACGCAATTGGGGTGACCGTGCCCCTTGCGACTTGTAGAACCCGTTACTACCTTCACGGCAGCCGACCCTTTCTGATGGGCCGTCAGATGGGTGTCGTCAGGCATACGTATCCAGGTCCGTACACGGTGGGAGTGAGTCGCCATGCCCTGTCCCGCACTGCCCGACGGGTTCGACCTCACCGACCCCGATCTGCTCCATCGCCGGGTACCGCTCCCGGAGTTCGCCGAGCTGCGCCGGGCGGAACCGGTCCGCTGGATCGAACAGCCGCACGGCATCGCCGGCTTCGCGGACGACGGCTACTGGGCCGTCACCCGGCACGCCGACGTCAAGTACGTCTCCACGCACCCCGAGATCTTCTCGTCCTGGCTCAACACGGCGATCATCCGCTTCACCGAGCACATACCGCGGGACGCGATCGACGCCCAGCGGCTGATCCTGCTGAACATGGACCCGCCCGAGCACACCCGGGTCCGCCAGATCGTCCAGCGCGGCTTCACGCCCCGCTCCATCCGCGCCCTGGAGGACCGGCTGCGCGCCCGCGCCGGGGCGATCACCGGCGCCGCCCGCGCCCACTCGGGCCCCTTCGACTTCGTCACCGAGGTCGCCTGCGAGCTCCCCCTCCAGGCGATCGCGGAACTGATCGGCATCCCCCAGGACGACCGGGCCAAGATCTTCGACTGGTCCAACAAGATGATCTCGTACGACGACCCGGAGTACGCGATCACCGAGGAGGTGGGCGCCGAGTCGGCCACCGAGCTGATCGCCTACGCGATGAACATGGCCGCCGACCGCAAGCAGTGCCCCGCCAAGGACATCGTCTCCACACTGGTGGCGGCGGAGGACGAGGGCAACCTGAACTCCGACGAGTTCGGCTTCTTCGTGCTGATGCTCGCGGTGGCCGGAAACGAGACCACCCGCAACGCCATCACCCACGGCATGCACGCCCTCCTCACCCACCCCGAGGCCTGGGACCTCTACAAGCGGGAGCGTCCCTCGACCACCGCCGAGGAGATCGTCCGCTGGGCCACCCCGGTCAACTCCTTCCAGCGCACCGCCACCCAGGACACCGAACTGGGCGGCAGGCTGATCCGCAAGGGCGACCGGGTCGGCGTCTTCTACGCCTCCGCCAACCACGACCCCGAGGTCTTCACCGACCCCGGCACCTTCGACATCACCCGCGACCCCAACCCGCACCTCGGGTTCGGCGGCGGCGGCCCCCACTACTGCCTGGGCAAGTCCCTCGCGGTCCTGGAGATCGACCTGATCTTCAACGCGATAGCCGACGCGATGCCGACCCTGCGCCTGGTCGGCGACCCGGACCGGCTGCGCTCGGCGTGGATCAACGGGGTGAAGCACCTCCGGGTCACCACGGCGTAACCCCCTCGACCCGGGCCGACGGCTCCCGGCGCCGCCGGCCCGCCCCGAGGGAGGCAGGAGCACCCCCTCCCTACGCCCCGTTCCTGCCTCCCCCGAGACGCCGGTGCCGCTCACCCCCGTCCCCGCGGTCACTCCCGCCCGGACGCCACCACCGCCAGCACCCCGGCGACCGCCGCCGCGACGAGCAGCGGGATCCCCAGGTTCTCGTGGAGGACCAGCCACGCGCCCAGGACCGCGCCGGCGATCAGCGCGAGGACCGCGGCCACGCGGCGCGGGGAGTGCGGCCTGGTGGCATCGCCCAGGTGGGACTCGGAGACCAGGCCGGTCAGGGTGGTCGTCAGGACCGTGGTCGCCGTCAGGTCGGGGATCCCCAGCTTGCGGACGTTCGCGTTGCGCAGCCCCATCGCGAAGGCGGTCAGCGCGATCAGGGTGTACGTCGTCGCCGTCCCGCCGGGCCGGGCGAAGGCCACCACGGCCGCCCCGGCCATCACGACCGCCTCCGCGGCCAGGATCACCTGCATCCACCGCCGGCGGGAACCGCCGCCGAACCGGGCCGCGACCCGGCCGCCCGTCGCCGCGCCCACCAGGAAGGCGGCCAGGGAGGCCGCCGAGTGGGGCACGGAGAAACCGGGCGCCCCGGCGGCCGCGAAGCCGAGGACCACCACGTTGCCGGTCATGTTCGCGGTGAAGACATGGCCGAGCCCCAGATAGCTGACGGCGTCGATCAGGCCGCTCAGCACGGTCAGGGCCAGCAGCACGAACACCAGCCGCACACCGCGGGTCTCGGGATCGGGGGTCGGTGTCGCCGTGGGCATCGCTCCTCCGCTGGGGACACGCCGGACCGGGCGGCTCGCCGGCTCCGGGTTCGGTGGGCCCGGGGTTCGACGGGCTCCGGGTTCGGTGGGCCCGGGGTTCGACGGGCTCCGGGTTCGGCGGCTCTGGGACATCAGTCCACCACGTCCGGACATGCGTCGGCACCCTCGCCCGGGAGGAGGGGGCGAGGGTGCCGAGGTGCGGGGGAGCGGGTCGGCCGGCTCAGTACCAGCCGTTGGCCTGCCAGAAGCTCCAGGCGGCCGTCGGGCTGCCGTAGCGGGAGTTCATGTAGTCCAGACCCCACTTGATCTGGGTGGCCGGGTTGGTCTTCCAGTCGGACCCGGCGGACGCCATCTTCGAGCCCGGCAGGGCCTGGACCAGGCCGTAGGCGCCGGAGGAGCCGTTGGTGGCGCTGGGGTTCCATCCGCTCTCATGCGAGACGATCTTGCTGAACGCGTTGAACTGTGCGGCGTCCGGGATCATCTTGTGCGCGATCGCCTGAGCGGAGGAGGCCGAACCGGTGGCGGCCTGGGCGGGCGCCGCGCTCAGCGCCATACCGGCGGTGGCGGCGGCCACGGCGGCGGCGGTGAGGACCTTCTTCGGGGAGGCGATGCGGCGGATGATGGACACGGACACGGAGAACCTCGTTCGTCGGGGACAGGGGGTCGCCGTGCTCCGGAACCACCCGTGTGCGGTGGCCGTGTGCGTCGGCTCCGTGGCCCGCTGGGAGCCGGTGGTGCCTGGCGACGTCGTCCAGAGAAGCAGGCCGCCAACCCGTCCGCAATCACCCCTTTTACTAGTTGTGGTCGCATAGGTACTGATGGCCCGTTGTGTGGCGTGGCTCTCAAAGCGCAGGTCAGGGGGTTGGCGAATCGGACATTTGGGAAGGGTCTGACTACTAGCCCGGGCCGTAGGTGACGTGCGTCATGTGGGGTGCCTCACCGGTCTCGTCACCGGGTGCGTACGGTGCCTCACGCCCCGGGGCCGTCGAATGTGACCGCGGTCTCGAAGGCCGCCCTCCTGGTCGCCCGGCGCAGCGCCCGCAGCAGGGCGGGCCCGAGGACGAGGGTGAGGACGACCGTGCACAGGGCCCGGCCCAGGTTCCAGCCCATGGCGGTGGCCAGGCTGTAGGCGAGGAACCGGGCCAGATTGGCGGCGGGCCCGGCATGCGGGTCGAAGGCGATGTTCGAGGCGGTGCCGGCCAGCAGCGGCCAGCCGGCCAGGTCCACGACCATGCCGTAGCCGAACGCGGCCAGGAAGCCGTAGCCCGCCAGCAGCGCCAGCTCACCGCGCCCGCGCAGCCGCCCGGCCCCCGGCAGCAGCCCGGCGCCCATCGTGAACCAGCCCATCGCCAGCATCTGGAACGGCAGCCACGGCCCCACCCCGCCGGTGAGCAGCGCCGACGCGAACATGGTGAGCGAGCCGAGGGTGAAGCCGAAGCCCGGCCCCAGCACCCGCCCGCTCAGCACCATCAGGAAGAACATCGGCTCGATCCCGGCGGTGCCCGCGCCGATCGGCCGCAGCGCCGCCCCCGTCGCGGCCAGCACGCCGAGCATGGCGACCGCCTTCGGACCCAGCCCCGACTCGGAGATCGTCGCCCCGAGCACCGCGACCAGCAGGAGCAGCAGGCCCGCGAAGAGCCAGGGCGCGTCCTGGGCGTGGGAGGTGATCCGGGAGCCGGGCGGGGCGAAGAGGGGCCAGCCGACGGCGACCACGCCGACGGCACTGACGAGAAGCAGGGCGGCCAGCGAGCGGGGGCCGAGCCGCACCGGGCCGGTCATGCCAGCGCCTCGCGCACCTGGGCCACGGTCAGCCACCGCTGCGGCGCGAGGACCTTCGTCACCTGCGGCGCGAAGGACGGCGAGGAGACCACGATCTCGTCCGTCGGTCCGTCCGCGATCACCTCGCCCTCCGCGAGCAGCACGACCCGGTGCGCGATCTCGGCGGCCAGTTCCACGTCGTGCGTGGCCAGCACGATCGCGTGCCCGGCGGCGGCGAGTCCGCGCAACACGCCGACCAGCCGGGCCTTCGCCGCGTAGTCGAGGCCCCGGGTCGGCTCGTCCAGCAGGAGCAGCGGCGGCCGGGCGGTCAGGACGACGGCCAGTGCCAGCGCCAGCCGCTGTCCCTCGGACAGATCGCGTGGATGAGTGCCGTCGGCGACCCCGGGGAGCAGCTCGGACACCAGGCCACGGCAGGTTCCCGGGGCCGCCCCCGCGTCCCGGTCGGCGGCCGCGCACTCGGCGCCGACCGTGTCGGCGTACAGCAGGTCACGGGGTTCCTGCGGGACCAGGCCGACCAGGCGTACGAGGTCACGCGGGCGGGTGCGATGCGGTACCACCCCGCCGACCCGGACCGTCCCGGAGCCCGGCTCCACCAGCCCGACCAGGGCGCCCAGCAGCGTGGACTTCCCGGCGCCGTTACGGCCCATGAGAGCGACGGTCTCGCCGGGCGTGACGGTGAGACCGACACCGCACAGCGCGTCCACCCGGTCCCGGCGAACGGCGAGCGAGCGGACTTCGGCGAGCGGAGGGACGCTGGCGGCAGGGGCGGCAGGGGCGGCAGGGGCGGCAGGGGCGGCAGGGGCGGCAGGGGCGGCAGGGCCGGCAGGGGCCGCCGGGGCGGCGGACTGCTGGGTTCCGGGCCGCCCGGCGCGGGGAGCGCCGAGGGCGGGGAGCCACCGGCGGTGTGGCGCCCGCCCGGTGCGGGGAGCGGTGGTGGGGGCGGCGGTGGACCGCTGGGCTTGGGGCGATCCGATGCGGGGAGCCGTGGCGGGGGCGGCGGCGGGCCGCCGGGCTTCGGCCGACCCGGGGCCGGGAGTGGTGGCGGTGGGAGCGGGGGCCGCCGGGGTGCCGGGAGCCCGATGGTCCGGGGCCGTCCGTCCGGCGAGGCGCTCCCGCAGGCCGCCCGCCCGGCGCCGGGCGTCCCGCACGGTCATCGGCAGCGGCGACCAACCGGCCAGCCGCCCCAGCTCCACCACCGGCGGACACACCGGCGACACGGCCATCACCTCGGCGGGAGTGCCGCACACCGGCGCGGCCCCCGGCTCCGGGAGCAGCACCACCCGGTCGGCGTACTGCACCACCCGCTCCAGCCGGTGCTCGGCCAGGAACACCGTGGTCCCCAGGTCGTGCACCAGCCGCTGGAGCACGGCCAGCACCTCCTCGGCGGCGGCCGGGTCGAGCGCGGAGGTCGGCTCGTCGAGGACCAGGACCTCCGGATGCGGGGTGAGCACCGACCCGATGGCGACCCGCTGCCGCTGCCCGCCGGAGAGGGTGGCGATCGCCCGGTCCCGCAGCCCGTCGAGCCCCAGCAGATCGAGGGTCTCCTCCACCCGCCGCCGCATCACGGCCGGAGGGATCCCCAACGACTCCATCCCGTAGGCGAGTTCGTCCTCCACCGTGGCGGTCACGAAGTGGGCGAGCGGATCCTGCCCCACCGTGCCGACGACATCGGCGAGTTCACGCGGCTTGTGCGTCCGGGTGTCCCGCCCCGCGACGGTGACCCGGCCGCGCAGGGTGCCACCGGTGAAGTGCGGCACCAGCCCGCTGACGGAGTTCAGGATCGTCGACTTGCCGGTACCGGACGGCCCCACCAGGAGGACGAGTTCACCTTCCGGCACCTCGAAGTCGACGCCCTGGACGGCCGGCCCGGCCGCGCCCTCGTACGTCACGGAGACGTCCTCGAAACGGATCACGACGGCTCCTTCGGTACGACGAGGGCGGGCAGCAGCCCGAGCAGCACGGCGGCCGCGGGCCACAGCGGAAGCGTGGGGGCGACCAGCGGTACGACCCCGGGCTGCAGGGCGTCCGGATCCCGCACCGCGGCCAGCGCCAGCAGCCCGGCGACGGCCGCACCAGACCCGGACACCAGCCAGGCCCGCGCGTCCCACGCGTCCGGCCGGTAGCGGGTGCGCAGCGAACGACGGCCGCCGAGCCGCAGCCCCGCCAGCGCGGCGACCACCCCGGCCAGCAGCAGGGGCAGCCCGTAACCGCCGCCCTCCGCGGTGAGCAGCCCGTACGTTCCCGCGCACACGCCGAGCAGCCCGCCGAGGGTCAGCGCGGCCGTCGTACGACGGACCCGGTCCGGTACGTCGGCGCTGCGGCCGTAACCGCGCGCGTCCATCGCGGCGGCGAGGGCGACCGAGCGCTCCAACGCGCCCTCCAGGACCGGCAGCCCGACCTGGAGCAGCCCCCGGACACCGGAGTCGGGACGGCCGCGCAGCCGGCGGGCGGCGCGCAGCCGCTGGACGTCGGCGATCAGGTTCGGCGCGAAGGTCAGGGCGACGACCAGGGCCACGCCCAGTTCGTACAGGGCGCCGGGCAGCGACTTGAGGAGACGGGCCGGATCGGCGAGCGCGTTCGCGGCGCCGACGCAGATCAGCAGGGTGGCGATCCTGAGGCCGTCGTAGAGGGCGAACACCAGCGCCTCGGCGCTGACCCGGCCACCGAGCCGGATGCCCTGCGCCCAGTGGGGGAGCGGGATCTCGGGGAGGGTGACGAGGGTGTGCGAGCCGGGGACGGGAGAGCCGAGGAGGACGGTGAAGGCGAGCCGGACGATCAGTACGGCGAGGGCGAGCCTGGCGAAGGCGGAGTAGGAACGGGCCCCCTGCGTCCGGCTCCGGCAGGCGGCCACGACATAGCCGGTGACCGTGACGAGCAGGGCGAGAAGGAGCGGGTTGGTGGTCCGCGAGGCGGCGACCCCCAGCGAGAGCGCCCAGAGCCACCAGGCACCGGGATGCAGAGTGCGGGTACGCCGCGGCCGGGGCACGGGGGGTTTCACTCGCCCGCGCTCGCGGGGTGCCGCCGCGCCCGCCGGTGCCGCCTGGGGGTCCCGCCAGGCCTTTCGGGCTCTGGGGGAGGCACGACTGCCCGCAGCTGAGTGAGCTGACACGACCGCCGACGGCTGAGGAGCGCCCCAAAGGGGTGCGGGTCGTACCGGTTTGCGGCTCCGCCGCGTGGCCGTGACCGGCCCCCACCGGCCCCCGCTGTGACCATCACGCATTCTTCCGCCGCCGCGCCTGCCAGAAGGCACCCGCAGCCACCACCACGACCACCCCCACCCCCGCCAGCAGCCCCAGGGACGGCCCGCCGTCCGACGCGCCCTGCGCCGATATCTCCTCCCCGCAGCCCTTCTCCGGATACCCCCCGATCGCACACAGCAACGCGTTCGTGTCGTACCGCAACGGCTTGGCCACCGCGGCCAGCGCGTCCGCGGCCGTCGCGTCGTCCGGCACCACCGCGCACGCGGTCCGCCGCACCGGTGGCCGCTGCGCCGACGGCGCGTCCGCCGCCGTACCGAAGTCGATGACCAGTCCCACCCGCTTCTTCCCCCGGACGGCGGCCGTGTCGGCGCAGATCGTCCCGAAGTCCGCCGTCCCGCGCGGCTGCGACGCGTCCCCCGAGTCCTCGCTCACCGCGAACCGGAACCCCTCGACCGCGCCGTCGTCCGGCCGCGCCGTGGCGGGTCCCTGCGTGGCGTACGTCCACCGCGAACCGTCCCGCTCCCAGAACGACCAGTAGCGGTAACCGGCGGCCTCCGCCGGCGCCGCGGTCGCCAGCAGGGTCAGCGCGGCCATCACCAGCAGCGCCGCGCGGCGGAAGCGGACGCCGGTCACGGCTGCCGCTGCTTCCGGCGCCCGCTGAACAGGAAGCCGATGCCGATGCCGGCGACGAGCCCGGTACCGACGATCCACCAGACGCTGGTGCCCGAGGACTTCTTCTCCTCGGTGTGTCCGGCCGCGGCCGCAGGGGCGGGGCCCGTCGCGTTGAGCGCCGTCACCAGGTTCGTGCCGCCGAAGTCACGCGGATCCGCACCCATCGCGTGCGCCGCGAAGATCAGCTCCGCGTAGGCCGCAGGTCCGCTCTGCGTGGCCCACGGCACGGCGTGGGCCTCCAGCCAGGCGTACGGCTCCTGTGCATGCCTGTTCCGGCCCTCCTGCGCGGCTATGGCCACGACCGCGTCGGCGGTGTTGCCGTAGTCCGGCTGGGGCTTGGCGCCGGCGAGCGCGGAGACCAGGTGGTGTCCCTGCTCGGACATGGCCTCCCCCAGATACGCGGCGCCGTTGCGGGCCACTTCCGCCGGCGACAGCGCCTTGTCGGAGTTGGCGCAGTAGCCCACCCCCTCCGCCGGGGCCTTCCCGGCCGTCGCCGCGAACCCCTTGCCGAGCAGACCGAGCACCCCGGCGGCCGTCGCGTCCGCGTTGGCGACCGGCTTCCCCTTCTTGTCCGGCTGGTAGGCGAGGCCGCCGCCGCCGTCCTCGTCGCAGGGGATGGACCACTTGGCGACGAGGTCGGCCGCCGCCCTGTCCGGGCTCTCGCCGGCCGCGGTGAGCGCGCCGATCACCACGCCGGTGGAGTTGGTGTCGCTGGGCGAGCCGGGGGTGTAACCCCAGCCGCCGTCCTTGTTCCGCTGCGCCTTCAGCCAGGTCACCGCCTTGCCGACGGCGTCGTCGTGCCCGCCGACCGCCGCCAGCGCCTGTACGGCGGCGGCCGTGCTGTTCGTGTCGACCGTCACCTTGGCGTCGCAGGCCGCGGCGGGCTCGGCACGGAACGCCGCGTACGCGCCGTTCGCGCACTGCTGCCCGGCCAGCCAGTCCACCGCCTTCGCGGCCGGGGTCAGGCCCACCGTGTGCTGGGCGAGCAGGGCGAGCGACTGGCGCCAGACGCCGTCGTACTTGGGGTCCGTCCTGCCGAACAGCCCCGACGGGAGTACCGCCGAGGCGGACGGGGACGGGCTGTCGGCGGCCGTCGCGGTCATGGCGGGCGTGGCGACGCCGATGACGGCGGTGGCTGCCAGCACCGCGGCGCTGCGGCGGAGGACGGTCATGATCGGCGGGTGCCTCTCCCTGCGGGGGAACCGGGCGGCACGGGACACCCCGGCGGCTCGGCTCCGTGAACCTCGACGGTGCCGTGCGCCGACGGGTGCCGGCGCACATGAGCCGATCAACGTCCCGCGCGGGGCGGTCCGGCTCACCGTCGGTGCGACGGTTCACGGACAGGGGTGTCCCCCGGTTCGGGCGAAGCCGTGAACCAGGGAAGGAGCGGCGCCGGGTTTGCACCGGCTTTCCCCCGTACGGGTGATGACGACCCGGCTACCTTACCGGCCGCCGAATCGAAGCCTAGGGGCGGCTGTGGGTCGTAGCCGCTGGTTATGGTCATGCCATGACGGGGAGACTGCTCGGTACGGGGCGTTCGGCGGACGTGTACGAGATCGACGAGGCGTGGGTGCTGCGCCGGGACCGGGACGGCTGGGGGGACGCGGGCGCCGAGGGCGCGGTGATGACGTACGTGCGGGAGCACGGGTATCCGGTGCCCCGGGTGCGGCCCTCCGGGTCCCGTACCGACCTGGTGATGGAACGGCTGTCCGGGCCGACCATGCTGGCGGCGCTGCTCGCGGGGGAGATGGGAGCGGCGGAGGGCGGGGCGCTGCTCGCCTCGCTGCTGCGGCGGCTGCACGCGGTGCCCGGACGGGACCCGGCCGACGCCGGTTCCCGTGTCCTCCACCTCGACCTGCATCCGGACAACGATGGGGGTCCCCCCGGCTCGAACGAAGTTGAGAGCTGGGGGAGCTGACCCCCGACGGGCCTCGGGTCATCGACTGGACCAACGCCGAGGACGGGCCGCCCGGCCTCGACTGGGCCATGTCCGCGGTGATCCTCGCCCAGGTCGCGGTGGGTGAGCTGCCGATGGCCCGCGAACTGCTCGCGGGCCTGCTCGCCGATCCGGGCGAACTGACCGAGGAGGGGCTGGCGGAGGCCCTGCGGCGACGGGCGGCCAATCCGACGATGAGCCGCCGGGAGGTCGAACTGCTCGGCGCGGCGGAGAAGTTGATAAGAACCCTGATGTGACACGAACCCTGATGTGACCGCCGGCTCACTTCGGCTGCGATCCGGTGGTGACTCACAGGGGCGCGGGGGCTGCATCGGGGTGCGGCTCCGCCGCGAGGCGCGACCGGCCACGGCGGTGCCTCGGCCGAACCGCGGTCGGACATCACGGCGTTTGCGGTGAGACGCTCAGGCCGCTGTCACGACCGGGGCGATGCCCGCGGACAGGTGGCGGCCCATCCGGCGCAGCGCGTCGTCGCAGTCGGCGGGATCCTCGCCGACGGCCACCCAGAGCGCCAGCCGGTCGTCGACGGTCGCGTGCGGCCCGGCGGTGACGTGGTGGCCGGCGTCCCGGGTGAGGATCATGCGGTCGGCGCCGGGTTCCCCGGCCGCGTCGGGGGACAGGGTCAGGTGGTCGAGGCGGCCGGTGGCGGCGGGATAGGCGAACCGGATCGCGGCCGCCCGCTGCCGGGTGGGCGTGGTGTCCGGCACCTCGCCGGTGGCCAGGGCGGCGGCGGCCTGCGCGAGATCGACGCCGGTGGCGCGTTTGACGAGGAGCGGGATCAGGTCGCCCGGGAGACACGGGGTGACGTCGGTGACCCGGGGGCCGCGGTCGGTGAGCCGCAATCCGATGTGCAGCACACCCCGGGTGAGGCCGAGGGCGTGCACGGTGCGGTCGACGGCCAGACGCAGGAAACGGTTGTGCAGCAGGCCGTCGTGGGCGTGCACGGTGTGCCGGAGCGGCTGCCGGGCGGGCGCCGGGCCCAGGGTCGTACGGGTGATGGCGACGATACGGATCTCGCCGTCCAGGACGACGGTCTCGGCGCAGACCCTGGGCGTACCCGGGTCGTCGACGGGGACCGCGCCGGCGGCGAGCGAGGCACGCAGTGCGGCCGGGTCGGCGCAGGCGGCGGCCGTGGCGGGGGAGGGGCCGGGCAGCCCCAACTGCCCGGCGATCCTGGCCGCGGCGACCGTGTACCCGGCCGACCGGGCCAGCACCCCGCGGACCCGGTGCCGGGCCGCGAACCGCACCACCGCCGAGGCCGTCGCCCCGTCCTTGCCGGGGTCTGCCGCCAGGTGACCGGCCAGGCACGGACGTGCCCAGTCGGGCGGCGCGGCGTCCACCAGCACCACGGGGCGGGCCGCGGCGATGCGCGTCAGCACGAACTCGTCGTACGCGCACCGGCGGCCGGCACCGAGGAGCAGGACGGGCTGCGACATCCGTTCGCCTCACCTTCCGGGAGGAGGCGGGGCGGCTGGTCGCCCCGGATGCCGCTCCCCCATAGGCGGCACCCGGGGCGGGTCGGTTCGACCATGGCCAGGGTGACGTGATCGTTCCCGATCCTTTCTGGCGAGCCGTCATATGTCAACGATTGCTGCCCCGTTCCGCAGTGACCCTTGTCATGTCTGGTGGCCGGGCGCGGGAATTGGATAACCTCGCGTCTGCTCGGCCGACCGACTGCTCGGCTGACCGACCGGTCAACGACGTGTCTCCTGGGGGACCTTGGTGAGTGACGCCCATGCCCCGCTGACCGGCGTACTGACACGGCTCGGGGAACTGACCGGACGGCCCGGGCGGCTGTCCGAGGTGCTGGACGTGGCCGACCTGTCCCACCGCACCGGGATCCCCGTCGGGACCGTCGCCGAACTGCTCGCCGGCGGGACCGCACCCGAGGCGGGGCTGGCCGAACGGGTCCGCCAGCGGCTGGACTTCATCCGCGAGAACCGGCGCCGGCCCGACGGCAAGCGGTACTCGCTGGGCGAGCTCGCGGCGATCGCCGGCACCAGCAGGCAGTGGCTGAGCGAATGGCGCAAGAGCGGCATGCCGGGCCTCGAACACACCGACCGGCTACGGCGGTTCTTCGGACTGCCGCCCGGCTTCTTCACCGCCGACGAGCCCGAGGCGCTGTACGAGGCGCTCCAGCCCGTGTTGCAGGGGCTGGAGGCGCAGGCCGACCCGCTGTCCCGGCTGCGCGAGAGCGGCCTGGTCCGGCTGGCCGCCCGCGCCCCGCAGATGAACGCACGCCAGCTCACCACCCTCGCCGACCTGGCAGAGATGCTCATCACGACCGAGACGGCCGCCAACTAGTGCCGCGTCAGGCGACGTTCGCCCTGTCCACGATCCCGCGGAGGCGTCTGGCGGCGGCGTGCTCGTTCCGCCAGGTGATGTAGGGCGGATCATGCCGCCCTGCTCCTTGTGGCTTGTGTGGTCAGTGCCGTCCAGCGCGAAGTGGCGCAGGGCGGTGCTCCGCGGCAGCCGCCTGCCCTCGTCGTCATCGATCTCCCGGGCGCGTACTCGTTCTGCCACCCGCACAGCCTGACGCCACCGCGCCATCCGGCCCAGCATCCGAGAGGCGCGTCATGTCGCCTCCGGGCAAGGGCGACTACGGTCCGCCGTGCGGTCCGTGCTCAGGATGGCCTGCGGACCGTTCAGCAGACGCGAGGTGCGAGATCGGCGGCGCGGGCGAGGAGGTGGGCTGTGTGGCTTCCGGCCCGTACGGCGTGGTCGGCGTGGCTGGATCGGCAGCGGCGGGACTCGGGGTCGTACTCGGTCATGATCACACCGGCGTGGTCGGTGTCGGGCTCGTCGAGCGAGGTCGGCCAGCCCCGGTGCTGAAGAGCCGCATGGAGTCGGCGTGACTGCTGGACGTCCACGACCGGATCAGCAGATCCGTGGACCAGCCAGACAGGGATGGCCGACAGCGATTCCTCGGCCCTTGTCAGTTCGTCGATCGGGGCGCGGCCCGTCAGCGGTTCCGGTCGGGTGTATCCGCCGGCGATGCCGACGACGGCACGGGGTCTCCAGCCGTCGAGTGCACAGGGGTCCATGGCGGCAGCCATCGCAGCCCTGCTCCCCAGGGACCAGCCGGCGAGCGCGATCCGTCCGGTGTCCCCGCCGAATTCGGCCGCGCTCTGCTGGACGAACATGGCGGACTCGCGGAGGTGGGTTCGACCGCTGTCGTCGGCGTCCGGCCGCCAGTCCGGGACGAAGCACACGACACCCAGCGAAGCCGCAGCCCGGGCGAGCGGCGCGAGGACGTCCCGCTCCTCGGGGCCCCTTCCGTGCCAGAGCAGCACAACCGGCGAAGCCGCCAACGCAGTCGCAGGCCGATACACGTCCAAACGCTGTCCACTGGCTCCATACACGAGCCCGCTCACCACAGCGATATCCACGGTCAACTCTGCCCGCCCCGTTCCGCATGACGTCCTGGCGCATCGCGCGCGAGGCCCCGACCCTACCGGTCAGGCTGCTCACCCAGGCCCTCGCGGACAGGGCGAACCTTGCCTGATGCGGCACCGGCCCGCCAACCAGGCCTGAACGGGGCCGTCCCGCGGCCCCGAGGGCCGGCGGCGGGCGGCCGCGGCGGGAGGTCTCCGTCCACGGGATGTTTCAGGCGTTCGCTTCAGGGGTGGGACCCCCGAAGGGGAGCACCAAGGACCGCGAGGACAGCAACCAGTGTCCGCCGGCCCGCCGGAACGTGTCCTCGTAGTGGCCCACTTGGACAGGCGGGGCGGCCGGGACCATGCCCCCCGCGTACCCGTCGACGCGATAGGTCTGGAAGTACGACGTGGCCGTCGCCGCCTCCGGTCCGGTGACCGTGACCAGGATGTTGGACATGATGCGCCGGGACAGCCGGCCCCCTGGCCGGGAGCCGAAGTAGGCGGCCAGTCCCTCCCGCCCCACCACTCGCCGTCCGTCTCCCGGCGGCGGCCACTCCCACCACCCGTCCTCCGTGAACAACTCGGCCACGGAGGACGGTTCGCCGAGATCAAGGCGGCGGACGAAGTCGACGACGAGACGCTCGCAGGCGCGTTCGGCGAGGAGCCGTTCCAAGGGGTCCATGCGCTTCTTACCGCACCGCCACGTACGTGACCGGCTCGGTTCCCGTCACCGGCTCCACGAGCCCCAGTTTCACCAGGCGCCGCAGATGGGCCTCCGCCTCCGAGACGGCGATGTTCCGCGATCCGTAGGGGATCTGCTCCCAGGGCCGGTTCCACTCCATCCGTACGGCCAACTGCCACAAGGTCAGGGGCTGTTGGAGAAGGGCATGGAGCGCGGTGAGGCGTTCCTCGTGGTGGGCCAGGAGCTCCCGAACCCGTGCCGGCGCGTCGGTGAAGGCGTACTGGTGGGCCGGGAGGACCTCGGCGGGGGCGAGACGGCCGATGCGTTCCAGGGAGTCGAGGTAGTCGCCGAGGGGGTCGGTGACGGTCGCGTCGTCGGGATCCTCGTACAGGCCGACGTGCGGGGTGATCTCGGGGAGCAGATGGTCGCCGGAGAACAGGCGCCCCAGGCCGGGGAGTCGGTCCGGGTGCTCCTCCTCCAGGTGCAGGCAGACATGGCCGGGCGTGTGCCCCGGCGTCCAGACGGCGCGCAGCCGGCGGCCGGGCAGGTCGAGGAGTTCGCCGGGGAGGATCTCGCGGTCGGGGAGGGCGGGGGACAGTCCGGGCGGCGAGTTGCGGCGGCGGGGTCCCCCGCGCAGGGGCGCCACGTGTTCCTCGGGCGCCCCCGCGGCCGTCAGCTTCGCCGCCATGTAGGTGAACCACCGCTCGGGCCGGGTCTCCCGCGCCCGCCGCACGATCGCCGCGTCGGCCGCGTGCATGGCGAGCCAGGCCCCGGACGCCTCCCGCACCCGCCCCGACAGCCCGTGATGATCGGGGTGGTGGTGGGTGATGACGACCCCGTGCACCTCCCCGATGCCGATGCCGCACGCCTCCAGCCCCGCCACCAGTACGTCCCACGACCCGGGATCGTCCCAGCCGGTGTCGACGAGGACCGGCCCCCGGTCGGTGTCCACGACGTACACCAGCGTGTAGCCGAGGGGATTGTCCGGAATGGGAACCTCGACGGACCGTACGCCCCCGCCGTGATCGTGAACGGTCACCTCCGCCCGCCCCGCCGCGGACTCGTCCTGCTCGCCCTGACTGTTCGCCATCCGTCGCCCTCCGCCCCCGCACCGCCGCACGGCCATTGCTCACTATAACTAGAACTGGTATCAGTTCTGAAACATCGTCAGGAAGGGTGGCGGGGCGCCATGACCGAGTTCCTGGAACATGGGCAGCTGTTCATCGGCGGGGAGTTGACCGACCCCCTGGGCAAGGACGTCATCGAGGTGGTGTCGCCGCACACCGAGGAGGTCTTCGGGCGGGTGCCGCATGCCTCGCGGGAGGACGTGGACCGGGCTGTCGGGGTCGCGCGGCGGGCCTTCGACGAGGGGCCCTGGCCGCGGATGAGCCTTGCGGAGCGGGTCGAGGTCGTCACTCGGATCAAGGACGCGATCGCCGTACGGCACGAGGAGATCGCGCGGGTGATCTCCTCCGAGAACGGTTCGCCGTACTCGTGGAGCGTGCTCGCGCAGGCGCTCGGCGCGATGATGGTGTGGGACGCGGCGATCAGGGTGGCACGCGACTTCACGTACGAGGAGACACGCGACGGGGTGCTGGGGAAGATCCTCGTCCGGCGGGAGCCGGTCGGGGTCGTGGCGGCCGTCGTGCCCTGGAACGTGCCGCAGTTCGTGGCCGCCGCCAAGCTCGCCCCCGCGCTGCTCACCGGCTGCACGGTGGTGCTCAAGCCGTCCCCGGAGTCGCCGCTGGACGCCTACATACTCGGTGAGATCACCAAGGAGGCCGGACTGCCGGACGGGGTGCTGTCCATCCTTCCGGCGGACCGCGAGGTGAGTGAGTATCTCGTCTCGCATCCGGGCGTCGACAAGGTCTCCTTCACCGGCTCGGTCGCGGCCGGCAAGCGGGTGATGGAGGTGGCCGCGAGGAACCTCACCCGGGTGACGCTGGAGCTGGGCGGCAAGTCGGCCGCGGTCGTACTGCCGGACGCCGATGTGGCCGCCTCCGTCGCCGGGATCGTCCCGGCGGCCTGGATGAACAACGGCCAGGCGTGCGTCGCCCAGACCCGCATCCTCGTCCCGCGCTCCCGCTACGACGAGTTCGCCGACGCCCTCGCGGCGGCGGCGAGCGCCCTGAAGGTCGGCGACCCGCTCGACCCGGCCACCCAGGTGGGCCCCCTCGTCGCCCGCCGCCAGCAGCAGCGGAACCTGGACTACATCCGGATCGGCCAGGAGGAAGGCGCGAAGATCCTCACGGGCGGCGGCCGTCCGGCGGGTCTGGAGAAGGGCTGGTACGTCGAGCCGACCCTCTTCGGCGACGTCGACAACTCCATGCGGATAGCCAGGGAGGAGATCTTCGGCCCGGTGATCTGCCTCCTCCCCTACGGCGACGAGTCCGAGGCCCTGAAGATCGCGAACGACTCGGACTACGGGCTGAGCGGCAGCGTGTGGACGGCGGACGTGGAGCACGGTATCGAGGTCGCGCGGCAGGTCCGTACGGGCACCTACTCCGTCAACACCTTCAGCCTGGACATGCTCGGTCCGTTCGGCGGCTACAAGAACTCCGGTCTGGGACGGGAGTTCGGGCCCGAGGGCTACGGCGAGTTCCTCGAACACAAGATGATCCACCTCCCGGCCGGCTGGGCGGGGTGAGAGGCCGCCATGGGGGACCGCTGGCACGTCGAGGTCGACCGTTCGATCTGCATCGGCTCGGCCCAGTGCGTCAACCGCGCCACCGGAGCCTTCCGGCTCGACTCCGCCATGCAGTCCCACCCCGTGGACCCGGAGACGGACGCCAACGGCAGGATCCTCGACGCGGCGGAGAACTGCCCGGTGGAGGCGATCACCATCACCCTGCTGGACAGCGGGGAACCGGTCTTCCCGCCCGAGGAGTAGCTTCCGATCGAGGGTCGGCTGCTGCCTGGGGACCGGCTTCCGCCTTAGCACCAGGTCCTGGCTGAGGGCCGGTTCCTGCCTGGCGACCGGCTTCCGCCGTAGGGCCAGCTCCTGGCAGAGGGTCGGCTCCTGCCCTGGGGGCCGGCTCCCGCCTGAGTGCCGGCTCCTGCCATAGGACCAGCTCCTGGCTGAGGACCGGCTCCTGCCTGGGCTGGCTCCCGCCTGGGGACTGGCTTCCGTCTGAGGGCCGGCTCGCGCCTGAGGGTCGGCTTCCGCCCGGGGGGCCGGCTCCTGCCTGGGGACTGGCTTCCGCCCACGGACTGGCTTCCGCCCGCGGACTCAGCGAGGCTCAAGCGCGGCGAACAGCGCCCTGGCCCGGATGCCGTCCGGCTGCTGCCAGGCTCCGGTGACATACCCGGCCGCGTCGGCGGCCGGCAGTGAGCCGGGGGTCAGTACGCGACGCAGCCGCAGGACCAGACCCTCGTCCGCCACGGCGAACTCGGTGCTCTCGGCGGTGTCGACGGGGGCGCCGAGGCCGGGGAGCGGACCCGCCGCGGTGTACCCGCGGGCGACCTCCCGGTCGGGCGTGTCGGTGATGCTCTGCGCCTGCGCCGCGGCACGTCCCTCGATCAGGGCCACCAACCCGGCCGTCAGCACGGGGTCGTGGCACCCGTCGTAGGTCCAGCGCGTACCGAGCACACCGTGCTCCATGGTGCCGAGGAGCGCGTGCTCGGCGCCGTCGAGCGGGGCGGCGCGGTAGGTGAGCGGTACGAGATACGCGTCCGAGCCCTCCGTGACGATCATGAACTCGATCCCCACCTCGCCTTCCGGGTCGTCCAGCCGGAACCCGCCGGCCTTCACCAACTCCGGTGCGGCGGGGCCGCGGTACCAGGGGCGGCCGGGAAGCCGGCCGGCGAGGAGTTCGACCTTGGTGGGCTTGAGGGTGGTGTGGTGGATGAGTGCCATGGGGAGATTCTCCGATCAGGGACAGGGGTCCCGCCAGGGGCTTTTCACCCGGGGGCTGATCCGAGCGCTGACTCGGCGGCTGATCCGGGGCTGATCCGGCAGCTCACGCGGTGGCTGGGCGCCGGCCTGCCAACCGTCCGGCGCGGCCTGCCAACCGTCCGGCGCCGCCTGCCAAGTGCCCGGCGCGGCACCTCGGTGGCCCGGCCTGGTCTGTCGGTGGCCTGGGATACGCTCCAGCGGTCCGACGGGCCGACCAGGGTGGGGAACGTGCGCAAGACCGAGGCCGAGGGCCTGATCAAAGCGGCCTACGAGGCGTGGGAGGCCGAGGAGTGGCTGTCCGCCGCCGGGCTCTTCGAGCAGGTTCTCGCGCGGTTCCCGGACGAGGAGCGGAGCGCGGTGTGGTGGTACGACGCCGCGCTCGCCCACAAGTTCCTGCGCAACTGGGCCAAGGCCTGCGCACTGGGCCGCGAGGCCGCCGCCCGGGCGCCGCGCGGCGAGGGCGACCCGGCGTTCTGGAACCTCGGCATCGCGGCCACCATCCAGGGCGACTGGGCCACCGCCCGGGACGCCTGGGCCGGCTTCGGCATCGAACTCCCGGCGGGGGAGGGGGAGATCGACGGGCGGTTCGGTGCGGCCTGTGTGCGGCTGGACACCGGCGGCGAGCGGGAGGTCGTGTGGATCGACCGGCTGTGCCCGACGCGGGGGAGGGTGATGAACGTGCCGGTGACGGCGGGACGGCGGTTCGGGGAGATCGTCGTGCACGACGGCGAGCCCACGGGGCGCCGGGTGGTCGAGGGCCGCGAGTTCCCCGTCTTCGACGAACTGCTCCTCCTCCGGGCGTCCGAGCTGCCGACCCTTGAGGTGACGGTGAACGCCGGGGAGGCCGCCGACCTCGACGCGCTGCTCGCCCTCTTCGTCGAGCACGACTTCGGCGCGGAACCCGCGAGCAGCCTGGAGATGCTCTGTTCCTGCTGCAGCGAGGGCACCCACGAACAGTCGCGCAAGGTCCACGCGGGGGCCCAGCGGGTGTCCCTGGCGGCCCCGGAGGCCGAGGCCCGGCTGCTGCTGGAGCGCTGGGCGGGGGAGACCGCGCTCGGGCGGAGCTGGAGCGGGCTGACGACGGTGGGGTAGCGGGCCGGAAGCGGCGGGGTGGTGGGCCGTGAACGGCGGGGTGGTGGGCCGTGAGCGGTGCGGTTGTGGGCCGTGAGCGGTGGGGTTGCGCGCCGGAGGCACTCGGGCGTGGCCCGTATCAGGAAAAGTAGAAAAAATCCACCATTGGGGTGGTCTATTCCCGTTCGGGCGTTCTATCCTGAAATCAGCCTACGAGGCGAGTGAGGGAGTCCGAGCGGCGTAGCCGACTCTGGCGTGACGCAGATGCACAAAGCATCCGCCGGTGCCGACGTCGACGGTCGGGCTGAGAGGTCGGAAGGCGGCGGTTGAGCCGGACGGCGACCCCCATCACCTGATCCGGACCATGCCGGCGAAGGGAACCCGTCTCGTAGGTCTTCGCATGCCTCCGAGCAGCCCGCCCGTAGGTCTTCGCGTGCCCCCGGCCACCCGCTCCGCAGGTCTTCGCGTGCCCCCGGCCACCCGCTCCGCAGGTCTTCGCGTGTCCCCGGCCAGCCGCCCCGCAGGTCTTCGCGTACCCCGAGCCCGCGGGCTACGGCTTGCCGCCCGGCTCCGTCAGGTCGATCAGCCGGCAGACCGTCTCGATGTCGATCTTCACCTGGGCGATGGAGGCACGGCCCGACAGCCAGGTGATCAGGGCCGAGTGCCAGGTGTGCTCGATGACGCGGACGGCGGAGAGCTGGGCGGGGGACGGGTCGGTCAGGCCCATCGCGTCCAGGATGATCGCCGTCGTCTGCCGGGAGACCTGGTCCACCTCGGGAGAGACGCTGCGGTCGGCGAAGGTGAGGGCGCGGACCATCGCGTCGGCCAGGTGCGGCTCGCGCTGCAGGGCCCGGAAGGCCCGCATCAGGGTCTCGGCGACCCGCTCGGACGCCGTCTCGCCCGCCGGCGGCTTCTTGCGCAGCGTGCCGTGCATGTGTTCCAGCTGGTCCTGCATGGTCGCGACCAGCAGGTGGACCTTGGAGGGGAAGTAGCGGTAGAGCGTGCCCAGCGCCACCTGGGAGGACTCGGCCACCTCGCGCATCTGCACCGCGTCGAAACCGCCCCGGCTGGCCAGCTGGGCGCTCGCGTGCAGGATGCGGCGGCGCCGGGCCTCCTGCCGCTCGGTGAGCGGCGGGGTGGCCGATCTGGCGCCGATGTCCACCTTGGCTTCCGCAGGCATGGGTCCCGTCCGTGACAGTCGGTGAGGGCAGTGCTCAGGGCGAGTGATCAGACAGCATGGCAGGGGTCGCGTCGTGGCGCGAATCACCTGATCCACTGCTCACTCCGCCCCTACCTGCCGGTAGATTCAGAGCCTCTTGAACGATCAAGTCTGAAACTTGTTCTAGATTAGCGTCCCGGCGTAATCTCGCGGGAAAGTGCAGGGAGAAGGGGGCCCAGAGTGACCGCTGAGGCCAGGCGGACGGGTACCGACGAGGAACCCGCCGCCGACGGCGAGCGACCGCTCGACATCGCGCTCCTCACCTATAAAGGGAACCCGTTCTGCGGCGGCCAGGGTGTCTACGTACGGCACCTCTCCCGCGAGCTGGCCCGCCTCGGGCACCGCGTCGAGGTGATCGGCTCACAGCCGTACCCCGTCCTGGACGAGGGTTACCCCGCGCTCACCCTCACCGAGCTGCCCAGCCTCGACCTGTACCGCTCCCCGGACCCCTTCAGGACGCCCGGGCGGGACGAGTACCGGGACTGGGTCGACGCGCTCGAAGTGGCCACCATGTGGACCGGCGGCTTCCCCGAACCGCTGACCTTCTCGCTCCGCGCCCGCCGCCATCTGCGCGCCCGCGCCGGGGAGTTCGACGTCGTCCACGACAACCAGACACTGGGATACGGCCTGCTGGGGGACGTCGGCGCGCCCCTCGTCACCACGATCCACCACCCCATCACCGTCGACCGGCAGTTGGAGCTGGACGCGGCCGAGGGATGGAAGCGGCGGTACTCCGTACGGCGCTGGTACGCCTTCACCCGGATGCAGAAGCGGGTCGCCCGCCGGCTGCCCTCCGTGCTCACCGTCTCCGGCACCTCCCGCCAGGAGATCGTCGACCATCTCGGCGTACGCGAGGACCGCGTCCACGTCGTCCACATCGGCGCCGACACCGACCTCTTCGCGCCGAATCCCGCCGTACCCCAGGTGCCCGGCCGGATCGTCACCACCTCCAGCGCGGACGTACCCCTGAAGGGGCTGGTGTTCCTCGTCGAGGCCCTCGCCAAGGTGCGGACCGAGCATCCCGCCGCCCACCTCGTCGTCGTCGGCAAGCAGCCCACCGAGGGGCCCGTCGCGCAGGCCGTGGAGCGGTACGGCCTCGAGGGCGCCGTCGAGTTCGTGAAGGGCATCTCCGACGCCGAACTCGTCGACCTGGTCCGTTCGGCCGAGGTCGCCTGCGTGCCGTCGCTCTACGAGGGCTTCTCGCTGCCCGCCGCCGAGGCGATGGCGACCGGCACCCCGCTGCTCGCGACGACGGGCGGCGCGATCCCCGAGGTCGCCGGACGGGACGGGGAGACCTGCCTGGCCGTGCCGCCGGGCGACGCCGGCGCGCTGGCCGCCGGGCTGAGCCGGCTGCTGGGCGACCCGGAGCTCCGCGCGCGCCTCGGCCGGGCCGGCCGGGAGCGGGTGCTACGGCACTTCACCTGGGCGCGCGCCGCGGAGGGCACGGTGGCCCGGTACCGCGAGGCGATCGCCCGCTCCGCGGGCGGCACGGACGCCGCTTCCCGCCGCTCCGCGGCCGCGGCCGTGGCCCGCTCCGCGCCCCGCAATCCCGGCCGCTCCGCGGCCTCAGCTGGTGTTCGTCACGAGAGTGAAAGCAGGGCCACGTGCTGACCGTCGACTTCTCCCGGTTCCCGCTCGCCCCGGGCGACCGCGTCCTGGACCTCGGCTGCGGGGCAGGACGCCACGCCTTCGAGTGCTACCGGCGCGGCGCCCAGGTCGTGGCGCTCGACCAGAACGGAGAGGAGATCCGCGAGGTCGCCAAGTGGTTCGCGGCGATGGCGGAGGCCGGCGAGGCCCCGGCCGGCGCGACGGCCACCGCCATGGAGGGTGACGCGCTGGCGCTCCCCTTCCCCGACGAGTCCTTCGACGTCGTCATCATCTCCGAGGTCATGGAGCACATCCCCGACGACAAGGGCGTGCTCGCCGAGATGGTGCGCGTGCTCAGGCCCGGCGGGCGGATAGCCGTCACCGTGCCGCGCTACGGCCCCGAGAAGGTCTGCTGGACGCTCTCCGACGCCTATCACGAGGTCGAGGGCGGCCACATCCGCATCTACAAGGCCGACGAGCTGGTCGGGAAGATCAAGGAAGCCGGTCTGCGGCCGTACGGCAGCCACCACGCGCACGCGCTGCACTCGCCCTACTGGTGGCTGAAGTGCGCGTTCGGCGTCGACAACGACAAGGCGCTGCCGGTACGGGCGTACCACAAGCTGCTCGTCTGGGACATCATGAAGAAGCCGCTGGCCACGCGCCTGGCCGAGCAGGCGCTGAACCCGGTGATGGGCAAGAGCTTCGTCGTCTACGCCACCAAGCCGCACCTGCCCCGGACCGAGACGGGAACGGGGACCGGGACCGAAACCGGGACCGGGACCGGGACCGACGCCCCGTCGGACGCCGAGGTGGCCGCCAAGTGACCACCCCCCGGACAGAACACCTCGTCCTGCCCGGGGTCCTCACCGCCGAGCAGGCTGCCGCGACCGTCCGCGGGATCCTCGCCGCACAGCGGGAGGACGGCGCGATCCCGTGGTTCCGGGGGCACCACCTCGACCCCTGGGACCACACCGAGGCCGCGATGGCGCTGGACGCGGCCGGTGAGCACGCCGCCGCGGAGCGGGCCTACATCTGGCTCGCCGAGCACCAGAACGAGGACGGCTCCTGGTACGCGGCCTACGCCGACGGCGCGCACGACGACGTCACCGACCGCGCCCGCGAGTCCAACTTCGTCGCCTACATCGCCGTGGGCGTCTGGCACCACTACCTCTCCACCGGCGACGACACCTTCCTCGACCGGATGTGGCCCGCCGTGTACGCGGCCGTCGAGTGGGTGCTGCGGCTGCAGCAGCCCGGCGGTGAGATCGGCTGGCGGCGCGAGGACGAGGGGACGCCCACCGACGACGCGCTGCTGACCGGGAGTTCGTCGATCCACCACGCGCTGCGCTGTGCGCTCGCCATCGCCGAGCAGCGGGAAGAGGCGCAGCCGGACTGGGAGTTGGCGGTGGGCGCGCTGCGGCACGCGATACGGCGCCACCCCGAGCGGTTCCTGGACAAGGACCGGTACTCGATGGACTGGTACTACCCGGTGCTGGGCGGGGCGTTGACCGGAGCGGAGGCGGCCGCGCGGATCGAGAAGGACTGGGAGCGGTTCGTCGTACCCGGGTTCGGGGTGCGGTGCGTCGTCCCCAATCCGTGGGTGACGGGCGGGGAGTCGGCCGAGCTCGCCCTCGCGCTGTGGGCGGTCGGGGAGTCCGACCGGGCGCTGGAGATCCTGCAGTCGATCCAGCATCTGCGGGACGCGGAGTCGGGGCTGTACTGGACCGGGTACGTCTTCGAGGACGACGCGATCTGGCCGCGGGAGCTCACCACGTGGACGGCGGGGTCGCTGCTGCTGGCGGTCGCCGCGCTCGGAGGGCATGACGCCACGTGTGCGGTGTTCGGGGGAGGGCGGCTGCCTTCCGGGCTTGAGGTGGACTGCTGCGCCTAGGGGGGCGGGGGTGCGGCGTACGGCGGGTGCGGCGCCGTGGGGGCTGGTCGCTCCCCCACTCTCGGCTCCGCTCGAGCGGGGGGACCCCCATCGCGGCGGAGCCGCACGTCGGCACAGCCCCGCGCCCCTTACGGGCGCTGTTCTGACCGGAAATTCTCAGTGCCGCTGCATCCGGTTGGCGATCGCGTGGCCGATGAACAGGTAGACGACCGCCGCCAGGCCGTATCCTGCCACCACCCTCGCCCACGCCTCGTCGAAGGTGAACAGGTCGCGTGACCAGCCGGCCAGCCAGGCGGCCGCGTCGTGGATGAACTGGACCAGGCTGTTCGCCCGGTTCGCGTCCAACAGGTACATCATTATCCAGAGGCCCAGTATGAGGGCCATGATGTCGGCGACGACCGCGACGACCGTGCCGGCCTGATTGTGACGATATCGAGGGGACATGCCCTCCGGGTTGCCGTCGATCGGTCCTTGAAACCTGAACGGGGGTTCCCCCGAGTGGCGCAGCGCCGCCATCTGGGTGAGGCTTCCGGAGGAAGCAACCGCTCGGGGAGGACATCGAGACACACGGGAGGACCCCGTGCCCGTACCGATACGGCGCCTGGTCGTCGCGCTGACCCTCTGCTGCGCACTCGTCGCCGGTGTGACCGCATGCAGCAGCACGCAGAGCAAGCCCACCGACACCGGCATGGCCGCGGTGCCCGTGGCCGACACGCCCAGTCCGAGTACGTCCGCCGAGAAACAGAAGTTCGCCAAGACGCGGTTCGTCGCCAACGCGTCACTCGCGGCCGGTGCCACCTACCAGTGGATCGTCAAGCCCTGGAAGGCCGGCAAGTTCAAGAAGGGCGCCCACGGCCGCACCCTCGCCCTCATCAAGGCCGGTCTCGCGGGCACCTTCGCGTACAACCGGCTCCAGGCCGCCAAGCGGAACGCCCAGGGCGACCCGCTGCTGTCCAAGGCCGTCGCCCCGCTCTCGTCCGGCATCGACGCGCTGAAGGACCTGCCGTCCAAGCTCCGCAAGGGCGACGGGAACGCGGCCAGTTCGTTCAACGACGTCATCAACAACGTGAAGGACGCCGGGAAGAGCGCCGGCGCCCCGGTCACCAACAAGGTGCCTTCGACGTCGCAGCTCACCCACTGACGTGGTTCGGGTTCGGCGCCGGAGTGTCCGAACCGCCTCGGGCGGCGACCGTCCGAGGCTGACCCCGGCGCCGTGCCCCGCCGCGTCCTGCTCGCCCCTCCGCCGGTCCGCCGCCCGGGGCGGCTAGGAGTTGAGCTCCGCGAGGACCCGCAGGGTGTGCGGGTCGGGGGCGAGCGCCAGCAGGTCGGTCACCGGGCCCTTGCGCCACGACTCCAGCCGCTCGGCGATGCGTTCGCGCGGGCCGACCAGCGAGATCTCGTCGGCGAACGCGTCCGGCACGGCCAGCACGGCCTCCTCGCGCCGCCCGGACAGGAACAGTTCCTGGATCCGCCGCGCCTCCTCCTCGTACCCCATGCGCGCCATGAGGTCGGCGTGGAAGTTGCGGGCCGTGTGGCCCATCCCGCCGATGTAGAAGCCGAGCATGGCCTTCACGGGCAGCAGCCCGGCGGCCACGTCGTCGCAGACCTTCACCTGTGCCATCGGCGCGACCAGGAAGCCCTCCGGCAGCTCGGCCACCGCGGGCCCGTACACCTCGGGCCGGCTCGGAGCCCAGTACAGCGGCAGCCACCCGTCGGCGATCCGGACCGTCTGGGCGACGTTCTTCGGCCCCTCCGCGCCGAGCAGGACCGGCAGATCGGCCCGGAGCGGGTGGGTGATCGGCTTCAGCGGCTTGCCGAGACCGGTGGCGTCCGCCCCCCGGTACGGATGGGAATGGAAGCGCCCCGCCGCCTCCACCGGCCCCTCCCGGCGCAGCACCTGCCGTACGACGTCCACGTACTCCCTGGTCGCGGTCAGCGGCGACTTCGGGAACGGGCGGCCGTACCAGCCCTCCACGACCTGCGGCCCGGACAGGCCGAGTCCCAGCATCACCCGGCCCCCCGACAGGTGGTCCAGGGTCAGCGCGTGCATCGCGGTGGTGGTCGGCGAGCGGGCCGCCATCTGGGCAACGGCCGTACCCAGCCGGATCGTTGACGTCTGCGCGGCGATCCAGGTGAGCGGGGTGAACGCGTCCGAGCCCCAGGACTCCGCCGTCCACACCGAGTGGTACCCGAGGCGCTCCGCCTCCCGCGCCAGCGGCACATGGTCCGCAGAGGGACCCCGCCCCCAGTATCCGAGTGCCAACCCGAGCCGCATGCGAGCCTCCTGACAGTACGTCAGACCGAGTTCCGGACTGTACGACAACGGCCCCCCACCCGGAAGGGAGAGGGGCCGTGCGCGGTCCTGCGCGGATCAGCCGCGCTGGATCCCGGAGGTGTCCTGCAGTACGCCGCGGCGGCCGTCCTGGGTCTGCGCCACCAGCGCGCCGCCGCGCTGCTCGACGGCCAAGTACCAGGTGCCGGGCGCCAGTTCGGCGATCGGCGCGGCCGAGCCGTCCTCCGCGAACAGCGGCCGGGCCACCGGCACGGCGAACCAGAACGGCGAGAAGTCGGGTGCGGGGCCGGCCGGCTGCTGCTGCGCGGCGGCCGGGGGCTGCTGCTGGCCGAACGGCTGACCGGCCTGCGGCTGGGCGCCGTACGGCTGGCCGGGCTGCGGGGCGGCGGCACCCGGGTAGCCGTAGCCGCCGGAGGGCTGGGCGCCGTAGGGCTGCGGAGCCTGCGGCTTGGGGGCCGGGACCAGGGCCGCCTGGAGCGCCGGGACCAGCGGGGTGGCGATCGCGGCCGCGGCCAGCAGCAGGGCGGCGATCAGGCCGAGGATCAGACCGGATCCGGCGCCGATGTCGAGGGTGTTGAAGTCGTCGAACGCGCCCAGCGGGTCGATGGTCGACCAGAACGCGGTCCACACCGAGAACACGGTGAGACCGACGCCGATCTGGCCCAGGTCGAGACCGACGAACTTCAGCGGCTGCGGCAGCGCGCGGGCGAGGACGATCAGGACCGCGCCGGCGATACCGCCGACGTACATGCTCATCACCAGGCCGAGGTTGTCCCAGGCGTTCGGGGCACCGTTGCCGGACTTGTCGAACGTGTCGAGGAACGACGCGATGAACAGCAACACCGCTGCTCCGATCACCACGCCGTCGCCTCTAGTGAGGGAGCGGATATTCACTTCAGGTCCTTCGTAGGTCGTCTCGTCGGCGGAGGAGGCGTCGCGGGGGTGCCCCTCATCGTAGGAATCGCAGGAAGGACACTATCGTTCGTACGATCGGCGTGTCCGCCCGGACCAGTCCGCCGATGCCTACCCGCGCAGGAAACTCACGATTCCCTCAGAGATTCCCTGCGCCGCCTTCTGCCGCCAGGTCCCGCTCGTCAGGAGTGCCGCGTCCTTGCTGTCGCGCATGTTGCCGCACTCGATGAACACCTTGGGAACCGTTGACAGATTGAGACCGCCGAGATCCTTGCGTACGTCGAGGCCGGTGCCGTTTCCGACGTAGTTGGACGGGGAACTGCCGGTCACCTTCGCGAAGTCGCTCTCGATGTGCTCGCCGAGGGTGCGCGAGGGGCCGACGATCGGGCGGGTGTCGGCGCCGCCGGCGTGCACGGTGGCCGGGAGGATGACATGGAAGCCTCGGTCGCCCTCGGGCGCCCCGTCGGCGTGGATGGAGATGGCGGCGTCCGCGTGCGCGTCGTTCCCGATCCGGGCGCGCTGGGTCACGCACGGCCCCCAGGCGGGCTTGTCCCCGTCGTGGGTGAACTTCACGGTGGCGCCCTGCCGCTCCAGCAGGGTCCGCAACCGGTGCGCGACGTCGAGCGTGAACCGCGCCTCGCTGTAACCCGCGTTGGTGGCCGTCCCCGTCGTGTCGCACTCCTTCCAGTTCGTCCCGATATCCACCTTCTGGTTGATCTCGGACGTGTGCTGGAAGTTCCCCGGGTTGTGCCCCGGGTCGATGACGACGACCTTGCCCTTGAGCGGAGGGGCCGCACTGGGGCTCGGCACCTTGGCGTCGTCACCGGGTGACACGGGCGCCGACCGAGGCGCCGCCGCGTTCGCCTCCCCGCGACCGCTCCCACCGGGCTTCCCCACCCCCTCGAACACCACCCATCCGAGCAGCGCACCGGGCACGAGCGCGGCGAGAGCGACGGTCATGGGCGCTCGCCGGGAGCGCCGCTGCTGCGGGGAATCGAATTCGGGGCCTGTGTACGACACATCAGCCACCCTAGCGGCCGTCCACGGCGGCCACGCGGTCCAAGAGGGCCGATGGGATGACGGCGCGGCACCGGCCCCGGGCAAGAGGGGACGCCGGTTCCGACCGCGCTCTTCAGATCCCCGCCCCCGTTCGCCGCAGCACGCGCAGCGAGTCCTGCGCCGAGACCTCCGTGAACGCGCCCGACTCCAGGGCGCGGAGGTGGACGCGGTAGGGGGCCTGGCCGGTGAACTCGTCCTTCGGGTCCGGGAAGACGTCGTGGATCAGCAGGAGCCCGCCCCGCGCCACATGGGGGGCCCAGCCCTCGTAGTCGGCGGTGGCGTGCTCGTCGGTGTGGCCGCCGTCGATGAAGACGAGGCCGAGGGGCGAGTTCCAGAAGGAGGCGATCTGGGGGGAGCGGCCCACCAGGGCGACGACGTGGTCTTCGAGGCCGGCGCGGTGCAGCGTCCGCCGGAAGGTGGGCAGCGTGTCCATCAGCCCCAGCTCCGGGTCGACCGTCTCCGGGTCGTGGTAGTCCCAGCCCGGCTGCTGCTCCTCGCTGCCCCGGTGGTGGTCGACGGTGACAGCGGTGACGCCGGCGGCACGCGCCGCGTCGGCGAGGAGAAGCGTGGAACGCCCGCAGTACGTCCCGACCTCCAGGAGCGGCAGGCCGAGTTCCCCGGCTTCGACGGCGGCCGCGTACAGCGCCAGCCCCTCGTGCAGGGGCATGAACCCCTTGGCCTTCTCGAACGCGGCGAGCGTCTCGGGCTGGGGCGCGGCCACGGCCATGGGGGTCCCTTCGGTCGTACGACGTTCCGGTCGCTTATGCTGCCGCACCCCCTGCCGGAGTCCGACAGGGGGTGCGGATGCGAGGTCCTCAGGGTCGGTGTGCCGGGCGCGGGGCCGTGTCGATGTGCGGCTCCGCCGCGTGGGCGCCCTCGGCCCCCGCTCACCCGCGGCCGGCAACGCGCCCGTCAGGCCGAGACGGTCTCCGCCGGCAACGAGAGATCGAGGTCGACGGCCCGGTCATCCCCCGCGTGCGACGCCGAGGAAGCCAACGGCCCGTGCCCCAGTGCCTTCGCGGCCAGCACGTACGCCCCCTCGGTGGGCACCGCGAGCGCGTACGTGCCGTCGTCGCCGGACAGCGTCGCCCCCGCCTGCCGCCCCCGCCGGTCGATCAGCGTGACCTTGGCGCGGGCCACCGGAACGCCCGCCGCGTCGAGCACGCGCCCGCGGAAACCGCGCAGCACCTCCTCGGCGTGGGCCAGCGCGACGTCCTCTTCGCTGCTCGCGCGCAGCTGCGTGTGCTGGGCGGCCTCCGCCGCCGGCCGGCTCCGCCTGGGCAGCAGCAGGGCGAGGACCAGGCCCACGGCCACCGCGCCCGTCGCGATCATGAAGGAGACCCGGAAACCGTGCATGGTCGGGATGGCGACGCCGCCCACGTGGTTCGCCGTGTTGGCCAGCACCATGCCGATGACGGCGCTGGACACGGACGTACCGATGGACCGCATCAGGGTGTTGAGACCGTTCGCCGCGCCCGTCTCCGACGCGGGGACCGCACCGACGATCAGGGCGGGGAGGGAGGAGTACGCGAGGCCGATGCCCGCGCCCAGCACCACGGCGATGACCAGGCTCTGCCAGGCCGCGCTCATCAGGCCGAGGCCCGCGCCGTAGCCGATGCCGATGATCAGCATGCCGAGGATCAGGGTGGTCTTGGGGCCGTACTTGGCGGACAGCCGGGCGTAGACGGGGGCCGTGAACATCATCGTCAGGCCCAGCGGGGCGACCAGCAGACCCGCGGTGACCATCGACTGGCCGAGCCCGTAGCCGGTGGCCTTCGGCAGCTGGAGCAGCTGCGGCAGGACCAGCGAGACGACGTAGAAGCTGACCCCGACCATGATCGAGGCGAGGTTGGTGAAGAGCACCGCCGGTCGGGCGGTGGTGCGCAGGTCGACCAGTGGGGCCTTGACCCGCAGCTCCATCACGCCCCACAGGACGAGGATGACGGCGGAGGCGGCGAAGAGCCCGAGCGTGGTGCCGGAGGTCCAGCCCCAGTCGCTGCCCTTGGTGATCGGGAGGAGGAAGAGGACCAGGCCCACGGAGAGCCCGATCGCGCCCAGCACGTCGAAGGTGCCCGCGGCGCGCGCCGGGGACTCGGGTACCGCGACGAGGGTGAGGACGATGGCTATGACACCCAGGCCGGCGGCGCCGTAGAACAGGGCGTGCCAGTCGGCGTGCTGCGCGACCAGGGCCGCGGCGGGCAGCGCGAGGCCGCCGCCGACGCCGATCGAGGAGCTCATCAGGGCCATCGCCGAGGCGAGCTTCTCGCGCGGCAGCATGTCGCGCATCAGGCCGATGCCGAGCGGGATCGCGCCCATGGCGAAGCCCTGGAGGGTACGACCCACGATCATCGTGAGCAGTTCGCTGGTGAGCGCGCTGATCAGCGCACCCACCACCATCACGGAGAGGCTGAATATCAGCATCCGCCGCTTGCCGTACAGGTCGCCGAGGCGGCCCATGATCGGAGTGGCCACGGCGCCCGACAGGAGCGTCGAGGTCAGCACCCAGGTGGCGTTGCTGGGCTCGGTGCCCAGCAGCTGCGGAAGGTCCTTGATGACCGGAACGAGCAGGGTCTGCATCACCGCGACCACGATGCCCGCGAAGGCGAGCACCGGGACCACGGCCCCGCTCGCGCCCCGGGCGGGCTGGTCGGTCGTCGTGTGCGTCATTGAGTGAGGCCTCCGGGCCAAGAGAGTGACGGGCAGAGCGGGGAGAGGCGGGATCCGCCGCGGATAAGTGGTAGGTAAACCTCGTATGCACAGGCAACTATTCCGTTGCTTCGAGCTGCTAACGAATTCTTGACCGTCCCATGGGTTTCTGATCTGCCGTCAGGCCCTGGTCAATTTATGGAACGTGTTCTACTCTCACGCGCCATGAGTGCCGCGATGAGCTCCGTCAGGGCCGCGAAGGCGTATGTCGCCGGGGTCGGAATGACCAGGTTCGAGAAGCCTGAGACCCGTGATTGGCAGTACTGGGACATGGTCCGGGAGGCGGGCGGCTCCGCACTCGCGGACGCGGGGATCTCGTACGCCGATGTGGAACAGGTTCCTGTCGGCTACTGTTTCCAGCCCTCCACCGCCGGCCAGCGCGCCGCCTATGAGCTGGGTCTCACCGGCGTCCCCGTCTACAACGTCAACAACAACTGCGCCACCGGTGCCACCGCGCTGATGCTGGCCCGGCAGCTCGTCGAGGGCGGCGCGGCCGACTGCGTCCTCGCCCTCGGCTTCGAGAAGATGAAGAAGGGCGCGCTCGGAAGCGGCGCCGGCGCGGGGGCCCGCGGCGGAGCCGCTGACGACTGGAGTTCGACCTCCCCCGTCGCCCGGCACTACGGCGTCATGGCCGCCCGGCACGGCTTCGAGATGACCCCGCCCACCGCGCAGATCTTCGGCGACGCGGCCCGCGAGCACATGGAGCGGTACGGCACCACCGAGGCGCAGCTCGCGGCGGTGGCCGCCAAGAACCACCGGCACTCCGCGCACAACCCGTACGCCCAGTTCCAGGACGTGTACGGCGTGGCCGGCATCCTCGCCGCCCGCACCGTCCACCGCCCGCTCACCAAACTCCAGTGCTCGCCCACCTCCGACGGCGCGGCGGCGGCCGTGGTCGTCTCGGAACGGTTCGCCGAACGGCGCGGGCTCACCGGCCTCGTCGAGATCGTCGCGCAGGCGATGACGACGGACACCGAGGAGTCCTTCGCGTCGGGCTCGTGCATCGACGTCGTCGGGCAGCCGATGTCACGGGCGGCGGCCCGCCAGGTGTACGACCGCTCAGGACTCGGCATCGAGGACGTCGACGTCGTGGAACTGCACGACTGCTTCTCCGTCAACGAACTGCTGACGTACGAGGCGCTCGGCATGTGCGCGGTGGGCGAGTCGGGCAAGCTCGTCGAGTCGGGGGCGACGACGTACGGCGGACGCTGGGTGGTGAACCCCTCCGGAGGGCTCATCTCCAAGGGACACCCGCTGGGCGCGACCGGCCTCGCGCAGACCGCCGAACTGGTGTGGCAGCTGCGGGGCACGGCGGGGGAGCGGCAGGTGCCGGGCGCGCGGGTGGGGCTCGCGCACAACATCGGGCTGGGCGGCGCGGCGGTGGTGACCATGCTCCGCAGGGCGCCGTCATGACCATGTTCCGCGAGACGGTGCAGGCCCTGTGACCGCGAAGGTCGCGGTACGGGGCGGTGTAGGCCGCACGACCGAGGCCAGGTGGGCCGAAAAGCCGATGCAAGGACCGTAACCGGCTTGAGAGCATGACGGTCATGCTCGAAGCCGCGGACACCTCACGAATATCCCGCCGTACCGCACCCCCCACCTGGCTGGTGGTGGCGCTGGCCTGCGCCGGGCAGTTCCTGGTGGTGCTCGACGTGTCCGTGGTGAACGTGGCGCTGCCGTCGATGCGCGCGGACCTGGGGCTGAGCGCGTCCGGCCTGCAGTGGGTGGTGAACGCGTACGCCATCGCCTTCGCCGGGTTCATGCTGCTCGGCGGGCGGGCCGGTGACCTCTACGGCCGCAAGCGGATGTTCCTGGTCGGGCTCGGTCTGTTCACGCTGGCCTCGCTCGGCGGCGGCCTCGCCCAGGACGGCTGGCAGCTGCTGCTCGCCCGGGCCGTGCAGGGGCTGGGCGCGGCGGTCCTCGCGCCCTCGACGCTGACCCTGCTCACGGCCGCCGTGCCGGAGGGTCCCGCCCGGGCGCGGGCGATCGCCACCTGGACGGCGGTCGGTGCCGGCGGCGGCGCGGCCGGCGGCCTGGTCGGCGGGGTGCTGGTGGACACGCTGTCCTGGCGCTGGGTGCTGCTGATCAACGTGCCGGTGGGCGCGCTGGTCCTCGCCGGGTCCGTGCTGTGGCTGACGGAGAGCCGGGCCGGGGCCGGACGGCGGCTCGACCTGCCCGGCGCGCTGCTGGTGACGGCGGGTCTGGCGACCCTGGCGTACGGCGTCTCGCAGACCGAGGCCAAGGGATGGACGTCGGCCGCCACCCTGGTCCCGCTGGCCGCCGGGCTCGCGCTGCTCGGGCTGTTCCTGGCCGTCGAGGCGCGTACGGCGGCCCCGCTGATGCCGCTCGGCCTGCTGACGCGACGGAGGGTGGCGTCGGCCAACGCGGCCATGCTGGTGTCCGGTTCGGCGATGTTCTGTATGTGGTACTTCATGACGCTCTACGCCCAGAACGTCCTCGGCTACTCCCCGCTGGAGGCCGGTTTCGCCCTGATACCCAGCTCGGTCGCGGTGCTCGTCGGCTCCAAGACGGCACCCCGGCTGATGCGGCGGGCGGGCGCGCGGACGGTGGCGGTGGCGGGCACGCTGGTCGCGGCGACCGGCTTCGGCTGGCAGTCGACCATGGGTCCGCACGGCGCCTACCTGACGGCGATCATGCTCCCCGGGATCCTGATGATGCTGGGCGCGGGCCTGGCCGCGACCCCGCTGGCCGCACTGGCCACCTCCGGGGCGGCGCCGGCGGAGGCCGGACTGCTCTCGGGGCTCATCAACACCTCGCGCACGATGGGCGGTTCGCTGGGGCTCGCGGTGATGTCGACGGTCGCGGCGGCCCGGACCGGCACGGGCGGCGGGGCCGCGGCCCTGACCGAGGGGTACGCGCTGGCCTTCCGCAGCAGCACCGGGGTGCTGCTGGCCGGGGCGGTGCTGATGCTGCTGTGGCTGCCGGGAAGAATCGCGCCGACGTCTGCCGGATGAGGCAACGGTCCGGGCGGCTCGTGGACTCCTCATTACATCTAGGAGGTGCCCATGGGGGAGCGGGAGAACGCTCGGAACGAGGAGTTCCAGAGTTTCATGACCGGCCGCTGGCCGCGGCTGATGCGTACGGCTTTTCTCCTCACGGGGGAGCAGCACGCCGCCGAGGACCTGGTCCAGTCGACGCTCGAACAGGTCTTCGTGGCCTGGCGCAAGGTCGGCTCGGCCGATGATCCGGAGGCGTACGTAAGGCGCGTGATGATCAACGCGCACGCTCGCCGGCACAGAAGGAAACTCAAGGAGTTCCTCGCGCCCAGGGACGACTCGGGCCTGGTGCGCGAGGTGCCCGACACGGGGGACCGGATCGCCCAGGCCGACGACCGCAGCGCCCTGCTCAAGGCACTCGCCCAACTGCCGCCGCGGCAGCGGGAGGCGGTGGTCCTGCGCTACTGGGAGGACCTGACGGAGACCCAGGCGGCGGAGGCGATGGGCTGCTCGGTGGGCACGGTCAAGAGCAACGCGGCCAAGGGGATCGCGAAACTCCGTGCCATACCGGGACTGGCCGAGACGGTGACGCAGGGAGGGCGTGGCTGATGAGCGCGAACCGGGAGAACCACGGCATGACACAGACGGAGTCGGACATCGCCTTCCTCCTCGCGGACGCCGCGGACGAGGTCGAGATCGGCATAGCCCCTGTCCAGGCGGTGATGCGCGGCGGCAGGCGGCGCCGGGCCCGACGGTGGGCGGTGGCGGGGGCCACGGCGCTGGCACTGGCCGTCGGCGCGACGGCGGGGACGCTGGCGGTGACGGGGCTGCCGGGCGGGGGTCACGGGGACCGGGGCGGTGAGGTGGCGGTCCGGCCGGCGTCACCGGAGGAGCGCCATGTGTACACGCCGGAGTCGACGGACCTGGCGTTCGGCGACTACCAGGGCAAGAAGTGGGGTGTCGGGGTCCTGGTGTGGGGCGCGCCGCTCACCCGTGCCGAGGCCGAGAAGCAGTGGAAGGCGATGGGTGACTGGGGGGTCGAACCCGCGGACGCGGACAAGCCCGCCGACCTGATCGGCAAGACGTCCTTCTTCGCCGCCCGCAGTTACGCCGGCTTCCGCCGCCAGGTGGTCATGTTCAACACGGTGCGGGAGGTGGAGCCGCTCTCGGGGACCGACCTGGACGCCGCCGCCGCCAGGCTCGGTGACGATCCGGCGAGCGCCGGCCGGCTGGTCGTCGGCAAGGTCGCCACGACCGCCGCGGAGGTCACCTGCCACTGGAAGGACGGCGCCTCGACCCGGGTCACGCGCGTTTCCGCCGAATCCCCGTCCTACTCCGGGGAGTCGGAGCTCCGGCCGGTCCGCGACTACCCGGGGGCCAACTGGTTCGTCTGCGTGGCCCCGCAGGGCACCACCTACGAGTCGGCGGAGGTGACGAAGTAGCGCCGCGGAGCGTGGCGGGAGGTCACAGCCAGCCCTGCTGCCGTGCCTCCCGTACCGCCTCCGTGCGGTTGCGGGTGCCGGTCTTGCCGATCGCGGCGGACAGGTAGTTGCGGACCGTCGACTCCGACAGATGCAGCTTCGCCGCGACGTCGGCGACGGTCGCGCCGTCCACCGAGGCCTTCAGGACATCGCACTCGCGGGCGGTGAGCGGATTCGGCCCGGCGCTGAGCGCGGCCGCCGCGAGCGCCGGGTCGACCACGGTCTCCCCGGTGAGCACCTGCCGGATCGCCCGGGCCAGGTCCTCGACCGGACCGTCCTTGACGAGGAAGCCGGCCGCCCCGGCCTCCATGGCCCGGCGCAGATAGCCGGGCCGGCCGAAGGTGGTCAGGATCAGCACCCGGCAGTCGGGCGCCTGGTCGCGCAGCTCCGCCGCCGCGTCCAGGCCGCTGATGCCCGGCAGTTCGATGTCGAGGAGGGCCACGTCGGGCCGGTGGGTCAGCGCGGCGTCCACGATCGCGTCACCCGCCGCGACCTGGGCGACGACCTCGATGTCCGGCTCCATTCCGAGCAGTAGGGCGAGGGCTCCGCGCATCATGCCCTGGTCCTCGGCGAGCAGCACCCGGATGGACTTGGCGGGCCGGTGGTCCCGGGGCATCTCGTTCGCAGGCTCGTACACAGCCCAAGCCTAGCCGCAGGCCCGGCAATTAAAGAGTGGTCATTGATCCGCGCCGCAGGGCTTGACGGCGGTTGACCGTGCTCAAACAATCACCTCTGCAATTCTCTGAATTCCCGGTCAATGGTCGGTATTTCGACCGCTGAATAGGTTCGGTATTTCGGTCGAACGACGTTCGGTATACCGGCCATGAACCCGCACCGCCCTACGAGGAACCGAAGAAGAGGTGCATCGTGTTCTCAGTGTCCCCACGAGTTCTGCGCTCCTGTCCGCCACGGGTCAGGAGAGCCGCGCTCTCCGCGCTCGCGGCCTTCGCCACCGTCGCCGCGCTCGTCGTCGGGGCCGGCGCCCCGCAGGCCGCCGCCGCGGGTTCGCTGCCCTGTGACGTCTACGCCGGCGCCGGCACGCCGTGCGTCGCCGCGCACAGCATGGTCCGGGCGCTGTACTCGTCGTACAGCGGCTCCCTCTACCAGGTGCAGCGCGCCTCCGACAGCGCCACCGCGAACATCGGCCTGCTGGCCGCCGGCGGATACGCCAACGCGGCCGCACAGGACTCCTTCTGCTCCGGCACGACCTGCATCGTCACCAAGATCTACGACCAGTCCAGCAAGCACAACGACCTCACCGTCGAGGGCGCGGGCGGCGCCGGCGCGGCCGACGTCGGAGCCCCGGCGGACGCGCTGCCGGTGACCGTCGGCGGCCACCAGGTCTACGGTCTGGAGATCTCGGCCGGCATGGGCTACCGGGACAACTCCACCTCCGGTGTCGCCACCAACGGCGCCGCCGAGGGGATGTACATGGTCACCTCCGGCACCCATGTCAACGGCAGCTGCTGCTTCGACTACGGCAACGCCGAGACCAACAACAAGGACACCGGCAACGGCCACATGGACGCCATCAACTTCGGCACCGAGTGCTGGTTCGCGCCCTGCTACGGCTCGGGGCCCTGGGTGCAGGCGGACCTGGAGAACGGGCTGTTCCAGTCCAACCTCGGCTACAGCACCAACTCCTCCAACACCGGCACGGGCGCGACACCTTTCGTCACCGCGCTGCTGAAGAACAACGGCCAGGACCATTTCGCACTGAAATGGGGAAACGCGCAATCCGGCGGTCTCACCACCACGTATTCCGGCGGTGAGCCCACCACCAGCGGCTACTCGCCCATGCACCAGGAGGGCGCGATCGTCCTCGGCACCGGCGGCGACAACAGCAACGGCTCCATCGGCTCCTTCTTCGAGGGCGTGATGACCTCCGGCATCCCGACCGACGCCGCCGACAACGCCGTCCAGTCCAACATCGTCTCCGTCGGCTACGGCGGCGCGACCGGCTCCACCGGCACGCTCAGCCCCGGCTCGGAGATCTCCCTGAAGGCCACGACGTCCTGCTGCACCACCGACTACGTCCGCCACCAGGCCAACGCGGCCGTCCTCTCCGCCATCACCGCCGGCAGCTCCGCCCTGGACAAGAACGACGCCACCTGGATCGTCCGCCGGGGACTGGCCGGCAGCTCCTGCGTCTCCTTCGAGTCGCGCAACTACCCGGGCGACTTCCTGCGCCACTACAACTTCAAGCTCCTGCGGCAGCCCATGGACGGCACCGCCACGTTCAGAGCCGACGCCACGTTCTGCCCGGAGACCGGCAAGAGCGGCACGGGCACCTCGTTCGCCTCGTACAACTACCCGACGCGATATCTGCGCCACTACAACTACAACGTCTACATAGCGAGCGACGGCGGTTCCAACGCCTGGGACAGCGCCACCTCGTGGACCGACGACGTGAGCTGGGTCGTCAGCTCACCCTGGGCGCCGTAGGCGCCACCGTCATAGCGGCCAGCAACTCCACCGACTCGGTGGGGAGTTCCGCGGTCACCGTGAAACCGCCGCGTGGCGACGGGCCGGCTTCGAGCGAGCCGCCCGCCGCCGCGAGGCGCTCGGTCAGCCCCTTCAGACCGGTGCCGCCGACGCCCGCACGGCGGGGCTCGGCGGCGCTCCTGCCGGTGCCGTCGTCGCCGACGGTCAGCCGGACCCGCTCGGCGCCGCTGTCGACGGTGATCTCGCAGCGGGTCGCGTCGCTGTGCCGGACCACGTTGGTGACCGCCTCGCGCACCACCCAGCCCAGCAGCGTCTCGGTCTGCGGGGCGAGCGGCGTCCCGGTCTGTCGGACGACCGGTTCGACGCTCGCCGCCGACAGGACCGAGCGGGCCCGGTCGAGTTCCGTGGCCAGGCTGCCCTCGCGGTAGCCGGTGACCGCCTCGCGGATCTCGGTGAGCGCCTGCCGGCCCACCGACTCGATGTCGGAGATCTGGGAGAGGGCCGCGTCCATGTCGCGGGGGGCGAGGCGCCGGGCCGCCTCCGACTTGACGACGATCACCGAGAGGGTGTGGCCGAGCAGGTCGTGCAGATCCCGGGAGAAGCGCAGCCGCTCCTTCTCCACCGCGCGCCGGGCCAGCTCCTCGCGGGCGGCGCGCAGCTCCCGTACCGCCTCGGACAGGGAGAGGATCGCGGCGGTCACCATGGTGGACAGGAAGGTGCCGTAGGCGACGTTGATCGCGTCCCAGCCCGCCCGGAACACGGAGACCGCCGCCGCGAGGGCGGTCAGCGAGAGGCCGATCTGACCGAGCCGCGGGCCGCGCAGGCAGGCCCCGGTGGCGAGGCCGAGCAGCGGGAAGAAGTACAGCCAGCTGCCGCCGTAGCCGAGGGCGAGGCCGCAGGTGAGCAGGCCCATCAGGCCGAGCGCCACCCGTGTCGGGACCGCCTCCCGCTTCTCCTTCACGAAGGAGCGGAACACGACGTAGATGTAGAGGGAGTTGAAGGCGAACAGGCCCAGGCCGCCGATCCAGGGGTTGGGGGTCTTGCCCTGGAGGAGGTTGGAGAAGGAGCCAAGACCCAGCAGCAGCCACGGCAGCAGGGAGAAGCCGGTCGGCGGCGGACCCGGGTTCTCGGGCCACTCGCCCTTGCGGCGCGCCTCCTTCTGCGCGGCCTTGAACTCCGCCATGTCGGTCTTCCACTGAGCCCGCGCCGCCCGCCAGCGGCGTGCCTGGCAGGTGATCCCTCGCATCCAGGACATCTTTCTCGCTCCCCCGGTCACACGGTCCGCCCGGTCCGGCGGTACGCCACCACAGCGTACGAACCGAACGCGAACAGCCAACCCGTCAGGACCGCGATCGCGCCGAGCGCCGGGGTGTGCCCGTCGGCGACGGCGGTGCCGAGTTCGGCGAAGCGGTTGGTCGGGGTGTACGCCGAGACGGCGCGCAGCCAGCCGGGGAACAGGCTGATCGGGAACCACAGGCCGCCGATCACGGCGAGCCCCAGGTTGCAGGCCATGTTCGCCACGCCGGTGGTCTGGGCGGTCAGGCCGTAGCCGTTGGCGAGGCCGAGCAGCGTGAAGGGGATCGAGCCCAGCCACAGCAGCAGCGCGATCCCCGCCCACTGCCAGGCCGCCAGCCGTACGCCGTTGACCAGGCCGCCCGCCAGAAGCACCGCGAGGATCGCGGGCAGTACGGTCACCGACCCGGTCAGCGCCCGGCCGAGGACGACCTGGCGCGGGGTCATCGGCGTCACCCGGAGCTGCCGCAGCCAGCCGATCGCCCGGTCCTCGGCGACCCCGCCGCCGGTGTTGAGGGCGGAGCCGACCGCGCCGTAGGCGGCCATGCCGACCATGGCCTGGGTCCGGTAGCCGCTGTCGTCGCCGCCCAGGTTGGTGAAGAGCAGGTACATCATCACCGGCATCGCGATCCCGCCGATCACGAAGCCGACGTCGCGCAGGGTCCGGCGTACTTCGAGGCGCAGGTAGTCGAGCATCAGACGGTCTCCGTCTCGGCGGCGGTGCGGGTGGGGGAGGTGTCGTTCGGGGCGGCTTCGCGGGGCGGCCGGCCGGGCACCGCGCCGTCTCCGGTTCCCGGGCCGGACGTCAGGGCCAGGAAGGCGTCGTCGAGCGAGGCGGGGGTGACCTCCAGGCCGCGGATCGCGTTTCGGGCGGCCAGCGCGATCACGGTCGCGTCCGAGTCGTCGGTGCGCAGCAGCGCACGGTCGCCGCGCACTTCGAGGGACCGCACGCCGGGCAACCGCGCCAGGCCCTCGGTGCCGCGGCCCGCCAGGTCGAAGGAGACGAGGCTGCCGCCGGCCGCCCGCTTGAGCTGCTCACCGGTGCCGTCCGCGACGATCCGGCCGCGGTCGATGACGAGGATGCGGTCGGCGTGCGCGTCCGCCTCCTCCAGGTAGTGCGTGGAGAACAGGACGGTGTGGCCGCGCCGGGCGTACGCGCGCATCGAGCGCCAGAACGCGTGCCGCGCCTCCACGTCCAGGGCGGCGGTCGGCTCGTCCAGGACGAGCAGCGACGGGTTCCCGGCCAGTGCCACGGCGAACCGCACGCGCTGTGTCTGGCCGCCCGACAGACGGTCCACCCGGCGCCCGGCCAACTCGCCGATACCGGCCAGCTCCAGGGCCTGCGTGACGGGCATCGGCGCCGGATAGCGCCGGGCCACGAAGGTGACCAGCTCGCCGACGGTGACCCGGGGCACCGCCCGTGCCTCCTGGAGCATCGCTCCGACCAGCCCGCTGCGTACCGCCTTCGCCGGCTGCGCGCCGAAGAGTTCGACCGTGCCGGCGTCGGGCGTGTTCAGCCCCAGCAGCAGCGAGATCGTCGTCGACTTGCCCGCGCCGTTGCGGCCGAGCAGCGCGACCGTCTCACCGCGCCCTATCTCCAGGTCCACCCCGTCCACCGCGCGTACCGTCCCGAAGGTCTTGACCGCCCCCGCGAAGGACACGGCCCGCTCTGTCCGGCCTGCCGTCCCACCTGTCCATGTCATGTCTAGGAGGCTACGAGTCCGGCCCGCGGCGCGGCAGATGCGCTTGTACGGACTCGGGCAGGACAAATGTCCTGGCCCGGCCCAGCAGTATCTGACACTGTGTCAGGAGTCTTCACAAGTGTGGAGCGCTCGGCTATACAAGGGGCGCTGGACTGGAACGTGTTCCAGGGAGGGTCCGGCGGATCAGGTCGGCTGCGGGGGACAGCGCTTCTCGGCCGGGCCGAGCGGGGCCGGACGCGCGGGCCGATGCCCGACGCCGACCTGATCCGCCGGACGCCCCCCGGGACCCGCCCCGTGGACGACCTCGGTGCGGCCGACGGTGCGGACGGTCGTGCCGAGGTCTTGAGACACCTCAGGAGCCGTATGCCCATCGACGCAGCCAAGGCCCTCGCCGCCGAACCCCGGTCCGGGGAGATCCGCTGGGAGCGCCGGGACGTCCAGCTCTACCACCTCGGCATCGGCGCGGGCCGCCCCGCCACCGACCCCGACGAACTGCGCTACACCCTGGAGTCCCGGCTGCACGTCCTGCCCAGCTTCGCCACCGTCGCGGGGGCCGGCTCACCCGGAGTGATCAGCGGACTGTCCATGCCCGGCGTCGACGTGGACCTCGCCAAGGTCCTGCACGGCGGCCAGTCGCTCACCGTCCACCGCCCCCTCCCCGTGCGGGGCTCGGCCATCGCCACGGGCCGGATCGCCGCCGTGTACGACAAGGGCAGGGCGGCCGTCCTGGTGATGCGCACCGAGGTCGCCGACGCCGACGGGCCGCTGTGGACCAACGACGCGCAGATCTTCGTACGGGGAGAGGGCGGCTGGGGCGGCGACCGCGGCCCGTCCACTCGGCTCGACCCGCCCGCCGGCGAGCCCGACCGGACCGTCGAGCGGCCGATCCGCGAGGACCAGGCCCTGCTCTACCGCCTCTCCGGCGACTACAACCCGCTGCACGCCGAACCGGAGTTCGCCAAGCTCGCCGGCTTCGACCGGCCCATCCTGCACGGGCTGTGCACCTACGGCATGACGCTCAAGGCGGTCGTGGACACGCTGCTCGGCGGGGACGTGAGCCGGGTGCGGTCGTACGCGACGCGGTTCGCCGGGGTGGTCTACCCGGGGGAGACCCTGCGCATCCGCATGTGGCGGGGCGACGCGCAGGTCCGCGTCGCCGTCAGTGCTGTCGAGCGGGAGGACGCGCCCGTCCTCGCCGACACGATCGTCGAACACTCCTGATCCCGCTCGAGCCCGCTTGATCGTGCTTGAGCCAACTTGATCCACTTTGTTCCGGAACGCAGTCGAGGGGAGAGCCGCACCATGCGCGCAGCCGTACTGCAGGAAACAGGCCAGGAGAAGCTTGAGGTCCTCGACGACGTCGAGGCGGTCGGGTTCGGCCCCGGCAGGGTGCGGATCCGGGTGCGCGCCACCGGGCTGTGCCACTCGGACCTGTCGGCGATGAACGGGGTGCTGCCGCAGCCGGCCCCGTTCGTGCCGGGCCACGAGGGCGCGGGCGAGGTCCTGGAGGTGGGGGAGGGCGTCACCCGGGTCAAGCCCGGCGACCGGGTCGTCGTCTGCTGGCTGCCGGCCTGCGGGGCCTGTCCGGCCTGCAGGCGCGGGCAGACCGAGCTGTGCCTGGCCGGGTTCATGAACGCCGGCACCCCCAACTTCAGGCGCTCCGGCGGTGACGTCTTCGGCTTCGCGGGCACCGGCACCTTCGCCGAGGAGGTCGTGGTCGACGCCGGGTGCGCGGTACCGATCCCGGACGACGTGCCCTTCGACATCGCCGCGCTGATCGGCTGCGGGGTCACCACCGGGCTCGGCGCGGCCCTCAACACGGCCGACGTGGAGGCCGGTTCGTCGGTCGCCGTGATCGGGTGCGGAGGGGTCGGGATCTCGGCGATCCAGGGGGCACGGCTCAAGGGGGCGGCCGAGATCGTCGCCGTCGACCCGGTCGCGTCCCGGCGCGAGGCCGCGATCGGGTTCGGCGCGACCAGGGCGGTCTCGCCCGACGAACTGCCCGGCGCCAAGCAGGAGGTCACCGCCGGCGAGGGCTTCGACTACGTCTTCGAGGTGGTCGGCAGGTCCGCGACCGCCCGCACGGCGTACGAGAACACCCGGCGCGGCGGCACCCTCGTGGTCGTCGGGGCGGGTGCCATGGACGACTTCCTCCAGCTCAACATGTTCGAGCTGTTCTTCGACGAGAAGCGGATCCTGCCGTCGATGTACGGCGGCGGCGACGTGGTCGGCTCCTACGAGCGCACGATCGCCCTGTGGCGGGCCGGCCGCGTCGACCTGGAGGGCCTGATCACCCACCGGTTGCCGCTGGCGGAGATCAACGAGGCCCTGGACCAGATGCGCACCGGCACCGCGCTGCGCACCTGCATAGAGATCTGAGGGGCCGCCGCATGTCGGAGAGGTCAATGCCGGAGGGATCACTGCCGGAGAAGCCACTGCCGGAGAAGCCACTGCCGGAGAAGCCACTGCCGGAGGGATCGCTGCCGGAGAAGCCGCTCGAAGGGCTCAGTGCGATCGTCACCGGCGCCGGCCGGGGGCTCGGCCGGGCCGAGGCGCTCGAACTGGCCCGGCTGGGCGCGGCCGTCGTCGTCAACGACTTCGGGCAGCCGGGCCGGGACGGCTCGGGGACGGCCTCCACCGGCCCCGCCGAACAGGTCGCCGAGGAGATCCGCGCGGCGGGCGGCCGGGCCGTCGCCCACACCGGAGACATCGCGGACTTCGCACAGGCGCGCGACCTTCTCACCCTGGCGACAACCCAGTACGGCAAGCTGGACATCCTCGTCAACAACGCCGGCATCCTGCGCGACCGCATGGTCTTCTCCATGACCGAGGACGAGTGGGACTCGGTGATCCGGGTCCACCTCAAGGGCCACTTCAACACCACCCGCTTCGCGGCCGCGCACTGGCGGGAGCGGTCCAAGGCGGCCGGCGGCGCGAAGGTGTACGGCCGGATCGTCAACACCTCCTCCGAGGCCTTCCTCGCCGGTTCCGCGGGCCAGCCCAACTACGCGGCCGCCAAGGGCGGCATCGTCGGCCTGACCACCTCCACCGCCCTCGCCCTCGCCAAGTACGGCGTGACCGCCAACGTGATCTGCCCGCGCGCCCGCACCCGGATGACCGAGGACGTCTTCGCCGGGTTCGAACAGCCCGCCGAGGGCCTCGACCCGCTCGCCCCCGAGCATGTCGCCCCGCTCGTCGGCTACCTGGCGTCCCCGGCCGCCGAGCGGGTCAACGGCCAGTTGCTGGTCGTGCACGGCGGCATGGTCGCGATCGTCGAACGGCCGCGGGTCCAGGCCCGGTTCGACAGCAAGCAGGACACCTTCAGCTACGACGAACTCGACGCCCTGCTCACCCCGCACTACGCCGACCGGCCGCCGGGGGAGACCTTCGCGGCGGCGGAGGTACTGGGGCTGAAACGGCAGTAGCAGCACAGACGACAGCGGCCCCACCCCCAAGGGCGGAGCCGCTGTCGTACGACGTACCGTCAGGCCGCGGTCTCGGCCGGCTCCGGCTTGCGGTGCCGGCCGCTCGGGGCCGATTCGCCGTCCTGGGCCGAGACCGGACCACGGTGCTTGCCGTGGCTGTCGGACTCCTGCAGGTCGGCGGACAGGTGCTGAGACGTGCTGGTGTCGCTCATCGGAAGAATTCACCCCGTCAACATGATCTTTCTTACAGCGCGGCGAGTTTAACCAACCCACCACGGGGCGAATCCAGGCGGGCACGCCGACCGGTGCTACTTCGTTACAAGCCGTCTCTACTTCGTTACGAGCCGCCCCAGCGGAGCCTGTTGCAGGGGCACCGGCCGGGCCACGACAGGCTCCGGAGGATCCGTTTCCGCCGGCTGCCCGGGCGTACCCGACGCCCCGGCAGCCGTGCCGTCCCGAACCGGATCCCCCGGGCCCGCGTCCCCCAGCCCCCCGTGCTCCCCCGAGCCCCCCCAGGGCACCGCGACCTCCGCCACGCCGCACGGGACCTCCCCCGTGGCGTACGGCAGCCGCAGCACCCCGTCCTGCGTCCACAGCCCGGCGCCCGCCAACCACCCCTCCGGCGCCGGGAGATGGCACACCCCGCGAGCCCTCGGCCGCCAGGCGCCGACCCAGCTGCCCAGCGGACCGTCGATGTGCAGCGCCACCCCGCAGCTCTCCGGCATCAGCACCAGCCCCGGCTGGATCGCGAACGGCGTCACCGTGCACTCCGCCGGCCGCAGGCTCTCCGGAAAGCGCACCGGCAGCGTGCTGCCGAGGACACCCCAGCCCAATCGTTCCTGCCCGGGGGAGGGCGCGTCCGAGCCGACCAGGATCAGCCCGCTGTCCGGGTCGGCGACCAGCAGCCGGTCGTCGCTGTCCGCCGCGATCTGCAGCAGCGGCGACACCTCGCCGCCCCGCTCCAGATCGACGACGACCGCCTTGGTCCGCCCGCCCAGCTCCCGGTCCAGGGCCAGCATCCGCCCGCCGCGGTCCAGCCAGACCCCGCCCGAACAGCGCCCCGGAACCACCGCGAGCCGCTCCGGCCCGAAGGCCCCGCCCGCCACCAGCCACACGGTGGAGGAGCGTTCCCCCACGGCCAGCGCATACGCGTCACGGCCGCCCGGCGCGGACGGCAGCAGCCGTAGCGACGTCCCCGCGTCCGGGCACTCCACCGCGCCCAGCGGCAGCTCACCGGTGCCGGGCCCGGTCGGATAGAGCAGGGCGAAGTGGTGCCGGTCGTCCACCAGGCGGTGGATGAGCACCCGCCCGTCGCCCATCGGCTGCACCTCCGTGCCCGGCTCCTCGGGCTGGTTGCCGGGCAGCGGTACGGCGTACGGCTCGGGGCCGTCCAGCGTCCACCGCTCCGGGTACCAGGAACCTTCCTGCTGGACCAGCCGGGCCGCGTACGCCCCGTCCGCCGTGATGGTGCAGCCCGCTCTCGGCGCGCTGTCGTCCTCGTCCGCAGCCGAGGGTTCGATCGCACAGACCGTCATCGCTCGGTCACCTCCGGCCACGAAGCTAGTTTTCGCACGCACAGACGGGGGAGCGGCGGCCGACGGCTTCACACATACGGGTGCACACTCGACGATTCGCCTGAGGAAACGGGGACGGGTGTGCTGGGCGTCGCCTCCCGTGGGCGAGCAGGTACGGCCCCGGGGAACAGGCAGGTAGCCTTTCCCCGTGCCCCGTCTGTCAGAAGTCATCGCCGCGCTGGAGAACCTGTGGCCCGCCGAGCGGGCCGAGTCCTGGGACGCGGTCGGCACCGTCGTGGGCGACCCCGACCAGGAGATCACCCGGGTCCTGTTCGCCGTGGACCCGGTGCGTGACATCGTCGACGAGGCGGTGAAGCTGGGCGCCGACCTGCTGGTCACCCACCACCCCCTCTACCTGCGCGGGACGACCACGGTCGCGGCGAGCCACTTCAAGGGCCGCGTGGTGCACACCCTCATCAAGAACGACATCGCGCTGCACGTCGCCCACACCAACGCCGACACCGCCGACCCGGGCGTCTCCGACGCGCTCGCGGGCGCCCTGGACCTGCGGGTGGTACGCCCCCTCGTCCCGGACCCCACCGACCCGGAGGGCCGCCGGGGCCTGGGCCGCGTCTGCGAACTGGACCACCCGGTCACCGTCGGCGAACTCGCGCGCCGGGCGGCCGAGCGCCTCCCCGCCACCGCGCAGGGCATCCGCGTCGCCGGCGACCCCGACGCCCTCGTCCGTACGGTCGCCGTCAGCGGCGGCAGCGGCGACAGCCTCTTCGACGTCGTACGCGCCGCCGGGGTGGACGCCTTCCTGACCGCGGACCTGCGCCACCACCCGGCCTCCGAAGCCGTAGCCCACAGCCCCCTCGCGCTGCTCGACGCGGCGCACTGGGCCACCGAATGGCCCTGGTGCGAGCTGGCCGCAGCCCAGCTCGACGAGATCTCCGACCGCCACGGCTGGGACCTCCGGGTGCACGTCTCCAAGACGGTCACCGATCCCTGGACCAGCCACACCCCCTCCCTTGGAGCCCCCAACTGAACGCCGCGCCCGCCGACCAGATCCGACTCCTCGACGTCCAGGCCCTGGACGTCCGCCTCCAGCAGCTGGCGCACAAGCGGAAGTCGCTGCCCGAACACGCCGAGATCGACTCGCTGACGAAGGACCTCACCCAGCTGCGCGACCTGCTGGTGGCCGCGCAGACCGAGGAGAGCGACACCGCCCGCGAGCAGACCAAGGCCGAGCAGGACGTGGACCAGGTGCGCCAGCGCGCCGCCCGCGACCAGCAGCGCCTGGACTCCGGCGCGGTCACCTCCCCGAAGGACCTGGAGAACCTCCAGAAGGAGATCGTCTCCCTCGCCAAGCGCCAGGGTGACCTGGAGGACGTCGTCCTGGAGGTCATGGAGCGCCGCGAGTCCGCCCAGGAGCGGGTCGCCGAACTGACCGAGCGGACCGGCGCCGTCCAGGGCCGCATCGACGAGGCCACCGCCCGCCGCAACGCCGCGTCCGGAGAACTCGACGCCGAGGCGGCCACGGTCACCAAGGAGCGCGAGGTCATCGCGGGCGTGATCCCGGCGGACCTGCTGAAGCTCTACGACAAGCTGCGCGAGCAGCAGGGCGGCATCGGCGCGGCCAAGCTGTACGCCCGCAGCTGCCAGGGCTGCCGCCAGGAGCTTGCCATCACCGAGCTGAACGAGATCCGCTCGGCCGCGCCCGACACGGTGGTGCGCTGCGAGAACTGCCGCCGCATCCTGGTCCGCACGGCCGAGTCCGGCCTGTAGTAAGGGGCTTACGTGGCAAGGGAGTTCATCGTCGAGGCGGACGGCGGCTCGCGGGGCAACCCGGGGCCGGCCGGTTACGGCGCGGTGGTCATCGACGCGGCGACCGGCGAGACGCTGGCGGAGGCGGCCGAGTACCTCGGCGTCGTCACCAACAACGTCGCCGAGTACCGGGGGCTGTTGGCGGGGCTGCGCGCGGCCCGGGAACTCGACCCTTCCGCGACCGTCCACGTCCGCATGGACTCCAAGCTGGTGGTCGAGCAGATGTCCGGCCGCTGGAAGATCAAGCACCCCGACATGAAGCCCCTGGCGACGGAGGCGGGCCGGGTGTTCCCGGCGGACCGGGTGACCTACGAGTGGATCCCGAGAGCCGAGAACAAGCACGCCGACCGCCTGGCGAACGAGGCGATGGACGCGGGCAAGCGGGGCGAGCAGTGGTCGGCCGCGGGGTCCACGGCGGAGCTTGACGTTCGATCCGCGGCGACTGCGGCGCCCCGCAAGGGGCGCGGGGAACTGCGCGACCAGCCCCCACTCACCGCCACTGTGACGACTGCCGACGCACCCGCCCCCGACACCCGCGCCGCACGCAATGTCGCGACGGCACCTCAGCCGACCTCCGGCTGGGCGTCGCCGGACATGGGCGCCCCGGCCACCTTCGTCCTCCTCCGCCACGGCGAGACCCCCCTCACCCCCCAGAAACGCTTCTCCGGCAGCGGCGGCACCGACCCCGCCCTCTCCGACGCCGGCCAGGAGCAGGCGCGGCGCGCCGCCGACGCCCTCGCCCGGCGCGGCACGATCGAGGTGATCCTCGCCTCCCCGCTCACCCGCACCCGGCAGACCGCCGCAGCCGTCGCCGAGCGTCTCGGCCTCGACGTCACGATCGAGGAGGGGCTCAAGGAGACGGACTTCGGCACCTGGGAGGGCCTCACCTTCGGCGAGGTCCGCGAGCGCTACCCGGACGACCTGAACGCCTGGCTCGCCGACCCGGAGGCCCACCCCACCGGCGGCGGCGAGAGCTTCGCCGAGACGGCGACCCGCATCGCGGCCACCCGGGACAAGCTGGTCGCGGCCTACGCGGGCCGCACGGTCCTGCTGGTCACCCACGTCACGCCGATCAAGACGTTCGTGCGGCTCGCCCTCGGTGCCCCGGCCAAGTCCCTGTTCCGCATGGAACTGTCGGCGGCCTCGCTGTCGGCGGTGGCGTACTACGCGGACGGCAACGCGAGCGTGCGGCTCTTCAACGACACGTCCCACCTGCGTCCCTGAGGCCCGCCGCGGCCCGCGCCAGCGACTCGACGCGGGTCCAGTCCCGGGCGGCCACGGCGTCCGCCGGGAGCATCCAAGTGCCGCCCACGCAGCCGACGTTGGGCAGGGCGAGGTATTCCGGGGCGTTCTCCGCGCCGATCCCTCCGGTCGGGCAGAAGCGGGCCTGTGGGAGCGGACCGGCGAGGGACTTCAGGTAGGCCGTGCCGCCGGCGGCCTGCGCCGGGAAGAACTTCATCTCCCGCACGCCGCGCTCGAGCAGCGTCACCACCTCCGAGGCGGTCGACACACCCGGCAGGAACGGCACCCCGGACGCGGCCATCGCCCCCAGCAGCCCGTCCGTCCACCCCGGGCTCACGAGAAAGCGTGCCCCGGCCGCCACACACTCCGTGACCTGGGCGGGCGTCAGCACGGTCCCCGCCCCGACCACCGCGTCCGGCACCGCGGCGGCGATCGCCCGGATCGCGTCCAGCGCCGCCGGGGTCCGCAGGGTCACCTCGATCGCGGGCAGCCCCCCGGCGACCAGCGCCCGCGCGAGCGGTACGGCATCGCCGGCGTCCTCGATCACGACGACGGGGACGACGGGGGCGAGGTCCAGCACGGAGGTGGGCATGGCCGACATCCTGCCGGGGCGATGCGCACCGCGCAAAGTCCGTTGCGCATGCTGCAATAGATGATGGTGTGGTGATGTGATGATGTGGTGGTGTGGGGGTGTCTCCTAGTGGATTTCGTCCACCAGCATATCCAGCGCCCAGGCCTGCCCCGCTTTCCCCGGCGCCGCGGCCTCCACCTCGTACCCCAGGTCCCGCAACGCCTCCACCAGCTCACCCGGACCGCGCGGCGCGATCCCGGCGGTCAGCAGACTCCGTACGATCCGCCCCTTCGTCGCCTTGTTGAAGTGGCTCACCACCTTCCGCGTCGGCGCGTGCAGCACCCGCACGGTCGCCGTCCGCGAGGCCAGCTCCCCCTTCGGCTTCCACGCCGCCGCGTACGCCGCCGACCGCAGGTCCAGCACCAGCCCCGTCCCGGCCGCCTCCGGCAGCGCCTCGGCCATCGGCTTCCGCCAGTGCGCCCCCAGCGCCCCGAGCCCCGGCAGCCTCACCCCCATCGAGCAGCGGTAGGAGGGGATCCGGTCCGTCACCCGGACCGCGCCCCACAGCCCCGAGAACACCAGCAGCGACCGCGCCGCCCGCCGCTTCGCCGCCGTGTCCAGGGAGGCCAGGCCGAGGGCGTCGTACAGCACCCCCGTGTAGATCTCCCCGGCCGGCCGTGCGCCCGCCGTCCGCAGCTCCACGTTCTTGGCGACCTCGCCGCGCAGTCCCTCGCTCAGTCCGAGGACCTCGCGCGCCTTCTCCTCGTCACCGGCGCACAGGTCGACCAGTTCGGCGAGCACGGCCTCGCGGGCGTCCGCGAGCCCCGGCAGGGACAGCGACCGGGGCTCCAGCGGGGCACCACGGCCCGAGGACGCCTTGCCCTCCGAGGGCGGCAGCAGGACCAGCACACGTACTCCTCTTCACCATCAGCTTCTTCGTTTGACGCTTCGCGCCAGCGTAGAGCGCCGGACCGGCACGATGTGACTACGCTCGTCGTATGCCCAGCCGCCACATACGCGTCGAGGGTGCCCCCGAGGCGCCCCTGCGGGCCGCGCTCGCCGTGCTCCGGGACGGCCTCGGCATCCCGGACGGCTTCCGGCCTGAGGTGCTCGCGGAGGCCGAGAGCGCCGCCAGGTACCCGGCCGTGCCCGCCCACGACGCGACCGACATCCCCTTCCTCACGATCGACCCGCCCACCGCCCAGGACCTCGACCAGGCGATGCACCTCTCCCGGCGCCGCGGCGGCTACCGCGTCCGGTACGCCATCGCCGACGTCGCCGCCTTCGTCGTACCCGGCGGCGACCTGGACTCCGAGGCACACCACCGGGTGAACACGCTCTACTTCCCGGACGAGCGGGTCCCGCTGCACCCCGCCGTAATCAGCGAGGGCGCGGCCAGCCTGCTCCCCGGCCAGGCCTGCCCGGCCGTCCTGTGGACCATCGACCTGGACGGGGAGGGACGGACCCTGACCGCCGACGTCCGCCGCTCCCTCGTCCGCAGCCGGGCCAAGCTGGACTACGCGGGCGTGCAGCAGCACCTCGACGAGGGGACCGCCGAGGAGCCCCTCGCCCTGCTCAAGGAGATCGGCGAGGCGCGCGAACGCCTCGAGGTGGAGCGCGGCGGCATCTCGCTCAACGTGCCCGAGCAGGAGATCGTCGAGTACGACCACACCTACCGGCTCAGCTACCGCGCCCCGCTCCCCGCCGAGTCCTGGAACGCCCAGATCTCCCTGCTCACCGGCATGGCCGCCGCCGATCTGATGCTGGCCCACGGCACCGGCGTCCTGCGCACCCTGCCCACCGCCCCCGACGGCGCCGTCGCGCGGCTGCGGCGCACCGCCACCGCCCTGCACATCGACTGGCCGCACCATGTCTCGTACGCCGCGCTGATCCGCTCCCTGAACCCGCGCCGCCCACGCCACGCGGCCTTCCTCCAGGAGTGCACCACGCTGCTGCGCGGGGCCGGCTACACGGTCTTCCGGGACGGCGTCCTGCCCGCGGCCAGCACCCACGCGGCCGTCGCCGCCCCCTACGCGCACTGCACCGCGCCGCTGCGCCGCCTGGCCGACCGCTACGCCTCGGAGCTGTGCCTGGCGGCGGCGGCAGGCGAGGCCCCGCCCGACTGGGTGCTGATGGCGCTCGACCTGCTCCCCAAGGAGATGGCCGAGGGTGCGCGACGCGCGGGCACGGTGGAGCGGGAGTGCGTCGACATCGTCGAGGCGGCCCTGCTCAAGGACCGGGTCGGGGAGGTCTTCGACGGCTGCGTGGTGGAGGTCGAGCCGCGTCAGCCGAACGTGGGGAAGGTGCTGTTGCAGCAGCCCGCCGTCATAGGCCGGATCGAGGCCGGCGCGCCTCTTCCGCTGGGCGAGCGGTTGCCGGTGCGGCTGACCCAGGCCGATCCGGGGACGACGAAGGTGCGGTTCGCGCCCGCGTGAGCCGCCGTGCCGTCGTGAGCTGCCGTACGAGACCGGTGGCGTCGTCGGCGTGGAACCGCACGACGCTCACCTCGCGGCGGCGGCCCAGCAGGGTCAGGCGCGGCTCAGGCGGTGACGAACCAGCGGACCAAGGTGTCGTCGAGGCCGTCTCCCTGATCGTTCCCGTCCGCCCCGTCCGCGGCCCAGGCCACGAACCCGTCGGGCCGCACGAGGAGGCCGGTCAGCTCCGGCCGCCCCGGGCAGACCGCGGTGACGACGTCCACCCGGTCGCCGTACCCCCCCGCCCGGGCGCGCAGCTTCGGGTCGTCGGCGAGGTCGAAGAGGACCGCCCGGCCGTCGTGCAGCCGGTCGCCGAGCCGGGTGCCGTCGGAGAACTCCAGGTCAGGGGCGCTCTGCCCGGTCAGCGGGTGCTCGCCGGGCAGGTCGTACCGCTGCCAGACACCGGAGATCTGCTTGACGAGGTACGTCGTCCCGTCCCGTGTCAGCGCGAGATCGGTGACCACCCGGCGCAGGGCGCGGGCGTGCCGGTCGGGCCGCATGACGGCGATCTGGGCGCGGGTCCAGTCCAGCACCCAGGCACCGACCGGATGCCGTTCGCCGGTGTAGCTGTCGAGCAGGGACTCCGGGGCCCGCCCTCGCGCCACGGCGGCGAGCTTCCAGCCGAGGTTCATGGCGTCGCCGAGCCCGAGGTTGAGCCCCTGTCCGCCGAACGGCGAGTGCACGTGCGCCGCGTCCCCCGCGAGCAGCACCCGGCCCTTGCGGTAGGTGCTCGCCTGCCGGGCGTTGTCGGTGAACCGCGTCGAGGAGTGCACCTCGTGGATGGTCACCTCGGGCACCCCCGACACCCGGCGCAGGGCGGCCTGGAGCTCCTCGCCGGTGATGGGCGCGGAGCGGTCCGCGGGCGGCCCGTCGAACTCGACGGTGAGGATCCGGCCGGGGAACGGCCCGTTGACGTACGTCCCGACGTCCGTGGTGTTCCACCCCTTCCCCAGCCGCTCACCGCCGCTCATCTCGACGACCGCCTGATACCCGGTGATCTCCGGCTCGCTCCCGGGGAAGTCGATCCCGGCGCGCTTGCGGACGGTGCTCCGCCCGCCGTCGCACCCGACGAGCCAGCCGGCCCGGACGTCTTCGCTTCCGAGGTGTACGACCACGCCGCCGTCATCGGCGTCGAAGCCGGTCAGCTCCACGCCCCGGCGGACCTCGACGCCGAGCCGCTCGGCGCGGGCCGCCAGGATCCGCTCCAGTTCGGCCTGCGGAACACCGAGGCCGACCCGGTCGGCGGGGCCGATGTCGGCGAACGCCGGGTCGGAACCGTCGAACAGGTCACCGCGCATCATGATCCCGGCGAAGTGCCCGGCGAACTTCGGGGGAGTGCGGGGCGCGTCGGCACCACGGTCCCCGAGGAAGGCCTGCAACCGCCAGCGGTTCTTCTCCCAGGCCTCCGCGAGCTCGGGCAGCATGCCCCGCCGGTAGAGGGCCACCGCGCCGGCCGTGTTGATGCCGCCCGCCTTGATGGTCACGTCCACCTCGGCCAGCCGCTCCACGACCAGCACCCGCGCCCCACCGAGCCGCAGCTCCCCGGCGAGAAAGAGGCCGACGGGACCGCCGCCGGCCACCACCACGTCGTATTCGTTCAGTTCATCCATGTTCTTGCGTTCTGTCGTCGTCGCAGTCATGGCTTCACTGTAGTCACTAAAACTTTCGAGCGGCTACATTTTTCTCGGCTACAATTTCCCTGTGATCGATGAGAACAGGCCAGGGGAGTCCCTGCGGGAGCGCAAGAAGCGGCAGACGCGGCAGCGGATCTCGAACGTCGCCACGGTGATGTTCCGGGAACACGGCTTCGACCAGGTGACCGTCGCCGAGGTCGCGCGGGCGGCGGGCGTCTCGGCGATGACCGTCTTCAACTACTTCCCGCGCAAGGAGGACCTGTTCCTCGACCGCATCCCGGAGGCCGTCCAGGCCTTCTCCGGGGCGGTACGGGACCGCACCCCCGGCGAACCCCCGCTCACGGCCCTGCGCCACCTGGCCTTCCGCTTCATCGACGCGGGGCACCCGCTGGGCGGCGTGGGGGAGGGCTTCGAGGGCTTCTGGCCGGTCGTGGCCGCCTCGCCGGCGCTGCTGGCGCGCGCCCGCGAGGGGGCCGAGGAGGTGGAGCGGGCGCTGGCCGGAGCGCTCGCCGAGGCCGGACAGGCCGACCCGGAGCTGCTGGCGGCCGTGACCGTCGCCGCGTACCGCTCGGTCTGCGTCACCTCCGTGCGGCGCCAGCTGGCGGGCGAGCCGTTCCCGGAGATCGCCCGGGACCACCGGGAGCGGATGGGGGCGGCGTTCGACGCGCTGGAGCGGATGGAGCGGATGGAGCGGATGGAGCGGACGGAGCGGACGCAGCGGACGGGGCATGAAACCGGCACCTGAGCGCGTTGCAGCTGTGAGGTCTAGGGGGTACCGAAGGTGGCGGAACAAGCACGGTGGACAAGGGCAAGGCTGGGCCGCTGCGGTCCGGCCCTCGACCTGCTGACGGCGCAGTTCGAACGCCACATCTACGCCCCGCACGCGCACGCGGAGTTCACGATCGGGGTGTGCGTGGGCGGCTCCGAGATCATCGACTACCGGGGCGGCCACATCCGCAACGGCCCCGGCGCGATCGTCGTACTGGCCCCCGGTGAGATGCACACCGGCGGCCCGGCCACCCCGACCGAGGGCTACGCCTACCGCGCCCTGTACGCGGAGTCGTCCCTGCTGGCGGAGGGCACCCTGGGCTCCGGCACACCGCACTTCCGCGAGCCGGTGCTGGACGACCCGGACCTGGCCGCGGCCCTCCGCCAGGCCCACACCGACCTGGCCACCTGCCCCGACCCACTGGAAGCGGAATCCCGCCTCCCCTGGCTGCTGACGGCTCTGTCCCGCCGCCACTCCACGGCCCGCCCGGCAGAGGACCACGTCCCCGGGGCGCAGGGGATATCCCTCCTCGTCCGGGACAGACTCGCCGACGAACTCACCGCCCCACCCTCACTCTCCGACCTGGCCGCCGACCTGGGCCTGTCCCGCTACCAGCTCCTCAGGGCCTTCCGTACGACGATGGGCGTCCCGCCGTACGCCTGGCTGGCCCAGTACCGGGTGACCCGGGCCCGCGCCCTCCTGGACTCGGGCCTGCGCCCGGCGGAGGTGGCGACCCTGGTGGGCTTCGCCGACCAGGCGCACCTCACCCGCTGGTTCCGCCGAGTACTGGGCGTGACCCCGGCGGCGTACCGCAACAGCGTTCAAGACGCGGGACGGCCCTGACGCCGATGCTCTGTACATGACTGCACGAGGCTGGTTCCTGTTCTCCCTCATGGGAGTGATCTGGGGCGTCCCCTATCTGATGATCAAGGTGGCGGTGGACGAGGTGTCCCCGTCGACGGTGGTGTTCGCGCGTTGTGCCGTGGGCGCCCTGCTCCTCCTCCCCCTGGCGATCCGCCAGGGCGGCCTGTGGCTGACCATCCGCACCCACTGGCGCCCGATGCTGGCCTTCGCCTGTATAGAGATCATGGGCCCCTGGTTCACGCTCACGGACGCCGAACGCCACCTGTCCAGCTCGACGGCGGGCCTGCTGATCGCGGGCGTACCGATCGTGGGCGTGGTCGCGGCGCGCTACTTCGGCGACACGGAACACCTGGGCGCACGCCGGATCGCGGGCCTCCTGATCGGCCTGGCCGGCGTGGGCGTCCTGACCGTCCCCCACCTGACCGGCGGCGACGCCCGCTCCCTCGGCGAGGTCCTGCTCACGGTGATCGGCTACGCGACGGCCCCCCTGATAGCGGCCCGCCGCCTGAAGGACGTCCCGACCCTGCAGCTCATAGCCCCCTGCCTGACCCTGGCCACGATCGTCTACGCCCCCGCGGCAGCAGCCACCTGGCCCACCTCGATGCCCTCCTCGGGCGCCCTCCTCTCCCTCCTGGCCCTGGGTGTCCTCTGCACGGCGGTCGCCTTCGTGGCCTTCCTGGAACTCATCAAGGAGATAGGCCCGACCCGCTCGACGGTGATCACGTACGTCAACCCGGCGGTGGCGGTGGCGGCGGGCGCGTTGTTCCTGAACGAGACCTTCACCGCGACGATCGCGGTCTCCTTCGCGCTGATCCTGGCAGGGTCGGTACTGGCGACGATGGCCTCGGCACCGAGGGGGCAGGCAGCCCCGGTGGTGGGGGCCTCGGCACCGAGGGAGCCGGCAGCCCCGGTGCTGGACGCCTCGGCACCGAGGGAGCCGGCAGCCCCGGTGCTGGACGCCTCGGCACCGAGGGAGCCGGCAGCCCCGGTGCTGGACGCCTCGGTACCGAAGGGGTCGGCCGACCCGGTGCCGGGCCGCCCCGCCCGACAGTGGCTCCGCCGCGGACCGGCCCCGGACCCCCGGCCGGAACGAGACGAAGCCGGCGCCCGGTAGCATGGTCCACACGGCAGACGAGCCGGGCGGACGGCCGCGTGGAGTCCCTTCAGGGGGCTTCCCGAGGAACGTCCGGGCTCCACAGGGCAGGGTGGTGGCTAACGGCCACCCGAGGCGACTCGCGGGACAGTGCCACAGAAAGCAAACCGCCGGGGACCTCGGTCCTCGGTAAGGGTGAAACGGTGGTGTAAGAGACCACCAGTGCCCAGGGCGACCTGGGCAGCTAGGTAAACCCCACCCGGAGCAAGGTCAAAAGGAAGCACCCCGGTGCTTCTGCGGGGACGTTCGAGGGCTGCCCGCCCGAGCCCCCGGGTAGACCGCACGAGGCCGGTGGCAACACCGGCCCTAGATGGATGGCCGTCACCCCGGCACCCGCGAGGGACCGGGGTACAGAACCCGGCGTATAGCCCGACTCGTCTGCCGCTGCCTGCGGCTTTTCCTTGAAAAGGGCCTCTGGTCTGCGTCGGAGGCCCTTTCCAACCTTGAGGGCGCCCGGATGGGCCGACTGTAGTCGGCTCCGTGTCTCGCGTCCGTCAGCCGCCCGTGAGTAGGCGCTCGCGCTCGGCCGCCACGATCTCCCGTGCCAGCTCGGCGTCCGTGATGTCGAACGCTTCCGGGGCGCTGTCGGCGGTTTCGGAGACGCGGGCAAACTCCGCGAAGAGTTGGTTCTTGCGCGCCAGGATCTCAATGATCCGCTGGTCGACGCCTTCTTCGGTGAGTAGGCGATGTACTTGCCGACGCCGCCTGCCACGATCTGCGCGACGAGGACTGCCCCGTGGCGGGCTTGGGAGAACTCATCAACCATGCTCTGTCGCTTCGCGGCGGTACATACTTCACCAACACCGCGCTGTCCACTGAGGAGATCACGCCGTTCCTCGCCGGCCTGCTGGAACTCCAACCGTGGCTGTCCCAATGGCACAACGAGTTCGACATGCTCTGCAGCGGCTCCCCGGCGGACTTCTTCGCCGGGTATCGCCAGCAGAAGCAGGGCGAGCACGGACTCACCGACGACGACCTCCGTGGCTGGCGTCCCCAGGCCGCAACCCGAGGCCGTCGCGCAGCCGTGAAGAAGTAGCCGTAATCGACTCGGTGTTGTGCCTGTACGCGGATACCGAGTCTGCCAGACGAGGGGCCGCTGGGTGCGTGTGCGGGTGGCCTCCGGCCGGTACGCGCAGCTCTGCCCATACGGTCTTGCCGGGGGCGGCCGGGCGAGGGGTGACTCCCCAGTCGTCGGCGAGCGCGGCGACGAGGTGAAGGCCGCGGCCGGACTCGGACAGGGAGCCGGGGGTCGGGGGAGTGGGCGAGGGCTGTTTCTCGGCGCGGGTGTCGGTCACCTCGATACGGAAGGTGTCCTCGGCCAAGGTGAGTTGGACGTGGAAGTCCCGGCCGGGGATGTGTCCGTGGCGTACGGCGTTGGCGGTGAGTTCGGCCGTGATGAGGGTGAGTGTCTCGTTGACCGGGGTCGTGTAGGGGTGGCCCCAGTCGTTGAGGCGGTGCGAGACGAGTCGGCGGGCCAGGCGAGCACCGCGTGGGGTTGAAGTGAAGCGCATGGTGAACGCGCGGTCGCGGGCGGGGTGCTGTGGCATATGACCGTTCGGGGGAGTTGCTGACTTCATGCCGTCAACGGTCGGGGACTGTGGGTAGCGTTGAACAGGAGTGACGCGCTGACCGGTACGGGCTGTACACCTGGGCGGTGCGCTTGTACGTGGTGTCGGGCGTGACCGGTTTCCGGGCCGTGCGTTGGCCGGGCGGAGTCCGCTGACCGTGATGGTCGTACGGGAGGAGCTGCGGCGTGGACGACGAGGTTCAGCAGTCGGAGCACGAGTTCGGCGCGGGCGTGCTGTGCGTCTTCGGGCGGCAGCTGAAGCTGTTCCGGGAACGGGCGGGGATTGATCGCGCGAAGCTCGGTTCGCTGACCGGGTACTCGGCCTCCACAATCGCGTCGTTCGAGCAGGGGAGACGTATTCCGCCGCCGAAGTTCATCGATCAGGCGGATGAGGTGCTGGATGCCGGTGGGGTGTTGAGCGCGAGCAAAGAGGAGGTGGCTCGGGCTCAGTATCCGGCGTTCTTTCGGGATGCGGCGCGGTTGGAGGCCAAGGCAGCAGCCCTGCACGTGTACGCAACGAAGGCGGTCCCAGGGCTGTTGCAGACGGAAGATTACGCACGAGCGGTGTTCTCCATGTGGCGGCCGCTGCTTGACGAGGAGACCATCAACCAGCGGGTCGTGGCTCGCCTGGCACGACAGGAGATCTTCTCCCGGGCCCCGATGCCCACCATCAGCTTTGTCATCGAGGAGTTCGTTCTGCGGCGACCGCTGGGCGGATGGGCCGTGATGCGAGGCCAGTTGGAGCAGATTCTGCTGCACGGGCACCGGCGCAACGTGGAGATCCAGGTGATGCCGATCGAGCGGGACGAACATGCTGGGTTGGAAGGACCATTCACCTTGATCGAGACGCACGAAGGGCAGAGGATCGCCTACGTGGAGGCGTACAAGGACAGTCGCCTCTACACCGAGCGGAGGCAGGTTCGGGAGATCGAGGAGCAGTACGGCATCCTTCGGGCCCAGGCGCTCACTCCGCGCGAGTCGCTGGCCCTCGTCGAGAAGTTGCTTGGAGAGAGATGAACGCCGAACAGCTCATAAAGCAGGTACATGAGACGGCCTGGTTCAAGAGCAGTTACAGCACGGGGTCGGGCGGCGAATGCCTTGAGGTAGCCACTCTCCCCGGCACAGTCCACGTCCGCGACTCAAAGGACACAACCCGCGCCGCCCTGGCCGTAGACGCCACGGCGTGGACCGCGTTCATCGAGTTCGCGGCACTCTGACAGAGGTAGGGCCCTCGGCAGGCGTGGGCGCTTGCCCAGGGGCCCTGCCTGTCGTCCGAACGGGCGTCAGATCGGAGACAGTGCGGCGGGCGTCTTTGTGATCGTGTGGTGGCCCATGCCCTACGGGGAGGCTCGCCCGCCTTTCCACGCCCTCCGCCAGCTACTCTCCGCAACCGGCACGGCGGTGTGCTCAACCTGCTGAGACCCGGCCGCCCCGTCTGTCAGGGCTCACCCCGATGTAGTACAGCTTTCAAGAGCGCATAAGCTTCACATAAGATCCATGCTCTTCGCTGTTTCGTCATTGCTCTCGGGGGAACGATCTTCGTGCTTCACCGGAAATGCTTCGGCGCGCTTGGCGCGGCTGCCCTGTCCGTGGCGCTCGTTGCCTGCAGCGACACCGCCACCCCCACGGCTGCAAAGCCTGTCGCGTCCCACAACTCCAACTCTGCCGCGTCCAGCCCCGCATCCCCCTCTCTGACTCCACAGGCAGCGCTCCTCACAAAGACCCAGCTCACATCAGCTCTGCTGTCGTTGTCGCAAATGCCTGCCGGCTGGTCCATCGATGGCGACTCCGGCTCAGGCGACAAGACGTTCTGTGACTACCGTCAGCCGCATAAGGCGCAGATTCAGGTCTCTCGCACCTTCCAAAAGGGCGGAGGGCTGACCGCCACGGTTGCAACTGTGGGCATTCGGCAGTACGCGAGCGCGAGCGATGCTGCCGAGTCGTTCACCGCAATGGAAAAGGCGCTCGAGTCATGTCACCAGGAGACCTACCAGGGGTCGGTGCTGAAGTACTCGCCGATGAGCGTGGACAAGCTTGGTGACCGGTCCCTTGGCGTACGCATCGACAGCGAGGGCGCCACGCTGCTCCAGCAGTTCACCCTCGACGGGCCCACGCTGGTCAACGTTGGCACCGGCGGCCTCGCGGACGCGGCAGCCGACACGGCCACCAAGCTTTTGCGTGACCAGGTCGACCGGTACGAGGCCGCAGCCCGCAAGTAGGACGGGCTGCGAGAGCGGCCCAGCCGGGGAGTTGGTAGTCCGACTGGCCGACGCAGACACACCTCTATCCTGACCAGCGATTTATCCTCCCGACAAGTCCCGTCGCGGACCCGATCGACATCGTGATCGGCGTCAGCGTGTAGTCCACCGCCACTCACATAACGAGGTCTCAACAGAGCTGAACAGTAGGGCCCTTGTGGTGCGGACCCACTGTAGGTTCCTGCCATGAAACAGGGTAAAGAGGTCGAGAACCCCGAGTCGCGTTTCTCCGCGGTGCTGTTGGCGGCAGCGAAGCTCCCTGGTGTGCGTGTTCACAGAGAGGCGTACCTCCGAAGCGCGTTGGCTCGCCACTGCTCCGAGGACGACATCCGAAGAGCGATAGAGGAGACCCCGGCCGCGGCGGGCATCAGCGTCGAGGTTCTCGACAAGGCGGCCAACGACTCCATCCGCTATGAAACCGCCAAGGTCAGTGCCCTCTCCGCCGCCGCCGGAATACCCGGCGTCCTCGCCCTTCCCGCCACTGTGCCCGCGGACATGGCCCAGTACTTCGGCCACATGGTGCGTATCGCGCAGAAGCTCGCCTACCTCTACAGCTGGCCCGATCTGTTCTCCGAGGACGGCGACGACCTCGATGACGCGACCATGGGAGTGCTCACGCTGTTCTTCGGCGTGATGTTCGGTACCCAGTCGGCGAACGCGGCCGTGGGGAAGGTCGCCGGGATGATGTCGAAGGAGGTCGCCAAGAAGCTGCCCCAGAGGGCGCTGACCCAGGGTGTCGTCTACCCAATAGTGAAAAAGGTCGCGGCATACCTCGGCGTCCAGATGACGAAGCAGTCGTTTGCGAAGACCGTCTCCAAGGCCATCCCTCTCGTAGGGGCCGCTGTCTCCGGCGGACTCACTTTCGCGACCTACCTTCCGATGGCCAAGAGGCTCAAGAAGCACCTCTCCAGCCTGCCACTGGCGGATCCGTCGCACCGGGCGTGGGACGGGGAAGTCGTGGACGGCGAGGTCGTGGAAGTCGTGGAAGACCAGGGGTCTTTCGCGACAGCGCACGCTGAACACCACGGCGCGGATGACACCGCCGACGAGCCGGAGAAGCCTCACTCCTCCTAGCGCTCACCTATGCCTATGGGAGGGCGCGGTGCGGTGCGAGCCTGTCAGCCCTCGCTGTCCGGGTCGGCGTCGGGCGACGGCGACACGGGCAGCGGCGGGGTTCCTGTCCGGCATGGGGATGAGCGGCCCGCCGGTGTGCCGGTGAGCGGGGTCATGAGCGCGTTCCTTTGCGGCAGCGGCGTTCGTCAGGCGGCTAGTGTGACGGCGTGCTCCGCACCCCGCCCGGCGAATGGCCTGGCAGGGGTGTCCGCCGCGGAGCTGAGTGGTGGCCTCAGTAGTGGTAGCGGGCCTTGAGGATCTTCACTTCCTTCTCGTCCACCCGGTACACGAGCCGGTGCTCGTCGTCGATCCGGCGTGACCAGTAGCCCGACAGGTCACCCTTCAGGGGTTCCGGCTTGCCGATGCCGGTGAAGGGAGTGCGCTGGATCTCGCCGATCAGCCGGGTGATCCTGCGGGCCATGGCGCGGTCCGAGCCGAGCCAGAACAGGAAGTCCTCCCACGCGGCCGGGTCGAAGTGGACGCTCCTCACCCGTCACCCGCCAGCTCTTCCAGCTCGGCCATGGTCCTGGTGACCACGACCTCGCCGGCCCTGTCCCGTGCGACGGCTTCCATGAGGCTGCGCGCGTTGGCCGGAGAGCGCAGCAGGTAGACGGTCTCCTGCCAGGAGTCGTAGTCCTCGGCGGACATCAGAACCGCGTCGCCGCTCTTGGAGCTGATACGCACGGGGGTGTGGTCGTCGTTGACGCGCTTGATGAGGGGGAAGAGGTCCTTGCGGGCCTCGCTGGCGCTTATGGTCATCTGGCGGTACCTCTTTCCTGATGGTACTCGAAAACGGTACCGCACTGGTACGTGATTCTGGTACGAGTCGCGGATGCTGTGAACCTCGCTCTGGACGGTTCGAGCGTGTGTGTGGGGGGGCCGCGCACCCCTGCCTCGCTTCAGACTCTCCCGCTCTGCATGTCAGTGCGAACCGAGAGAACCCGTCTGAGTGCCGGACTCCTGGGGCGGGGCAAGCGGGGCGATGTCCCGGTCGAAGAAGTCGTAGAAACACTCACCGCGCTCGTAGAGCGTGTCGAATCCGAGAGACGTCTCCCGGATCAGTGATCGCTCGGAGAAGCGGTTGGCGCCTGCCGCGTTACCGTCATCGTCGTAGACCACCTCGTACATGACCACGTCCCCGAGGATCACCACCTCCGGAACGGGGCGGTCCTTCTCGATGTCCGAGATCTTGCGGGCGTCGAGCACCTTGATGTCGTCGCCCAGGTCCACGCGCACTCGAAGCACGAAAAACTCCCACTGCACGTAGGGCGTGATCGGGAACTCTACGACCCGAAGACGGCGATGTGGGATGTCGAGCCGCGCCGCATTCCGGAGTTCCTGTGCGTAGTCGTCGCGTCTTTCGTCGGCGAGGGAAAACGCCCTCGTCCAGTCACCGGCTGACCGTCCGCGCCACCAGCGAGTCGCGGCGATCCGGTTGTTACGGGCGGCCGGAGTGTACGCCCAGGGCTGACGCGCGGCTCTGCCGTGCGGGCGTGAACTAGCAATCATTGAGAGGGAGTTCGATCGTAGGATGTGCCGCGAATGGTCCCCGCACCAGTAGAAGGACGTACACGACTCATGAGTGATCCTGTGACGGCGCCCGAGCCGGCTGAGCAGCAGAAGATCGATACGTCGGTGCCGCATTCCGCCCGGATCTGGAACTACTGGCTCGGCGGCAAGGACAACTACCCCGTCGACGAGCTGGCCGGTGACGCGTATACCGAGGTGTTTCCCGGGATTGTCACCATCGCTCGCAGCAGTCGGGGTTTTCTGCGGCGGAACATCGCGTATCTCGTCTCCGAGGCGGGTATCCGGCAGTTCCTGGATGTCGGTACCGGGCTTCCGACCGCGCAGAACACCCACGAGGTCGCCCAGGGGCTCGCTCCCGAGGCGCGGATCGTCTACGTCGACAACGATCCGTTGGTGCTCGCCCACGCCCGCGCCCTGCTGACCTCCACCGAGGAGGGTGCGACCGCCTACATCGACGCCAACGTGACGGAGCCGGATCGCATTCTCGAAGTCGCCGCCGAGACGCTGGACTTCGGGCGTCCCACCGCGCTCATCCTCAGCAACATCCTGGGGCACGTCGCCGACCTCGACCAGGCCCGTTCCATTGTCACCCGGCTGATGGGCGCTCTGCCCTCGGGCAGTTATCTCTCCATCAACGACGGGTCCCGTGGCGTCGACCCCGTGTTCGAGCAGGCCCAGGACGCCTACAACAAGAGCGGCGCCGTTCCGTACAACCTGCGCTCCATCGACGAGATCACCGCGTACTTCGACGGTCTGGAGCTCGTCGAGCCCGGTGTCGTCTCGGTGACGGAGTGGCGTCCGGAGCCCGGGGCGGGCGTCCCGGAGGTCGTCGCCGAGCACGGTGGGCTTGCGCGTAAGCCGTAGGGAAAGTCGTGGTGCGGTGCGGTCGGAACCGCCGGCACCGGGTCGGCCCAACCGGAGGCGGCGGCGCGCGCGGAGAGCGCTGAGGTCTCACGGGGCGCCTGGTGCCGGACGGGCCTCTGCGTCGCAATGGGCTGCTCCACTGCGCACAACCTTCCGGAACGCCGCCGGTCTGAAAAGACACACACCTGCGCGAGCTACCGGGGGTAGTCATGCGACGGATAGGTACTGCACTGGCCGCGATGATGCTGGCGGGCGGCGGTCTGCTGGCCGGGACGGTTCCGGCGGTGGCGGCGCCGACGGCCGCCGTGGACTGCTCCGTGACGTGGGGGAGTCTGGAGAAGAGCGGTGACTCTGGTGCCTCTCGGCGCCTGGCCGACGTGCGGGCCGGACAGCACGAGTGCTTCGACCGGCTGGTCTTCGATGCCCAGGGGACGGGGGCCGACCCGATCGGGTACACGGTTCGCTACGTCGACGTGCTGCACCAGGACCCGTCCGACGTCGTGGTTCCGATCAAGGGCGGAGCCATTCTGGAGATCTCGCTGTTCGCCCCGCGCTACGACCCGGCGACCGGACAGCCCTACCCGCCGCTTCCCGCCGTCGATGTCGCCGGGTACCGGACCTTCCGGGAGTTCAAAGTCACAGGTGGCTCCGAGGGCTACACCCAGGCCGGACTGGGCGTCCGCGCCCGACTGCCGTTCCGGGTCTTCCAGACGGCCAACCATCTCGTGGTGGACGTGGCTCACACCTGGTGATCCCGTATGGGCACCACTGTGTCGTATTTCGCGGTGATGCGGTGGTGTGGTGCGGTGCGGTGGCGCAGGCACGGGGCCGAGACCGGTGCGGGGTGCGGGGGTCGGGTGCCTGGTGCTCCGGCCTTCCGTGACGGGCGTTGGAAGGGGTGGCCGGGGAACCTGCCGGTGTGCGGCGGGAACAGTCTGTTCGGCCTGCGCTGTTGCAGCGGTCGAGGAAGCGGTGTCGCGAGGGCGATGAAAATCGGTGTGCTCGGTCGTCTTTCATTAGGGGGCGGGCGCTTGACCATGTACCCGCCGTGGACTCGGACCGAGGATTTTCCCAGCAGGAGGACTGTTTCATGAACGACCGGCCCTTGACGCTCATGGCCGTGCACGCCCATCCCGACGACGAGGCCACGAGTACGGGAGGCGTCCTCGCGCGGTATGCCGCGGAGGGCGTGCGCACGGTCCTCGTGACCTGTACCGACGGCGCTTGCGGTGACGGGCCGGGGGGTGTCAAACCGGGTGATCCCGGGCATGACCCGGCGGCCGTCGCCTCGATTCGGCGTCGGGAGCTGGAGGCCAGCTGCGAGATTTTGAAGATCAGTCACCTGGAGACGCTGGGCTACGGCGACTCCGGGATGATGGGCTGGCCGTCCAACGACGCCCCCGGGGCGTTCTGGCAGACGCCGGTCGAGGAGGGGGCCGCACGGCTCGCGGAGCTCATCCGGCACTACGAGCCCGATGTGGTCGTCACCTATGACGAGAACGGCTTCTACGGGCACCCCGACCACATCCAGGCCAACCGCATCACGATGGCGGCGCTGGCGATGACCGAGTCCGCGTCGAAGGTGTACTGGACGACGATGCCCCGCTCGGCGATGCAGCGGTTCGGGGAGGTCATGCGCGAGTTCGGTGAGGAGATGCCGGAGCCGGATCCCGCCGAGGCCGCCGCGCTGGCCGAGATCGGACTCCCCGACGAGGAGATCACCACCTGGGTGGACACCACCGGGTTCGGCGGCCAGAAGTTCGACTCGCTGGCCGCGCACGCCAGCCAGGGCGAGAACATCTTCTTCCTCAGGATGGGCCCGGAGAAGTTCACCGAGCTGATGGGCGTCGAGACCTTCGTCCGCGTCCAGGACACCACCGGCGCGGCCGTGCCCGAGAACGACCTGTTCGCCGGACTGCGCTGATCCGCCCTGACCGTCCCAGGTCAGCCCGCCGTACCGCCCGGCAGGGAGACGGTGAAGCAGGCGCCGCCCTCGGGCCCCTGGCCGCGAGCGGTGATGGTGCCGCCCAGCCGGGTGGTGAGGCGATGGGCGATGGCCAGGCCGAGGCCGCTGCCGACGGGGCGGATGTCCCGGTAGCGGTCGCGGAGCACGCCACGCTCGAAGGCGACCCCGGCGTCGTCGTCGGACAGGCCGGGGCCGCCGTCGCGGACCTGGATGACGGCGTGGCCGCCTTCGGCGCTCAGCGCCAGGACGAGGGGTCCGCCTTCCGGGGTGACGCGCAGGGCGTTCTCGAGCAGTCCGTCGGCGATCTGCCGTACGCGGAAGCCGTCCGTGTCGGCGAGGACCGGGGACTTCGGGCGCTCCAGGCGGAAGTCGACGTGGTGCCGTGCGCACAGCCGCGACCAGGTTTCCGCGGCCTCCTCGACCAGAGCGCCCAGGTCGGTGCGCTGGATGTCGAGGTGGAAGTCGTCCGCTTCGAGGCGGGCGAGCCGCAGCAGGTCGCTGACGAAACCGTCGAGTCGCCTGGTCTCGGTCAGCAGGGTGCGTCCGACCGCGGGCAGTTCCTCGGCAGGCACCACGCCGTCGTCGAGGGCCTCCGCGTAGCCCTTCACGACGGTCAGGGGGGTGCGGATCTCGTGGGAGATCGACAGCAGGAACTCCCGCTGGCGGTTCTCGCTGCGCGTCAGCGCCCGGTCGAGCACGGTCAGCGAGCTGCCCAGTTCGACCGCTTCCGCGGGTCCGCCCACCGGGCCGTGCAGACCGCGCTCGCCCGCGGCCAGCCGGTGCGCCACGGCCGCGGCCGAGGTCAGCGGCCGGGCGATACGGCGGGCCAGCAGTGCCCCGGCCAGTGCCGCGCCCACCAGTCCGGTGCCCATCGGCAGCAGCAGGCTGCGTTGCATACGGGAGGCGGCCTGCCGTACGTCGGTCATCGGCTGGGTGAGCACGACGGCGCCTCCCTCGTGCGCCGGGTGCGCTTCGACCATGACGTTCCTGCCGTTCAGCGTGGCAGTGGCGGACACGGGACGGCCGGACAGCAGCCGGTCGCGGTCGGCGTCGGCGAGCGCCGGGGCGGCCGGTCCGCCGACCTTGCCGTCCGGGGCGACGACGGCGAGCCGCACCCCGTTGGATCCGGCCAGCCGCTGCTCGTCCTCGCGGAGGAGGGAGGGGAGCGCCGGGACGCGGCTGAGGACCGCGGCCTGCTGGGCGAGCCGGCGGCGCTCCTCGGCCTCGGCACTCGAATGGGCCGTACGTCCGGCCACGAGCCCCGTCAGCATGACCGCGAGCGCGGCCACCAGTGTCGCCAGCAGGACGATGGCGCCGGCGAGCGAGCCGGGCAGCGGCCACCGGAGCCGGAGCCGGGGCCGGGGCCGGGGCCGGGGCCGGGGCTGGAGCCGGGGCCGGGGCCGGGGCTGGAGCTGGGGCTGAGGCCGGAGCTGGGGCTGGGGCTGGGGCTGGGGCTGGGGCTGGGGCTGGGGCTGGAGCTTGAGCCGGTGCCATGGTGCCCTGTGCATGCCGGGTTCCTCACGCCGGGCCGGCGCTGTAGCCGACCCCGCGAACCGTGCGGATGGGGCCGGCGTCACCGAGCTTGCCGCGCAGCTGGGAGACGTAGACGTCGACGACCCGGCCGTCGCGGTAGTCGGCGTACCCCCAGACGTGGGACAGCAGTTGCGCACGGGTGAAGACCTGGCCGGGCCGGCGCATCAGATAGGCGAGCAGGTTGAACTCGGTCGTGGTCAGGTCGACCGGCCTGCCCTCGTGGTGGACGGTCCGGCGGGCCGGATCGAGGGTGAGCGCGCCCAGCGTCAGCACCGGCTCGGCGGGCGGCCCCGCGGCCCGGCGCAGCACCGTCCTGATCCGGGCGACGAGCTCGCGCGGCGAGAACGGCTTGGTCAGGTAGTCGTCCGCACCGAGTTCCAGGCCGATGATCCGGTCCGCTTCCTCGTCCCGTGCGGTGACCATCACCACCGGCGTCCAGTCGCCGCCGTCCCGCAACAGTCGGCAGAACTCCACGCCGTCCAGGCCGGGGAGGGTGAGGTCGAGCACGATGGCCACCGGGCGGAGCCGCCGGGCCGCCGCCAGGCCGGCGCGGCCGTCGCTCTCCACGTGCACGCCGAACCCGTCCCTGGTCAGGTAGAGCCGCTGCAGGTCGGCGATGTGCGCCTCGTCCTCCACGATCAGGACGAGCCCCTTGTCCTGTGGCATGTGCACCGAGCGTAGCGGTCACGGCTCCCGCGCCCCGGCCGCGTGAGGTCCGGTCGGCCGATCCTTACGTTCCCCGAACAATCCGTGAACACCCCTCTCGTACGGCCCGTCCATGCTCGGCGGCGGCCGGGAAACGCCCGGTCCAACGGCTACCGAGGCAGAGAGAGCCGCCGTCCTGTCGGCTGCTGGGGCCGCGATCGCCGTCCCACCGGCTACCGAGGCTGAGAGAGCCGTCCCACCGGCTGGCGAGGCCGAGTGAGCCGTCTTCTGCGGCCTGTACGGCGGGGCCCGTCTCGATGCCGGACATGTGGAAGCCGAGTACGTGAAAGAGGAACGTCATGGCCAAGTTCATGCTGGGCAGGACACTCGTCGGAGTAGCCGCGCTGGGGCTCGCTCTCACCGCCTGTTCCACCGACGGCGAGACCAGGGCGTCCGGTACGGCCGACGCCCGGCCGAGCAGCTGCCCCACCACCCCTGCCCCGCAGGGAGGCCCGGGCCCGGGTGCAGGCGCCGGAGCCGGAGCAGGAGCCCCCTCGGGTATGCCCTCGGGCATGCCCTCCGGTGCGGCTGGTGGCGCGGGCGCCGGTGGCCAGCTTCCGGTGGCCTCGACCGTGGCCAAGCCCGACACCACCAACAGCACGGTGATCTCGGCCACGGGGGCGCAGATCGAATGCGGCAAAACCGACGTGGAGACGCACGACGACGTCGTGTACTCGACCCCCCGCACGAACGGGAAGAAGACCGAGCTGAAGCTGGACATCACCGTCCCGAAGACCGACGGCGAGAAGCCCCTGGTCGTCTACATCCCCGGCGGTGGCTTCCTGACGGCCCAGAAGGAACAGGGGCTGAACCGGCGGACCTACATCGCCGAACAGGACTACGTGGTCGCCAGCATCCACTACCGCACCACCACGGACGGGGCCGACTACGTCGACGGCCTCGCCGACGTGAAGTCCGCGATCCGCTACCTGCGCGCCCACGCCGACACGTACGGGATCGATCCCGATCAGGTGGCCGTGTGGGGTGACTCCGCCGGCGGCTACCTCGCCGCCATGGCCGGTACCACCGGCGGGGTCGAGAAGTTCGACGTCGGTGACGACCTCGACCAGAGCAGCGAGGTCCAGGCCGTCATCGACGACTTCGGACCGGCCGACCTTTCCAGGATCGGCGCGGACTTCGACGACAGGACGGAGCAGGCGAACGTCGCCGCCGGCAACATGACGGCCAAATGGGTCTACGGCCCCGACACGAAGAAGTCCGTCGCCGACTACACGGACGCGGTCAAGGCCGCCGACCCGGCCACGTACGCGGACGCCAACGACCCCGCCTTCCTCATCTACCACGGCGACCAGGACCGCCTTGTCTCGCCCAGCCAGACCCTCCGGCTGAACAACACGCTTCTGGCCAAGGGCGTCGACAGCACCCGCTACCTCGTCACGGGCGCCGGTCACGGCGACGGGGCCGTCGGGATGCCCGCCTCGATGACCAAGCCGTGGACCACCCGGAAGGTCGTCGACCAGCTGGTCGGCTTCCTCGACGATCACCTGCGCGACTGACCTGCTCGGAGACGATCACCGGGCCACCGACCCGCTCGGAGAGGAAGGCCCCCGGGCGCGCTCCGAGCGAGCGCCGCAGGCCCGCTGGAACTCTCAGGGAGCAGCCGCCCCGGCCGATCTCAGGGAGAAGCCGCCCGGCTGATCTCAGGGAGCAGCCGCCCGGCTGATCGTCGCCCTGATGTGCTTCATCAGCGGCTGGTCGCTCTGTTCGCTGTAGTCGCACAGGGCGATCAGGACGTTCATCTCCGGCATGTAGCCGGCCGCGCAGCCTCGGGGGAGGTCGTAAGGGATGGCCAGGTAGCCGTTGAGGGTACGGGTGGTGCCGTCCTTGGCCGTGCTGGTGATGTCGACCGGGTCGAACTCGGTGATGTCGCGTTCGCGCATGTCCGACGGGTTCATGAAGACGAGGGTGCGGAGGTTCCTGACGCCCCGGTAGCGGTCGTTGTCGGAGTAGATCGTGGTGTTCCACTGGTCGTGGGAGCGCATCGTGCCGAGGGCGAGGGTGCCCGGCGGGGGGACGACGTCCGGCAGGGGTGCCGAGGAGAACTCGGCGCGGGCCGACGGGGTGCGGAAGACCAGTTCGCGGGCCGGCTGGCGGATGCGGAAGCCCAGGGGGAGGCGGACCCGGCGGTTGAAGTCCTCGAAGCCGTCCAGGACTTGGGCCATGGTGTCGCGGACGCGGTCGTAGTCCTCGACGTACCACGCCCAGGGCGTGCCGCTGTCGGGGAGTGCCGCCCGGGCGATACCGGCGATGACGGCGGGCTCGGAGAGGAGGTGCGAGGAGGCGGGCTTCTTCATGCCCACCGACAGGTGCACCATGCTCATCGAGTCCTCCACCGAGGTGCTCTGGAATCCGTTGCGCTGGTGGTCCTTCTCGGTGCGGCCCAGGCACGGGAGGATGAGGGCCTGCCGGCCGTGGACCAGGTGGCTGCGGTTGAGTTTCGTGCTGACCTGGACGGTGAGGTCGCAGGAGCGCAGGGCCTCGTACGTGGCCCGGGTGTCGGGCGCGGCCAGGGCGAAGTTGCCGCCCATGCCGACGAACACCTTGACGTCACCGCGCAGCATCGCCTCGATGGTGCCGACGGTGTCGAGGCCGTGCTCCCGGGGCGGCGTGATACCGCAGACCTCGGCCAGGCGGTCCAGGAAAGCCGGTGCGGGCCGGTGGTCGATGCCGCAGGTGCGGTTGCCCTGGACGTTGCTGTGCCCGCGCACGGGCGAGGGACCGGCGCCCTCCCGCCCGAGGTTGCCACGCAGCAACAGCACATTGACGATCTCCCGTACCGTGTCCACGCCGTGCTCGTGCTGGCTCACGCCCAGGCACCAGCTGACGATGGAACGGTCGGCCTCCCGGTAGATCCGGGCGGCGTGCAGGATGTCGGCGCGGCTGATGCCGGACTGGCGCTCGATCTCCTCCCACGGCGTGGCCTCGCACAGCTTGCGGTACTCCTCGAAGCCCGTGGTGTAGCGGTCGATGAACTCCCGGTCCACTGCCTTGGGGTCGCTCGCGGACTGGTCCAGGACCGCCTTCGCGATGCCTCGCATCAGGGCCATGTCGCCGCCCACGCGCACCTGGAGGTTGAGGGTGCCGGTGCGGGTCGCGTGGAAGGCCGCCATGTCCACGAAGTCGTGCGGGATGATCGTGCGCCGTGACGCCGCCTCGATCAGCGGATTGACGTGCACGATCTGCGCGCCGCGCTGGAACGCCTCGGCCAGGGCGGTCAGCATCCGGGGCGCGTTCGACGCCGCGTTCACCCCCATGATGAACAGGGCGTCCGTGACCCCCCAGTCCTTGAGGTCGACGGTCCCCTTGCCGGTGCCGAGCGAGGCGGTGAGGGCGCGACCGCTCGCCTCGTGGCACATGTTGGAGCAGTCCGGCAGGTTGTTGGTGCCCAGTTCGCGGGCCAGGAGCTGGTAGAGGAAGGTGGCCTCGTTGCCGAGCCGGCCCGAGGTGTAGAACGACGCCTGGTTCGGGTCGGCCAGCTCCCGCAGCGCACCGCCGACCAGCTTGAAGGCGTCACGCCAGCTGATCGGCACGTAGTGGTCCGACTCGGCGTCGTACACCATCGGCTCGGTCAGCCGGCCCTGGTCCTCCAGCGCGAAATCGCTCCACTCGGACAGTTCGGCGACGGAGTGCGCGGCGAAGAACTCACGTCCGACGCGCTTGTGGGTCATCTCCCAGGTGACGTGCTTGACCCCGTTCTCGCAGAGGTCGAGCCGCAGGCCCTTCGTGTCGTCGGGCCACGCACAGCCGGGGCAGTCGAAGCCGCCGTTCTCGTGGTTCATCTTCATGATCGCCCGGGGGCCGTCCACGAGCGCCCGCTCCCGCAGGAGGAACTTCGAGACGCTCTTGGCGGCGCCCCAGCCGGCGGCCGGGTGATGGTACGGGTGGAAGAACGGCTCCCCCTCCGGCCTCGGCCCCACCTCCGGCTCGATCTGCTCCCCCGCGCCCTGCCGCAGCCGCTTCTGCTCGTCGTGGGAGGTGCTCACGGCTCTCGCCCTTCGCCGTCGAGAGTGCACGTCGCCGGAGTCAGCGGCGCCCTTTTTGTCATGCTAGGCACGCCGATCGGGCGACGCGAGGCGAGGAGGAGGCGGGGGAGGAGGCGAGGAGGAGGCGGGGGAGGAGGCGAGGGAAGGGCTGGGCAGGGCGCCCCCGGTCAGGACACCGAGGTCGGGAAACCCCGGTCCTGAGACCCCTGTCAGGACACCGAGGTCAGAAACCCCGGCCCTGACACCCCGGTCCTGACACCCCGGTCCTGGCACCCCTGTCAGGACACCCCGGTCCCTCCCGCCACGCACCGCTCGTACGCCGCCACCAGCTCCTCCACCCCCAGTACCGGCCCGTCCGGGTCCTTCGCCGCGTCGTCCCAGCGGCGCACGGACACGGCGTCCTCGGCCATCGGGTGGGCGGCGAAGGCGGCGGTCTCCGCCTCGTCCATCGGGCCGCCCTGGACCTTGAGGGACGCTATGGACGCCGGGCTGAGCAGGGCCCGGTACGCGGGGTCCGTGGCCACCAGGTAGCGCTTGGCCGGGACGTGCTGGGCGATGATCCAGGCCGCGCGTTCGCTCAGGTGCCGGCGGGCCCACTCGGCGCCCGCCAGTTCGTGCGGCAGGCCCGGGTGCTCGGCCCGCACCTGCTTCGCCCTGCCGATGTCGTGCAGCGCGGCGGCGACCACCAGTTCGTCGTCGGCGCCCGCCGCCACCGCGAGGTGGGCGGCCTGGAGGGCGTGGGTGCGCTGGTCGACCGGCTCCCCGCCGTAGGGGAGGCCCGCGAGCCCCTCGATCAGTTCGGCCAGTCGGTCACTCGTGAGCGTGTTCATGATTTCTCCCTGTCGAAAGCCCTGCGCGAAGCCGTGTCGGAAGCCCTGCGCGAAGCTGTGTCGGGCCGGTCCCTGCTCTCCGGGTACCTGGCCGTACTCGCATCAGGAACGGTGTCCGTCCCACTCGTCCGGACAACTTGCCGTCGGCCAACGGCCCCGACCCGGAAAGTGAACAGTCCGGACAGCCGTAGCGCGTTCCTTAGGCTCCCGATGCCTTCGGCGGGGCGGCCGGCATCCCGTCGCGCATGATGGGACCCCGCGTCCGCACGCCCTCCTCAGGAGCCCCGCCATGCCCGACACCGCCGGTGGACATGACCAGTTGACCGCTCGTCTCGCCGGCCACACCCAGGCCTTCGAGAAGCTCTTCGCGGAGTACTTCGACTCCCTGGGCGGTGCCCTCGACACCCCCTCGTTCAGCAGGTTCACCCCGGAGTGCCTGGACCTGCTGAGGGAGCTGTCCCTGCGCGGCGGCAAGCGGATCCGTGTGGTCATCCTCAACGAGGCGGCCCGACTGGTGACGGACGGGCCGGTGCCGGGACTGGAGCACGCGGCCCTGAGCCTCGAACTGCTGCACAGCCACGGCCTGATCCACGACGACCTCATCGACGACAGCCCCACCCGCCGAGGCGGTCCCTCCACCTACTACGCCTACCGCGAGCGGTTTCCCGGCCGCCCCAGGACCGCGCTCGGCCTCACCGTGCTCGCGGGCGACCTCGCGCTGGCCCTGTCCCTGCGGGTCCTCCTCGACACGGAGGCCGCGCCGCCGGTACGGCAGGCCATGATCGAGGCGCAGACCAGGGCGGCGGCGGAGACGTTCCTCGGCCAGATCGTCGACCTGGAGCGCGATGTCACCGGCGGACTCCCGGACGTCGAGGTCATCGACCAGGTGGCGGACTACAAGTCGGCCCGCTACTCGCTGCTCGCCCCCCTGCGGCTGGGACTCCTCGCCGCCGGCGCCCAACCGGAGCGCCACGACCGGGAGTTGCGCCGCTACGCACGCCTGGTGGGGATCTGCGCGCAGATGCGGGACGACTATCTGGACCTGTTCGGGGACGGCGAGGTGATGGGCAAGCCGACGGGGACCGACATCCGTGACGGGAAGCGCAGCTATGTGGTGGCCGCGCTGCTGTCGTCGCTCGAGGGCCTGGACGGTCTCACCGGCCTCGACGGCCTCACCGGCCTCACCGGCCTCGACGGCCTCACCGGCCTCGACGGCCTCGCCCGGTCGGAGCGGGCCGTGCTGGAGACGGCGCTCGGCGACCCCGCCTGCACCGCCGGGACGATCGACACGATCCGGGAGATCGCCGAGGCGCGCGGGGTGGCCGGCCGGCTACGGGCGCGGATGCGTGATCACGCCGAGCAGGCCGCCCTGGTGGCCGAGGGCTGGCGGCCGCGCTGGCGGAGCGAGGCGGTCGCCTTCTTCGAGCTGCTGCCGCACTGGAGCGTCGACCGCTCCCACTGAACCCTCCCGCCCGCTCACCCGCTCACTCACGACGCCCACGCGCCTGGAACCGGTACGGCAGGGCCGTACCGGTTCTAGTCCGGTGCCTCCGGCCGGTCGGCCGGCTCCTTGACGTGGCCCTCGCGGAGCTGCTCGGCCGCCCAGTGGGCCCACTCCTGTTCCAGGACGCGCTGGCGCAGCCCGTGCTCCAGGACGAGCCGGCCGCACTCGGTCAGCGCGTCGCGGTCCCACTCCTCCGAATCCCGCAGCGCCAGCAGGTCGTCGTACTCCTTCGCGGCGGTGTCCGCGTGCCGCAGGAGCCGCTCCACGGCCTCCTCGCGCGGCAGGAGTCCCAGGAAGAACGTCTGCAGCAGCATCGGGTTGCGCTGCGGCCGGTGCTCCTCCGTCTCGGCCAGCCAGCGCCGCGCCTCCGCGTGCCCCGTGGGGGTGAGTGAGTACTGCTTGCGGCCCCGCGGGCCCTCGTCGGTGACCTGGATCAGGCCGGTGGCGTCGAGCTTGGTCAGCTCGCCGTAGATCTGGCTCTGCTTGGCCGGCCAGACGTAGCCGAGCGAGGTGTTGAACATCTTCAGCAGGTCGTAGCCGCTGCCGGGGCGGAACACAAGCAGACCCAAGAGGGCGTGACGAAGACTCATGCCCGCACCTTAACCCTTCTCCCTCCAGTACTGACAGGTCGAACTCCCACGTTCCGGTGTTGACATGTTGGTTACGGAGCTTCTACGTTCCACCTGTCAAAATTGGAACCTCGCCGCGCTCGCCATGGCCCGGGATCCGGAAAAGGGGACGAGATGCTTCTGGAGGCCGCGGAGGCCGTGTGTGTGCAGGACGCGGTGCTGACGCGGGCGGCCCAGTCCGGGGAGGTCGCCGCGCTGGGGGCGCTGCTGGAGCGGCACCGGGCGGGGATGCGGGCGGTGGCGCTGAGCCTGCTGGGGGCGGGCACGGACGTCGACGACGTGCTGCAGGACGCGGCGCTCACCGCGCTGCTGCGGATCGGGGACGTGCGCGATCCGGCGGCGGTGGGCGCCTGGCTGCGGATGATCGTGCGCAACGGCAGCCGGTCCGTGCTGCGGCACTCCGCCCTGGTCCGGCCGGTCGAGGAAGTGCCCCTGCCGGTACCGGACGCCGGCCCGGAGCAGTGGCTGGAGCGCACCGCCGTGCGGGACTGGATATGGGCGGCCATGGAGGAGCTGTCCCCGGCCCTGCGCATGCCGCTGGTGCTGCGCTACCTCACCGCGGAGGGCGCCTCCTACGAGCAGCTCGCCCTCGCCTGCGGGATACCGGTGGGCACCGTACGCAGCCGGCTCAGCCGGGGGCGGGCCGAGTTGGCGGCGGCCTTGGCCGCGACCGCGGACGTCGCGCACGGTGACGCGAGGCAGCGGGTCCGCGCCAGCCGCGTCGAGGCCCGCCGGATGCTCGACGCCGCCCGGGAACGGGCAGCCGCCGTTCCCACGCCGGTCTCCCGACGGCTCACGCGGTCCGCTGCGGGGCCGCCAGGCCGATGAGCACGCCGCGCCGACCCGCCCGGGAGGTGACGTGCTGTTCCGGGCGGCGTTGGAAACACCGGCTCACGCCGCGCGGTCACCAGGCCCTGGGCAGTCGCCGCCCGGCCCTGCCCCGTGGCCGCCGCCTCAGCCGCTGACGAGGCCCACGACGAGGCCACGACGAGGCCTCAGCCGCTGACGAGGCCCACGACGAGGCCTCAGCCGCTGACGAGGCCCACGACGAGATTGATGGCGGTGGCGAGAATGCCGGTGCCGAAGACGTAGGACAGCAGGGTGTGGCGCAGCACGATCGCCCGGATCGCCGAACTCGACACATCGGTGTCGGACACCTGGTAGGTCATGCCGAGGTTGTAGCTGAAGTAGAAGAAGTCGCGGTACGCCGGAGGGGCGTCCGAATTGAAGTCGATCCCGCCCGCCGAGTCGTAGTACACGTAGGCGTACCGGGCGGCGTACATCAGATGCAGCGCGGCCCAGGCCGTGAAGACGCCGCACAGGGCGATGGCCGCCGCCACGTGGCCGGGGTCGGACCTGCCGCGCAGGAGCAGCAGCACGATGGCGGCCAGCGCGCACAGGGCCACCGCGACCACCACGAGTTCCTCGGTCCCGGGACGGAAGTCCTCACGCCGCGCATTGCGGTGGGTGGCGGTGGCGTCCATCGGCCACAGCACCGCCCAGCCCGCCAGGACGAAGCACAGTTCCGTCGTGGCGATCGCGGCCAGTGCGCCCAGTGCTCCGTCGGTGGCCAGCGCCACGGCCACGCCGACCACCGCTCCGACGACCGCCGCGATGACGAGGCGGGGCACGGCGTCCAGGGGCAGGGAGCGTCTCATGCGTCATCACGCTAGTGGCGTCGCCGCCGGTCAGCGCGTTCTACGGCGTCTGGTCGGCACGGCGGGGCGCGGTGCCGTCCGCTTGGCGGACCGCGTCGAGCGCACAGTGGTCGCGAGGCCTGCCCGGGGCAGGGGTCACGCCGTCGTTCCGAGGTCCAGGTCGTCCAGTACGGTGACCAGCCGGCCTCGGGCGTCGGCGGGCAGGCCGCGGAGCGGGAGCGGCAGGTTGGGCTCGGTGGTGAGGCCCAGGTGCGCGGCGGCCGCCGACATCACGCGCAGGCCGCCGTACCGGCGGGTGAGTTCCCAGAGAGGTTCCAGGCGTTCGGAGCGGGTGGTGGCCTGCTCGGTGTCGCCGGCCTGGGCGGCGCGGGTGAGGGCGAGGGCGGTTCGTGGGAACAGGCCGCCGAGCACCGAGTACCACGCCTCGCAACCGGCGTTCAGACCACCGGCCGCCGCCCAGTCACCGCTCACGCCGATGCTCACCGTCCCGGGGAGCCGTGCCCGCAGTGCCGTCACGCGCTGCTCCGCCGCGGCCGGGTCGTCCGGCACCGGCGGGATCTTGACGGCGGCGACGTTCGGCAACTCGGCGATACGGCCGTGGAGTTCGTCGGTGAAGTCGACGTGGGTGGTGCGGGGGTTGTCGTACACGCACAGCGGCACGGACAGTTCGCGGGTGACGTCCTCGTACAGGCCGAACACCTCGTCGTCGGTGAGCGGCTGATACGTCATCGGGGCGAGCAGGACCGCGGACGCGCCCGCCCTCTGGGCGTCCTCGGCGTGGGCGAGGACCTGCGAGGTCCGCAGGGCGCCGATACCGACCATGACCGGCACACCGTCGGCGGCCCCGACCGCGAGCGCCGTCACGCGGGCGCGCTGCTCGCGGGTGAGGTAGGCGTAGCCGCCGGTGGAGCCCAGGGCCCCGATGGAGTCGACGCCGGCGGCGGCGAGGCGGGAGACGAGGGTGCGGAAGGCGTTCTCGTCGATGCCGTCCTCGCTGGTCGGGGTGAGGGGGAAGGCGCTGAGGCCGCGGAACATGGAGAACTCCTCGGAGCAGTACGAGTGATGACTCACGCGGCGGCCTGCGGGAGCGCCGTCCACCGCGGGTGCGGCGATGCGCGACCGACGTGCCGTCAGGCGCCGATCAGGGAGCGGCCTCACGCCGACGGACCCAGTGGCCGGTCGCTGACACCCTTCAAGTGGGCCTCGAACACCTCCTGCGCCTGCGGAGTCAGCGTCCGCAGTGCCACCAGGGCCGTGATGGCCACGTCGCACAGTTCGCTCTGTACGTCGTCCCAGGTGTGGGTCACGCCCTTGCGCGGGTTCTGCCCGGTGGCACCGATGACCGCTTCGGCGACCTCGCCGACCTCCTCGGAGAGTTTGAGGATGCGCAGGAGGACGCCCTCCGGTCCGGCGTGGACGCGGGTGGCCTCCAGGCGTGCCCAGAGGCCGTCCACGGTGGGCCACAGGTCGACGGGGGCGACGGCGGTGACGGGGGCGACGGCGGCGACGGGGGTGGTGACGGGGGTGTCCTGTTCGTTCATGGGCCGTAGTCTGCCCCGCACCGACCTGGCGCTACTCCTCGAACAACGCCTCCTGCTCGCCCTCCCGCCGCCGCTGCAACCGCTGGTTCCGGGCCCCGATCACCGCCGCCGTGACCGCCGCCGTCACTCCCAGCGTCACCGGCACCATCCAGCCCCGGTCGAAGACATGCCCGAACGTGTGGTCCAGGGAGAGCCGGCCGGGACCGGAGACCGCCAGGCCCGTGGCGGCCAGGCCCAGGCTCGCCGCGTACTCGTAGCCGCCCTCCGCCGCGAAGAACCCGTTCGGCATGTGCAGCGCGGCCGCGCCCGCCATCGCGCCGGCCGCCGCGGCCCCCGCCGCCGGGGTCGCCAGGCCCAGCGCCAGCAGTGTGCCGCCGCCCGCCTCCGCCAGGCCCGCCGCCAGCGCGCTCTGCCGTCCGGGCGCGTACCCGACCGACTCCATGAACTGGCCGGTGCCCTCGATCCCGCCGCCGCCGAACCAGCCGAACAGCTTCTGCGCGCCGTGCGCCACCAGCACCCCGCCGGTCCCCAGCCGAAGCAGCAGCAGGCCCACATCACGTCGGTCGTAGCAGGTCACGGTGGCTCCTCCGGCCGGGGGTGCGATCAGGTCTCCACCGTCGCACCGGGCCACCCGGGTGGCCCGCCCGCGCCGCCGTTCGGGTGGCGGACCCCCGGCCCCGGTGTGACGCTGGCTCGCATGACGATCAAGACAGCCAAGCTCAGCGACCCGGCGGTCCGGGCCTTCGTCACCGCCGTCAACGCCAACGACCGCGAGCGCCTCCTGGGTGTCCTCACCCCGGACGCGACCATGGCGGACGACGGCTCCGACCGGAACCTCGACGAGTGGATCGACCGGGAGATCTTCTCCTCCAACGGCCACCTCGACGTCGACAACGAGTCCAATGGCGGCCGTTCGCTGCTCGCCCACTACCGCAACGACACCTGGGGCGAGATGGTCACCCGCTGGAAATTCACGGTCGAGGACGACGGCCGTATCTCCCGATTCGAGACCGGGCAGGCCTGACAACCCGCTTGCCGGCCCCCTTGCCCTCGCGTGCACTTCAACTCCTAGCGTCCTCGGGCATGGACAGCTACAGCACCACCAGGACCCTGGGACGTTCCGGCATCGAGGTCAGCGCGCTCGGCTTCGGCTGCTGGGCCATCGGCGGCGAGTGGCAGGACGGCACCGGGCAGCCGCTCGGCTGGGGCAAGGTCGACGACGAGGAGTCCGTACGGGCGGTGCACCGCGCCCTCGACCTCGGTGTCACCTTCTTCGACACCGCCGACACCTACGGCGCCGGGCACAGCGAGCGCGTCCTCGGCCGCGCCCTCGGCAAGCGCCGGGACGAGGTCGTCGTCGCCACCAAGTGGGGCAACGTCTTCGACGAGGAGACCCGCACCCTCACCGGCAGCGACGACTCCCCGGAGTACGTCCGCCGTGCCCTCACCGCGTCGCTGCGCCGCCTGGGCACCGACCACGTCGACCTCTACCAGCTGCACCTCTCCGACGCGGACCCGGCCCGCGCCGCCGAACTCCGCGACATCTGTGAGGAGTTGGTGACGGAGGGGCTCATCCGTGCCTACGGCTGGAGCACGGACGACCCGGCCCGTGCCGCCGTCTTCGCCGAGGGCCCGCACTGTACGGCCGTGCAGCACACCCTCAACGTGCTCCAGGACGCGCCCGAACTCCTGCAAGTCGCGGATGACCTGGGTCTTGCCGCCGTCAACCGCAGCCCGCTCGCCATGGGGTTGCTCGGCGGCCGGCGGCAGGCGGCCGGTGCGGGCGACATCCGGAGCAGGCCGCCGGCCTGGCTGCCCGGGTTCGGGGCCGGGGACGGGGCCGATCCCGAGTGGGTGGCGCGGATCGACGCGCTGCGGGCGGTCCTCACCAGCGGCGGCCGGACCCTGGCACAGGGTGCCCTCGGCTGGATCTGGGCCCGCAGCCCGCGTACGGTCCCGATCCCCGGCTTCCGGTCCGTCGCCCAGGCCGAGGACAACGCCGGGGCGATGGCGAAGGGGCCGCTCACCGCCGGACAGCTGGCCGAGATCGACCGGCTGCTCGGGCGCTGAACGGCCCCTGCGGACGGGTCAGTAGCCCTGTCCGCCGCCGTACTGCTGCTGCACGTAGGGCTGCCGGCCGTAACCCTCCTGCTGGGGGCCGCCGTGGTCCGCGTCCTGCTGCGCGTACTGCTGTCCGCGGCCCTGCTCGGTGAGGGTGATCTGGCCGGCCTTGATGGTGGCCAGGCGCGGGGCGCGGCGGGCGATGGAGGAGTCGTGGGTGACCATGATGAAGGTCAGCCCGTACTCGTGCCACAGGCCCTCCAGCAGACCCATGATGTCGTCCCGGGTGCCCTCGTCGAGGTTGCCGGTGGGCTCGTCGGCGAGCAGTACCTTCGGCTTCTTCACCAGCGCACGGGCGATGGCGACCCGCTGCTGCTGGCCGCCGGAGAGTTCCGCTGGGGCGTGGGTGAGGCGCTCGCCCAGGCCCACCGAGCGCAGCGCCTCCGCCGCCCGCTCGCGCCGCTCGGCCGGCTTCACGCCGAGCGGCACCAGGGCCGTCTCGACGTTCTCCTGCGCGGTGAGCGTCGGGATCAGGTTGAACGACTGGAAGATGATGCCGATCTTCTCGGCCCGCAGCCGGGTCAGCTTCGCCTCGCTGATCCGCGCGAGGTCGACGCCGTCCAGCTCGACACTGCCCTCGGTCGGCCGGTCCAGGCCGCCGATCATCTGGAGCAGCGTCGACTTGCCGCCACCGGTCGGGCCCTGGATGACGAGCTGGTCGCCGTCCTCGATGGTCAGGTCGATGCCGCGCAGCGCCTCGACCGTCTCCTTGCCCCGGGTGTAGCGCTTGGTGACTCCGGTGAGTCTGTACATGGGTTCTCCACTGGGTGGTGAGTGGGGTGGGGCGCCGCGTCCCGGGGGGATCGGAAGCGGCGCCCCGGTCCGAGGGGGACTGCCGGTGTTACGAGACGCTGCGCAGGGCGTCGGCCGGGCGCATCCGGGAGGCGCGCCAGCCGCCCATCGCGCCGGCGATCAGACCGCCGGTGACCGCGAGGCCGACCGCGAGCGCGATGGTGGTGAGGGAGACGGGCGCGGTCAGCGCGATCTCCAGGGTGTTCTGGGTGGCCTGCTGGCCGGGTCCGCCGCCGCCCGGGCCGCCGCCCATGCCGCCGCCTCCGCCGCCGGTGCTGCCCAGCTGGGCCGTCAGCTTCGGGCTGATCGCGGTGACCGCGTAGGCCGCGCCGACGCCGAGGGCGATCCCGAGGGCGCCGCCGATCAGGCCGTTCACCATGGACTCGCCGACGACCTGCCGGGTGACGTTCCGGGAGGGCCAGCCCAGCGCCTTCAGGGTGCCGAACTCACGCACCCGGCGGGAGACCGCGGAGGAGGTCAGCAGCGCCGCCACCAGGAAGGCCGCCACCAGGACGGCGATGGACAGCCACTTGCCGACGCTGGTGGCCAGGCTGGAGGCGGTGGAGAGGGAACCGGAGACGGTGGACGCCAGGTCGGCGGAGGTGGTGACCGTCGTACCGGAGATGTTGGACGTGATCTCCTTCTTCACGGTGGAGATCTGCTGGGAGTCGGTCGCCTTGACGTAGATCGTGGTGACCTGGTTCTTGGCGTCGCCGAGGGTCTGCGCCGGCTTCAGCGGGATGTAGACGTCGGTGTCGGACTCGCTGCTGTCCGGGGTCGCGATGCCGATGACCGTGAACTTGGTGGTGGAGATCTTGAAGGTCGAGCCGACCTTGTACTTCTTCTCCTTGGCGTACGACTTGCTGACCACCGCGACCTTGGCAGTGGTCTGCGCCGAGGTGAAGGTCCTGCCCGAGGTGATCTTCATCGTGGACAGCGGGCCGAGGCCCTGGTGGGCCACGTCGACGCCGACCACCGAGTAGCTGTTGACGTTGAAGTTGGCGCCGCCGCCCTGGACCTGCGGCTGGCCGGTGGAGGTGCCGCCGCCCGGCTGGCCCTGGCCGCCGCCACCGCTGTTGCCGCTGCTGCCGGAGCTCTGCGCCTTGCCCTGGGTGAAGGAGCCGTTGACCTTGGTGACGTTCAGGGAGAGCGCTCCGACCGCGCTCGCCACGCCCTGCTGCGCGCCGACCTTGGTGACCAGGGTCGACTTCAGGGCCTGACCTCCCTGCGTCTGCACCCGGTCCGAACTCTGCGTGGAACTGCTGCTGGACTTGGCGCCGAACTTGAAGTTCGGGCCGCCGGAGCTGCCCGACGTCGGTGCCGTACGGGCCTTGGTGACCGTCATGTCGGTACCGAGGCCGTACAGCGACTTGAGGACCTTGTCCTGCGCCTGCGTCATGCCGGCCGACACCGAGTTGACCGTGATGACCAACGCGATTCCGAGCGCCAGACCCAGTGCGATGACCAGGGCCGCCTTCTTTCTACGGCCCAGCTCGCGCTTGAGATAGATGCCAAACATCCCGTTCCTCGAAGGTTCTTGGCGCCCGCTGTGGGCGCTGGCTCAAGCTAGGGAGAAACCTTTGAGTCACACTGGGTAAAAGATGTGTCAGAGCTGAGAAAGCTCGTAGTCTTATCAAACTTTCATAAGACGGCAAATTCCTATCGCGGCGAGGGGGCCCACCCAGGAATCCGCTGTTCGATGCGGTGTACGGTCCCGGGGTGCGCGATTCCTCCCGGCTGACCAGGCGTGCCGTCTTCGGACTGACGGCCGCCGCTCTTCCCCTTTCCGCGGCGACCACCGCCTCCGCGACCACCGCCTCCGCGACCACCGCCGTAGGCGGCGAGCGACTCGCCCGAGGCGGCGTCCAGGTGCGCGGTGCCACCGGCCTTCCCAAGAAGATCACCGCCCATGCCTGGCTGCTCGCCGACTGCGCGAGCGGAGAGGTGCTGGCCTCCTACGACGCGCACCGGCGCCTGGCGCCCGCGTCCACGCTGAAGATGCTCTTCGCGGACACCGTGCTGAAGAAGTTCGAACGGACCGAGCGCTACCGGGTCAAGGACAGCGACATCTCCGACGTCCCGGCCGGCTCCAGCCTGGTCGGCATCAAGCCCGGCATCACCTACACCGTCGAGCAGCTGTGGCAGGGCGTCTTCCTGCGCTCGGGCAACGACGCCGTGCACGTCCTCGCCCACATGAACGGCGGCATCGCGAAGACCGTCGCCGAGATGCAGGCCAGGGCGGCCGACCTGCAGGCCCTGGACACCCACGTGGTCAGCCCCGACGGCTTCGACCACCCCGGCCAGCTGTCCTCCGCCTACGACCTGACCCTCTTCGCCCGGCACGGGCTGAAGGACGACGACTTCCGGGGCTACTGCGGGACCAGGACCGCGGACTTCCCGGCCGGCGGCAAGAAGACCTTCCAGATCCAGAACACCGACCGCCTGCTCACCGGCTCCTGGGGACTCGGCGTCTACAAGGGGCTGTTCGGCGTCAAGAACGGCTACACCAGTCACGCGGGCAACACCTTCACCGGCGGTGCCACCCGGGGCGGCCGCACCCTGCTGGTCACCGTGATGCACCCCGACAGCGGCAGCAACGCCGTCTACGAGGAGACCGCCGCGCTGCTCGACTGGGGCTTCGGCAGGGGGAGTTCGGCACAGCCGGTCGGCACCCTGGTCGACCCGTTGAGCGAGGGCGGCGCGAGCGCGAGCCCGTCGCCCGGCACGGCCAAGGGCGCCGCGGGAGCGGCCGGGACGGGGGCCGCGGCCGGTTCGGGTTCGTCCGGTCCGTCACCGTGGCGGCTCGCGGAGGGCGGCGCGGGAACGCTCGCGCTGCTGGGCGCGGGGGCCTGGGCGCTGCGCCGGCGTCGCCGGGCGGTCGGCGACGACTCGGCCGACACACCGGCGAGTTGACGTCACGCGGCAGCCGTCCCACCCACCGGTGCGTACCCGCGGTCCCACACGGGTCCACCCCCACCCGGTCCGGTGGGACGGCTGCCGCCTCCCCCTCGATGTGGTCGGCGGAACACCAGAGCCTCAACTGTGAAGCTCCGGTGGAGGAAAGTTGAGCATAGGCGCGTTACCGGCCGCAATACCGCGGACGTTTGAATTCCGGTTGTGCAGGTTCCGGAGGCCCGGGCTGAACGGTGGTTCAGCCCCGGCCCACGTACGGCATCGTCGTCGCCAGCACCGTCGCGAACTGCACGTTCGCCGCCAGAGGCAGCTCGGCCATGTGCCGGACGGTACGCGCCACATCGGCCACGTCCATCACGGGTTCCGGGGCGATCTCCCCGTTCGCCTGCAGGGCACCGGTCTGCATCCGGGCCGTCATGTCCGTGGCCGCGTTGCCGATGTCGATCTGCCCGACCGCGATGCCGTACGGCCGCCCGTCCAGGGACAGCGACTTGGTGAGGCCGGTCAGCGCGTGCTTGGTCGCGGTGTAGGGGGCGGAGTTCGGGCGGGGCGTGTGCGCCGAGACGGACCCGTTGTTGATGATCCGGCCGCCCTGCGGCTCCTGCTCCTTCATCTGCCGGAACGCCGCCTGCGCGCACAGGAACGCCCCGTTGAGGTTGGTGTCCACGACATGCCGCCACGCGTCGTAGGCGAGATCCTCCACGGGCACCCCGCCGGGCCCGAACGTCCCCGCGTTATTGAACAGCAGGTCCACCCGCCCGAACCGCGCCACGGTCGCCGCGAACAGCCCGGCCACGTCCTCCGGTTGCGCCACGTCCGTGCGGACGACGAGGCGGGCGCCCTCGGGCACCAGCCCCGCCGTCTCCTCCAGCGTCCGGGGCCGCCGCCCGGCCAGCGCCACCGACCAGCCGGCCCGCAGCAGCTCCACGGCCACGGTCCGCCCGACACCGGAACCGGCGCCGGTGACCACCGCGATCTTCGAATGCTTGGTGTTCATGGAGCCGCAGCCTAGGCGCTCCGCTGGGGAGGGCGGGGTCGTGTCGTCGGTCCAGCGCGGCGCCGTGGGGGCTGGTCGCGCGGTTCCCCGCGCCCCTTTCAGGGGCGCCCGTAGTGGACGCCGATCAACTCACGGAGGGTGTCCAGGGTGCGCATGACGGCCAGGGTGCCGTCGAGCGGGACCAGGGGAGACTCCCTCTCGCCGGCCCGCAGGGCGCGCATGACCTCCCGGGCCTCGTGGCGGAGGGTGTTGCGGGGGCCGTCGCCCGGGCCCAGGGCGAACTCCTCGGGGTCGTGGCCGTCGCGGTGCAGGACGAAGCGCTCGGGGTTGAAGAAGCCGTCCGGGACGTCGATCCGGCCTCGGGAACCGGTGACCGAGGCGGTGGTGCCGGTGCCGCCGACTATGGAGCAGTGCACCGACGCGAGAGCACCGCTCTCCCAGGAGAGCAGCGCACCCGTCTGGAGATCGACGCCCTCGTCCGAGAGCACCGCTCGCGCCGACAGCCCGTCCGGCTCGCCGAGCAGCAGGTGCGCGAACGACACCGGGTACACCCCCAGGTCGAGCAGCGCGCCCCCGCCCAGTGCCGGGTCCCGCAGCCGGTGCGCCGGCGGGAACGGCCCTTCGAGCCCGAAGTCCGCCTGCACGGTCCGCACCTCGCCGATCGCCCCGTCCGCGACCAGCGCCTTCAGCCGCCGCACCAGCGGGTTGCAGTACATCCACATCGCCTCCATCAGGAAGCGGTCGTGCTCCTTCGCCAGCGCCACCAGTTCCCCGGCCTCGCGGGCGTCGATCGTGAACGCCTTCTCGCACAGCACGTTCCGCCCCGACTCCAGGCACAGCCCGGCGGCCGCCCGGTGCGCCGAGTGCGGAGTGGCGACGTACACGACATCGATGTCCTCGTCCCGGGCCAGCGACTCCCAGTCGCCGTACGCCCGCCCGATCCCGAACCGCTCGGCGAACGCCTCCGCCGACTCCGCCGACCGCGAGGCCACCGCCGCGATCTCCGCGTCCGGCAGATCCACCAGATCCGCCGCGAACGCGGCCGCGATCCCGCCGGTCGCCAGGATCCCCCACCGCACACTCTGCTCAGCCATCCCGGCAGCCCCACCCTCGCTCATGTGTTTCCAGGCAGTCCGTACGAGCTGAGAGCATAGGCGGCGGACATCGGGGTTCAACAAGAGCGGATCCGCAGGGCGAGACCGCCGGGAACCGACGGAGCGGGGGGACACATGCGCCAGATGCCGGAGCGGCCGGCACCGCCGACGCCGGACACCCAGGACACCGCCGTACCCCCCACGACCACCCCCGCCGCCCGCCGGGCCGGTCTGCTGCTGGTGCTGGTCCTCGGCGCGCTCACCGCGACACCCCCGCTGGCGATGGACATGTACCTCCCGTCCCTGCCGGAGGTCACCCGCTCCCTGCACGCCCCCGCCGCGACCGTCCAGCTCACCCTCACCGCCTGCCTCGCCGGCATGGCCCTCGGCCAGCTGGTCGTCGGCCCGATGAGCGACCGCTGGGGCCGCCGCCGCCCGCTGCTGGCCGGCCTCGCCGTCTACGTCGCCGCCACCGCCCTGTGCGCCCTCGCGACGAACGTCGAGACGCTCGTCGCCTTCCGCCTGGCCCAGGGCCTCGCGGGCGCGGCCGGCATAGTCATCGCCCGGGCCGTCGTACGCGACCTCTACGACGGTGTCGCGATGGCCCGGTTCTTCTCCACCCTGATGCTGGTCTCCGGGGTGGCCCCGATCGTCGCCCCGCTGATCGGCGGGCAGATCCTGCGGGTGACGGACTGGCGGGGCGTGTTCGTCGTCCTGACCGGCGTCGGCGCGGTCCTCGCCGTGGTGGTGTGGACGAAGCTCCCGGAGACCCTGCCGGCGGCCGACCGGCACGCCGGGGGAGCGGCCGCCGCCGTCCGCGCCATGCGCGCCCTGCTCGCCGACCTCCCCTTCACCGGCTACCTGCTCGCCGGCGGCTTCGCCTTCGCCGCGCTCTTCGCCTACATATCGGCCTCGCCCTTCGTCGTCCAGGAGATCTACGGCGCCTCCCCGCAGACCTTCAGCCTGCTCTTCGGGCTCAACTCGGTCGGGCTGGTGATCGCCGGGCAGGTCAACGGCAAGGTGCTGGTCGGCCGGGTCAGCCTGGACCGGGTGCTGGGCGCGGGCCTGGCCGTGACCGTGCTCGCCGCGACCGCCCTGCTCCTCATGTCGACCGGGGTCTTCGGCCCGGTCGGTCTGGCCCCCGTCGCCACCGCCCTCTTCGTGCTGATGTCCGCGATGGGCTTCACCCTTCCCAACGCCCAGTCCCTCGCCCTGCTGCGCACCCGGCACACCGCCGGAACCGCGTCCGCGCTGCTCGGGACGTCCTCGTTCCTGGTGGGCGCGGTCGCCTCGCCGCTGGTCGGGATCGCCGGAGAGAGAACCGCCGTGCCCATGGCGATCGTCCAACTGGCGGGGGCACTGGTGGCACTGGCCTGCTTCGTGGGAATGTGCCGTCCCTGGAGAACACGTGGGAACACACGTGCGGGGATGGAGGGAGCAGGGAGCTGAGCGTACCGAGACTGCGCGTCGAGACACCGGAACGGGCCGGGCTCGACCCCGCGGAACTCAGGCACCTCGTGCGCGAAGTGCAGGCCCTCACCGTCGGTGAGCGCCCCTGGGCGGCCGGAGCCGTGGTGGTCGCCGGACGCGGGCCCGTGATCGCCGTACAGCAGGCGGCCGGCTGGGCGGTGCGCTGGTCCGCGTACGACCCCGAGGCCGACGCCGGTGTCGAACTGCTGCCCGCCGCCCGGGTCCCGATGACCGTCGACACCCCCTTCGACCTGGCCTCCCTCACCAAACTCTTCACCGCGGTCGCCGCCGTGCAGCAACTCGAACGCGGCACCCTCGGCATCGACGCCCGGGTCGGCGCCTACCTCCCCGACTTCCGGGCGGCCGCCGTGCACGGCATCACCGTCCGCCAGCTCCTCACCCACACCTCCGGCCTGCGCCCCGAACTCCCGCTCCACGACTGCCCCGACGACGCGTCCCGCCTGGACCTGCTGCGCGCCGAGGCCCCGAGCAGCGCGCCCGGCGCCTACCGCTACTCGGACCTCAACATGCTCCTCCTCCAGTCCGTCCTGGAGCGGATCACCGGCCGCACCCTCGACGTCCTGATCCACGAGGGCATCACCCGCCCGCTCGGGATGACCGCCACCGACTTCGGCCCCTGCCCCGGCGCGGTGGCCACCGAGGACCAGCGGCGGCCGTGGGCCAAGGCGGACCGGGGCATGCTGCGCGGTGTCGTGCACGACGAGAACGCCTGGGCGCTGGGCGGGGTGGCCGGGCACGCGGGCCTCTTCTCCACGGCCCGGGACCTGGCCGTCTTCTGCCGGGCGCTGCTGGCCGGCGGTGCGTACGGCCCGGCGCGCATCCTCGGCCCCGACTTCGTGGACCTGCTGCTGGACCCGCCCGGTCTGGGGTTCCTGGTGGACCAGCGGTGGTTCATGGGCGAACTGGCGGGCCGGGGCGCGGCCGGGCACACCGGGTTCACGGGGACGAGCCTGGTGCTGGACCGGGCGACGGACACGTTCCTGGTCCTGCTGGCCAACACCGTGCATCCACGGCGGCGGCCCGGTGACAGCGCCCCGAGAGCGGCGGCGGCCACCCGGCTGGCGAGGGCGGTGTTCCTCAGCCCGGCGGGGGTGTGAGGGTGCGGGCCTGCGGGCGGCCGGCGTGGCACCGGAGCCCCCTACAATCGCCGGGTGAACCACCCCGCATCCCCGGCCGACCGGCTCCGTGCCACGCTCGCCGAACTCCTCGACGGCCTTCCTCCCAAGCAGGCCGCCGGAGCCGTCGAGCGGCTGATCGCCAGCTACCGGGGGGCCACCCCGACCGACGCGCCGATCCTGCGGGACCGGGCGGACGTGGTGGCCTACGCGGCCTATCGGATGCCGGCCACCTTCGAGGCGGTACGGGCGGCGCTGGCGGCGTTCGCCGACGCGGCGCCGGAGGGCTGGGTGCCGGGGAGCCATGTGGACGTCGGCGGCGGGACGGGCGCGGCGACCTGGGCGGTGACCGACACCTGGGCCGGGGTGCGGCCGGTGACGGTCCTCGACTGGGCCGAGCCGGCGCTGGCCCTCGGCCGGGAGATCGCCGCGGCCAACCCGGAGCTGCGGGAGGCGGTGTGGCAGCGCTCTCGGATCGGAGCGGCGCTCACCATCGAGAGCACTGATCTGGTCACGGTGTCGTACGTCCTCAACGAACTCGACGAGGCCGCCCGTGCCGCTCTCGTCGACGCCGCCGCGACCGCAGCGCAGACCGTCGTCATCGTCGAGGCCGGCACCCCGGCGGGTTACGCCCGGGTCATCGAGGCCCGCGACCGCCTGGTCGCCGCCGGCTTCCGCATCGCCGCGCCCTGCCCGCACAGCGCCGCCTGCCCGATCGTCCCCGGCACGGACTGGTGCCACTTCTCGGCCCGGGTCAGCCGCTCCTCCCTGCACCGGCAGGTCAAGGGCGGATCACTGCCCTACGAGGACGAGAAGTTCAGCTATGTCGCCGCCACCCGCCTGCCGGCCGCCCCGGCGCCGGCCCGGGTGGTCCGGCGCCCGCAGATCCGCAAGGGCCAGGTCCTCCTCGACCTGTGCGAGAGGGACGAGCAGCTGCGCCGGACGACGGTCACCAAACGCCACGGCGACCTGTACAGGGCGGCGCGGGACGCGGACTGGGGCGACGAGTGGCCGCCGCCCGGTTCGCCTGGTTCGAGGGTGTAACTCCCGCGATCCCTTGTCGCTCGCGTACCCCCCTTCCCGCCCAGATGGGACGATAAGGCATGCTGTCGGGACCACAGCGAGGCGAGGCGATACATGAGCGGGACGTTCCGCGGCCGTAGTGGCCGGCAGGGCAAGCTCTCCCAGTGGCTGCTCGGACGGCGCCCCAGGGATGCCGCCGCCACCGACGCCGACAGCCGTGCGGCCCTGCTGCTCGCCGCCGCCGAGGCCGGCCTCCCGCTGGCCCCCGCCGCGCACCCCGCCCCCGGCTACGGCTGCTCCTGCGACCGCGTCGGCTGTCCCACCCCGGCCCGGCACCCGGTGTCGTTCGCGTGGCAGACGCAGTCCACCGCCGACCGCGCCCAGATCGAGCGCTGGGCCCGGCACCAGCCGCAGGCCAACTTCATCACCGCGACCGGCATGACGCACGATGTCCTGGACGTCCCCGTGGAGGCCGGCCGGCAGGCGCTGGAGCGGCTGCTCGCGGACGGCGTCGAGGTCGGTCCGGTCGCCGAGAGCGACGACGGCCGCATGCTGTTCTTCACCCTCACCCGCGGCACCCCCGAGGACGAGGACGAGTGGTGGCCGTGCGAGCTGGACTGCCGACCCGAGACCATGGACGAGCACCCCGGCCTGCGCTGGCACTGCCGGGGGTCGTACGTCCTCGTACCGCCCGCCCGGCTGCCCGGTGACGGCGACCGGCGGGTGCACTGGGTGCGCGGCCCCGAGCACCCGCTGCCCGACCCGCTGACCCTCCTGGAGATCCTCACCGACGCCGGCGCGCGGCACGCCGGCGAGGAGTCCGACCAGGTGGGCGCCGTCTGGCCGGTCCGCCGCTAGGGCCTGGCCCTAGGAACCCTCCGCGGAGGTCAGGCCCTGGATGCGTCCGAGGACCGAGACCTTCCCGGTGCCCGCCGGGTCCAGGGCGACCTGGTTGGAGACGAACTCCATGGTCAGCGACTGCTTGATCTCGCCCTTGGTGAGAGCCTTCACGTCCTGGTTCGGCGTCGGCACCGAAGTGCCCGCGGCTGCCGTCTCCTTGGCGTAGTAGCGGGTGGTGAAGAACACCATCGCGCCGCCGTCGGTGGTGCGCAGGGCGAGCGGCGCGTAGTCGCCGTTGGTGAGCGGCTCGTCGATGTACTGGGTCGCGAGGCCCGGCTTGGTCGACTTCCTGCGGTCCGTGCGCCAGCCGCTGGTGTGCGCGCCGTCCGCGAAGACGGCGCCGCCGCTCTTCAGGTACGTGGTGTAGTCCTGGCCCAGGTCGGCGGGGGAGACGGCCAGTTGGGCACTGTCGGCCGGCACGGCCTCGGCCCAGCCGTCCTTGTCGGTCGTGAACTTCGGTACGGCGTCCGGCGCGACCAGCGTCAGATACGCCACCTGGAACGGCTCGGAGAGGCTGTTGCGGGTGAAGACCAGCAGCCAGCGGTCGTCGCCGCCCTTGTTGCCGTGCGCGTCGGCGAGGAACCAGCGCGGCCAGCCGGCCTTCTTGGGGATGGTGTAGGTGACGTCGTCGAACTCCAGAGCCGAGTGGCCGGAGTTGCCGCTCGGGCTGTTCACGTGCCCGGCCTTCAGACGCGCGGAGTCGATGTCGGCGAGGGCGCCGGTCGTGTAGTCGGCGTCCAGGGACCCGTCGTAGGCCTCGTCGGCCTTGTTGTAGGCGTTCGTGAACTGCTTGAGCGCCTTGGCGGCCTCGGCGCGGGTGGTGGTGGGGAGCACCTCGCGCTCCCCGTGCACCACCACGCATCCGCTCGCCGTCAGCGACATGGCGGTCAGCGAGACCGCCAGGAGCGCGTTCCGATCACGCCTGCGGAGTATGCGGAGCCGCCGAGGGCCGCGATCCCTGGTCGTCAGGTGCGTCATCAGGTGCCTTCACCTTCCCCTTCCCGGAGCCGAACCCTACCGGGGCGAAGAAGAGTGCGAGCGTCGGGACCAGGTACAGCAGCCACACCGTGACCTGGAGCACGGTCGGGTCGGGCTGGAAGTTGAAGACGCCCTTGAGGAGGGTGCCGTACCAGCTGTCCGGCGGGATGGTGCCGCTGATGTCGAAGGCCTGGTTGGTCAGGCCCGGGATCCAGTCGGCCTCCTGGAGGTCGTGGAAGCCGTACGCCAGCACGCCGGCGGCGACCACGACCAGCATGCCGCCGGTCCAGGTGAAGAACTTGGCGAGGTTGATCCGCAGGGCACCGCGGTAGAACAGCCAGCCGAGCAGGACCGCGGTGGCGAGGCCGAGGGCGACGCCGATCAGGGGGCGCGGGGTGCCGTCGCTGGCCGCGTGCACGGACGCCCACACGAACAGGGCGGTCTCCAGGCCCTCGCGGCCCACGGCGAGGAAGGCGGTGGCGACCAGCGCGCCGGTGCCCATCGCGAGGGCCGCGTCCAGCTTGCCGTGCAGCTCCGTCTTCAGGTGCCGGGCGGTGCGCCGCATCCAGAACACCATCCAGGTCACCAGACAGACCGCGACGATGGACAGGGACCCGCCGAGCGCCTCCTGCGCCTGGAACGTCAGCTCCTGGGAGCCGAATTCGAGGGCGCAGCCGAAGCCCATGGCGATCAGCACCGCCACGGCGATGCCGATCCAGATCGGCCGCAGGGCGTCCCTGCGCCCGGTCTTGACCAGGTAGGCGATGAGGATGCAGACGACGAGCGAGGCCTCAAGGCCTTCGCGCAGCCCGATCAGGTAGTTGGAGAACACGGATCACGCCCCCTTGGAGGACTCGGAGAACAGCGTCCGGCCCCACCAGTCGTCCTTGTCCCGGACGCCGGGCGGGACCGCGAAGACCGCCGAACCCACGTGCTGGATGTACTCGTTGAGCGCGTCGGACGCCGACAGCCTGCGCTGCAGCGGGATGAACCCCTTGCGTACGTCACGCTGGTAGGCCAGGAAGAACAGGCCCGCGTCGAGCCGGCCGAGCCCGTCCGTACCGTCGGTGAACGAATAACCCCGGCGCAGGATGGTGATCCCGTCGTTGGAGTCGGGGTGCGCGAGCCGCACATGGGCGTCCGGCTTCATCGCCTTCAGGAACGGCGCGTCGTGCTCCTTGGCCTTGCCGACCGGGGCGCCCTCGCCCTTGTCCCGGCCGAAGACGTCCTCCTGCTCCTGGAGCGAGGTCCGGTCCCAGGTCTCGATGTTCATCCGGATGCGCCGGGCGACGAGATACGACCCCCCGCTCATCCAGGCCGGACCGTCGCCGTCGCCCACCCACACGAACTTCTTCAGCCGGTCGGTCTCGGTGCCCGCGATGTTGCGGGTGCCGTCCTTGAACCCCATGAGGTTGCGCGGGGTCTGGGCGTCCGGCGTGGTCGAGGACGTCTTCCCGAAGCCGAGCTGGGACCAGCGGATGGCGACCTTGCCGAAGCCGATCCGGGCGAGGTTGCGGATGGCGTGCACGGCGACCTGGGGGTCGTCGGCGCAGGCCTGGACGCACAGGTCACCGCCTGTGCGGGCGGACTCGAAGTTGTCGCCCGGGAACTGCGGCAGATCGACCAGGGCGGCCGGGCGGCTGTCCTCCAGTCCGAACTTCTCGAAGAACGACGGCCCGAAGCCGATCGTCAGCGTCAGCCGGTTCGGCTTCAGCCCGAGCGCCTCACCGGTGTCGTCCGGGGGCGCCTCGGCCAGCCCGCCGTACGCGCCGTCGCCGATCGCCTTCCCGGCGGTCAGCCGCCGGGCCGCGGCCGTCCAGTCCTTCAGCAGCTGGACGAACTCGGCCCGGTCGTCGGTCTTCACGTCGAACGCGGCGAAGTGCAGCCGGTCCTGGACGGCGGTGGCGATACCGGCCTGGTGGGTGCCGTGGAACTCCACCGCGCCACCGGCGTCGGCGGCGGCCGGGTCCAGGTCGTCGCCCGCTTCGGCCATCGCCACCGCGCCCCCCGCCACGGCGGCGCCGAGCGCGAGCCCGGCCCCGCCCCAGCCGATGAGCGCGCGTCGCGAGGGATTGGTCTTCTCGGCCATGTCCCGCCCCTTACTTGACGACGGTCGCGGCGAGCTTGGACAGCGGCTCCGCGAGGGCGTTGACGGCGTCGGACAGCTCCTTGCGCTGGTCCTTGGTGACCTTGTCGTAGGACACGAAGCCGTCCGAGGTGGAGGTCGTGCGGTACTTGTCGAGCAGCGTGTTCAGCGCGGCGAACTGCTTGTCCAGCTCGGTGGCCAGGGCCGCGTCGTTCTTCTGGGCGACCGGCTTGAGCAGCTCGTAGGCCTTCTGCGCGCCGTCGACGTTGCCCTTGAAGTCGCTGAGGTCGGTGTGGGAGTAACGGTCCTCCTCACCGGTGACCTTGCCGGTGGCGACCTCGTCGAGGAGTTCCTTGGCGCCGTTGGCCATGGAGGTCGGGGTGATCTCGGCCTTGCCGACCCGCTTCTGCCAGTCCTTCAGGTCGGTGAGCAGTTCGTCGGCGAGGGTCTTCTGCTCGGCGCCGATCTTCTTGTCCTGCCACAGCGCCTTCTCCAGCGCGTGCCAGCCGGTCCACTTCTGGCCCTTCTCCAGGTCGTTGACGCGCGTGTCCGTCTTGGGGTCGATGTCCCCGAAGGACTCGGCGATCGGCTCGGTGCTCTCCCAGCCGACGCGGGAGGGGGCGTAGGCGTTCTTGGCGGCCTCCATGTTCCCCGCCTTGACGGCGTTGACGAACGTCTCCACCTTCGGGATCGTCGCGTCGGCCTGCTCCTGCGCGTACTCGCGGTAGTCGGCGACGGCCTTGTCGAGCTGCGGGTTGCGCTTGGCGACCGCGCCGGAGCCGGTGACGGTCAGCTTCTGCCGGACGCCGTGCCCCTTCATCCCGGGCCGGCAGGCGATCTCGTACGACCCCTGCTTCACCTCGGCGGTGAGCGTGTACCTGGTCCCCGGGCCGATGTTCTCCTTCTCCGAGACGATCCGGTCGTCCGGGAAGAGGATCTCGACCTCGGTGGCCTTGGAGCCCTTGTTCTCGATGGCGAGCGTGACGTGTCCGGCCGGCACGGACTTGGCCGACGTCTCGCACTTCGAGTCGGCGGCGGTGACCTGGATCGCGTCGTCGCCCTTGGCGTCGCTCTTCGCCGTGCAGGCCGAGAGGGCGGTCAGAGCGGCCGCGGTGGCGGCGGCGGTGACGGTGAGTCGGACGGCACGCATGCAGGCTCCAAGCGGGGGAGGTGTGGTGAGGCTGGCCTAACTTACATGAGGCTTACCTCACTGATACCCGGCCGGGTCGGGATTGACCAGGCACAGAAAGATCACAGGCACGGCTTGATCTCGGCGGCTTAAAGCCGCCACCAAGAGAAGGTCAAGGGAAGGTCAAGCGGATGGGTGTCGGCGATGGCATGGCCGGGTGAACGCGGAGGGAGGCAGTGCTTCAATGCCGGAGTGACTGATTACGACGTGCTGCGGGTCTTCTGCGCGGCGAACGGCGGCTACGGCAACGAACTCGGGGTGGTCCGGGACGGCTCGGTGCTGCCCGGGCGGGAGGACCGGCAGGCGCTGGCGGCCAAACTCGGGTTCAGCGAGACCGTGTTCGTCGACGACCCCGAGCGCGGGGTGGTCGACATCTACACCCCGACCCTGCGACTGCCCTTCGCCGGCCACCCCTGCGTCGGCACCGCCTGGCTGCTGGACGTGCCCGAACTGGTCACCCCGGCCGGCGTGGTCGGCGCCCGGCTGGACGGGGAGTTCAGCTGGATCGAGGCGCTCCCCGAGTGGGCCCCGCCGCGCACCCTGCGCCAGTACGCCACGGCCGCCGAGGTGGACGCCCTGCCGGTGCCGTCACCGGGGGAGCGAAGCGAGATGGGGGTGCCCCCGGACGAAGTCTGGGGGAGGGTCTACGCCTGGGCATGGGAGGACGAGTCGGCCGGGCGGGTGCGCGCCCGCGCCTTTTCCGGGCGCGGCGACGGCATCGACGAGGACGAGGCGACCGGGGCGGCCGCGCTGCTGCTCACCGACCGGCTGGGCCGCGCCCTGAACATCACCCAGGGCAGGGGCTCGCAGATCCTCACGGCACCGCAGCCCTACGGCTGGGTGGAGATCGGCGGGCGGGTCCTCCTGGAGGGCGCGGAGCGGCAGCCCGGGATCAGCTGGTGACCGAAGTGTCCTGCCGCCCGCGCCGCACGTAGTACCAGGTCATGTTCGACGACAGCCCCGTCAGCAGCACCCAGACGACGCCCATCAGCCAGCTGCCCTGGACGAACGAGACGACGGCGGCGGCGACGGCGAGGACGCAGACGACGAGAGCGTAGAGGGCGAGGCGGGGCATGGCGGTCGCTTTCGGATCGGTCGAACCGGTCGAACCGGTCGAGGGGGGACACCGGTGGCAGCCACCAGTGTCCCCCATCCACTCAGACGTCCGTGACGCGGAGCCCGGCGTGTGCCTTGTAGCGGCGGTTGACCGAGATCAGGTTGGCGACCAGGGACTCCACCTGGTGGGCGTTGCGCAGCCGCCCCGCGAAGATGCCCCGCATCCCCGGGATCCGCCCGGCCAGCGCCTGCACGATCTCCACGTCCGCGCGCACCTCGCCCAGCACCATCACATCGGTGTCGATCTCCTCGACCTCCGGGTCCTGGAGCAGTACCGCCGACAGATGGTGGAAGGCAGCCGTGACCCGCGAGTCCGGCAGCAGCGCCGCGGCCTGCTCCGCCGCGCTGCCCTCCTCCGGCTTGAGCGCGTAGGCGCCCTTCTTGTCGAAGCCGAGCGGGTTGACGCAGTCCACGACCAGCTTCCCGGCCAGTTCCGCGCGCAGCGACTCCAGCGTCTTGCCGTGTCCGTCCCACGGCACGGCGACGATCACGAGGTCACTGCGGCGCGCGCACTCGGCGTTGTCGGCGCCCTCGACACCGTGACCGAGCTCGTCGGCGGCGGCCTGCGCGCGCTCGGCGGCCCGGGAGCCGATGATCACCTTCTGGCCGGCCCGGGCCAGCCGGTAGGCGAGGCCCTTGCCCTGCGGGCCGGTGCCGCCGAGTACACCCACGACCAGGCCGGAGACGTCGGGCAGGTCCCAGGGATCCTTGGCGGGAGCCTTCTCGGCCGCCGCCTGCTGTGCGTTGTCGGAAGTGTCGGAAGAGGTCATGGGCCGACTCTACGTCCGTGGCGGCGGCCGTACCCGGTCAGGTGAGCCGGTTCACGGGCACCCGGCGGAAGGTGATCGTCTCGTACGCGCCGAAGTCCCCGGTCTCGTACAGCAGTCCGACGGTGGCCGGGTCGATCCGGGTCAGGTCGGAGTACGCGGCGGGCAGGCCGTCGAGCGCGTGGACGGGGCGCCAGGTGGTACCGCCGTCGCCGGAGGCACGGATCGTCATGAGGGCGCGGGTGGCGGGGTCGGCGGGGCCCGAGTAGAGCAGCAGGTCCGGATCCCGCAGTTGCAGTACGGAGGCCTCGCAGACCGGCGCGGTGAGCCCGGCCTGCGGCCGGAACGGCTTCACCAGCGTCTTCCCGCCGTCCTCCGAGTGCGCGTCGGCCCGGTTGCCCGGGGCCGGCGAGTCGTTGCGGGTGTTGAAGTAGACGCGCCCGTCGGGGAGTTCGGCGGCGGTGGTCTCGTTGACGTTGATGTAGCCGTTGGTGTTCTCGTCGATGTAGCCGAGGTACCAGGTCTCGCCCCGGTCGTCGCTGAGCAGGCAGTGGCCGCTGTTGTACTTGCCCTCGGTGCCGTTGTCGGTCCCGGCGGGCGCGACGGTGTGGTTCGCGGCCACGACGACCCGCCCCGTGCGCAGTTGGATGGCGTGCCCCGGGGTGGTCGCGTACCACCGCCACCCGGCCTTCTTCACCGTCTTGGTGATCTCCTGCGGAGCGGACCACGTCACCCCGTCGTCGTCGCTGTGCTGCACCCACACCCGGCGCCCGTCGGCGTCCGGCACCTGCCCGCGCAGAATGGCGTCCTCGGTGGCGGAGGCGGCGCTGCGGACGTGCACGAGCAGGATCCGGCCGGTGTCCAGGACGACGGGAGCGGGGTTGCCGGCGAGGTCGCTGCCGTTGTTCGCGGCGACCTGGAGCGCCCCCCAGGTACGCCCCCCGTCGCCGGACCTCTTCAGCACCACGTCGATGTGCCCGTAGTCGGCGCCGGAGTCGACCCGCCCCTCGCAGAAGGCGAGCACGGTGCCCGCCCGGGAGACCACCACGGCCGGGATCCGGAAACTGGCGTAACCCTCGGTGCCCGCGCGAAAGGGAATGCTTGCTTCTACGTCGCTCATGGGCCGCCTTCTCCCCTGGTCGGGCGAATTCGGGGTGAACTCCGCGTCACGAGTGACCGATTGCGGCAGTATGCGGGGGCATGGACGCCGTACGGGTCGCGTTGCTGCGTGAAGTGCTCGCCGGGACCGAGTGGTTGGGGGCGACGCGGAGATTCGCGGGCGCCCTGCGGGGCTCGGTCGTGACACACGGCGGCGGACTGCTGCTGCTCGGCACGCCGGAGTACGAGCCGTGGCATCTCGCCGCGCACCTGGTGGACGAGGCCGCGTGGTCCGGTACGCCGGAACTGGCGCCGACGCTCGTACGACACGACGCGCGCCCGTCCGACCCGGCGCACCTCGCGGTCGGCCCCGGCCGTATCGAGGCGGCCCGCCGGGGCGAGACGCTGCTGGTGGTGGCGCCGGCCGGATCGGCACCGCTCCTGGACCACGTGCACACCGCCCGCCGGGCCGGGGTGACGGTACTGGCCCTCTCCACCACGGCCGACGACGCGCTGACGGCGATGGCCCACGAGACGCTCACGGTCCCGGACGGCGCGGAACTGGACCTGGACACGGTCCAGCACCTGGTCAGCGCGGCGACGGGGGAGAACGGCCCCTCCCCGAGAACCCACCGCCGCTTCCGCGACCGCCTCTCCAGGCTGGCCGAAACGGTAACGGCCCCGCCGCCGACGCCCTGGTAATCGCCCGCCCACCCACCCGAATCGGTTGCTCACCTGCCTGCGGCAGCACCGAGAAGAAGCGGGGATGAAGACCGGGACGCCACCGACACCCCCCACCGCCGAGCGTCCCGCCGCGAGCCCCCCTATCCCGACCGAGCAGCCTCTCGCCGAGCCCCTGCGCCTCGCCTCTCTGCCGGCCGAGCTCTGTCTCCCTTTGCTCTTCAACCTCGCCTCTCCGCCGACCGAGTCGGATGGGTGGGTGGGCGAAAAAGGGGTTGAGGGTGGTGGCGGTGGGCGGTCAGCATGGCTCAGCGTGACCGTGCTTCCCGACCTCGCCCCCTGGCGGGCCTCCGTCGACTTCCGCCGGCTGTGGGCCTCCGGCCTGATCAGCAACTTCGGGACCTTCCTGACGTTCGTCGCCCTCCCCGTGCAGATCAAGGACCTCACCGGTAGCGCGACCGCCGTCGGCGCCATCGGCGCGGTGGAGCTGCTCCCGCTCATCCTCTTCGGCCTCTACGGCGGCGCCCTCGCCGACGCCCTCGACAAGCGGCTGCTCATCCTGTGGACCGAGGCAGGTCAGGGCCTGCTCAGCGCGGCCCTGCTGCTCAACGCGCTGCTGCCGCACCCGGCCGTCTGGCCGCTGTACGCCGTCGCCGCGCTCTCCGCCGCACTGGGCTCGGTCCAGCGCCCCGCCCTCGACTCGCTCTGGCCCAGGATCGTCGCCCACGACGACCTCCCGGCCGCGGCGGCCCTCAACTCGTTCCGCTGGACGGTCGGCGGCGTCGCGGGCCCCGCCGTCGCCGGCCTGGTCGTGGCGTACGCGGGCCTGGGCTGGGCGTACGGCGCCGATCTCGTCACGTTCGCCGTCTCGGTCGTACTGATCCTGCCGATCGCCGCGTCGCCCGCCGCGCACGAGGCCGTGAAGCCCTCCCTCCGCTCCATCGCGGAGGGCGCCCGCTACGCCTGGGGCCGCAAGGAACTCCTCGGCACCTACGCCGTGGACCTCGCGGCGATGTTCCTGGCGATGCCGCTCGCCGTCCTGCCGTTCCTGGCCGACGAGTTGGACGCGAAGTGGTCCCTGGGGCTGATGTACGCGAGCATCCCGGCCGGTTCCCTTCTCGTGAGCCTGGTCAGCGGCTGGACCGGGCGGGTGCGCCGGCACGGGCGGATGGTGGTGCTGTCGGCGGCCCTGTGGGGCCTGGCGATCGCCGCCGCCGGCGCCGTGCGTGACGTATGGCTGGTCCTGCTCCTGCTGGCCGTCGCCGGCGGCTGCGACATGGTCAGCGGGATCTTCCGGGGCGCCATGTGGAACCAGACGATCCCCGACGAGCTGCGCGGCCGGCTCGCCGGGATCGAGCTGCTGTCGTACTCCGTGGGCCCGACCCTCGGCCAGGTACGGGCCGGCGGCATGGCCGGATGGCTGGGCGTCCGGGCGTCCGTCGGCGTGGGCGGCCTGCTGTGCGCCGGCACGGTCGGCCTGCTGGCCCTGTGTCTGCCCGCCCTGATGTCGTACGACGCCCGGACCAACGAGCACGCCGTGCGGCTGCGCGCTCAGCGCGCGGCCGCACCGACCCAGCTCTGATCACCCCTCTTCGGAGGAGTCACCCGCCGGGGCGTCGTGCCAGCGCGGATCGTTCTCCCACTGGAGGTTGCGCTCCCGCGCGCTCTCCATCGCGTGCTCGGCCTCCTGCCGGCTGGCGTAGGGGCCGAACCGGTCCTTGGCAGGGCACTCGGGGCCCTCCTCGACCTTCTTGTGCTCCAGGCAGTAGTACCACTCGCCCGGCTTGCCGACGGTCCGCTTCTTGAACAGGGCCATGACCGGCTCCTTTCGCCATCCACATGTTCCCGCATGCCCGCTGGTTAGACTCGCTGGCATGTCTGGCCAGTCGCTGCTCGTACCAGGGGAGCTCTCTCCCACCCGTCCGGTACCCGGAAACATCCGCCGCCCCGAGTACGTCGGCAAACCCGCGCCGACCCCGTACACCGGGCCCGAGGTGCAGACCCCGGAGACCATCGAGGCGATGCGGACCGCCGGCCGTATCGCCGCCCAGGCGATGGCGGAGGCCGCGAAGATCATCGCGCCGGGGGTGACCACGGACGAGCTGGACAAGGTCGCGCACGCGTACATGTGCGACCACGGGGCCTACCCCTCCACGCTCGGCTACCGCGGCTTCCCCAAGTCCCTGTGCACCAGCCTCAACGAGGTCATCTGCCACGGCATTCCGGACTCGACCGTCCTCCAGGACGGTGACATCGTCAACCTGGACGTGACGGCGTACATCGGCGGGGTGCACGGCGACAACAACGCGACCTATCTGGTCGGGGACGTCGACGAGGAGAGCCGGCTCCTTGTCGAGCGGACCCGGGAGTCCCTCGACCGGGCGATCAAGGCGGTCAAGCCGGGCCGGCAGATCAACATCATCGGCCGGGTCATCGAGTCGTACGCCAAGCGCTTCGGCTACGGAGTCGTCCGTGACTTCACCGGCCACGGCGTCAACTCCTCCTTCCACTCCGGGCTGATCATCCCGCACTACGACAGCCCGCACGCGACGACCGTGATGCAGCCCGGGATGACCTTCACGATCGAGCCGATGCTGACGCTCGGGACGCACGAGTACGACATGTGGGACGACGGCTGGACGGTCGTCACCAAGGACCGCAGGCGGACCGCCCAGTTCGAGCACACCCTGGTGGTGACCGACACCGGCGCGGAGATCCTCACCCTGCCGTAGCCCCGCCGTGGCACAAGGCCCGCTCTCCCCTCGGAGGGCGGGCCTTTCTCGGGTACGCTTTTACCGACAGGATGTCGGTAACGTTACCGACGAGGCGTCGGCAAGGCATTGACTTAGGTAAGCCTTACCTTAGAGGATGTTGCCCATGGACTCCCTCTCGACACTCATCCGCACCGCGTCCCACGAGCAGCACGTGACGGCGGAGACCTCGACGTTCATGAGTGATCTACTGGGCGGCCGGCTCGGCGTGGCGGCGTACACGCGCTACACCGAGCAGCTGTGGTTCGTGTACGAGGCACTGGAGAGCGGGGCCGCGCGGCTGGCGTCGGACCCGGTGGCCGGGCCGTTCGTGCGGCCCGAGCTGTTCCGGCTGGCGGCGCTGGAGCGGGACCTCACGCACCTGCGCGGCGCCGGGTGGCGGACGGGGCTCACGGCGCTGCCGGCCACCGAGGAGTACGCGGCCCGGGTGCGGGAGTGCGCCGAGGCCTGGCCGGCCGGCTACGTCGCCCACCACTACACCCGCTACCTCGGCGACCTCTCCGGCGGCCAGATCATCCGCGACCGCGCGGAACGGACCTGGGGATTCGAGAAGAAGGGCGACGGCGTCCGCTTCTACGTCTTCGAGGACATCGCCAACCCCGCCGCCTTCAAGCGCGGTTACCGCGAACTCCTCGACGCGGTCGACGCCGACGACCTGGAGAAGCAGCGCGTCGTCACCGAGTGCAAGCGCGCCTTCGCCCTCAACACGGACATGTTCCACGCGCTCGGCGAGGAGTTCCCGCTCTCCGCGTGAGGGTCAGCCGGCCACGGAGCAGTACTCGTTCGTCCCCTGCCAGAAGCGGTACAGCTCCTGACCGCAGTACTGGTCGAAGTCGCCCACGCCCAGGCCGCGCAGCAGTGCGTCGATCACGTCGAAGAACGCGCTGTTGATCGACGGCACCCACAGCAGCGCGAAGACGAAGAGCAGGCCGAAGGGGGCGAACGGCTCCACCTGACGCTTGATGTTGTACGACAGCCAGGGCTCGATCACGCCGTAGCCGTCCAGTCCCGGCACCGGCAGGAAGTTCAGGATCGAGGCCGTGACCTGGAGCAGGGCGAGGAAGGCGAGGGCGTAGCGGAAGTCACGCGGCACGCCGTCCAGCGAGTGCAGCCAGAACGGCGCGGTGCAGACGGCGGCGAAGACCACGTTCGTCAGCGGGCCGGCCGCCGAGATGAGGCTGTGCCGCCAGCGGCCGTGGATCCGGCTGCGCTCGATGAAGACCGCGCCGCCCGGCAGACCGATCCCGCCCATGATCACGAACAGCACCGGGAGCACGATGCTCAGCAGGGCGTGCGTGTACTTCAGCGGGTTCAGGGTCAGGTAGCCCTTCGCGCCCACCGTGATGTCACCGCTGTGCAGGGCGGTGCGCGCGTGCGCGTACTCGTGCAGGCACAGCGACACGATCCAGGCCGCCGTCACGAACAGGAAGACGGCGACCCCGGGCTGCTCGGCGAACCCGGACCAGGTCGCCCACCCGGTGACGGCGGTGACGGCCAGGATCCCGACGAAGACGGGACTGATCCGCCGGTCGCTGTGGCGGGTGGTGGTGGCGGTCATGGGCAGGGCTCCTGGGGGCTGGGGCGGTCGACGCGGGTCCGACCGTACCTGGCGTGGCGAAAGAACGCGTCGGGTGCTGGGGAAATACCTCTCGGCGCAGGTGAAAACGGATCGCGACCGCCGTTCGGTTCCGGAAGGCTGGGGACATGCGACCGCCGAAGGCGTTGAGGGTGTTGAAGGTGTTCTACGAGGACTGGCAGATGGAGTGCTGCGGCACCCCGTTCGCGGTCGGCGACGAGGTGGCCTGGAAACTCGTCGCCTACCGGGCCGAGGCCCGCCGGGAGGGCGTCGGGTACGGCGCCGAGGCCTGGGTGGAGAACCATGGCGGTCCCGACCACCCCACCGCCGGCCGGGTCCGCGCCGTCGGCCTGGTCCGGGAGGAGTACCGCTTCCACCGGCCCGACCCGGTGCCGGCGCCGCCGGGGAAGGGGGTGGTGCTGCAGGGCACCGGACGCGGCCTGGAACCGGTGCCCGGGACCGTCACGACGACGTCCGTCGAAGCCTGCCCGAAGTGGTTCGGGGAGGTGGACCTCGGCACAGTGGACGGCCTGGGGCGGGTCCGCCGTATCTGCGGCGCCCTCGTCACGCTGGTCGCCCCGGACACGAGGCACGTCCTGCGCCCCTGACCTCCGTGGCGGCTCTCGACACCCCGCCGTCCGAACCCCGTGACCGCTCCTGACACCCCCAGGGACAATGGACCCCGTGCGCTACGCGATCCTCGGCACCACCCAGGTACTCCGCCCCGACGGCACGGCCGTCCCCGTGGGCGGTTCTCGGCTGCGGGCCCTGCTGACCGTGCTCGCGCTGCGGGCCGGGCGCGGGGTGCCGGCCGGGCTGCTCGTCGACGAGGTGTGGGGCGACGAACCACCCGTCGACGCGGCCGGCGCGCTCCAGGCCCTGGTCGGCCGGCTGCGCCGGGCGCTCGGCGCGGACGCGATCGAGTCCACCGACGGCGGCTACCGGCTCGCGGCCGCCCCCGACGACGTCGACCTGCACCGCTTCGAGCGGCTCACCGGCGAAGCCCTGCGCGCGCTCGCCGACGGCGACCCCGCCAAGTCGGCGACCGTCCTCGACGACGCCCTCGCCCTGTGGCACGGCCCGGCCCTGGCCGACCTGCCCGACCGCACCGCCGAGGCGGCCCGCGTCGACGTCCGCCGCGTGGACGCGCTGCGCGCCCGCCACACCGCCGCGCTCGCCCTCGGCCACGCCGAACAGGCCCTGCCCGAGCTGACCGCCCTGTGCGACGCCCACCCCCTGGACGAACCCCTTCAGACGCTGCGGCTGCGCGCCCTGCACAGCTGCGGCCGCACCGCCGAGGCGCTGGCCGCCTACGACGACGTACGACACCTGCTCGCCGACCGCCTCGGCTCCGACCCCGGGCCCGAACTGCGCGCCCTGCACCTCGAGTTGCTCGACCCGGCACCGGCGCGTGAGGAGCCGTCCCGGCCCGGCAACCTGCGCGCCCGGCTGACCTCCTTCGTCGGCCGCGAGAGCGACCTGGAGGCCATCCGGGGCGACCTCGCCGCCGCCCGCCTGGTCACCCTGCTCGGGCCCGGCGGGGCCGGCAAGACCCGGCTGTCCCAGGAGGCCGCCGAGACCGTGCGGCACGCCGCCCGGGACGGGGTGTGGCTGGCCGAGCTGGCCCCCGTCGACGACCCGGCCGACGTCCCCGAGGCGGTGCTCAGCGCGCTCGGCGCCCGCGAGACCGTGCTCTACGGCGCCGGCGCCGAGGGCATGCGGGCCGCCGCCGACCGGCACGACGACCCGGTCGAGCGGCTCGTCGACCACTGTTCCCGGCGCCGGATGCTGATCGTCCTCGACAACTGCGAGCACGTCGTCGACGCGGCGGCCGATCTGGCGGCCCGGCTCCTCGAGCGCTGCCCGGACCTGACGATCCTGGCCACCAGCCGTGAACCCCTCGGAGTCCCGGGGGAGTTGCTGCGCCCGGTGGAGCCGCTGCCCGATCCGGTGGCGCTGCGGCTGCTCGCCGACCGGGGCGGCGCGGCCCGGCCCGGCTTCACGGTCGACGCCGACGAGGAGACCGCGGCGGCCTGCGCCGAGATCTGCCGCCGCCTGGACGGTCTGCCCCTCGCCATCGAGCTGGCCGCCGCCCGGCTGCGGATGCTCACGCCCCGCCAGATCGCCGACCGGCTCGACGACCGCTTCCGCCTCCTCACCTCCGGCAGCCGTACCGTGCTGCCCCGCCAGCAGACCCTGCGCGCGGTCGTCGACTGGTCCTGGGACCTGCTCGACGCCGGCGAACGGGACGTCCTCGGCCGGCTCTCCGTCTTCGCGGGCGGCTGCGACCTGGCCGCCGCCGAGGCGGTCTGCGGCCTCGCCGCCCTCGACGCGCTCGCCTCCCTGGTCGACAAGTCCCTGGTCGTCGCCGCCCCTTCGGACGGGCAGGGGATGCGCTACCGGCTCCTGGAGACCGTCGCCGAGTACGCCGGGGCCCGCCTCGACGAGAGCGGCGATCGCGCCGACGCCGAGCGCGCGCACCTGACGTACTACCGCGAACTCGCCCGCACCACCGACCCGTTGCTGCGCGGCTCCGGTCAGCGGGCCGCCGTGGCCCGGCTGGAGCTGGAGTACGAGAACCTGCGCACCGCCATCCGCCACGCCATCGCCACCGGGGACGAGCAGGAGGCGCTGTGCCTGGCCCACTCCCTGGTCTGGTACTGGCAGTTGCGTGACAAGCGGGTCGAGACCCGCACCTGGTGCGCCGACATCATGGCCCTCGGCCCGGACCCCTTCGCCGAGCCGGTCCGCCGCGCGGAACCGGTCTGGCAGCGCGTGCACGACACCCCGCCGCCGTACACCGGGGAAGTCCTCGTCGAGGCCCGGCGTGGCGTCCATCTGGCTCATCTGGCCTGCATGGACACCGAGTTGGATGTCTGGCAGACCCCGGCCGCGCAGGCCAAGATGCGCGCCGTCGTCCAGGCCTACGAGCCCGGCCAGCCGCAGACCTGCCGGGCCCCGGGCATGTTCTGGTTCTTCGCCGTGATGCTGACCGGCGGCCTGGAGCAGCTGCGCACCATCGTCGACGCCGGCGTCGAGACCTCCCGTCGTACGCCCGGCTACGAGTGGGAACTCGCCGGCGCCCTCCAGCTGCGCGCCAACGTCTTCGCCAACTTCGCCACCTCGGCCGGTGCCGCCACCCGCGACGCCGACGAGGCCCTGAAGATCTTCCGGGGCCTCGGGGACGACTGGGGGACCGCCGAGGCCTTCTCCGCGCGCGCCGAGTCCCGGGAACGCATGGGGGAGTACCGGGAGGCAGCCGACGACTACGAGGCCGCCATCGAGTGCGCCGAACGGCTCGGCGCGCGCACCCAGGTCGCCGTGCTCAACGCCCGTCTCGGCATGGCGCTGCTCGAACTGGGTGAGATCGAGCGCGGTGAACGGCTGCTGCGCGAGGTGATCGCCGACCACGACAGCAGTCACAACGAGGCGATGCCCGCCGCCCGGCTCTTCCTCACCGTGTGGCTGCTGCTGACCGACCGGATCGCCGAGGCCCGCGAACAACTCCGGTTGTTGCGGGCCCAGTTCAAGATCTCGCACTTCGTCGTCTTCGACGCCATGATCCTCATCCAGGAGGCCTGGGTGGACGCCCTCGACGGCCACCACCCGGACGCCCTGGCCAAGCTGCGCGAGGCGATAGCGCACTCCGACGACCCGCTGGCCCAGACCATCACCCCGCACTCCGGCTCCTCCAGCCTGACCGTCGCCGCCTTCGCCCTGGCCGGCATGGACGACGGCGCCCGCGCCCAGGACGCCGCCCGCTGTCTGGGCGCCGCCGACGCCCTGCAGCCGGCCGGGCATGTCTCCTCCGGCATGGAACGCAGGCTGCACGCCCGCGCCGAGGCCCAGGTCCGCGCCGCACTCGACGACGACACCGCCTACGAGGCCGCGTACGCCGAGGGCGGTGGCCTCTCCCTCGCGGAGGCCACCGCCCTGCTCTGACCCGGGACCGGGTCACCGAACGTCAGCTCTTGGTACGGAACTTGTAGATCGCGTACGGTGCCGCCACCGCCGTGATCCCCACCGACCAGGCCAGCGTGATCCACAGGTCGTGGGCGACCGGGCCGCCGATCATCAGTCCGCGGGCCGCGTCGGCGAGCGTGGACAGCGGGTTGTAGTCGGTGAAGGCCTGCAGCCAGCCCGGCATCGACCGCGTCGGCGCGAAGATCGACGAGCCGAACTGCAGCGGGAACAGCACCAGGAACCCCATCGCCTGGACGGACTGCGCGCTCTTCAGGATCACGCCGAGGGTGAGGAACACCCACATGATCGAGGAGGCGAACACCGCGGACAGGCCCACGGCGGCGAACAGTCCGGCCCAGTGGGTGATGTGGAACCCGACCAGCACGGCGACGACCATCAGTACGGCGGTCGCGAACAGCATCCGCACCAGCTCGACGGAGATCTTCGCGAACAGCACCGAGCCGCGCCCGATCGGCAGCGACCGGAACCGGTCCATCACACCGGAGTTGAAGTCCTGGCTGAACCCGGTGCCGACGCCCTGCGAGAGCGTCATGCTCATCATCGCGATCATGCCCGGGATGACGTACTGGACGTAGCCGTCCTGGCCGCCGCCGAGGGCCTGCCCGATCGAGCCGCCGAAGACGTACACGAACAGCAGCGTGAAGACGACCGGCATCAACAGGGCGTCGAACATGGACTCGGGGTCCTGCCGGATCCACAGCAGGTTGCGGCGGATCAGGGCGCCGGTGTGCCGCAGATGCCCGCGCAGCGGGATCCGGGCGTCGTCGGCGCCCGGGGCGGTGGTGACGGCCGGGGTGGTGGTGACGGCGCTCATACGGCGACCTCCTCGCGGTCGTCAGCGGGGGTGGGGTCCTGCGGGGCACTGGCGCGGTGGCCGGTGAGGGACAGGAAGACCTCGTCCAGGCTGGGCAGTTCGGTGACGATGGAGCTGATGGTGATCCCGCGGGCGGTGACGGCGCCGACCACGGCGGTCAGCTGCTCGTCGCTGAGGATGGGCACCAGCAGGGTGCCCCGCTCGGCGTCCACGGTCGTACTGGCGAGCCCGGTGATCCCCAGCTCGTCGATCATGGTGGCGAGCGGCCGTACCTGCAGCGGGTCGACCGGCTGCACGCGCAGCGTCCGCCCGCCGACCTTGGCCTTCAGCTCCTCCACCTTGCCGCCGGCGATGACCTTCCCGCGGTCCACGACGGTCAGCTCGGAGGCGAGCTGCTCGGCCTCCTCCATGTACTGGGTGGTCAGCAGCACGGTCACGCCCTCGTCGACCATCGCCTTGACCTCGTCCCACACCTCGTTGCGGGTGCGCGGGTCGAGACCGGTGGTCGGCTCGTCGAGGAACAGCACCTGGGGGTGCCCGATCATCGAGGCGGCGAGGTCCAGCCGCCGGCGCATGCCGCCGGAGTAGGTGCCGGCCGGGCGCTTGGCGGCGTCGGTCAGCGAGAACCGCTCCAGCAGCTGGTCGGCCCGGGCCCGGGCGTCCTTGCGGGACAGGTCGAGCAGCCGCCCGATCATGTAGAGGTTCTCCCAGCCCGGCAGCTTCTCGTCGACCGAGGCGTACTGCCCGGTCAGTCCGATCACCCGGCGCAGCTGGCGGGGCTGGCGCAGGACGTCGTAGCCGGCGACGGTCGCCTGCCCGGCGTCGGGCTTCAGCAGTGTGGACAGGATCCGGACGATGGTCGTCTTGCCGGCCCCGTTCGGCCCGAGGACACCCATCACGGTGCCCTCGCGGACGTCCAGATCAACTCCGTCGAGAGCCTTGGTGTCGCCGTAGTGCTTCACCAGCCCCCGTACGGTCACGGCGGTGTTGTCGATTCGCGTCATGGGAAGAACCGTGCCAGGCCCCACCGACAAACCGCCGACAGGCCGCCGACACCGGCGTACGTCCCGCCGACAGCCCGCCGAACCGGCGGCCCGCCTGCAGGGGCGGCACACCGGCCGCCGGGACGACCGCCGTAACCACGAACCCCCTGACCACCGCAACCATCGATTGAGCAACCCCTACGGCGAGTACCACCTCCGCGAGAGCGGCGCCGTTTCAGGCGCAAAGGCCGGCCGGCCCGCCGACGGGGGAAGATCGGCGGGCCGGCCGTGGTGTTTCCGCAGTGGCTCTAGTGGACGGAGTGCTCCTCCAGCGGGAACGTTCCGCCGACGACGTCCTCGGCGTAGGCGCGGGCCGCGGTGCCCATGACCTCGCGCAGGTCCGCGTACTTCTTCACGAACTTCGGCACCCGGCCCGAGGTCAGGCCCAGCATGTCCGTCCAGACCAGCACCTGTGCGTCGGTCTCGGGACCGGCGCCGATGCCGACCGTCGGGATGTGCAGCACCCGGGTCACCTCGGCCGCCAGCTCCGCCGGGACCAGTTCGAGTACGACCGCGAACGCGCCCGCGTCCTGGACCGACTTGGCGTCACGCAGCAGCTGCTGGGCCGCCTCCTCGCCGCGGCCCTGTACGCGGTAGCCCATCGCGTTCACGGACTGCGGGGTCAGGCCGATGTGCGCCATCACCGGGATGCCGGACTCGACGAGCAGCCGGATCTGTTCGTGCGAGCGCTCGCCGCCCTCCAGCTTGACCGCGCCGACACCGGCCTCCTTCACCAGCCGGGTCGCCGAGCGCAGCGCCTGCACCGGGCCCTCCTGGTAGGAGCCGAAGGGGAGGTCACCGACGATGAGGGCACGCTGGGTGCCGCGGACCACGGCCGCCGACAGCATCGTCATCTCGTCCAGGGTGACGGGCACCGTCGACTCGTACCCGAGGTGGCAGTTGCCCGCCGAGTCGCCGACCAGGAGCACCGGGATCCCGGACTCGTCGAAGACGGACGCGGTCATCGCGTCGTACGCGGTGAGCATGGGCCACTTCTCGCCGCGTTCCTTGGCGAGGGCGATGTCGCGGACCGTGATGCGGCGGGTGCCCTTTCCCCCGTACAGCGTCCTGCTGCCGTCGGAGGGGTTGTTCTGCGCAGGCTGGGCAGCCGAGAGCTGCGTCATGGCAACGGCTCCTTCAATTCATCTCGAGGCACCCTGACGGTGTCCCCGGATCGCTTCCATGGTGGCACTTCGTGCCGTCCTCGGCCAGAGGACCGTCGTGTGATCCATCGGTCACCCCTCTTGCGTAAGGCCTCGGTAAAGGAATTCAGATACGAGACGGTGCCGTATTGAAATGGCCCTAGGCTCCTCGTCATGACAACTCCTGCCGACCACGCTCCAACCGGCCCGCGCATACCCGAGGAGGTGCACCGGCGCCGCTGGGCGATCCTCGGCGTGCTCATGCTGAGCCTGCTGATCGTGGTGCTCGACAACTCGATCCTGAACGTCGCCATCAAGACCATCTCCACCCCCGCCCCGACCGGCCTGGGCGCCACCCAGAGCCAGCTGGAGTGGGCGATCAACGCCTACACCCTGGTCTTCGCGGGCCTGCTGTTCACCGCCGGCCTCATCGGCGACCGGCTCGGCCGCAAGAAGGTGCTGATCGGCGGCCTCGTCGTGTTCGGCGTCGGCTCCGCCCTGGCCGCCGAGTCCGGCTCCCCGGGCCAGCTGATCGCCTACCGCGCCCTGATGGCCCTCGGTGCCGCCTTCGTGATGCCCGCCACCCTCGCCGTCCTGATGAACGTCTTCGAGCGTCAGGAACAGCCCAAGGCCATCGGCATCTGGGCCGGCGGCGTCGGCCTCGCCATCGCGATCGGCCCGATCACCGGCGGTGTGCTGCTCGACCACTTCTGGTGGGGCTCGGTCTTCCTCGTCAACGTGCCGATCGTGATCGTCGCGCTCGCGCTGATGGTGTGGCTGGTGCCCGACTCCCGCGACCCGCGCCCGGGCCGCCTCGACCCCGTCGGCGTGGTGCTCTCCGTCGTCGGCCTGGTCCTGCTGGTCTACGGCATCATCAAGGGCGGCGAACTCGCCGACTTCACCGACGCCAAGGTGCTCGCGACCATCATCGCCGGCGTGGTGGTGCTCGCCGGCTTCGTGATCTACGAGATGCGCAGCGACCACCCGTCCCTGGACGTCACCTACTTCAAGAACAAGGTCTTCTCGTCCGCCATGGCCGCCATCGCGCTGGTCTTCTTCGCGCTGATGGGCGTGACCTTCTTCTCCGTCTTCTACACCCAGAGCGTGCGCGGCTACTCGCCGCTGCAGTCCGGTCTGCTGCTGCTCCCGCTGGCCGTCGCCCAGCTGATCTTCGCGCCGCGGGCCCGGCTGGTCGTGGACCGGATCGGCAACAAGGCCACCACCACCGCGGGCCTGGTGCTGATCGCGGCGATGCTGGGCATGTTCGCCACCTTCGAGGCCGACACCCCGATCTGGCTCCTGGAAGTCGTCTTCTTCCTGATGGGCACCGGCATGGCGCACATCATGACGCCGACCTCGGTCGTCATCATGCAGGCCCTGCCCCGGGAGAAGGCCGGTTCCGCCTCCGCGCTCAGCAACACCTTCCGCCAGGTCGGCGGCGCTCTCGGTATCGCCGTCCTCGGCTCGGTGCTGTCGACGTCGTACCGCAACGGCATCGAGGGCAAGCTCGGCGCGCTGCCGCCCGGGCTGCGCGGGACCGCCGGCGAGTCCATCGAGGCCACGCTGGGTGTCGCCCAGAAGCTCGGGGCGCAGGGCAAGGCCCTGGTCACGCCCGCCAACGACGCCTTCCTGCACGCCATGCACATGACCGCCCTGTGCGGTGTGGGCGTCGCGCTGCTCGGTGCCGTGGTCACCGCCCTCTTCCTGCCGGGCAAGCCGCCGGCCGGTCAGCAGGGCGAACGGGAGCAGGAGTTGGTCGCCGCCGCGGAGTGAGCGGGCACACACGGTAAGACGCGGATCCACGGGGGGAGGCTTGGGCTGCGGGAGAATTCCCGCAGCCAGTGAGAGGACGGTATGACGTGAGGCTTGCCGACAGTCGGCCGCGGTCCGTGGGTCCGGCCCGGGGCCGTCCCCGCAGCGAGGCGGTGGAGAGCGCCATCCTGGAAGGGGTGATGAAGCTCCTCGAGGACGGTGTCCCGCTCGCCGAACTGTCCATCGAGCGGATCGCCCGGACCGCCGGCGTCGGCAAGGCCACCATCTACCGCCGCTGGAACGGCAAGGAGGAGCTCTTCGTCGACGTCATGCGCGCCGCCGAGCCCCCCGACCCCGAACTCCCCGGCACCTCCATGCGCGACGACCTCGTCGTCCTGCTCGAATCGCTGCGCCGACGCGGGCTGATGAACCGTTCGTCGGCGATCCTGCACAACGTGTACGCCCAGATGAAGAGCAGCCCCCGCATCTGGAACGCCTACCACGTCAACGTCGTCAACCCGCGGCGCGAACTCGGCAAGGAAGTACTGCGCCGCGGCCAGCGCAACGGCGAACTCCGCGCCGACATCGACATCGACCTGGCCAACGACATGTTCACCGGCCCGATGCTGCTCAGGGCGATCCTGCGCCCGGACGCGGAGCTCCCCGAGGGCCTGGCCGAACACATCGTCGACTCGGTACTGGCCGGCCTACAGCCCGTCAGCTCCTCGGAGCCGGAGCCGGAGCCGGAGCCGGAGCCGGAGCCGTAAGTGCTGTTGCTGTTGCCGTCGGTGGAATGTGCTCGGTGGAATGTGCTCGTTTTGTCACAGTCCACCCCGACCGGGCGGTAACCGGAACCCCTCCGGCCGACTTGTTCGTCCTCGTCTTCCGTACGGCCGTCATGTGACGGCGGGATCGGAGCCGATCATCCCCTAGGGTCGTATCCCGGGGGACGACGGTGTGCACGGCAGGTTGTGAGGCAGGCGGTATGGCGCAGCAGGCGTACATGACGGAGACGGACAACGGCGGCTCGGGGCCCGAGCGTCGGGGAGACCGGTTCCGGCGCCTGGTGAACCGCCTGCTGACCGGCTGGCGCGACGACCCACGCATCTGGCGCCGGGGCCTCGTCCTCGCCGTCATCGCCCTGCTGCTGGCCGGCGTGATGCTGATGCACTCCCGTATCCCCAACACCATCGGCAACCTCGGCAGTCTCACCGAGACGTTCCTGCCCTGGCTGGGCCTGCTGATCCCGGTGCTGGTGCTGCTCGGCGTCCTGCGCAAGTCGGCGACCGCGCTCATCGCCGTCCTTCTCCCGGCGATCGTCTGGCTGAACCTGTTCGGCGGGCTGCTCACCGACAAGTCCGGTACCGGCGGCGACTTCACGGTCGCCACGCACAACGTGAACGCCGAGAACCCCGACCCGACCGGCACCGCCGACCGGCTCGCCACGTCCGGTGCCGACGTGGTGGCCCTGGAGGAGCTGAAGGCGTCGGCCGTACCGGCGTACGAGAAGGCGCTGGCGTCGACGTACAAGTACCACGCGGTCGAGGGCACCGTGGGGCTGTGGAGCAAGTACCCGCTGACCGGCGTGAAGGCCGTCGACATCAAGCTCGGCTGGACGCGTGCGATGCGTGCCACGGTGGCCACGCCGGAGGGGGCCCTCGCGGTCTACGTCGCCCATCTCCCCTCGGTGCGGGTGAAGATGAACGCCGGGTTCACCGCCCGGCAGCGGGACACGAGCGCCGACGCGCTGGGCGAGGCCATCGCCGACGAGAGCCTGCCGCGGGTGATCCTCCTCGGTGACCTCAACGGCACGATGAACGACCGTTCCCTCAACGGCGTCACCTCGCAGCTGCGCTCCACGCAGGGCGCGGCGGGCAGCGGGTTCGGGTTCAGCTGGCCGGCCGCGTTCCCGATGGCCCGGATCGACCAGATCATGGTCAAGGGCGTGGAACCGGAGAGCTCCTGGACCCTGCCGAGGACGGGCAGCGACCACCTCCCGGTCGCGGCACGTGTGAACCTGACCACATCGGATTAGCGAAAGCTCCTGGTCAGGCCAGCTCTGCTGTCTTTGTAAGGACAATCGGACGCCGGGCTGTAACCTGCCGGAATACTTCGCCTGGGACGCTTTGTTCCGTAACTGAACTTAAACACGTCAGTACGGAACCCCGCTTCCCGAAAGGCAAAGCCCTCCCATGCCCCTGGCCCTGCTCGCCCTGGCCGTCGGCGCTTTTGGTCTCGGCACCACCGAGTTCGTGATGATGGGCCTGCTGCCCGACGTCGCCGACGACCTGCACATATCGATCCCCACCGCCGGGCACCTGGTCTCGGCGTACGCGCTCGGCGTCGTCATCGGCGCCCCGCTCCTTGCCGCGCTGACCGCGCGCATGCCCCGCCGCACGGTCCTGATCTCCCTGATGGCCCTGTTCGTGGCGGGCAACGCGCTGTCGGCCCTGGCCCCCACGTACGGCTGGTTGCTCGCCGCCCGCTTCCTGAGCGGCCTGCCGCACGGCGCGTTCTTCGGCGTCGGCGCCGTGGTCGCCACCAGCCTGGTGGCACCGGAGCGCAAGGCCCGCTCGGTCTCCCTGATGTTCATGGGCCTGACGGTCGCCAACATCGCGGGCGTCCCCGTCGCCACCCTCATGGGCCAGCACCTGGGCTGGCGGGCCACCTTCCTGGGCGTGAGCCTGATCGGCGTCGCCGCGATGGCCGCGGTCGCGCTGCTGATCCGAGGCGCCGACACCCCGGCCCCGGTCTCCGGCCTGCGTGGCGAACTGACCGCCCTGCGCTCCCTCCCGGTCTGGCTCGCCCTCGCCACGACCGTCGTCGGCTTCGGCGCCCTCTTCTCCGCGTACAGCTACATCACGCCGATGCTGACGGACTCCGCCGGGTACGCCGACTCCGACGTGACCCTGCTGCTGGCGCTCTTCGGCGTCGGCGCCACCGCCGGCAACCTGATCGGCGGCCGTCTCGCCGACCACGCGATGCGCGGCACACTCTTCGGCGGCCTGGCCTCCATGGTCGCGGTGCTGTTCCTCTTCCCCGTCCTGATGCACGCGCAGTGGAGCGCGGCCCTTGCGGTGACGCTGCTCGGTGTGGCCGCCTTCATCACCGGCTCGCCCCTCCAGCTGATGGTCATGGAACGCGCCGCCGCGGGCCCCTCCCTCGCCTCCTCCGCCAACCAGGCCGCCTTCAACCTCGCGAACGCGGGCGGCGCCTGGCTCGGCGGCATCGCCCTGGCAGCGGGCTTCGGCGTCACGTCCCCGGCCCTGGCGGGCGCGGCCCTCACGGTCCTGGGCCTGGGGGTGGCCGGCGTGGCGTTCGCGGTGGACCGGCGGCGTGATGTCCCGTCGGCGGGCCGCGAATGGGTGATCGCGTCGTATGTCCCGGACTCCACGGAGCCGGTGCGCTCCTGACCGACGTCGCCCCCGTGCCGGACACCGATACGTCTCCGGCCGGGGGCGCTGCCGCGCCGTGGGCGAGGCAGCGGGTCTGCCGTCGCCCGCCGTGGACAGCCAGGCTCATCGTGCCGAGGCGACGAAGTGAGCCTTCGGCAGGTCCTCCCTCTCGAACTGGGCGCGGTCCATGCCGCAGAGGGCGGCGAGCTTTTGGCGGGGTACTCGCGCGAAAGGGCGCAGTACATGGTTCCGGCGGGCCCGGGTCAGCTGCACGAGCAGGGATTCCCCCATTCCGGTGGAGCCGATGCGGTTCGAGACGAGGGGGCGGTCACCCACGCCCGAGCGGTCGCGCATTCGCTGGGGCTTGAACATGTATTTCTCGGTGAGCCGAAGGTGCACGGCGCTGTACTTGGCGTTCGCCGCGAGCAGGAAATACCAGGCGGCCAGTTGTGGATGCTCGTCGGCGGTGCGGGCGAGGTCGGCGGGCGAGGCCGCGGTGAGAGCGGGGGCGCTGATTCCCAGCGAGCCGAGGAGACTGACGGGCAACGGGGGGCGAGTGACGCACCTGTCGAGTTCGGTCCGTTCGCTGTCGAGCAGTGCCGGGTACATACGCCGGACATGCCGGTCGTATTCGGGGAAGTCGATACCCAGCAGCAGGTCCCGGCGGAGGAATTCCGAGTCCTGTGCCCCGCTGGGCGGTATGTCTCCCGGTCGCCAGTGCGCCAAGAACTGCCTGAAGACATCCAGGAAATGCCCGGTGTCCAGTCCGCCGTTCCCCGGCGGAGTGGACAGGAAGTCCTCGCTGAGCCGAATCAGCGAGGACATGAGCCGTGCCGCTGCCAGCGCTCGCCCTGCCGCCTCCGGGGACCGGATGTCCGTCGTCCCCAGGGCCACGGGTTCGAGTGTGTCGTTGACGGCCAGCTCAAGGGCCTCGGACTTCTTCAGCAACTCGAAGAAGGCGTACTCGCCGGGATTCCCGGTGTACGTTCTGATGTTCAGATCCGGAAAGCTGCCGGGCAGGACCGCGAGGGTCTGGCCGTCGAGTTCCACCCGCGTGGTCGGAGCGTTCCAACGGACCAGCGAGGCATAGCAGTCGCGATCGGCGTGCCCGGTGCCGGTGGCCGCGGCGAGTTCGGCGAAGTATCCGAGGAAGGGTGTCCCGGTCGCCCCGACGGGGAGTCGGTCGAATGAATCGCTCGGTCGTTGCTTGAGTGACAGGTCCGCTTCCTGGCGATGCCGCGCCACCGACGCGCCGACCAGGTCCAGCAGCACCAGCATTCGGCGCGCGTCAGCGGCCGGGAGGACCTCCGCGGGCGGCAGCGTGTCGAGGAACTCGAAGCGAAGCTGCGCTATCGAGGCCTCCGGGCTCCCGGCTCCGGACAGGACAGCGCGATTCAATTGGGGAAGTTCGACGAGTATCCACTTGTTCCAGTGTTTCCAGTCCACTTGAAGCGCTCCCTGTTCACAAGGAAATGTTCATCGAGTCTTTACCCGAAGTGTCCCGTCATCGACTTTGACGACGCGCGGCAAGATTCCCGGTGTCAGGTGGGCGCAAGAACGCTGGTCGGAACGATTTCGACACCGAGAAAGCCAGCCGATAGAAGTCACCCGTGTTTACCAGCGGCACATGGGGAATCGTCAAGAGTCCCTATTTCGGTGACTGGACAACAGGCCGCGACAGCCTCTGGGGCGACCGTCCAGGTCTTCCGCCCGCGGACGAAGACATGGCCGGACAACTCGATCAGGCCCCCTCGGGGCCTCCCTCAAGTCGGGGCAACGCAAAGGGGCGTGGGGTTCTCCGGAGAGAAGGCCCCACGCCCCTCGGTCAAGCCGTGCAGCGGATCAGTGCTTGTGGTGCGCCTTGTACGACTCCACGTAGCCGCCCGCCGGCGAGCCCACGCCCGTGACGTCGTCGTAGCCCTTCACCGCGGACAGGGAGCTGTCCTTGCCGAGGCTGCGGACCGAGTACAGCAGGCCGCCGGTGGCGTCGTAGCCGTTGGCGAAGTCGACGCGGGCGACCGCGAGGTCCTTGCCGGTCGGCTTGTCGGTGACGTCGTGGAAGACGCCCTTCTTGCCGTACTTGGCGTAGATCGACGGGTTGGCGAAGCCGATCGCCTTGCCGCCGGCCGCCTCCTGGGCGAGCGCCTGGACCGCCGCGATGGTCGGCGCGGCCAGCGAGGTGCCGCCGATTCGGTACTCGCTGTACGCCTGGGTGCCGTCCGCCTGGGTCTGCGTCTGGCCGACGAGGAAGCCGGTGTTCGGGTCGGCGATCGCCGCGATGTCCGGGACCACGCGGTTGCCGGAGGCGCTGTTGGCCTTGGCGAGCGAGTTCGGGACGACGCCCTTCTGGTAGTAGGGCTCGGCGACCGTCGCGCTGGTGCCGCCGCCCGCACCGGAGGTGAACGCACCCGGGAAGTCCGTCCAGCTCTTGCCGTCGGTCGACAGGGTCGCCTTCTCGGTGCCCCAGCCGGTCTCCCACAGGTACTTGTCGCCCTTGCCGACGGCCAGCGAGGTACCGCCGACCGCCGTCACCCAGGCGGAGTTGGCCGGGGTGTCGACCTGCTTCGTGTTCGTGTTGGCGACCTCGTCGCCGTTGTCACCGGAGGAGAAGTAGAAGCCGATGCCCTGCACCGCGCCCAGCTGGAACACCTGGTCGTAGGCGGCCGCGAGGTCCGGGGTCTGGTTGGCCTCGATGTCGCCCCAGGAGTTGGAGACGATGTCGGCGAGGTGGTTGTCCACCACCTTGCTGAGCGAGTCCAGCAGATCGTCGTCGTAGCAGGAGGCGGCGCCCACGTAGGTGACGTCGGCGTCCGGCGCGACCGCGTGTACGGCCTCGACGTCCAGGGTCTCCTCGCCGTACCAGCCAGCGGCCTTGCACTCGTCGGTCTTGGTGTAACTGCCCGGCAGCACCTGGTGCAGCTGGCTGGTCTTCCAGGCCGCGTCGCCGTTCTTCTTGGCGTAGGTGCCGGCGTCGAAGGCGATGGTCGGCGAGGCGTACGCGTCGGTGATCGCGACGCGCACGTTCTTGCCGGTGTACTTGCCGGCGCCGTAGGCGGCCCGCAGCTGCTTGCCGGTGTAGCCCTTGACGGCGTACGGGATCTTCGATCCGTAGGCCGACGGCAGCGTGCTCGCGGTGTTCGAGCCGTAGTACGACGAGAACGGGCCGGAGTTCTTGAACACGGCGTCCGGGGGCGGCAGCGTGTCGTCGTGGGTGGCCGTGTGCGGCGCGCTGTCCAGGCCGGTGACGGTCAGGATCGAGCTGCTCACGGCCGCCGGTACCGACGCGGTCTTCTGCGGCGCGCGGTAGGTCTTCGAGCCCTTGGCGTAGTTGTGCAGCTGGGTGCCGAAGGCCTGCTCGACGGCGGACACGTCGCCGGAGACGGCTATGTAGTGCTGGGTGACGTCGGTGACCTTCAGGCCGGAGGCGGTCAGCCAGGACTTGACGGCCTTCACCTGGGCCGCGGTGGCGCCGAAGCGGGCCTGCGCCTGCTTGGGGCTGAGGTACTTGCCGTAGTACGGCGAGCTGGGGTCGGACACGGCCTTCGCGTAGGCCGCGAGGCCACTCGCGTTCCGGCCGGCCAGGTAGACGCGGGCCTTGACCTGCGCGCTGTTGGAGGTGGCGCCCTTGTCCGCCTTGGCCGTGGCCCAGGTGGGCTTGGTGCCCTTCAGGGTGTCACGGGCCGGGCTGTCCGCGGCGTGCGCCGCGGGTATGCCGAGTGCGAGCGCGCCGGCGATCATCGGCAGTGTCGCTGCCATGCTCACGCTGGCCCGCACCTTGGCACGGTTCGATCTCATACTGCCCCCTGCTATGCGGTTCGACGCATGGAGTGGTCGGTCAGGCGTGATCATCAGGAGGCCAGCGGCGGAACGGCCCGTGAATGGATCACACGATGGGGGTCACTCTTGCGGTGAACTGTTCATGCCAGGGGAATGAAAAGGCCAAGGAAACCCCAAGTGAGCGTTGCTTAGGGGCCTTTGGCCGGATTTCGAGGCCGTACCAAACGTTACGGATCGATTGCGATTGCTCGTAAGCCCTTGCGGTGCCGTTAAGTCGACAAATCCCCCACCTTGTACGTCAGTTCAGTCGCGCGGCGCGGCGCCCCGCTCCTTCAGCATCTGCGCCATCGCCGTCAACTCCGACTGCTGCGCGTCCACCATGCCCTGGGCGAGGCTCTTCTCCACTCCGACGGTGCACTTGGCCACACACCCCTCGGCCATGTGGATGCCGCCCTTGTGGTGGTCCGTCATCAGCTGCAGATAGAAGATCTCCGCCTGCTTGCCGTTCAGCGTCCCCAGCTTCTTCAGCTCGGTGTTGGTCGCCATGCCCGGCATCAGCGAACCGTCCTTGCCGGAGGCCATGTCGCCCATGCCCATCCAGGTCATCGGCGGATCGGCCGACACCTTCGGCAGCCCCCACAGGTCCAGCCAGCCCAGCAGCATGCCGCGCTGGTTGGCCTGCGTCTGCGCGATGTCGTAGGCGAGCCGCCGTACGTCGGCGTTCTTCGTCCGGTCGCGCACGATGTACGACATCTCGACGGCCTGCTGGTGATGGACCGCCATGTCCCGCGCGAACCCGGCGTCCGCCGAGCCGGCGCTCGGGACCGCACCGCCACCGCCGTCGCCGTCCTCGCCCGCGACCGCGTAGGTGATCGCGCCGGCCGCCACCAGCACCGCCACCGCGGAGCCCGCGATGAGCACCGACCGCATCACTGGCCCTTACCGCCCGTGCACGCGGCACCCGGCTCGGGCGTCTGCTTGCCCTGCACGAACTCCTCGAAGAACTTGCCCACGTTCGGGTCGGCGGCCCCGGTCACGGTGCGCTGGTGCGCCCACGCCGTCAACATGATCGGGTCCTTCTGCTTGTCGTCCGGGCTCATCAGCGTGTACGGCGTCTGCTTCACCTTCGCCGCGAGCGCGTCGACGTCGGCCTTCTTCGCCTTGCTGTTGTACGTCACCCAGACCGCGCCGTGCTCCAGCGAGTGCACGGCGTTCATGTCGTCGAGCGCCTTGGTGTAGACGTCGCCGTTGCAGTTCTGCCAGACCGGGTTGTGGTTGCCGCCCACCGGAGGCTCGGTCGGGTAGTGCACGGTCGTCGTCACGTGCGTCCGGCCCAGCGTGCCCTTCCAGGTGTTCACCCCGTCCTTGCCGGTCACGAAGTGCCCTGAGGTCTTCGCGTCGGCCGCCGTGGAGTCGTCACCGGACTGGTTCTTCACCAGCACCACACCGCCGACCACGAGGCCGGCGACGACCACCACGCTCGCGGCGATCGTGAGGATCCGGTTGCGACGCTCACGCGCCTGCTCCGCGCGCCGCATCTGCTCTATGCGCGCCTTGCGTTCGGCGTTGCTGCTCTTCTTCGCGGAACCCATGGGGTGTGTCCTTCTGGGGGGTAAGGGGTGTGAAAGGTGGGCCAGCTGATCGTAATCGGGAGAGGGGGTCAGCCGTAGGGAGGGCACAGGAAAGACCTGGAAATGCCGGTGGTTCGACAGGAAACCGATAACCGGGACGTGGGGGCGCGGGTGGGCGTGGCCGGCGTCGGGTGCGGGGTGTCAGGAGCGGGTGCGGGGTGTCGGGAGCCGAGTGCCCGGGGGGTTTGCAACTGATATTCATGTTCACGGGCCTGCTGTATTCATGTGCATGGCCCTGGTGTGACGTGCGCCGGAATCGAATCGGCCATTACGGATGTCGGTGCGAGCAGGCAAGATGGGCGCCAGGGCGGTACACCTGCCGTATGGGAGCCGTTCAGGCCGAGGACGCCGGGGCGATCATGGTCCGCAACGCGCATGAAATGCTGTTGTGGTGTGATGCTCAGGTGCCCGACCGCCTCCTGTGGGACCGGGAGCAGGCGGCCTGACCAGCAAGGATGGGGAAGCGGAAGATGGACAAGCAGCAGGAGTTCGTGCTCCGGACCTTGGAGGAGCGGGACATCCGGTTCGTACGCCTGTGGTTCACGGACGTGCTGGGCTTCCTCAAGTCCGTCGCCGTGGCCCCGGCCGAGCTGGAACAGGCCTTCGACGAGGGCATCGGCTTCGACGGCTCCGCGATCGAGGGCTTCGCCCGGGTCTACGAGTCCGACATGATCGCCAAGCCGGACCCGTCCACCTTCCAGGTCCTCCCGTGGCGCGCGGAGACCCCCGGTACCGCCCGCATGTTCTGCGACATCCTGATGCCGGACGGCTCCCCGTCCTTCGCGGACCCGCGCTACGTCCTCAAGCGGGCCCTGGCCCGCACCTCCGACCTGGGCTTCACCTTCTACACCCACCCGGAGATCGAGTTCTTCCTCCTGAAGGACCGCCCGCTGGACGGCTCCCGCCCGATCCCGGCCGACAACTCGGGCTACTTCGACCACACCCCCACCAACGTCGGCATGGACTTCCGCCGCCAGGCGATCACCATGCTGGAGTCGATGGGCATCTCGGTCGAGTTCTCCCACCACGAGGGCGCCCCGGGCCAGCAGGAGATCGACCTCCGCTACGCCGACGCGCTCTCCACGGCGGACAACATCATGACGTTCCGCCTGGTCATGAAGCAGGTGGCGCTGGAGCAGGGCGTGCACGCGACCTTCATGCCGAAGCCGTTCTCCGAGCACCCCGGCTCGGGTATGCACACCCACCTCTCCCTCTTCGAGGGCGACCGGAACGCGTTCTACGAGTCGGGCGCGGAATTCCAGCTCTCCAAGGTCGGCCGCTCCTTCATCGCGGGCCTGCTGAAGCACGCGGCGGAGATCTCGGCGGTCACCAACCAGTGGGTGAACTCCTACAAGCGCATCTGGGGCGGCTCCGAGCGCACCGCGGGCGCCGGCGGTGAGGCTCCCTCCTACATCTGCTGGGGCCACAACAACCGCAGCGCGCTGGTCCGGGTCCCGATGTACAAGCCCGGCAAGACGGGCTCGGCCCGTGTCGAGGTCCGCTCCATCGACTCCGGGTCCAACCCGTACCTGGCCTACGCCCTCCTGCTGGCGGCCGGCCTCAAGGGCATCGAGGAGGGCTACGAGCTCCCGCCGGGCGCCGAGGACGACGTCTGGGCCCTCTCCGACGCGGAGCGCCGCGCGATGGGCATCGAGCCCCTCCCGCAGAACCTCGGCGAGGCCCTCACCCTGATGGAACGCAGCGACCTGGTCGCCGAGACCCTCGGCGAACACGTCTTCGACTTCTTCCTCCGCAACAAGCGCGCCGAATGGCACGAGTACCGCAGCGAGGTCACCGCCTTCGAGCTGCGGAAGAACCTGCCGGTGCTGTAGGGGCGGGTCGGGGCGCGTTCTCGGGGCCTCGGTGCGAGGGTCGGCGGTCGTGGATCGCCGGCCCTTTCGCGTTCGGGGCGGACGCGTGGTGAACAGGGCGTGGCCGCCGTACAACCAACACCCGACCTCGCGTGTCTTCTGCACGCCCGGACGAAGATCCGGCTGATCGTGTGGGAGAGAAATGCACATCCGTACGGCCGCGGCCGCCACCGCGGGCACCCTGGCGGTGCTTGCCCTGTACGCCCCCGCCGCGCAGGCGGACGCCCACAAGGGCGACACCGCCTTCACGTCGGTGACCTTCAGTAGGTCCGCCGTCCACCTCGGCGTCAGCGCGGCGCAGAACCTGACGGTCACGGCGACCGCCAAGGACAACTCCGGTATCAAGGGCATCTACGGCGGCAAGCTGGTCAGCCCTGACCGCCGCATCGCCTTTCCCGAGAGCGCCTCCTGCACCAGGCCCTCGTCGACGACTATGAAGTGCGTCTGGAAGTACGTCCTGGACCCGAACGGCGCCGACTACGAGAACCTCAAGAACGCCGACGCGGGCACCTGGCACCTCGACGCCGAGGTCGCGGCCAAGGACGGCGACTTCTACACGCTGGACACCAGCAAGTCGGTCAAGGTCACGCGCTATGCCAAGCTCACCGCCACCCAGGCGGGCCCCGAGCCCGTGGTCAAGGGGCACTCGCTCACCGTGACCGGGACCCTGACCCGCGCCGACTGGAACACCGGCGCCTACGTCGGCTTCGGCGCCCAGCACGTCGCCCTCCAGTTCAAGAAGGCCGGCTCCTCGACTTACAGCACCGTCAGGACGGTGACCACGGACGGCGGCGGGAAGCTGAGGACGACCGTCACCGCGAACTCGGCCGGCACCTGGCGCTGGAAGTTCGCCGGTACCGGCACCACCGGCGCGGCCACCGCGACCGGGGACGGCGTGGCCCTGGAGTGACCCGCTCGGGCCACCCGTGGCGGACCGGCTCCCAGGCGCTCGGGAGCCGGTCCGTGCCGCCTGGGTCAGGGCATGTACGCCGGTGACACCGCCGCCGTGGCGATGCGGTGGGGGGTGCCGGTGCCGTCCGCCGGGAGTCGGTAGAGGTCGGCTCCGTAGTCGCCGGGGAGGGCGTAGACCAGGGTGTGGTCGTCGCGCCAGACCGCCTGGTCGTCGACGCTGCGGGGCTCCGCCAGGGGGGTCTCGCGCATCGTGCGCAGGTTCAGGACGTACAGGTGCCAAGGCGCGTCCTTCGGGAGGCCCTTGACGCGCTTCTTGTAGGCGATGCGGGTGCCGTCGGGGGAGAGGGACGGGCATTCGACGTTCGGGTGGAGCGTCGTGACCGTGCGGGTGCGCAGGTCCCCGCGGACCAGGTAGGTCGAGCCCTTGGTCGCGAGTGTGGCGTAGAAGGTGCGGTCGTCGGACGCGAACGTCACGCCCCAGAAGTTGGTGTCCGCGGAGTGGTGGACGTGGCCGTCCTTCACGACGCGGAACGCCTCCAGGGAGGGGATCAGGGCGCCCGTCCGGGTGTCGGCGATCGCCGTACGCGTGGAGAAGTTCGTGCCCGCGTACGAGTCACCGCCCACGAACGCCGTCCAGGCCGCGAAGTGGCCGGTGGGGGAGACCCGGGCGCGGGACGGGATGCCCGGGACGTCGTAGCGGGCGGTGGCGTGCAGCCTCGCGTCCAGGATCAGGGCGCGGTAGGTGTCCGAGACCGGGCCGTGGACGGCCTGGAGGCAGACGCCGGTGCCCGCGGCCGCGTAGAAACGCAGGCACTTGACGCCCGACGCGGTGCGCGGGGCGGACGGGGCCGACGCCGGGACCGTCGTCAGTTCGTCCCGGTGCGGGCCCCACGCCATGTTGCGGAAGACCATGCGGCCGGGGGTGGTCAGGGCGACCGTCCCCGCGGTGACCTTCGGGCCGCCCGCCTGGGTCTGGTCGCGGCGCTCCGCCCGTGCCGACGCGTGCAGGACGGCGGCCAGGGCGACGGCCGCCAGCACCGCGAGCGCCGAGAGCAGGATCAGGACGCGGGAGCGGAGGGTCAGCGGGGTCATGCGGCGGCCTTCCGGAAGGGGCGCAGGGAGACGGCGTACCCGGCGCAGGCGGCCAGCGCGGCCGTGGCCAGCAGCAGCGCCGTACGGTCGCCCCACAGCGTCCACGCCGCACCGAACGCCAGTGAGCAGGCGAAACGTGCCCCCGCCTGGCCCGTCTGGACCAGCGCGAGGCCCGACGAGCGCAGCGCCTCCGGCACGCTGTCCGAGGCGGCCGCCATCAGCACTCCGTCGGTCGCCGCGTAGAACGTGCCGTGCAGGGCGAGCACCGCACAGGGCAGGGCTGTGCCGTGCCAGGACGTGAGCAGCAGGGCGTAGGCCAGGAGCAGGGCTCCGTGGCCGGTCAGGAAGACCCGCCAGCGGCCCCAGCGGTCCGCCAGGCGGCCCAGGGGGACGGCCAGCAGGAGGAACGCGGCCGCCGTACCGAGGGGGAGAAGGGCGAACCAGCGGTCCGGGACGCCGAGCCGGCGTTGCAGCAGCAGGTAGACGAAGGAGTCGCTGACGGTCGCCAGGCCCAGGAGCAGGGCGCAGACGGTGATCCGGCGCAGGTCGCGGTGGGTGAGCAGGGCGAGCGCCGCGCGGAGGGTGGGGCGGGTGGCGGAGGGGGCCGGGCCGGTGCGTCCGCCACCCGGGACGAACAGCACCAGGACCAGTACCCCGACCACCGCCACGCAGAAGCTCACCGTGAACACCGCGTCGTAGCCGTCCACCGTCGCCCGCAGGATCAGGAACGCCGCCAGGGGGCCGAGCAGGGCGCCCGCCGTGTCCATCGCCCGGTGTACGCCGAAGGCACGGCCCCGGGTCTCGGGGGTGCTGGAGAGGGAGATCAGGGCGTCGCGCGGAGCCGTGCGCAGGCCCTTGCCGGTGCGGTCCGCCGCGAGGACCAGGCCGATGGGGGTGAGGGTGTGGGCGATCAGCAGCAGGGGTTTGCAGAGGGCCGACAGGGCGTAGCCCGCGCCCGCCACCCACTTGTGCCGGCCGCCGCCGCGGTCGGCGAGGTGGCCGCCGACCAGGCGTACGACCGCCGAGAAGCCGTTGTAGACGCCGTCCAGGAGGCCGAAGCCCAGCGGCGACAGGCCCAGGCCCGCCACCAGGTACAGCGGGAGGACCGCTGTCACCATCTCGGAGGAGACGTCCGTGATCAGGCTGACCGTGCCGAGGGCGAGGACGGTGGGAGCGACCGCGGTGCGGTACCGCCCGGCCGGTGACGGCCGGGCGGTACCTTCCGCGGACGCCGCCGGAGTGCTCGCGCGGCTGTCCGCTACATACACGTCAGGACGCCCAGATCCCGGTGATGTCGTCGGCCGAGGCCGCGTTGCCCGCGTGCGCGCTCAGGCCCTGGCCGTCCTCCAGGGTGCGCAGCAGGTCGTAGTGGTTGTAGGTGGTGGAGGAGGTCGACCCCGCCTTGACCGGCTGTCCGTACAGGACTGTCGGGATGCGGTTGCCGGCCAGGCGGTTGTCCTCGTCCATGGTGACGACGAGGAGGCTGTTGTGGGTCTTGGCCCAGGTCGCGTAGGCGCCGAGCTTGTTCTTCAGCCAGGTGTCACCGGTGGACACCGAGCAGTCGTGCATGTCGCTGCACAGGTTGGGGGTCACGAAGGAGAGCTGGGGCAGGGTGGTGTAGTCGGTGGGGAACTGGGTGAACGTCTTCGCGGTCGACGTCGGTACGTTGCTGAAGCCGAACCACGGGTTGTGCTTGCGCGCGTAGTCGCCGCTGCTGCACGTGGTCGAGCCCTGGCTGGGCAGGGTCTCGTTGTAGCTGGCCCAGGTGCGGCCGGCCGCGAGCTGTTCGGAGGCCAGGTTCGCCGCCGAGGAGAAGCCCGCGGTGTAGCAGCCGTCGTCGGTGATGCCCTGGGTGGCGCCGGAGAACAGGGCGAAGTAGTTGGGCTGGCTCGGGTGGGTCTCGGCGTACATCTGGGTCAGGTTGGCGCCGCCGGTCGCCAGCGAGTTGATGTAGGGGGCGCTGGAGGAGCCGATGACCTGGCTGTAGGCGTGGTTCTCGAAGACCACGACGATCACGTGGTCCGGGGTCGGTACGGCACTCGCGGCGTGCGCGGACGTGCCGCCGAGCCCGGTCCACAGGCCGATCGCGGCCGCGGTGAAGGCGGTGGCGGAGGCCACCGTCGTACGGGCGCGGCGCAGCATCGCCGAACGTGCGGAACTGCCGGACACATCAACCTCCGGTGCTGTGGGGGCGAAGGGGTGGTGGCGGTGCGGACAGAGCATGCACACGCCAATAATCCCCCCGTCCCACCGCGCCCGGCCAGACTGATGAAGAGCGGGTGAACTGCTCCTGTCAGTGGGTCAGTCGGGCCCCCTTCTCCGGAGGCTGCTCACCGGTCCGCCCGGTCCGCCCGGTCCTGCCAGGTCCACTTCGTCTGGCTGAACGGCTCGCCCTTGCCGAAGCCCAGGACCTTGTGGGGCCGCACCGCGAAGACCAGGGCCCGGCCGGGTCCGTGCTGGAAGTGGCCGTCGGCCACCTCGTAGTGCCAGGCGGGGCCGTACTTCGCCGTCCAGGCCGCCGCCAGCTCGCGCAGCCGGCCGTCGTCGGTGACCCGCACCGCCGCGCCCTCGACGGTCAGGTCGTACCCCTGGGCCCAGCTGTTGGTGCCCGTGGTCAGGACGACGTGCGGGTTCCCGGCGAGGTTGTGCGCCTTGCGTTCGCCGGGGCCGGTGCTGAAGTGCAGGGCGCCGTCGTGCCACACCGCGAGCAGCGGAGTGACATGCGGCCGCCCGTCCGGCCGTACCGTGGTGAGCCAGAACAGCTCGGCGCCGGTGAGCAGCTTCTCCGCCTCGGACCAGTCGTGGGCCCGGGTGCCGGGGCTGCTGTAGCGGGCGTCCAGCACACCCTCGGGTTCGCGCATGATGCCTCCTTCGGTTCTCCTGCCGGTGCACACCCGGTACAGACCACGATCCCGCCGGAAACTCATCGGCGCCCGTGCCGGGGTCTGCGGTTAGGCTCTGGCGTGGACGACCTTGATCCGGTTCTCGATCCCTGGGGAGGCCGCGGATGACGCCGGGGCGCAGGAGCAGCACCTTCACGCGACTGCTGCGGCACGGCTTCACCGATGCCTCGGCGGCCGAGCGCCTGCTGGACAGCCCCGAGCTGGTGGCCGTACGCGACGACCCGGTCCTCCTTGAGGCACTCGGTGCCACCGCCGACCCGGATCTCGCCCTGCACGGGCTGGTACGGCTGCTGGAGGCCCAGCCCGGACCCACCGCCCACCGCGAACTGCTCGACACCCTGATAGCGGCCAAGCCGCTGAGGGACCGCCTGCTGGGCGTCCTCGGCGCCTCCGCGGCCCTCGCCGACCACCTGGCCCGGCACCCGCGGGACTGGGAGGCCCTGGTCACCTACGAGCCCCGGGACCTGCACCCCGGCGTGGCGGAGTTCGAGCGCGGGCTGGCCGAGGCAGGCGACCCGGTCGGCCTCAGGGTCGCCTACCGGCGCTGCCTGCTGTCCATCGCCGCCCGGGACGTGTGCGGCACGACCGACGTCGCCGAGACCGCCGCCGAGCTCGCCGACCTCGCCACCGCCACCCTGCGCGCCGCCCTCGCCCTCGCCGAGCGCGCCGCGCCCGAGGACGCCGCCGCCTGCCGGCTCGCGGTGATCGCCATGGGCAAGTGCGGCGGCCACGAGCTGAACTACGTCTCCGACGTCGACGTCATCTTCGTCGGCGAGGCCGCCACCGGCGCCGACGAGGCCAAGGCCCTGCGCTCCGCCACCAAGCTCGCCTCGCACATGATGCGGATCTGCTCCGAGACCACGGTGGAGGGCTCGATCTGGCCGGTCGACGCCAACCTCCGGCCCGAGGGCCGCAACGGTCCGCTCGTCCGCACGCTGAGCAGCCATCTCGCCTACTACCAGCGCTGGGCCAAGACCTGGGAGTTCCAGGCCCTGCTCAAGGCCCGCCCGGTCGCCGGCGACCGCGAACTGGGGCAGGAGTACATCGACGCCCTCGAACCGCTGGTCTGGAAGGCCGCCGAGCGCGAGAACTTCGTCACCGACGTGCAGCAGATGCGCCGCCGGGTGGTGGAGAACATCCCCGTCGCCGAGGTCGACCGCGAGCTGAAGCTCGGTCCCGGCGGCCTGCGCGACGTCGAATTCGCCGTCCAGCTGCTCCAGTTGGTGCACGGCCGGGCCGACGCCACCGTCCGCTCCGGCACCACCCTCGTCGCCCTCCAGGCCCTCGCCGCCGGCGGCTACGTGGGCCGCGCCGACGCCACGCAGCTCGACGACGCCTACCGCTTCCTGCGCTCCATGGAGCACCGCATCCAGCTCTACCGGCTGCGCCGCACCCACCTGGTCCCCGAGGACCAGGCCGACCTGCGCCGCCTCGGCCGTTCCCTGGGGCTGCGCACCGACCCGGTGGCCGAGCTGATCCGCGAGTGGAAGCGGCACACGAGCGTCGTACGACGCCTGCACGAGAAGCTCTTCTACCGCCCGCTGCTCGACGCGGTCGCCCAACTCGGCCCCAGCGAGGCCAGGTTGAGTCCGAAGGCGGCCCGGGAACGCCTGGAGGCGCTCGGCTACGCGGACCCGGCGGCCGCCCTGCGTCACCTGGAGGCCCTCGCCTCGGGCGTGACCCGCAAGGCCGCGATCCAGCGCACCCTGCTGCCCGTCCTGCTGGGCTGGTTCGCCGACTCCGCCGACCCGGACGCGGGCCTGCTGAACTTCCGCAAGGTCTCCGACGCCCTCGGCAAGACCCCTTGGTACCTACGGCTGTTGCGGGACGAGGGCGCCGCCGCCGAGAACCTCGCCCGGGTGCTGTCGGCCGGCCGGCTCGCCCCCGACCTGCTGATGCGCGCCCCCGAGGCGGTCGCCCTGCTCGGCGACGGCGACAGTGCCCGCGAGGGCGGCCGCTCCGGCGGCCTCGAACCCCGCGAACGCGCCCAGCTGGAAAGGGAGATACTCGCCGCAGTGGGCCGCGCGTACAACGCCGAGGACGGCGTCCGGGCCGCGCGTGGCGTGCGCCGCCGTGAGCTGTTCCGTACGGCCGCGGCCGACATCGTCGACTCCTACGGCACCGAGACCAATCCCGCCGAGGCCGACCAGGGCGCCCTGGTGGACCGGGTCGGCGGCGCGGTCTCCGACCTCACGGCGGCGACCCTGGCCGGGACGCTGCGGGCGGTGGTCCGCGACGGCTGGGGCGACACCCTGCCGACCCGGTTCACGATCATCGGCATGGGCCGGTTCGGCGGCCACGAGCTGGGCTACGGCTCCGACGCGGACGTGGTGTTCGTGCACGAGCCGCGGGACGGCGTGGCCGAGCGGGAGGCCGCCGACGCGGCGAACAAGGTCGTCTCCGAGATGCGGCGGCTGCTCCAGATCCCCAGCGCCGACCCGCCGTTGCTGATCGACGCCGACCTGCGGCCCGAGGGCAAGTCCGGGCCGCTGGTGCGCACGCTCAAGGCCTACGAGGCGTACTACCGCCGGTGGTCGCTGGTGTGGGAGTCACAGGCCCTGCTGCGGGCCGAACCGGTCGCCGGGGACGAGGAGCTGGGGCGCCGGTTCATCGAGCTGATCGATCCGCTGCGGTATCCGGCGGAGGGGCTCGGCGAGGACGCGGTCCGCGAGATCCGGCGGCTGAAGGCCCGTATGGAGTCCGAGCGGCTGCCGCGCGGGGCCGACCCCAAGCTGCACACCAAGCTCGGGCCGGGCGGGCTGTCCGACGTCGAGTGGACCGTGCAGTTGCTGCAGCTGCGGCACGGCTGGGCCGAGCCGGGGCTGCGGACCACCCGGACCCGGGAGGCGCTGGCCGCGGCGTGCGCGGCGGGGCTGCTGGGGGCCGAGGAGGCCTCGATACTGGACGAGGCATGGGTACTGGCCACCCGGGTGCGGAACGCGGTGATGCTGGTGCGGGGGCGGGCCGGCGACACGTTTCCCCCGGAGAGCCGGGAGCTGGCCGCGGTGGGCCGGTACCTGGGGTACGGGGACGGGCACGCGGGGGACATGCTGGACGCCTACCGGCGGACCGCGCGGCGGGCCCGGGTGGTTGTGGAGGAGCTTTTCTACGGGGCTTGAGGGCTTGTGCCAGGGGGAGTCCGGCCGTGTTTCGGGTGCGGCGCCGTCGGGGCCGGTCGCGCCCCGCGGCGGAGCCGCTGATGTGCACGGCCCCGCGCCCCTTCGGGACGCTCGGGCCGGCGGCGTGTCAGGGCCACCCCGGTCAACACGACCGCCATGCCCGTCACCACCCGCCGGCCGATGTGTTCGTCCAGGATCAGGGCGCCCAGGGCCACCGACACCACCGGTAGCAGGTAGCCGACCGTCGCCGCGCTGGTCGCGCCCTCGTCGGCGATCAGGCGGTAGTTGAGGTAGAAGGTGACGCCCGTCGCCAGGGCGCCGAGGGCGGTGACCGCCAGCACGCCGGTCAGGTCCGTGTCCACCGGGCCCGCCCACGGCAGCCCCAGCGTGCTCCACGCCGTCGCCGTCAGGAGCTGCGCGGCCGAGACCGCCAACGGGGCGCCCCTGCCGGTGAGATGGCGGGCCATGTACGCGAACGCCGCCGCGTAGCTCGCCGCCGCCCCGAGCAGCGCGAGCGCGCCCCAGCTCAGCAGGCCCGAGCGGTGCCAGGGGGCGAAGATCAGGACCGTACCGGCGAAGCCCAGCAGAAGGCCGGTCAGGCGGGTGCGGGACAGGCCGCGGTCGGTGCCGACGGTGAGGCCGATGAGCAGGGACCACAGCGGGGTCGTGGCGTTCAGGACGCCCGCGATGCCCGAGTCGACCGACCGCTCGCCCACCGCGAAGAGGGCGAAGGGGATGGCGTTGCAGAACAGGGCGGCCACCGCCAGGTGGCCCCAGAGGGCGCGGGAGCGGGGGATGCGCTGGCCGGCTCCGCGGGCCAGCAGGGCCAGGACGGCGGTGCCCAGGGCGCAGCGGACGATCGTGATCTGGGCGGGGGACAGGCCGTGGTTCAGGGCGAGTTTGATCCAGAGGAATCCGGAACCCCAGAGCAGGGCCAGGGCGGCCGTCCGGACGGTCGAGGCGAGTGGCATGGCTCTACCGTGGCCGCCCCGACCCTTGAGGACAAGTGAAAGGTTATGCACGTACCGTTAAGCTGTACTGCATGCTTGATGTGCGACGGATGCAGGTGCTCCGGGCCGTGGTGGCCGACGGATCGGTGACCGGCGCGGCGGCCACCCTCGGCTACACGCCCTCCGCGGTGAGCCAGCAGATCGCCGCGCTGGAGAAGGAGGCCGGGGCCGCGCTCCTGGAGCGGGTCGGACGCGGGGTACGGCCCACCGCCGCCGGGCTGCTGCTCACCGAGTACGCCGACACGGTGGCCCGGCAGGTCGCCGAGGCCGAGACCGCCCTGGCCGACCTGCTCGAGGGGCGCACCGGGCGGCTGTCGGTGCGGTACTTCGCCACGGCGGGGGCGGCCCTGGTCGCCCCGGCGGTCGCCCGGCTGCGCGCGGACCACCCCGGCGTGCGGATCGAACTGCGGCTCTCCCGCGACGCGGAGGAGCCGCTGGCCGACGTGAAGGAGGGCCGGGCGGATCTGGCGCTCCTGGTGCGGGCCGAGGGACGGCGGGAGACCGGCGTACGGCTGGTGCGGCTGCTCGACGACCCCTATCTCGCCGTGCTGCCGCGCGGGCACCGGCTCGCCGGGCGGCGCTGCGTACGGCTGGCCGAGCTGGCCGAGGAGGCGTTCGTCGGCAGCGAGTGGCCCGGCCCCTGTCTGGACGCACAGCTCGACGCCTGCCGGGCCGCCGGGTTCCGGCCCCGGTTCGTCGTGGAGAGCGAGGACTACGTCACCGCGCAGGGATTCGTCGCCGCCGGGCTCGGGGTGAGCCTGGTGCCCCGGCTGGGGCTCGGCAGCCGGCATCCGGGGGTGGTCGTACGGGAGGTGCGCGACCCCGTGCCGGTGCGCGCGATCCACGCGGCGGTACGGGAGACCGCACCGGCGGAGCCCGCACGGGAGGCGTTCCTCGACGCGCTGCGGGCGGCGGCCGCCGGGTGACGGCATGGCCCGCGCGTGGTTCATGAGCCCTGCGTGCCGGCGGCGACCGACCGCGCGGTCACCGTGGGAACCGGCGTGCCCGACACCGCCGGGCGGCCCCGGCCGAGTGGGTCCCGGCCGCCGCAGGGCTACGTTCGTCTCGGCAGCGCGTAGGGCAGCGTGCCGTACCACAGGCGGGCCAGGGCCAGGCCGAACGCCAGGCACAGCATGCCGCCCACCGCGTCCAGCCAGAAGTGGTTGGCCGTGGCGACGATGACCAGCAACGTCGCCGTCGGGTAGACGAGGCCCAGGACGCGGACCCAGGGCACCGACGCCAGGGCGAAGACCGTCAGGCCGCACCACAGGGACCAGCCGATGTGCATGGACGGCATCGCGGCGTACTGGTTGGACATGTGCTTGAGGTCGCCGGAGGCCATCGAACCCCAGGTGTGGTGGACCGACACCGTGTCGATGAAGCCGCCGCCGTTCATCAGCCGCGGCGGGGCGAGCGGGAACAGGTAGTAGCCGAGGAGGGCCACGCCCGTCGTGGCGAAGAGGGCGAGGCGGGCCGCCGCGTAGCGGCCGGGATGGCTGCGGTAGAGCCACACCAGCACGCCCAGCGTCACCACGAAGTGCAGTGTCGCGTAGTAGTAGTTCATCCCGACGATCAGCCAAGCCGCCGAGTTCACGGCGTGGTTGACCGACTCCTCGACGGCGATCCCCAGATGGTGCTCGGCCCGCCAGATCCAGTCCGCGTTGCGCAGCGCCTGCGCCTTCTGCTCCGGGACCGCGTTGCGGATGAGCGAGTAGGTCCAGTAACTCACCGCGATCAGCAGGATCTCGAACCAGAGCCGGGGCCGGCGCGGAGTGCGAAGCCGCCGCAGGAATCCCTGTTCTCCCTCGCCCGTGACGGTCCGCGGAAGGGTCTGTTGTGCGCGACCTTCCGGCTCTGTCACGGTCGAGTCACTCATAGGCACAGAGTCTGCCAGAAAAGAAGTCTCCGACAGATCATCCCAAGGTCGGGTTCACGGTGCATGTTCTACGGCGGGGCGACTACTTCCCAGGTACCGCCGCCGTAGAACCGCGTACCACCAACTCCGGCATGAAAACGAACTCGCTGTGCGGAGCCGGTGTCCCGCCGATCTCCTCCAGCAGGGTGCGCACCGCGGCCTGCCCCATCGCGGGGACCGGCTTGCGGATCGTGGTGAGCGGCGGGTCGGTGAACGCGATCAGCGGGGAGTCGTCGAAACCGACCACCGAGATGTCCTTGGGGACGTCCAGCCCCCGCTGCCGGGCCGCCCGTATCGCGCCGAGGGCCATCATGTCGCTGGCGCAGACGATCGCCGTGCAGTCGCGGTCGATGAGCGCCGTGGTCGCCGCCTGACCGCCCTCCAGGGTGTAGAGGGAGTGCTGGACCAGCTCGGTCTCGATCACCTCGGCCGCCAGCCCCAACTGGTCCTGCATGGCCCGCACGAAGCCCTCGATCTTGCGCTGCACGGGGACGAAGCGCTTCGGGCCGAGGGCGAGTCCGATCCTGGTGTGCCCGAGCGACACCAGATGCGTGACCGCCAGGGTCATCGCCGCCCGGTCGTCGGGGGAGATGAACGGCGCCTGCACCTTGGGCGAGAAGCCGTCCACGAGGACGTACGGCACGTCCTGCGCCCGTAGCCGCTCGTAGCGCTGCATGTCGGCCGTCGTGTCCGCGTGCAGGCCGGAGACGTAGATGATGCCCGCGACCCCGCGGTCCACCAGCATCTCGGTCAGCTCGTCCTCCGTGGAACCGCCGGGGGTCTGGGTGGCGAGCACGGGGGTGTAACCCTGCCGGGTCAGGGCCTGGCCGATGACCTGGGCCAGCGCCGGGAATATCGGGTTCTCCAGCTCGGGGGTGATCAGCCCCACCAGCCCCTCGCTGCGCTGCCGCAGCCGTACCGGACGCTCGTAGCCGAGCACGTCCAGCGCGGCGAGCACGGACTGACGGGTGGTGGCGGCGACGCCCGGCTTGCCGTTGAGGACCCGGCTGACGGTCGCCTCGCTCACCCCCGCCTGCGCTGCGATGTCGGCAAGCCGTGTGGTCACGGCACTGGACTGTACCGGCCGTATGTCCCCTTGCACACCGATCGGGCGCCTGATGCGGCCTGGGGGGCGGCCCGGTGCGGGCTGCTGCGTCATCGCACTCCCTCGTGAAACGTGATGGCAAGAGCTTGCAGAGTCTTGCACAAGTGGCCGTGGTAGCGCTCTACCGCCGTAAACAAGCAGCAAGCAAGCGTCTCACGGCGGTCGCCGACAGGTCACGCCCGGATAACTTCGGAGATCTCTTGCACTTTTTTGCTGCAAGGTCTTTCGTCGCGCTTACATCGCTGTTACGTTCCCTGACGCCCGGCCGCCGCAACGGCGCTGTCGGCACGACGGCGAGGACGGCGGACGGGGCCGCCTCGCATCACTCGGGCTTTTCACCCTCAAGGAGAACTCATGCGGCGTGGCATAGCGGCCTCCGCGCTGGTGGCGTCCCTCGCCCTCACGGCGACGGCGTGCGGCGGGAGCGACAGCGACAGCAAGTCGGACGGCCCGGTCACCATCACCTGGTGGGACACCTCCAACGCCACCAATGAGGCACCGACGTACAAGGCCTTGGTCAAGGAGTTCGAAGCCGCGAACAAGGGCATCAAGGTCAACTACGTCGACGTCCAGTTCGACCAGGCGCAGAACAAGTTCGACACGGCGGCCCAGTCCGGCAAGGGCGCCCCCGACGTGCTGCGCTCCGAGGTCGGCTGGACCCCCGCCTTCGCCAAGGCCGGCTACTTCCTGCCGCTGGACGGCACCAGCGCGCTCGCGGACAAGGACAAGTTCCAGCCCAGCCTGATGACGCAGGCCCAGTACGAGGGCAAGACCTACGGTGTCCCGCTGGTCACGGACACCCTCGCGCTCGTCTACAACAAGGCCCTGCTGAAGAAGGCCGGCATCGCCGAGGCCCCCAAGACCTGGGACGAGGTGAAGACCGACGCCGCCAAGATCCAGGCCAAGGCCAAGGTCACCGGCTACTGGGGCCCCGAGGCCGCGTACTACACGCAGCCCTTCCTCTACGGCGAGGGCACCGACATGGTCGACGCCTCCGCCAAGAAGATCACCCTCACCTCGGCGGCGGCCAAGAAGGGCTACCAGACCTGGCTGGACCTCTACTCCGGCAAGGGCCTGCAGAAGGCGGACACCACCGCCGACGCCTACGCCCACCGCCAGGACGCCTTCGTCAACGGCAAGGTCGCCATGACCATCGAGGGCCCCTGGGAGATCACCAACTTCTACAAGGGCTCCGCGTTCAGCGACAAGTCCAACCTCGGCATCACCACCGTCCCGGCCGGCTCCACCGGCAAGGCGGGCGCCCCGACCGGCGGCCACAACCTCTCCATCTACGCCGGCATCGACAAGGCCCACCAGGAAGCCGCCGAGAAGTTCGTCGCCTTCCTGACCTCGGCGAAGTCCCAGACGGAGATCGCCCTGAAGAACTCCACCCTGCCGACCCGCTCCGACGCCTACACCGCCGAGGTCAAGGCCGACCCGGGCATCGCCGGCTACCAGGCTGTCCTCTCCTCCGCGCAGCCGCGCCCGGCGCTCGCCGAGTACTCCTCCCTGTGGGGTCCGGTCGGCACCGAGCTGACCAAGATCGCCGGTGGTAAGGAGTCCCTCGACAAGGGCCTGGGCAACGCCGAACTCGGGATCGAGAAGCTCGTCCCCGACTTCAGCAAGTAAGCCCCGAGTGGCCGTCGGATCCCCCTGAGACATGGGGGGAGGGATCCGGCGGCCACCGGCCTGTGCCCAGCCCCCTCCCGGAAAACCCAGAAGGTGTCGAACCATGACAGTCGCCATCGACCGCGCGACCGGCAAGCGCCACGGCGACCGCGCGCCCCGCCCCGGGCTGGGCCAGCGGATCCGCAGCAACTACCAGAAGTACTGGTACGCCTACGCGATGATCGCCCCCGTGGCCGTCGTGCTCGGGGCGCTCGTCATCTACCCGCTGGTGTACGGCTTCTACCTGACGCTGACGGACGCCAACAGCCTGAACACCGCCCGCACCATCGGCGTCAACCACATCGACGCCACCTACAAGTTCATCGGCCTGGACAACTACAAGGACATCCTGTTCGGCCCGACGTCCTACGACCGCTTCTGGTCGCACTTCGTCTGGACGATCGTCTGGACCGCGCTCTGCGTCACCCTGCACTACACCATCGGTCTGGGCCTCGCCCTGCTGCTCAACGAGAAGTTCCGCGGCCGTACCTTCTACCGCATGGTCCTGGTGCTGCCCTGGGCGGTGCCGACCTTCGTCACCGTGTTCGGCTGGCGGTTCATGCTCGCCGACGGCGGCATCATCAACGCGACGCTCCACTTCCTCCATCTGCCGCAACCCGACTGGCTGGAGGACACCTTCTGGCAGCGGGCCGCCGCCATCCTGGTCAACACCTGGTGCGGTGTGCCGTTCATGATGCTCTCGCTGCTCGGCGGCCTGCAGGCCATCGACGGCACGCTCTACGAGGCCGCCGAGATGGACGGCGCGAGCGCCTGGCAGCGCTTCCGGTACGTCACCCTGCCGGGGCTGCGGTCCGTCAGCTCCACGGTCGTCCTGCTCGGCATCATCTGGACGTTCAACCAGTTCGCCGTCATCTTCCTGCTCTTCGGCAACACCGCCCCCGACGCGCAGATCCTGGTCACCTGGGCCTACTACCTCGGCTTCGGACAGCAGCCGCGTGACTTCGCCCAGTCCGCCGCCTACGGCATGCTGCTGCTGGCCGTCCTGATCGTCTTCACCTCCTTCTACCGCCGCTGGCTCAACCGCAACGACCAGCAGCTCGCGATCTGAGGCAGGAGTTTCCATGAGTACGACCACTGTCGAGACCTCCGCCCAGGTCGCCGAGGAGGCCCCTGTGACCAGCAGTCCCCGTGTCCGCCGCCGGGGCGAGCGCGGCCCCCTCGGTACCGCCGTCACCCACGGCCTGCTGGGTGTCGCGAGCCTGATCGCGTTCTTCCCGGTCGGCTGGCTGATCTTCCTGTCCCTCGGCCCGGACAAGGACGACTACCTCCATCCGAGCGGCATCTGGCACAAGATGACGCTGGACAACTACTCCTTCGTCCTCCAGCACACCGGCTTCTGGGACTGGTTCAAGACGACGATGATCGTCGTCGGCGGTACGACGGTCATCGGACTGATCCTCGCCTCCACCACCGGCTACGCGGTCTCGCGCATGCGCTTCCCCGGCTACCGGAAGTTCATGTGGCTGCTGCTGCTCACCCAGATGTTCCCGATCGCCGTCCTGATCGTGCCGATGTACCAGATCCTGTCGCGGCTCGGCCTCATCGACAGCTACCTCGGCCTGATCCTGGTCTACTGCACCACCGTCGTCCCCTACACGGCCTGGCTGCTCAAGGGCTACTTCGACACGATCCCCTTCGAGATCGACGAGGCCGGCCGGGTCGACGGGCTCTCGCCGTTCGGCACCTTCGCCCGGCTGATCCTGCCGCTCGCCAAGCCGGGTCTCGCGGTCGCCGCGTTCTACAACTTCCTGACCGCCTTCGGTGAGGTGGCGTTCGCGTCCACGTTCATGCTCAGCGACGACAAGTACACGTTCGCGGTGGGGCTGCAGAGCTTCATCAGCGAGCACGACGCGCAGCGCAACCTGATGACCGCGACGGCCGTGCTGATCGCGATACCCGTGGCCGTGTTCTTCTACCTCGTGCAGAAGAACCTGGTGACCGGGCTCACCGCGGGTGGCACGAAGGGCTGACGCCGGTCGCCGAGAAAAGCCGCTTCGGCCGTCGTTCGGGTGCGGCGACGCAGTGGCTGGTCGCGCAGTTCCCCGCGCCCCTTCGGGCGCTGTCCTTCGGGGCGCTGTCCTTCGGGGCGCGGGGTGGCGGCCGCGGTGTTCATCCGACCCCGCTTTCACCGCGGCCGCCCCACCACCCACCTACCTCTGACCGATGACTCCGTTACGCATCAAGGAAGCCATGAGCCAGCAGCAATCCGCCGCACCGGCCACCGCCACGACCACCGTCGCCCGTCGCCGCGACTGGTGGCGGGACGCGGTGATCTACCAGGTCTATCCGCGCAGCTTCGCCGACAGCAACGGCGACGGCATGGGGGACCTGGAGGGCGTACGGTCCAGACTCCCGTATCTGCGCGACCTCGGCGTCGACGCCGTGTGGCTCAGCCCGTTCTACGCCTCCCCGCAGGCCGACGCCGGCTACGACGTCGCCGACTACCGGGCCGTGGACCCGATGTTCGGCAACCTGCTCGACGCGGACGCGCTGATCCGGGACGCCCATGAGCTGAGCCTCAGGATCATCGTCGACCTGGTTCCGAACCACTCCTCCGACCAGCACGAGTGGTTCAAGCGGGCGCTGGCGGAGGGCCCCGGCTCGCCGCTGCGGGAGCGGTATCACTTCCGTCCGGGCAAGGGCGCGAACGGCGAACTCCCGCCCAACGACTGGGAGTCCATCTTCGGCGGCCCGGCCTGGACGAGGGTCGCGGACGGGGAGTGGTACCTGCATCTCTTCGCCCCGGAGCAGCCCGACTTCAACTGGGAACACCCGGCCGTCGGCGACGAGTTCCGCTCCATCCTGCGCTTCTGGCTGGACATGGGCGTGGACGGCTTCCGCATCGACGTGGCGCACGGCCTGGTGAAGGCGCCGGGCCTCCCGGACCTCGGCGGCGCCGACCAGCTGAAGCTGCTGGGCAACGATGTCATGCCGTTCTTCGACCAGGACGGTGTGCACGAGATCTACCGGCAGTGGCGGCACGTCCTCGACGAGTACGCCGGCGAGCGCATCTTCGTGGCCGAGGCCTGGACCCCGACCGTCGAACGCACCGCCCACTACGTCCGCCCGGACGAGCTGCACCAGGCCTTCAACTTCCAGTACCTGAGCACCGACTGGGACGCGAAGGAACTGCGCACCGTCATCGACCGCACCCTGGAGGCGATGCGCCCGGTCGGCGCCCCCGCCACCTGGGTCCTCTCCAACCACGACGTCACCCGGCACGCCACCCGGTTCGCCAACCCGCCCGGCCTCGGCACCCAGATCCGCACGGCCGGAGACCGGGAGCTGGGCCTGCGCAGGGCCCGCGCGGCGACGCTGCTGATGCTGGCGCTGCCCGGATCGGCGTACATCTACCAGGGCGAGGAGCTGGGGCTGCCCGACGTCGTCGATCTGCCCGACGAGGTCCGGCAGGACCCCGCGTACTTCCGCGGCGCGGGACAGGACGGTTTCCGGGACGGCTGCCGGGTGCCGATCCCCTGGACGCGGGAGGGCTCGTCGTACGGCTTCGGCGGCGGGGGCAGCTGGCTTCCGCAGCCCGCGAACTGGGGCGAGCTGAGCATCGAGGCGCAGACCGGGGTGGCCGGTTCCACCCTGGAGCTGTACCGCGCCGCGCTGCACGTCCGTCGTACACAACCCGATCTGGGCGCGGGCGAGTCGGTGGAGTGGCTGCGCGCTCCCGAGGGCGTACTCGCCTTCCGGCGCGGGGAGTTCGTGTGCGTGGCGAACACCGGCGGGGAGTCGGTGACCACTCCGGCGTACGGCCGGGTGCTCCTCACCAGCGGTGAGGTGACCGAGGCGGACGGCGAGGCGAAGCTGCCGGCCGACACCACCGTGTGGTGGACGACCGCCTGACGGGCCGTCATCCGGTAATTTCTTGCTGCAACTTCTGAGGGCCCGCTACCCATCCGGGGAGCGGGCCCTTAACATCTGCGCAACCGCAAGGTTTCAGCAACCTTTCAGCAAGAGCCTTCCATGGCGCCTTCAATGTCGAAGGAACCCCCACATGGCACCCAAGACCCTCTCCGCCGCGCTGGCCCTCGCCGCCTGCGGCATTGTCATGACCCCGTCCGTCGCGGCCGCCTCCCCTCCCGGCACCAAGGACGTCACCGCCGTCCTCTTCGAGTGGAAGTACGCCTCGGTCGCCAAGGAGTGCACCGCCACCCTCGGCCCCGCCGGCTACGGATACGTCCAGGTCTCCCCGCCCGCCGAGCACATACAGGGCTCGCAGTGGTGGACGTCGTACCAGCCGGTGTCGTACAAGATCGCGGGCCGGCTCGGCGACCGCACGGCCTTCCAGAACATGGTGAACACCTGCCACACGGCCGGTGTGAAGGTGGTCGTCGACACCGTCATCAACCACATGTCGGCGGGCAGTGGCACCGGCACCGGCGGCTCGTCGTACACGAAGTACGACTACCCCGGCCTGTACTCCTCCTACGACTTCGACGACTGCACCTCCCCCGTCTCGAACTACGCCGACCGCTGGAACGTCCAGCACTGCGAACTCGTCGGCCTCGCCGACCTGGACACCGGCGAGGAGTACGTCCGCAAGACCATCGCCGGCTACCTGAACGACCTGCTGAGCCTCGGCGTCGACGGCTTCCGGATCGACGCGGCCAAGCACATCCCGGCCGAGGACCTGGCCAACATCAAGACCCGGCTCACCAACCCGTCGGTCTACTGGAAGCAGGAGGTCATCTACGGCGCCGGAGAGGCCGTCCAGCCGACCGAGTACACCGGCAACGGGGACGTCCAGGAGTTCCGCTACGCCTACGACCTCAAGCGCGTCTTCAACAACGAGAACCTCGCCTACCTGAAGAACTACGGCGAGGGCTGGGGGTACATGAGCAGCTCGGTCGCCGGGGTCTTCGTCGACAACCACGACACCGAGCGCAACGGGTCGACCCTGAACTACAAGGACGGCGCCGAGTACACCCTCGCCAACGTCTTCATGCTCGCCTACCCCTACGGCGCCCCGGACATCAACTCCGGGTACGAGTGGACCGACGCCGACGCGGGCCCGCCCAACGGCGGCACCGTCAACGCCTGCTGGCAGGACGGCTGGAAGTGCCAGCACGCCTGGCCGGAGATCATCCGCATGGTCGCCTTCCGCAACGCGGTACGCGGCGAGTCGGTGACCAACTGGTGGGACGACGGCGCCGACGCGATCGCCTTCGGGCGGGGCGCCAAGGGCTACGTCGCGATCAACCACGAGACGGGCTCGCTGACCCGCACGTACCAGACCTCGCTGCCGGCCGGGACGTACTGCAACGTGCAGGCGAACACCTCGGTGACGGTGAACACGAGCGGCCAGTTCACCGCCACCCTGGCCGCCGACACCGCCCTGGCGATCTACGCCGGGAAGCCGACCTGCTGATCGATCCACTGATCGATCCACTGATCGATCCACTGATCCGTCCGCTGGGTCCCGATCACCGACAGCGGACCGGATCACCGCCGTGAACCTCAGGGGCGTCCGGCTCGCCATGCGTGGGCGGCGGGGCGCCGGCCTGGCCGCCGGCGCCCCGCCGCCCACGCGGTGTGCGTGATCAGGGAGTGACGTTGATGTGCCTGGCCAGCGCGGTGACCGAGAGGTCGCCGTGGTCGACCCACTGCGGGAAGGCCAGCGTCTTGTGCTGGGTGGCCGCGGGCGGGGTGATCTCCAGGTAGGAGGCGTGCGTCGCGCCCGAGGTGCCGGTGTTGGCGTGCGTCCAGGCGACGACGGCCTCGGCGCTCTGGCCGTCCTTGAGGACCAGGGTCTTCTTGCCGGGATCCTTGGCGTACCAGGTGTTGCCCCAGTGCGTGTGGGTCGTGAGCGCGTGGTGCGCGGAGTTCTCCAGCCCCAGTCCGGGGTAGCCGCGCAGGGCGCAGGTCCTGCCGCTGAGGTTGCGCAGCCTGACGACGACGCCCTGGTGGTTCATCCCGCCGGCGAGCTGCTGGCCGAAGGTGGCCTTGAGCGCGGCGGCGGAGCAGGTCGGCGCCGACTTCGCGGCGCTCGGGCTCGCCGCCTCGGCGGTGCCCGCCCAGGCGAGCCCCAGGCCGGCGACGGCGGCCACGGCGAGCACCGTGCGGCCGGCCCTGCGGTGGGTGCGGTGCCCGGCAGTGCCGGTCCGGTCGATGGTGTTCCGGTGATCGTTCACGGTGACGGTGCTCCACTCGTGCTCCGCGGCGCGGTCGGCGGCGGTATCCGTACCCGCTCTCCGCGCCGTCCTCTGGTGACCTACACAAGGTTCGATGCGGGACGCAGCCGATTTGTTCACCGGAACCCAGAGAAATCTCCCACCCGCCGGCGCCGCGGGGTGCGCGCCCCGCCGGAACCCCGCCCGCCGGCGACGAGCGGGGTTCCCCTGCGTCCGCTATTTCCAGGTGTCGCTCGTCGTGTAGCCGGAGGAGGTGCCCGTCGTGTACGAGCGGTTCGTGCCCGACTCCCACGTCACGTTCCCGGAGCTGTCCTTCTTCACGTACTTGTAGGTGAAGGACGTGCTCTTCGGGACGATCACCAGCTTGCTCCAGGTCGGGTAGGACTCCGACGACAGCGGGATCGCGTCGCCCGTGTTCCAGGAGCCGAGGGACGCGATCGAGCCGACGACGTAGACGTCGGTGCCCCAGTCGGTCGTCGCGTACTCGTCGAAGGTGACGTCGGTGGCCGAGTCGCTCGCCACGTTCCAGGCGTTGTCCAGCGAGATCGCCGAAGTCGTCGTGGCCGCCGCTCTGTTGGCGTTCGACTCCCAGGTGACGTTCCCGGAGCTGTCCTTCTTCAGGTACTTGTAGGTGAAGGACGTGTCGATCGGTACGTTCACCGCGCCCGACCAGATCGGGTAACCGGAGGACGACAGCCGGACCGCCTTCGAGGTGTCCCAGCCGCCCAGGGCGTCGATCGAGCCGACGACGTAGACGTCGGTGCCCGAGGTGGTGGAAGCGTACTCGTCGAAGGTGGCCGTCACCGTGGAGGTGGAGCCACCGCCGCCGGAGTCGTCGCAGCCGACCGTGCAGGTGTAGTCGGCGTCGTAGAAGGCGACCGCGTCCTTCGCGGGGATGGTGATCGACGCGTTGCCACCGGAGACGGTGACCTTGGTGGCGCCGCCGTCGACGACGTCGGAGTAGGTGCCGTCGGCCATACCGGTCGCGAAGGTGTAGGTGGCCGCACTGGAACCGTTGTTGACGGCGAAGAAGCCGGCGCCGCTGCGGCCGAAGCCGATGACGGAGGACGACTTGGTCGACCAGTTGGAGACGGCCGCACCGCCGGCCGCGTTGTGCCAGGCCACCATGCCGACGACGGCCGTGTCCCGGTCGAGGCAGTTCCAGCCCCCGGAGCAGTCGGTGTCCGTGACGAACCCGGCCGAGTTCGGCGGCGCCTGGTCGCTCTGGGTCCACTGCCAGCTGGAGTAGATGGTCGGCGTCGACCACTTGTAGGCGAGTTCGAAGAGGTTGGCGAGCTTGTAGCTGTCGCCGTCCTTGTAGCTCATGTGCAGGCCGTTGCGCTCGGTGTCGTGGTTGGTCACGAAGGACACCGAGTTCGCGGCCGGCAGGATGCCGCTGCTCTCCAGTGAGGACAGGTCGCTGACGTTGCCCTGGAACGCCGACTTCATCCTGCTCGCGTAGGTGAAGTCGAGGACGTCACCGGAGCCGTAGTAGTCGCCGGGCTGCGGGGTCGAGCCCGGGTAGACCTCGTCGAAGACGTACGGCGCCGCACCGGACGTCGTGGTGTTCAGCCTGGCGACGACGGCCGCCAGGTCGGTGGCCGGGATGTGCTTGGCCGAGTCCACCCGGAAGCCGTCGACGCCCAGCGCGATCTGCTTGTTGAGGAAGGCGGCGAGACCCGAACGGACGTCGTCCGCACCGGTCTTCAGGTCCGGGAGACCGAGCAGTTCGCAGTTCTGGACCTGGGTGAGGTTGGAGTAGTCCTGGATGGTCAGGTCGGAGGTGGGGCAGTCGGCGGAGGTGTGGTAGTCGCTCGGGTCCCAGTCGAGGGTGTCGTACTTGCTGGTGAGCGTGGTGCCGTCGTAGCCGGTGCCGGTCTGTGCGGCGGTGTGGTTGATCACCGCGTCCGTGTAGACCTTCACGCCCGCCGCGTGACAGGCGCCGACCATCGACGAGAACTGGGTCGCCGTACCGAAACGGCTGTTCAGGGTGTACGAGTACGGCTGGTAGACGTCCCACCAGTAGTAACTGGACTGCTTGAGGGACTCGGAGGGCGGGGCGACCTGGACCGCGCCGTAGCCGGCCGGGCCGAGGACGTCGGTGCATTCGGACGCGATCGAGTTCCAGTTCCACTCCCACAGGTTGGCGATCACATCGCCCTTGGCGGTGGTGTCCGCCTGCGCGGGCGAGACCGGGAGGGCGATCACGCCGGCCAGTGCGAGGGCGCCCGCGGTCAGGGCGCCCGCCGTGCGGCGGAGGACACCCGGGGGCCGGTGTCTGGTGGTCATGTGCGGCTCCGAAAGGGTTCGGGGGTGCAGAGGGTTCAGAGGGCTCCGAAGGAAGGAGTCGGGGTTCAACAACCCGTGAGCGTGCGGCAGTTGAGAAGGGCACGTCAATACGATGGTTGAAAGTTCTTTCTGTGAATTGCAAGCCTCTTGCTGTAAGCCTTTCGGCGGCGGTACGGTCGCGCGGGGTCGGACCCAACAGAGCCGCCATCGCTAGGAGTTCACACCGGTGATACATGTCAGACGGGTCGCGGCCGTCGCCGTCGCCGCCCTCGCCGCCGCGCTGGTGCAGCCCGTCGCCGCACACGCCGCCGCGCCGCCCGCACCGCCCTCCGACGCGAAGCTCGCCGCCGAGCCCGCTCGGCACGACGACACCCGCGAGCAGTTCTACTTCGTCATGCCGGACCGCTTCGCCAACGGCGACACCGGCAACGACAAGGGCGGCCTCACCGGCTCCCGCCTCTCCACCGGCTACGACCCCACCGACAAGGGCTTCTACCAGGGCGGTGACCTCAAGGGCCTGACCAAGCGGCTCGACTACATCAAGGGGCTCGGCACCACCGCCCTGTGGATGGCCCCGATCTTCAAGAACAGGCCGGTGCAGGGCACGGGCGGCAACGCCTCGGCCGGCTACCACGGTTACTGGATCACCGACTTCACCCAGGTCGACCCGCACTTCGGGACCAACAAGGACCTGGAGACCCTGATCTCCAAGGCGCACGCCAAGGGGATGAAGGTCTTCTTCGACGTCATCACCAACCACACCGCCGACGTCGTCGACTACGAGCAGAAGTCCTACGACTACCTCTCCAAGGGCGCCTTCCCCTACCTGACCAAGGACGGGCAGCCCTTCGACGACGCCGACTACGCGGCCGGGAAGAAGAGGTTCCCGGCCGTCTCCGCCGCCTCCTTCCCGCGCACGCCCACCGTGACCAGCCGGTCGAAGGTGCCGTCCTGGCTCAACGACCCGACGATGTACCACAACCGGGGCGACTCCACGTTCGCCGGCGAGTCCGCCACCTACGGCGACTTCTCCGGCCTCGACGACCTGTGGACCGAGCGTCCCGAGGTCGTCAGCGGGATGGAGAAGATCTACGAACGGTGGGTGCGGGACTACGACGTCGACGGCTTCCGGATCGACACCGTGAAGAACGTCAACATGGAGTTCTGGACCCAGTGGGCGACCGCGCTCGACAAGTACGCGGCCCGGCACGGCCGTAAGAACTTCTTCATGTTCGGCGAGACCTACTCCGCCGACACCTCGGTCACCTCCCCGTACGTCACCCAGGGGCGGTTGGACGCGACCCTCGACTTCCCCTTCCAGGACGCGGCCCGCGCCTACGCCTCCCAGGGCGGCAGCGCGCAGAAGCTCGCGTCGGTCTTCGGCGACGACTACAAGTACACGACCGACAAGGCCAACGCCTACGAGCAGGTCACCTTCCTCGGCAACCACGACATGGGCCGGATCGGGTACTTCCTGGAGCAGGACAACCCGAAGGCCACCGACGCCCAGCTGCTGGCCAAGGACCGGCTCGCCAACGAGCTGATGTTCCTCAGCCGGGGCAACCCGGTCGTCTACTACGGCGACGAGCAGGGCTTCACCGGCTCGGGCGGTGACAAGGACGCCCGGCAGACGATGTTCGCGTCGAAGGTCGCCGACTATCTCGACGACGACGAGATCGGCACCGCGCGCACGCATGCGAGCGACGCCTATGACACCAGCGCGCCGCTCTACCGGCAGATCAGTGCTCTCTCCAGGCTGCGCGCGGCCAACCCGGCCCTCGCCGACGGCGTGCAGACCGAGCGCTACGCGGCCGACGGCGCCGGCGTCTACGCGTTCACCCGGACGGACGCGAAGACCGGCCAGGAGTACGTGGTCGCCTTCAACAACGCCGATGCGCCGAAGACCGCGGCCTTCACCACCGCCTCCGCCGACATGCGCTACCGCGCGCTCTACGGCACGCACGGCACGCTGACCTCCGACGGCGCGGACCGGCTGACCGTCACCGTCCCGGCCGGATCCGCCCTCGTCTACCAGGCCACCGGCCCCCTCGACAAGCCCGCCACCAGCCCGGAGATCACCCTCGCCGCCCCGGCCGCCGGTGCCACCGGCACCGTCGACCTCACCGCGGACGTCACCGGCGGTCAGCTGGACCGGGTCGTCTTCGCCGCCCAGGTCGGCAACGGCAGGTGGACCACCCTCGGCTCCGCCGACCACGCCCCCTACAAGGTCACCCAGACCCTCGCCGAGGACGTCCCGGCCGGCACCGCCCTGCGCTACAAGGCGGTCGTCGTCGACTCGGCGGGCCACCGCGCCGTCGCCACGGCCGGGAGCACCTCCGGCACCCCGCCCGCCCCCGAGACCCCCACCGCCTCCTCCCGCGACTACGCGATCGTCCACTACAAGCGCACCGACGGCGACTACGCCGACTGGGGCCTGTACGCCTGGGGCGACCTCGCCGACGGTGAGGCGACCACCTGGCCCGCCGGTCACCCGTTCGTCGGCCGTGACGCGTACGGCGCCTTCGCCTACGTCAAGCTGAAGTCCGGTGCCTCGAACGTCGGCTTCCTCGTCGTCGACAAGGACGGCAACAAGGACGTCTCCGCCGACCGCTCCATCGACGTCACCAAGACCGGCGAGGTCTGGATCGAGCAGGGGAAGGCGGACGTACTGACGAAGCGACCCGAGTACCCCGCCCAGGACACCACGAAGGCGGTCATCCACTACCACCGCGCCGACGGGAACTACGACGGCTGGGGCCTGCACGTCTGGACGGGCGCCGCGAACCCCACCGACTGGTCGAGTCCCCTGAAGCCGGTGAAGACCGACGCCTACGGCGCGGTCTTCGAGGTACCGCTCGCCGAGGGTGCCACCAGCCTCAGCTACATCATCCACAACGGTGACGAGAAGGACCTCTCCGCCGACCAGTCCCTGGACCTCACCTCCAGCGGCCACGAGGTGTGGCTGCTGAACGGCCAGGAGAAGTACCTGCTCCCGCAGCCCGCCGGCAGTGCGGCCGCCCTCGACCTGACCACCTCCAAGGCGATCTGGATCGACCGGGACACCGTCGCCTGGGACGGCGTCGACGGTGCCGCCTCCACTCAGCTCCTCTACTCCCACGACGGTTCGATCGCCGTCGCGGGCGGGGCGCTGACGAGCGACGACGAGCGGTGGCTGCGGCTCACGAAGACCACCCTCACCGACGCCCAGAAGGCCAGGTTCCCGTACCTGAAGGACTACACGGCCTGGTCGGTCGACCCGCGCGACCGCGACCGGGTGCGCGGGGCCCTCGACGGGCAGCTCGTCGCCTCCCAGCGGGCCGCGAACGGGGCGGTGCTGGCCGCGACCGGCGTACAGATCGCCGGGGTGCTCGACGACGTGTACGCCAAGGCCACGACGGCGGGTCTCGGTCCGGTCTTCCACGGCGGGAAGCCGACCCTCTCCGTCTGGGCGCCGACCGCGCAGAGCGTGCGCCTGGAGATCGACGGCTCCACCGTGGCCATGAAGCGGAGTTCCGCCACCGGCGTCTGGTCCGTCACCGGACCCGGGTCCTGGCGGAACAAGGCCTACCGGTACGTCGTGAAGGTCTGGGCGCCCAGCGTCCGGAAACTGGTGACCAACAAGGTCACCGACCCCTATTCGGTCGCCCTCACCGCGAACTCCGAGCGCAGTCTCGTCGTCGACCTCCACGACAGGTCCCTCACCCCGGGCGGCTGGTCGACCTACACCAAGCCCAAGGCCGTGCCGCTGAAGGACGCCCAGATCCAGGAGCTGCACATCCGGGACTACTCGGTGGCGGACTCCACGGTCCCGGCCGCCGACCGGGGCACGTACCTGGCCTTCACCGACAAGGGCAGCGACGGCTCGAAGCACCTGCGCGCACTCGCGAAGTCCGGGACGTCGTACGTCCATCTGCTGCCGGCCTTCGACTTCGCCACCGTGCCCGAGAAGAAGGCCGACCAGGCGAGCCCCGGCTGCGACCTCGCCTCCTACCCGGCCGACTCCGACCGGCAACAGGAGTGCGTCGCCGCGACCGCCGCCAAGGACGCCTACAACTGGGGGTACGACCCCTACCACTTCACGGTCCCCGAGGGGTCGTACGCCACCGACCCGGACGGCACCGCCCGCACGGTCCAGTTCCGGCAGATGGTCAAGTCGCTGAACGAGGACGGCCTGCGGGTCGTCATGGACGTCGTCTACAACCACACGGCGGCGGCCGGGCAGGCGGACACGTCCGTCCTCGACAGGATCGTGCCCGGCTACTACCAGCGGCTGCTCGCCGACGGCTCGGTCGCCAACAGCACCTGCTGCGCCAACACCGCGCCCGAGAACGCCATGATGGGCAAGCTGGTGGTCGACTCGATCGTCACCTGGGCCAAGGAGTACAAGGTCGACGGCTTCCGCTTCGACCTGATGGGCCACCACCCGAAGGCCAACATCCTGGCGGTCAGGAAGGCCCTGGACGCGCTGACCCCGAAGAAGGACGGCGTCGACGGCAAGAAGATCATCCTCTACGGCGAGGGCTGGAACTTCGGCGAGGTCGCCGACGACGCCCGGTTCGTGCAGGCCACCCAGGCCAACATGGCCGGCACCGGCATCGCCACCTTCTCCGACCGCGCCCGGGACGCCGTACGCGGCGGCAGCCCCTTCGACGAGGACCCCGGCGTCCAGGGTTTCGCGTCCGGGCTCTACACCGACCCCAACGCCTCCACGGCCAACGGCACTCCGGCCGAGCAGAAGGCCCGGCTGCTGCACTACCAGGACCTGATCAAGGTCGGCCTGAGCGGCAACCTCGCCAGGTACCGGTTCACCGACACCGACGGCAAGGAGGTCACCGGCGCCGAGATCGACTACAACGGCTCGCCCGCCGGCTACGCGGACGCGCCCGGCGACGCCCTCGCCTATGTCGACGCGCACGACAACGAGTCCCTGTTCGACGCGCTGACGTACAAGCTGCCGGCCACCACCAGCGCCGCCGACCGGGCCCGGATGCAGGTCCTGGCGATGGCCACGGCAGCCCTGTCGCAGGGCCCGTCGCTCTCCCAGGCGGGTACGGATCTCCTCCGCTCCAAGTCCCTGGACCGCAACTCCTTCGACAGCGGCGACTGGTTCAACGCCATCCACTGGAACTGCGCCGAAGGCAACGGCTTCGGGCGCGGGCTGCCCATGGCCGCCGACAACGCGTCCAAGTGGCCGTACGCCAAGCCGCTGCTGAGTTCGGTGCGGGTCGGCTGCGCGGAGATCGACGGGGCCTCGGCCGCCTACCGCGATCTGCTGAGAATCCGTACGACCGACAGCGTGTTCTCGCTGGACACTGCTGGACAGGTGCAGTCGAAGCTCTCGTTCCCGTTGTCCGGGAAGGACGAGACGCCTGGCGTGATCACCATGGAACTCGGTGACCTCGTCGTCGTGTTCAACGCGACGCCGCAGCGGCAGGAGCAGCGGGTGAGCGCGCTGGCCGGGACCGGTTACCGGCTGCACCCGGTGCAGGCGGCGGGCGCCGATTCCGTCGTCAAGTCCGCATCGTACGAGCGGGAAGCGGGTACGTTCATCGTTCCGGGACGCACTGTGGCGGTGTTCTCCCGGACCACATGACATCCGCACTACTTTGGTGGGGCAGGCCCGGAACCGGGTGCTGCCCCACCGGCGTTGTCCAGGGGCTGGTAAATGGACGTGAACGGCAATCTCAGCGACACCACCGTGCTGATCGTGGACGACGAGGCCGCGAGCCGGTACGCGATGGGCACCGTGCTGCGCCGGGCCGGTCACGAGGTCGTCGCGGTCGGCCGCGGCCAGGAGGCGCTCAGCGAACTCGACGTACGGCTGCGCAAGGGCCGGCTGCCCGACGTGGCCCTCATCGACGTGCACCTGCCGGACATGAGCGGCTTCGAGCTGTGCCGCCGGCTCAAGGAGCGGCCGCACATGGCCGGCCTGCCCGTGGTGCACTTCTCGGCGCTCTCCGCCGTCCCGGCGGACCGCTGCGCGGGTCTGGAGATGGGCGCCGAGGCGTATCTGACGGTGCCCGCCGAACCGGAGGACATCGAGGCCGCGGTCCGGGCCGCGGTCCGCGCCGCCCGGCTGCGCGCCGACGACCAGGCGATGGTGCGACGGCTCAGGCAGCTGTCGGAGACGATCGTCACCATCCAGTCGGCGCGGACGCTGCACGAACTGACCGATGCCACGGCGGACGGCGCCGCACGGCTGCTCGGCTGCCCCGCCGCCGTCTTCGTCCTCGACCGGGACGGCGAGCTGTACCGCGGCCTGAGCCGCGAGCGCACCTCCCTCGCCCTGCCCGACGAGGGCGCCCACCGGGACGTCGCCGGGCTGCTGCGGCGGCTCACCCGTGGGCAGTCCGGGGTCCAGATCACCACCGTGCCGGCGCCGCTGTGGCCCACCGGGTTCTTCCGGCCCGGGGTGCAGCACGACGCCCGGCTGACGCTGGTCCTCACCCAGGACGGCAAGGTGCCGGTCTGCCTGGCCACCCCCACCCGCGGCCGGCACCGGGTCAGCCCCGAGAACGAGGCGCTGCTGGCCCAACTGGCGCAGGCCACCGCGCTGGCCGCCGAGCCGCTGCTCATGTACCAGGTGGAGCGGCATGTCGCGCTCACCCTCCAGCACAGCTTCCTGCCCCGCCCGCACCAGCTGCCCGAGCTGCCGGGCGTCGACATAGCGGTGCGGTACGAGCCCGCCTCCCAGGAGACGGAGATCGGCGGCGACTTCTACGCGGCGCTGCGGGTCGGCGACGGAGTGCTCACCGCGGTGGGGGACGTCGTCGGGCACTCGCTGGACGCGGCCACCGTCATGGTCGAACTGCGGCACGCGCTGCGCGCCTACTGCCTCGCGGAGAGCGACCCGGCCGCGCTCGCCGAACGCCTCGACCGGCTGCTCCAGCACTACCACGCCGAGGTCACCGCCACCGTCTGCCTGGCCCTGATCGATCCGCGGACCGGGCGCACCCGCATCGCCAACGCCGGTCACATCCCGCCGCTGATACTGGGTGACGACGGCAGCGCCGAGTACGTCAAGGCCTCCGGTCCGCTGCTCGGCGTGGGCCTGCCGCACCCGCCGCCCACCGAACTGGTCCTCGAACCCACCGACCGGCTCCTCATGGTCACCGACGGCCTGATCGAGACCCGGGGCACCGACCTCACGGTCTCGATGGAACAACTCCGTGCCGCCGCCGTCGGCGCCCTGCCCGGCCTGGAGGCCCTCTGCGACACCCTCCTGGCCTGTTTCGGCCGGGACCGCGAGGACGACGTCGCCCTGCTGGCACTGAGCCTGGCGAACTAGGCTGAACCCCAGTTCCAGCCGACCAGGAGGGCCCCATGCCGCAGATCACCGTCGACTACTCGCACCCGGTGGAAGACGCCTTCGACTTCGAGGGCTTCGCGCGGGAACTGCACGAGGCGACCGTCGAGATCGCCGCGGCGAAGCCGGAGGCGTGCAAGACACTCTTCCGGCCCACCGACTACTGCGCGTTCGGATACGAGAACCCGGAGGCGGGCGGCCACGCCATCGTGCATGTGACCTTCGGGCTCCTCGCCGGGCGCAGCGACGAGACGAAGGAGAGGCTGACGCAGGCCACGCTCGAGCTGCTCCGCAAGCACATTGAACCGGAGGACGGGGTCGTCCTGCACGCGTCCGCGGAGGTGCGGGACCTGGACGCGTCCTACCGGAAGTACGAGGGCTAGGTCTGGTTCCGCCGACCAGGGGCGCGGGGAACTGCGCGACCAGCCCACACGGCGCCGCAGCCGCCGACGGCACACGGCGCCCCCCAAGGGGCTAGCCCGCCAGCGCCAGCAGCCGGACGGCCAGGTCCGCGAACGGTCCGTCGCCCGGCTCGTCCTTGACCATCCGCTTCAGCAGCGCGCTCATCTCCTCGTCGTGGGCGGCGCTGACCGCGGCCAGCGCCGCGAAGTCGTGGACGAGCTGGATCTCCAGCTCGGCGCGGGGGATGTGCCGGCCGTCCAGCCAGATCAGCGCGGTCGACTCGGCGAGGGAGATCCAGGAGCGGACGACCAGTTCCAGGCGGGCCGGAGCCTCGGTGACGTCGAGGTGCGCGAGGATCTGCTCGTAGGCGGCCTGCCGTACGGAGTCGATGAGCGCGTTGGTCGCGGACACGTGACTCATGGACTGGGCTCCGCCCACGGAGACCGCCGGGCCGCCGCGCATCAGCGCGGCGAAACCTGGCCCGTGTTCGTCGACGAAGTCGAAGAAGCGCCGCATCACCCGCAGCAGCCGCGCCCCGAGCGGGCCTTCCTTCGGCTCGGCGAAGCGCCCCGCGAGATCCTCCGAGGCACGCTTCAACGCGGCCTCGTACAGGCTGAGTTTGCCGGGGAAGTAGTGGTAGACGAGCGGCCGCGAGATGCCCGCGGCCGACGCTATCTCGTCAATCGAGACCTCGTCGGGCGATCGACGGCTGAACAGTTCGAGGGCGACGCCGATCAACTGCTGCCGCCGCTCCTCGACTCCCAATCTGCGGCGTACCCCGGTACTCATACGAACACCTTACCGATCGGATCCGGCCTCCAACGGACCTGACCCGGCGTGGGCGTTCACAGATCCAGCACAAGTCTCCCCCCGCGCGCCCGGGATACGCAGATCAGCATCGAGTCGGCACGCTCCGCGTCCGTCAGCAGTTCGTCCCGGTGCTCCACCTCCCCGGCCACCACCCGCTGCCGGCAGGTCCCGCAGAACCCCTGGGCACAGGAGTACGCGGTGTCGGGGAGCTCCGCCCGCACCGCGGCCAGCACGGTCGAGTCGGCCGGCACCGTCACCGTCCGGCCGCTGCGCCGCAGTTCCAGTTCGAACTCCTGGTCGCCCGCGCCACCGGTGTGCGGCGCGAACCGTTCCAGCCGGACGGCGGGGAACCGCTCCTGCACGGCCGCCATCAGCCCCTGCGGACCGCAGCAGTACACCAGCGCGCCCTCGGGGACCGCCAGCGCGTCGAGGTCCGGGCGCCCGTCCTCGTCCTCCGCGACGACCGTGACCCGGTCGTCCCCGGCCAGCTCCGCCACGTACGGCATCGACGCCCGGCTCCGCCCGCAGTACAGCAGCCGCCACTCCGCCCCCGCCGGCAGAGCCCGCACCATCGACAGGATCGGGGTGATGCCGATGCCCCCGGCGACGAAGACGTAGGCGTCGGCCCCGACGAGCGGGAAGCGGTTGCGCGGCCCGCGCACCTCCAGCTCCATGCCCTCGGCCAGCTGCTCGTGGACCTCCCGGGAACCGCCCCGCCCGTCCGTGACCAGCCGCGTGGCGATCGTGTACGACGAGGTGTCGGCCGGGTCCCCGCACAGCGAGTACTGCCGGACCAGTCCCGACGGCAGCACCACGTCGAGATGCGCCCCCGGCTCCCAGCCCGGCAGCCGCTCGCCTTCCAGGCGCAGTTGGACGACCCCGTCCGCGACCGTCGCGCGCGAGGCGATCCGCAACCGCAGCGCCCGGGAGCGCGGCTGTCCGGAGGTCGGCGGGTCCAGGGCCGGCATCGGCCACAGCGGGGAGACCTCGATACGGCGCCTCATGGCCCGCTTGACGAGCAGCGCGGCGCCCGCGACGGCGACGACGGTCCGCAGCCTCGGCATCACTCGGCCCCCTTCTCCGCGTGCTCCGCGGCCAGTGCGGCGGGGGAGGAGGCGAGGTAGGCGACCGCCTGGGCGGTGGAGCCCTCCTGGGAGGGGTGGTAGCCGCGGCTCAGGTACCTCGGTATGGACCTGAGCATGTCGCCGGTGGCGGGCAGGGTGCCGCGCCGCCCGGCGAGATAGAAGTCCCGGAGCCGGGCCCGGCCTTCGAGGAGCGTCGGGTCGTTCGCCATGAAGAAACGGGCGCCGCGCTGCCACAGGAACACGATCGCCGTGAACGCCGTCGCCCAGGTCCGCACCCGCCGCCGGTAGCCGCCGTCGACGTGCTGGAACAGGTCGAAGGCGACCGACCGGTGCTCGACCTCCTCGGCGCCGTGCCAGCGCAGCAGGTCCAGCATGGTCGGGTCGGCGCCGCGCCGGTCCAGTTCGCCGGCGTTGAGCACCCAGTCGCCGAGGAAGGCGGTGTAGTGCTCGATGGCCGCGATCAGCGCGACCCGTTCGAGGAGCCACCAGCGGCGCGCCCGGCCCGGCGGCAGCGTGCGGTCGCCGAGCAGCTTCTCGAAGAACCAGTCCACCTGCGCGGTGTACGGCGTCGGATCGAGCCCCAGCTCCTTGAGGTGGGGCAGCACCTCGTCGTGGGCCTGGGAGTGCATCGCCTCCTGCCCGATGAACCCGACGACGTCCGCGCGCAGCCGCTCGTCGCGGATGAGGGGCAGCACCTGCTTGTAGACGTGCACGAACCAGCGCTCGCCGGCGGGCAGCAGCAGATGCAGCACGTTGATGGTGTGCGTGGCGAGCGGGTCGCCGGGCACCCAGTGCAGCGGGGTGTCCTGCCAGGCGAAGGACACGTTGCGGGCCGTGAGCGCGATGTGCTCGGACGCCACCGGTTGCGGCTGCTTGTTGGACATGGCGTCAATGTACTGACGGGTAGGCAGTGTGAGAAGACCTGCGGCAGAGCTTGTTTACGGAAGTGTCAGCAAGGTTGGGTCGCGAGGGGAGACCTCACCGCAGCCCGCTGATCCCGCTCCCGTCCTCCAGTGTCCCCGTCAGGTAGGCCTGCGCGCCCTGCTTCGCCCTGGCCGCCAGCAGCGTCCCCTGAGCCGACGCCGTGACCCCGCCGGTCGCCCGGATCGACGCCGTGTCGCGACCGCCCGCGGCCAGCAGGTACCACTGCCCGGCCCCAGACTTCCACAACACCCCGGCCAGCACGTGCGGATCACGCGGACCGCACGCCGTCACGTCGGACCCCTTCGCCGCCACCGCCCCGTACCGGCTGCCCGGCGTCCGGAACTGGGCCAGCGACATCGTGCCGTCGCCCCGCCAGGTCTCCGTGCGCGTGCACACCCACGTCCCGGCGCCACTGGCGTCCGGCAGCGGCTGCTCCGCGAACGCCCAGGCGTTGACGCTGCGCACTCCGGCGGACCGCTCGGCGGACAGCGAGCAGGCGAACGGCGCCCAGTCGCGCAGCGCCTTCGCACCCGAGGCCTCGTCGGTGTACCCGGGCCGGCCCGAGGTGAGGCGGGCCGGCACCAGTTCGCCCAGGTCGGTCGAGAGGTGCACGCCCTGCGCGTCGGTCAGCTGGAGCACGTTCCAGGACGTGCACGCCCCCTGCTGGAGGGCGGAGCTGGCCAGCGGACCGGTCACCCCGTGGGACAGGCCGAGGTCCATCGCCCCCGCGGTCGGTTTCACCAGGTCCCGCTCGGCCGCCCCGGTCACCCAGGGAGCCGTCAGATAGCGGACGTTGCCGTCGGAGCGGCCCAGCACCATCGCCTCCGCCTCGACGCCGGTCGCGCCGTCGACGCGGGCGAAGTCCAGGGCCGCGCCCTGGGTGCCGTCCTTGGGCTCGGCGTAACGGGCGATGCGCAGACCGTCGTAGAAGATCACCACCCGGGCGCTGTCGACGACGCCCGCGTACAGCAGCTGGGGCGGTCCGGCCGGGCCGCCGGTCTGGGTGCCGGGGGTCGCCGAGACCCGGACGGTCTCGCCGGGGCGGGCCCAGACGGCGAGGGCGCGGCGCAGCAGCGCGGTGTCGCCGGTGAGGGCGCCACGTGCGGGCCAGGCGGAGAAGTCGGTACGGGCGGCTGTCTTCCAGGCGGTGGACGGCGCCTTCGTCAGCTGGGCCGGGTCCAGGGCGGCCTGGGCGGCCGGGTTCTGCGCGTACACCGGCGCCGCCGCGCCGTCGGCGCCCCAGCCGCCGCCCGGCAGCGCGACCAGCGCCCCGCAGACCGCGAGCGCGGCCGCGGCGGCCAGTGCGGCCTTGGTGTGCTGACGGCGCCGCATCAGATCGGTGGGCCGGGCCTGCAGGGAACAGGGGTCGAACTCGGGGGAGTCGAGCAGCGGGTACTCGGCCGGTACGCCGTTCGCCTCGGCGAGCGCGTCGTCCGGGTGCTCCGCCCCGGCCGCCCGCAGGACCTTGCGGACCTCGCCGTCGGGGAGCTGTTCGAGACCGCGCAGGGCATAGGCGGCGCGGGCCGGGCCGGACAGGGTGGCGAGGCGCTGGTCCAGGGCGAGTTCGTCGGCGCCGCCGGAGCGCGGGAAGAGCCTGAGGCCCCACACCTGGGGGAGCAGCGGCGGCAGCTGGGCCCGCTTGGGCCACGCGGTCAGCCTGAGCGGCAGGCCCGCCTCCAGCGCCGTACGCACCACTTCGAGGCGGACCAGGGCGTACCCGGGGTCGGTGTCCCGCCCGGTGGACTGGGCCGGGATCACCGGGGCCTGCTTACGGCCGCGCGGCAGCGCCCGCTGGACCAGGGAGTGCGCGGTCAGGACGCGGCGGCCCCGGGCCAGGCCCGGCGGGAGCACCAGATAGGCGAGCCGGACCAGCCGTGGGTAGTGCTCGACGAGCGCGGCCTCGGCCTGCTCGACGTCGACGGCCGGACCCAGGGCTCCGGCGGAGGCTGCTGCGTGACGCTGGGCTACATCCTGTGACTGCACGTCCTGAAGAACGAGCGAACCGTTCGGAGGTCACCGCCACCCGGGTGACCGCGGCATCCTGGACCTCTCCTCGATTTGAGCGCCCCGCGCCCCACAGCCGTATCGAAGGGGAGGGCCCCGAAGGCATTCCCGGGGCCGGCAACGCGACCGGAGGAACAGATGAGGTTGACCCGACCGATGCTCGCCGTGGCCGGCGCGGCGGCCGTACTGGCGCTGGCGGGCTGTGGATCCGGTGACAGCAGCGCGGAGGCGAAGGTCCCGGTGACCGCCACCGGCAGCCTGGAGAGCCTGGCCGCCAAGGTGAAGTGCACCCCGGACATGCAGATCGACTCCGACGAGGTCCGCCAGGCCATCTGCAAGACCGCGGCCGGCAAGTTCGTCTTCGCCACCTTCGCCACCGACCGCGGCCAGCGCGAGTGGATCAACGACGCCAAGGACTACGGCGGTTTCTACCTCGTCGGCCGCAAGTGGGTCGCCGTCGGCGACGACGTGGTGGTCAAGACGCTGCAGACCACGCTGGGCGGCGAGGAGGAGATCGGGACCGACCACAGCAAGCACACCGGCTGACGTCTTCCGGACCCGCTCACACGAAGGCGGGCGGTGGGAATCTCCCACCGCCCGCCTCTTCGTGCTACCGGCTAGCCGGGTGTGTCGCTCACTGGCACTTGCGGCCGGAGTTGATGCAGTTGGCGATCTTCGCCGCCAGGTTGTTCTTGGTGACGCTGATGAAGTCGTCGTGGTCGGTCGCCGACTTGTGCAGCTGCTCCGGGAAGCCGTCCACCGCGTAGGCGTTCTTCACCTGGCCGTTCTGGATGACCGGCGGGGTGATCTTGTAGACCAGGCGCATCGTCAGCTGCGGGATGGCCTTGAAGCCGTTCCCGCAGACACCGCTCGCCGGGTCCGCGAAGGCCACGTGCGTACGGTGGTTGGCGCTGTCGATGTTGACGCCGTCCCAGCAGCTCTGGAAGGCGAACGTCCGGACCACGTTGCTGCCCTGCGGGCAGATCGGGTACTGCTGGGTCAGCTGGACCTTGTTCTCGAAGCCGGTGCAGCTCCAGTGCGCGTTGGCGTTGGCCAGACCGTTGGTCGTGGTCTTGGCGTCACCGGTGATGATGCGCAGGAACTGCGGCATCGCGACGACCTTGGCGGCCGGGCTGCCGACGTACTTGATCTGCGCCGACTGCGGGGTCAGGATCTTGCCGACGTTGCCTTCCTTGCCACCGCCGTCCGCGTTCTGGTCGAAGTCCTGCGAGCCGTCCTGCACCCGCACGACCGGCCAGTAGTACGACGACAGGTCGCTCTGGTTCTGGCAGGAACTCGGCGCCGCCAGCATCGAGTCGTTGGTGGCGAAGGCGTTGACCTTCTGGTTGCCGACGTAGTCGTGCAGGTGGTGCGCGCCGTTGGCCACGCCGGGCGCCACGATGACGTTGTCGGTGTTGTGGTTCTTGTTCGCGTTCACACCGCAGCGGGTGGTGAAGGAACCGGTCGAGGCGGTCTGCTGCTTCTGCGGCTTGGCCAGGACGTTCGGCGCGACCTTCGTGATGTCCACGAAGTCGGCCGCGACCGGGCCGTTGCCCGCCTGCCCGCCGATGTTGGCCGGGGCGCTGGCGCTGGCACTCGGGGCGGCCGTGGCCTGGCCGTTGTTCCCGTTGTTGTTCTGGCCGCCGTTGTTCTGGCCGCCGTTGTTGTTGTTCTGACCGCCGTTGTTGTTGCCCCCGCCGGCGGTGGTCTGGTTGGCGGTCTGCGTGGTGCAGGCGGCGAGCTGGGCCAGCGAGCTGTCGAAGCTGCCGCCCACCCGGGTGATATCGATCCGGATCCGGTCGATCGTGGCCGCCCGCTTCTCCTTCAGGGGGCCGACGATCGCGTTCTGCACGAAGTTCGCGTCGTTCGCCTGGGCCTGGCGAGTGGAGGCGAGACGGGCGTAGGCCTCGGTGATCTGCTTGTCGAGCTTCGCCAGTTCCGACGCCACCCCCATCTTGGCGTTGGCGGGCACGTTCGACAGCTTCTGGCCGACGTCCGGGCAGGAGATCGTCGCGACCGAGGCAGCGGCGGCCTTCGTGTAGTTCTGGGCTGAGTTGTTCGACTCATGCGCCGAAGCGTTCATCTGTGCCCAGAGCAGCCCGCCCCCGCCGAGCGCTATGGCCGCCGATGCGGCTATGGCCTTGACGGCCAATGGCGAACGGCGCTTGCGTGTGTTGCGTCCCATGGAACTCCTCTGACTTCCTTGCGGGGCAGCATCGAGGCGCCCGACAGGAGTGAAGCGGCGTCCTTTCATACGCACCCCGCCTCAGACGTGTTCAGCTGCCTCACAAATTCATCAGAGATTTGTTACGCACTTGGGCCACAACTGCCGTTTGAGCAGGGCGATTTCTGGAAAATCAGCGGTCGCGGTCCAGATACGCGAGCACCGCGAGGACGCGCCGATTGTCATCGTCCGACACCTCGAGTCCCAGTTTGGTGAAGATGTTGGAGGTGTGTTTGGCGATGGCCCGTTCCGTGACGACGAGCTGAGCGGCGATCGCCGCGTTCGAACGGCCCTGCGCCATCAGCTCCAGCACCTCCAGCTCCCGCCGTGTCAAGCCCTCCAGGGGCCGGTCGCCGGCCCGCCGGGACAGCAGCTGCTGGATCACCTGCGGATCCATCGCCGTACCGCCCGCCGCGACCCGCCGAACGGCGTCCACGAACTGCTCGGCGTCGAACACCCGGTCCTTCAGCAGATACCCCACCCCGCCGCTGCCGTCGGCCAGCAGCTCCCGCGCGTACAGCTGTTCCACGTGCTGGGAGAGGACCAGCACCGGCAGCCCCGGCCGGTCCTGCCGCGCCCTGAGCGCGCACTGCAGCCCCTCGTCGGTGTGCGTGGGCGGCAGCCGTACGTCCACCACCGCCACGTCCGGCTCCAACTCGGCCAGCGCCCGGGTGAGATCGGGGCCGGTCTCGACGGCGGCCGCGATCTCGAAGCCGTAGGCCTCCAGCAGCCGGACCAGCCCGTCGCGGAGCAGGAACAGGTCTTCGGCTAGGACAACGCGCACGGAATCTCCATGGTGACCATGGTGGGGCCGCCCGCGGGGCTGCTGACGGCCAGGACGCCGTCGAATGTACCCAGCCGCCGCTCGACCCCGGCGAGTCCCGAACCGGCGCCGGTCACCGCGCCGCCCCTGCCGTGGTCGGTGACCGAGATCCGCAGCATGCCGACGCCTTCCGGCACGTGATGCAGGTCCACCCAGATCCGGTCGGCGCCGGAGTGCTTGACCGCGTTGGTCAGCACCTCGCTCACCGCGAAGTACGCGGCCGACTCCACCGGCGCGTCCGCCCGGCCCGGCAGGTCCACGGTCACCTCCGTGGGCACCGGCAGCCGCAGCGCCAACGCCCGTACGGCGTCCCCGAGTCCGCGCTCGGCCAGCACCGGCGGATGGATGCCCCGCACCAGGTCGCGCAGCTCGCCCAGGGCCTCCACGGACGCCTGCCGGGTCCGCGCGAGCAGTTGCCTCGCCTTCTCCGGATCCTTGTCGAGCAGCATCTCGATGGTGCCGAGGTCCATGCCCATGGCCACCAGCCGGGCCTGCGCCCCGTCGTGCAGATCCCGTTCGATCCGCCGCAGCTCGGCCGCCGAGGTGTCCACCGCGTCCTTCCGGGTCTCGGTCAACACCCGCACCCGCTCGGTGAGTTCGCCCTGCCCGGGTTCCAGGACGGCACGGGTGAGCTTGAAGTGGACGGCCAGCAGGGCCGGGGCGTAGCGGAAGCCGGCGACGAGGATGACGGCACCGAGCCCGGCGGCGGCGAACGCCGTGGCCTGCCCGCCGACCGGCACGAAGCCGTACCAGTAACCGTCCCCCAGCACCCGCCACAGCCCGGCGGCCACCGCGAACCCCTCCACCGGATAGAACACGAGCAACGCCGGCAGCAGCGCGGTCACGTACCCGGCCGTCATGTCCACCAGCAGCCACAGTACGTCCCGCCCGACCTGCGGGTCCTGCAGCAGCGCGAGGGTGCGGGTCCAGGGGTTGGCGTTCGCCGGCACCGGCCGGTACGCCGACCGGATCCGCACCCCGCACCACTCCCGGGCGAGCCGCCGCCGCACGTCCGCCACCTCCCGTACCCCGCCGAGGACCGCCGGGGTCGTGAGGATGCCGAGGCCGCTCGGGATCAGCGCGACGGAGACCACGGTCAGGACAACACAGAGGATCGAGACGGCCGGCATCACCAACGCCAGCACCAGCCCCCGCACGGCGGCGAGCACGACCTCCCGCGCCCTGGCACGGAAGCCCCCGCTGTTCGTGTTCGTCATCATGGCGCCAGTCTGTCCGACCGCACGCACGGCGGTCACTGGCCCGAAGCCCCATGTGAAGGGGTGGTGCTACCTACACCCCGGGGACTGTCGCGCCCCCTCGGAGGCGTGCGGCTGTATCCGATACGCGGCTCCGCCGCGTGGCGCGACAGGCCCCTGCCGGCCCGGGGACTGATCACGACCTTCCTGAGCCGATGCCGAGCACCCCCGCCTCGGCTTCGGTGCCGCCGGCGAGCGCGGCCAGGCCGTCGCGCGGTGCGGTCGCCGTGCGGCGACCGTGCGCCCGCCGGGGGCCGGTGCCGTCCCCGGTGGAGGACGGCCACCTCCCGGCCACGCCCCAGCGCCGCCGCCACACGACGGCCCGCCGCACGACGGCCCGCCGCACGGATTCCGCACCACCCGGCACGAGAGGTCGCATGCCGGTGACCGCGCCCGGAAGAGGCGCCGGACGGAACGGGACTCCGCCGAGGGCGGAGCGGCCCGTCAGCGGCCGGTCGGCGGGGTGTACTTGTAGCCGACCCGGCGGACCGTCTGGATCGCCTTGCGGTGCTCCGCGCCGAGCTTGCGGCGCAGCCGGGCGACATGGACGTCGACCGTGCGGCCGTCGCCGACGTGGCCGTAGCCCCAGACCGTGGTGACCAGCTGGTCGCGGGTGTGCACCCGGTTGGGGTGCGCGACCAGATGGGCGAGGAGCTCGAACTCCAGGTAGGTGAGGTCGAGTTCACGCCCGTCGACCTGGGCGGTGCGCTGCACGGAGTCGACGGTGACGAGCGGCCGGATACCGGTCGCGGCGCTCGCGGCGATCGCCGTGGTCGCGCCCGGTTCGTCGGCCGGCTGCTGCGGGTCCGGCACCGCGACCGGCAGGAACGGCGGCCGCTGGTCCGCCGGGACCAGCACCAGGTAGCCGATCATCGGCGGCTGGCCCGGCAGGGTGGGCACGGTGTGCTGCGGGGCCGGCAGCCAGGTGGCCCCCGGCGGCAGGAAGTCCGCCATGTCCACCACCTCGTCCCGGTCGACGGCACGCAGCCGGTGCCGGGCGGCGGAGGAGGCGGCGAGGGCGGAGGCGGGGGAGAGAGAACGAGTGGTCGCCATGAGACGTCAGCTCTTTCGCGCGAGGAGTTCGTCGGTCGGGACGACGGCCGCGATTCGTGGTCGGGCGCGCCGGGGACGTTCTGCGTTCCGCGCTGGCCGAAGGCCGGGGTGTACGGCTTTAGAGGGCCCGCGCGTTCATCGCGCGGCAACACACCCGGTCGAAGTCGTGGTGCTGACGGGAAGGCCAGAAGGGCTCGAGGTCATGGCGACCCGTCGCGCTGCACTTCTGGTAGCTGGCCATGCGCCCATTGAAGCAGACACAGCCCGGAAACAGGACCCTCCTCTCACTGCTTGGACGCGTCCCTGGCGGGATCCTGACCCTGCCCGCCTCATCCCACCAGGCGTTTGTGCCAGGTCAGCGGGGTGAGCTCGATCGCCTTGTCCGGATTGCCGTCCCACACTGCGGACAGCCCGGCGGCGGTGAGGGCGGCGACCACCTCGCGGCCGACGGCCGTGGTGGTCTCCGCGGAGCCGTCGAAGCCGCCGTAGTAGAGGCTGAGGCCGTGGCCCTCGGCGGCGGAGCGGGTGCCCTGGTGGTGGAAGAAGACGAAGCCCCGGGCCCCGCCCGCGTCCTCGGCCTCGGCGCCGATCTCGGCCATGCCGCAGGAGTGGCAGCAGGTGAAGTCCTCGCGGGCGACGACGCCTTCGCGCTCCAGCGCCGTGAACGCCCGCGTCAGCCGGTCCGGGTCGGTGGGCCCGGTCCACGCCCGCTGCTCCGCGACCCGCTCCACCCAGAGCCGCTCCACGACCTCGCGGGCCTGCGCCGGGGAGACCGGCGCGGTGCCGTCCCGGTCGTCGTCCGCCATCAGGTCCACGGTCTCCCGGACGAGCCGCTCGATCCCCAGGTAGCCGTCCCGCAGCAGGGCGTGCACCTGGTCCTCGGCGCGGGCCGCCACCTCGGGTGCGAGGGCGGGTATCTCCTCGTGCGGCGGCACCGGGACCGGCTCCCAGGCGACGCCCGCGTCCCAGCCGTCGTCCTCCCGTGCCCAGCCGGCCAGCAGCCCGGCCACCCGGTCCGGGTCCGTGAGGTTCGTACCGGAGAACTCGTCCGCGCCGCGCCGGTGTTCGAGGCGGTAGTCGCCGCCCTCCTCGTGCCACACCTGCGCGAACACCTTCGGAAGGTCCGGGATGCGCTGGGCGATCAGGAAGCGGTTCCCGGCCGCGCCGAGCCCGCGCACCGCCTCGCGCAGTCCGTCCGGCGCACTCCACAGGTACGTCCGCCCGTTCTCCGTCCAGGCGTTGACGGCGAGCATCTCGTCGATCTCCATGCGCCCACCATGACACGCGCCACCGACAACGCCGCAGGGGCGCCCACCGCGACGGTGGACGCCCCTGCGGGGGGAGTGCGCGGATCAGACCTGGCCGGCCTTGTCCAGGGCGGTGCAGCAGGTGTCGACGATCAGCCGGGTCACCAGGTACGGGTCGACGTTGGCGTTCGGGCGGCGGTCCTCGATGTAGCCCTTGCCGTCCTTCTCGACCTGCCAGGGGATGCGGACCGAGGCACCGCGGTTGGAGACGCCGTAGGAGTACTCGTTCCACGGGGCGGTCTCGTGCAGACCCGTCAGACGGTCGTCGATGCCGGCGCCGTAGTTCTTGACGTGGTCGAGGGGCTTGGAGCCCTCGCCGAGCGACTCGCACGCGGTGATGATCGCGTCGTAGCCCTCGCGCATCGCCTTGGTGGAGAAGTTGGTGTGCGCGCCGGCGCCGTTCCAGTCGCCCTTGACCGGCTTGGGGTCGAGGGTGGCGGAGATGCCGAAGTCCTCGGCGGTGCGGTAGAGCAGCCAGCGGGCCACCCACAGGTGGTCGGAGACCTCCAGCGGGGAGACCGGGCCGACCTGGAACTCCCACTGGCCGGGCATGACCTCGGCGTTGATGCCGGAGATCGCCAGACCCGCCTTCAGGCAGTTGTCCAGGTGGGCCTCGACGATCTCGCGGCCGAAGATCTCGTCGGCGCCGACACCGCAGTAGTAGCCGCCCTGCGGGGCCGGGAAGCCGCCCTCGGGGAAGCCCAGCGGACGGGCGCCGTCGAAGAAGGTGTACTCCTGCTCGATGCCGAAGATCGGCTCCTGCGCGGCGAACTTCTCCGCGACCTCGGCCAGCGCGGCACGCGTGTTGGAGGAGTGCGGGGTGAAGTCGATGTCCAGGACCTCGCACAGGACGAGTACGTCGTCGCCGCCGCGGATCGGGTCCGGGCAGGTGAAGACCGGCTTCAGCACACGGTCCGAGGAGTGCCCCTCGGCCTGGTTCGTGGACGACCCGTCGAAGCCCCAGATCGGCAGCGCGTCGAGACCGGCGGGGGCGCCCGCGATGATCTTCGTCTTCGAACGCAGCTTGGCCGTCGGCTCGGTGCCGTCGATCCAGATGTACTCAGCCTTGAAGGTCACGGGCCACATCCTTCGGGGTGGGTCGGGCGCACTTGCGGGTGCAGCGGCGCTACGGCACTGGGGCGCCTCGGTGTTGCCCGGCAGCCTGTCAACAGGCGATTTCCCGATCATTGCTCGAATGTGAACCCGGTGTTACCTGGCGGTTCTGTGGTGCGACTCACGTTGTGAGGAGCGGGCTGGCGGGGTACGGAGCCCATTTCGGGCGCCGTGCGCGGCGGCCGCCGGCTTTCCCTCCGTGAAAGCCGGCGGCCGAGCCACAGCCCGTCCCGTCGATCAGCCGACCTTCTGGATCAGGGCCCGGCGGATCAGGAACTTGCCGGGTTCCCGGACCTGTTCGAAGGCGGCGTTGTTGAGCAGTACGCAACTGCCGGACACCGAGGTGACCTTCACCGTCGTGGACTTGTTGTTGTCCAGGTTGGTGACCTTCAGCGTGGTTCCCGCCGGGAACTGGTTGCTGGAGGCGGCCGGGGCGCCGGCCTCGCCGGACAGCGTGACGGTCGAGCCGTTGCAGACCTGCTGGCCCGCGGCGGCGGCACCGCCTCCGGTGTTCCCGGTGGCCGCGCTCTTCGAGGGCGCCGGCGTGGCGGCCTGCTGGCCGGTCTGGCCCGTCTGACCGGTCTGGCCCGTCTGCGCGCCGCCCGCCGCCTGGGAGCCCTGAGCCGACTCCCCAACGACGCAACCGGACGCCTTCTGCTGGACCTTGATCTGCGCGACGACCGCCTCGCGGTTGGCGATCCGGGCCGACGACTGGGCGTCCGGGTTCGCCTTCTGGTCCGCGATGAACTTCTGGTTGTTGCCGAGGGCGGTGGCCAGCCCCGAGCAGACGGTCGAGTCCGCGGCCGAGGACAGTGTCTTCGCGTTCTGCGGGCTCTGCGCGGCGTTCGAGGTGGACGCCAGGACGAAGGCCCCGCCGCCGGCGACGGCTGCGGCGCCGACCAGCAGGGCGATCGACTTCTTGGCGCCGAGAGTTCTCCTACGCGACATGCGCGCCTCCTGAAGAGGGGTGGGGGAGCGTACGTCGCTATGTACGAGATGCCGAACGGAGTTACTCAGTGGTTACAGGAGCCACCTAAGTAACCTGCGTCACAATGGAGTTGAAGCCTGTTCACCTCTTGTCACCCGGTGCCCCTGGCCAGCGCTTCCCGCACGGCCTCGTCGGTGCGGGCGACGAGCGCGGTCCCGTCGTCCGCGGTGATGATCGGCCGCTGGATGAGCTTCGGATGCTCGGCCAGCGCCGTGATCCAGCGGTCGCGCGCCGCCTCGTCCCGTGCCCAATCCCTCAGCCCCAGCTCCTTCGCCACGGCCTCCTGGGTGCGGGTGATGTCCCAGGGTTCGAGCCCGAGCCGTTCCAGTACGGCCCTGATCTCGTCCGTGCCCGGCACGTCCTCCAGGTAACGGCGGACGGTGTAGTCGGCCCCCTCGGCGTCGAGCAGGCTGATCGCGGTACGGCACTTCGAGCAGGCCGGGTTGATCCAGATCTCCATGCCGGACACGGTAGCCGCCGAGTCCGCGGAGGCCGCGTTGTTCGAATTCATGCGATCCCGTCCGCCTCATCCGGAACCCCTGCAACGGAGCCGCAATTGCCTTTGCCACCTGCTGTTTTGACGGTCCGTTCGGAGCCCCCGATTGTCAGTGGGGGCCGGTACACTGGAAGCAGTGTTCGAGAGAGTCGCCGGGGTGTCCGGAGGCCCTCTGACCGCGACAGGAGGATGCCTGTGCCCGCTGCCGCACTGAAGCCGAAGCCGTTGCCGACCCAGTCCACCGCGAAGCGTGCCGTCCTGCTCGACTCGCCCTACGCGCCGGCGGAGAAACGCCCGCTGCCGGCCGGGCGGCCACGCGAGTGGTACGTCACGCACAACCGCCGCCTCAAGGCCATGCGCCTCGCCATCGCCCTGCTCGACTCCGGCGTCTACCTGCCCAACCAGGCGCGCGACGAGACGATCCGGAGCACGGCGCAGAGCATCGGCGTCCATCCGCCGTCGGCCACCACGTGCCACATGGTGCGGGCCCTGATGCGGTATTCGCGGTGAACCGACGGCGCCGGGTGCCGTGTGTCCGACACGGCCCCGGCGCCTTCGTCGCCGAGCCCCCCGGCACCCTTCCTCTGCTGGACGACCTGCCCCCGGGGCCCCCGCCGTCCTCGGCACGGCCGCCACGGCGGACGTCCTGACGGCGGCACCGCGGGTCTGAGCCGGACCTGTCACTCATGCGGTGGCTCCCGAAAACGGGATGCACGCCGAGTGACCGGATCCCTACGCTGGAGACGCGTTCCGGAGCCGTCCACCACCGCTTTCCGAAGGGCCGACCGCGCCCTGCGGACTCGGGGCTACTCTGCTACGCACCGACGGACGGCCGCCGTCCCCCGCGTGCCGTCGGATCCGTCGACCGCTCACCCACGCTCACGCCACGGAGGCCCGTCATGGGCACCATCGTCCTATCTGGAACAGTCGTCCTGGTCATCCTCGGATTCGGAAACCACAACTGGTGGCTCGCCGCCGTCGCCCTGCTCTTCCTGTACGTCCACTACGGGCGCGGCTCGTCGTCGGCATCCTCGTCGGGCGGCCCGTCCGGCGGGGGCGGGGGCGTGCCGAACGACTACAAGACGTACCGCGACCGCCGTGACCGGCAGGCCAAGTGGGAGCGCCGCTACCGGCGCGAGCGCCCCCTGGAGTTCCGGCGTCAGGAGCGGAACAAGGGACAGTAGGGGCGCGGCAGGCGGGTGTCCCCGGCCGTCAGAGGCCGGGGGCACCCCACACCGGGAACCAGCGGCTCAGGTCCTGCTCGATCCGCAGGTCGTTCGCGAGGGCCGCCTTCATCTGCAACTCCAGCGCGCTGTCGCGCCGCTCGCCGGAACCGGGCAGCGGCGCGAAGGGGTAGAACGTCGCCCGCTTGTAGAGATAGACGAGCGCGAGCCTGCGCCCGCGCTCGTCCTCGAAGGAGGCCAGGGAACAGAGCAGCTGCGGGCCGAAGCCGTTGACCTCCATCGAACTGTTCACCGCGTGCAGGTCGTTGACCAGTTCCGGAAGCTGGTCGGGGGTGCGCCGCGAGACCAGCCAGGAGTAGCCGTAGTGGTCCTGGCTCAGCTCGACCGGGGAGCCGTTGCGTTCGGCGTCCGCGTCGAGGAGCGCCTGCACCTCGTGGTGGGTCTGCTCGAAGGCCGCGCCCTCCACGGTGGCGAAACACACCGCGCCCAGACCGGTGGGCCGGAACCCGGCCGCCGCCTCCAGGGTCACCGCCGCCGACGGCAGCGCGAACAACTGGTCGAGGTCGGGGGCGACGGGCTTGGTACGGCCGAGCAGGATGTCCAGGAACCCCATGCTCACCCGGCCTTCCCGGGCGTCGCCGCCTCACCCAGCTCCGCCGACATCCGCCCCAGCTGCTCGAGCCGCTGCTCCAGGGGCGGGTGGGTGGAGAAGAAGCGCTCGATGCCGGGCTCCTTGCCGGTCGCCGGGGTGAAGTAGAACGCGTTGAAGGCCTGGGCGGTACGGAGGTCCTTGGTCGGGATCCGGGCGATGTCGCCGGAGACCTTGGTGAGCGCCGACGCCAGCGCGGAGGGACGCCCGGTGAGCTGGGCCGCGGCCCGGTCGGCGGCCAGCTCCCGGTACCGGCTGAGCGCCCTGATCAGCAGGAAACTGATCGCGTACACGGCGGCGGAGACCCCGATGACGGCGGCGAAGACGGCGGCCGTGTTCTGGTCCCGCCTGCCCCCGCCGAAGATCTGCGAGTAGAAGGCGAACCGCACGACCAGCCCCGCGATCACACCCAGGAAGGACGCGACCGTGATCACGGCGACGTCCTTGTGCGCCACGTGCGACAGCTCGTGCGCGAGCACCCCCTCCAGCTCGGCGGGCTCCAGCCGCCGCAGCAGGCCCGTGGTCACACAGACCACGGCGTGATCGGGATTGCGTCCGGTGGCGAACGCGTTCGGCATGTCCATCTCGGACACGGCGACCACGGGCTTCGGCATGTCGGCGATGGCACACAGCCGGTCCACCACCGCGTGCAGCTCGGGATACTCCTCACGCTCCACGACCCGCCCGCGCATGGCGAACATCGCGATCCGGTCGGAGAACCAGAACTGTGCCACGAACATCGCGCCCACCAGTACGACGACCAGCAGCCACGACTTCAGCAACACGATCAACGCGGCCACGAAGCCGACGTACAACAATCCGAGCAGGAACAGCGTGACCGTCATCCGCACGGTCAGCCGCCGGTCGCTCCGGAAGCGGCTCTGCATCTGCCATCACCCCGCAGTCAGGCACTCGTCCCGCTGTCCAGTGTGCACCTGCCGGGGCCCATGGAAAGGTTCCGAACGTCCCTAGTAGCGGCAAAAGGTCCCTGTGAAGGCGCGGCGCCGTGGGGCTGGGCGCGCCTCCGCGGCGGAGCCGCGCATCGACCGGGCCCCGCGCCCCTCACGGGACGCTAGTACGTCGAACGCGTCTGTATGTAGCCCAGCAGCACGATCACCGCTGCCACGCACCCCAGAACCAGGGCCGTCGACACCCACGACGACCGGCGTGGCTGCACCGGCCCCGGATCCGCCCGGAACGGCGCCGGCTCCGGCGGGTTCTCCTTCCAGCGCGCGGCCAGCATGCGCGCCCGCGCGGACGGCTCCTTGTGCTCCGCCTCGGCGGCCCACCTGAAGTCGAACTCGTGCTGGTCGTCGTCCTGTTGGGACATCCCCGTTCCCCCCCGTCTCGAACATGAGTACACCCGCACGATACGACGACGCCCCCGTCCCGAGAAACCGGGAACGGGGGCGTCGAGAGCCGCGAACGGCGTCTGTCACACGTCGAAGTACAGCTCGAACTCGTGCGGGTGCGGACGCAGCTGCAGCGGGGCGATCTCGTTGGTGCGCTTGAAGTCGATCCACGTCTCGATCAGGTCCGGCGTGAAGACGTCGCCGGCGAGCAGGAACTCGTGGTCGGCCTCCAGGCGGTCGAGGACGGCCGGGAGGGAGGTCGGGACCTGCGGGACGCCCGCGTGCTCCTCGGGGGCCAGCTCGTAGAGGTCCTTGTCGATCGGCTCGGCCGGCTCGATCTTGTTCTTGATGCCGTCCAGGCCCGCGAGCAGCAGGGCCGAGAAGGCGAGGTACGGGTTGCCGGAGGAGTCGGGCGCGCGGAACTCGACGCGCTTGGCCTTCGGGTTCGAACCCGTGATCGGGATACGCATCGCGGCCGAGCGGTTGCGCTGCGAGTACACCAGGTTCACCGGGGCCTCGAAGCCGGGCACCAGACGGTGGTACGAGTTCACCGTGGGGTTGGTGAAGGCGAGCAGCGACGGGGCGTGCTTGAGGATGCCGCCGATGTAGTAGCGGGCGGTGTCCGACAGGCCCGCGTAGCCCGCCTCGTCGTAGAAGAGCGGGGAGCCGCCCGCCCACAGCGACGAGTGGATGTGCATGCCCGAGCCGTTGTCGCCGAAGATCGGCTTCGGCATGAAGGTCGCGGTCTTGCCGTTGCGCCAGGCCACGTTCTTCACGATGTACTTGAAGAGCTGCAGGTCGTCGGCGGCCGCGAGCAGCGTGTTGAACTTGTAGTTGATCTCCGCCTGGCCGGCGGTGCCCACCTCGTGGTGCTGGCGCTCGACCTTCAGGCCGTTCTTCTCCAGCTCCAGGGAGATCTCGGCGCGCAGGTCGGCGAAGTGGTCGACCGGCGGGACCGGGAAGTAGCCGCCCTTGTAGCGGACCTTGTACCCACGGTTGTCCTCCAGGGCGCCGGTGTTCCAGGCACCCGCCTCGGAGTCGATGTGGTAGAAGGACTCGTTCGCGGTGGTCGCGAAGCGGACGGAGTCGAAGACGTAGAACTCGGCCTCGGGGCCGAAGTACGCGGTGTCGGCGATGCCGGTCGACGCGAGGTACGCCTCCGCCTTCTTCGCCACGTTGCGCGGGTCACGGGAGTACTGCTCGCCCGTGATCGGGTCGTGGATGAAGAAGTTGATGTTGAGCGTCTTGTCGCGGCGGAAGGGGTCGACCCGGGCCGTCGACAGGTCCGCGCGGAGCGCCATGTCGGACTCGTGGATCGCCTGGAAACCGCGGATCGAGGATCCGTCGAAGGCGAGCTCCTCGTCCGGGTCGAACGCCTCGACGGGCACCGTGAAGTGCTGCATGACGCCCGGCAGGTCGCAGAACCGGACGTCGACGAACTTGACGTCCTCGTCAGCGATGAACTTCTTGGTCTCGTCGGCGTTCTGGAACATCCAGCTCCTCCTACTTCCGGGCGTTCCCGCGCCGGGGTGGTAGTTCGTTCGTGCGGCCAGTGCGGTGGCACACGCTGTCCCCGACCCTAGGGACGGGTGATTTCTCGGGCGTGACCCATTTGTTTCGCTGAAGTTAACCGCCCTTGTTCCACCGTAGCCCCGGGGCACCCCGCCGGACCCCGGGTGTCTGCCCGGGCAGTACCGTGTTCGGGTGGACAACAGGCAAGCAATGGGATCGTGGCTCTCGGGGCCCCGTGCGGCCATGGAAGAGGCCGGTGCGGAGTTCGGGTACCGGGGTGAGCAGCTCGGTCTGCCGGAGGACGGGCCGGGCTCCATCGCCCGCCCGGGGCGACGGCTCGGTGCGCTGATCGTGGACTGGGCCCTGTGCGTCTTGATCGCATACGGCCTGATCACCGACGGCTACAACCCGGCGACGACCAGCAACTGGGCGCTGCTGGTCTTCTTCGTCCTGGGGGTCCTGACCGTCGGTACGATCGGCTTCACGCCGGGTAAGCGGCTGTTCCGGCTGCGGGTGGTCGGCGTGGAGACGGGGCGGGTGCAGCCGCTGCGCGCGCTGGCCCGCACGGTGCTGCTGTGCCTCGCGATCCCGGCGCTGGTGTGGGACCGGGACGGCAGGGGGCTGCACGATCGCCTCGCCAAGACCGTCGAGGTCCGCATCTGAGTGCGGGTGAGCGGGGGCCGGTCGCGCCGTTCCCCGCGCCCCTGAAGGGGCGCTTCCCCGCCGTCTCTCCATAGCCGCGGGCAAGTCGTTGCCTCCCCCAGTGCCTCAAGGGCCTGGGAGGTGCTCCCAGGGCGGCACGGGTCTCACCTTTTCCGCAGCAGCCGGGCCAGTACGTCCCGCAGCTCTCCCTCCGGGTCCGGTACCGCGCCCTCCGAGCGCCAGGCCGTGAATCCGTCCGGCCGGACCAGCACCGCGCCCTCCGCCGTCGTCCCGTGCGCCGCCGCCCAGTCCATGCCCTCCTCGTCGTACACGAGGTCCGCGCCCTCCGTCCCGACGCGGTACGTGTCCAGTCGTAGCCGCTCCGTGTCCGCGATCCGGCGGGCGGCCGCGTGCCAGGCCGCGCCCGCCGCCGAGGCCGCGTCGCTGAGCAGCACCAGGGACCGCTCGTACAGGTCGAGCGTGGAGAGCCGTTCGTCCGCGCGGCGCAGCCACAGGTGGGGGGCCCGGCTGCCCGGCTGCCCGGTCAGGTTCATCCCATCGGGTACGACCTGCTGGCCGGGGTCCGCGCCGACGACCGCGCCCTTCGGGTACCGGTAGCCGAGGACGATGTTGAGGATGCCGCCGCGCTTGCCGGCGCCGATGCCCGGCGCGGGCGCGAACCCGGGGTGGCTGTGCTCCACCGAGCGGGCCGAGGCGCGGGCGCTGGTGGCGACGGCGACCGGGCGGCGCTCGGCGTCGTACGACTCCAGCAGCCCGGGGCCGGCCCAGCCGTCGAGGACGGCCGCCAGCTTCCACGCCAGGTTGTGCGCGTCCTGGATGCCGGTGTTGGAGCCGAACGCGCCGGTCGGGGACATCTCGTGCGCGGAGTCGCCGGCCAGGAAGACGCGCCCGGACCCGTACCGTTCGGCGACCCGTTCGGCGGCCCGCCAGGAGGCCCGGCCGGTGATCTCGACGTCGAGGTCGGGGACGCCGACGGCCCGGCGGATGTGCCGGGTCAGGCGCTCCTCGGTGAACTCGTCGAGGGTTTCGCCGCGTTCGGGGTGCCACGGGGCGTGGAAGACCCAGCGTTCCTTGTTGTCGACGGGCAGCAGCGCCCCGTCCGCCTCCCGGTCGGTGAGGTAGCAGCAGATGAACCGCCGGTCCCCGACGGTGTGGGCGAGCAGCTTGGAGCGGAAGGTGATGCTCACGTTGGCGAACAGGTCGCCGGGGCCCGTCTGGCCGATGCCGAGCCGGCCCCGGACCGGGCTGCGCGGGCCGTCGGCGGCGACCAGGTAGTCCGCGCGGACGGTGTACATCCGGTCGGAGTCACGGTCGCGGACGTACGCGGTCACTCCTTCGGGGTCCTGTTCGAAGGACTCCATCTCGTGGAAGTAGCGCAGCTCGCCGGTGAGGGATTCGGCCGCCTGGCGGAGTACGGGTTCGAGGTCGTTCTGGCTGCACAGGCACCACCCCGTAGGGCTGAACTTCGCAATTCCGCCGCCGGGATCGATCTCCTTGAACAGCCATTCGCCGGCGTCGCCCACCAGCGTCGGGGTCTGCAGGATGCCGTGGTTGTCGGCGAGGAGTGAGGCGGCGGACTTGATGCCGGGCTCGATGCCGGCCTTACGGAACAGCTCCATGGTCCGCACGTTGTTGCCCCGGCCGCGGGGATGGATCGAGGTCCCGGAGTGCCGCTCGACGAGCATGTGCCGTACGCCTAGACGGCCCAGGAAGAGGGACATGGACAGGCCCACCAGCGAGCCGCCCACGATGAGGACGGGGACCTGGTGATCGGTTCTGTGCTGCATCGGGGACTCCAGGGGCGGGGTGGCGGTGCGTCAGGTGCCTTGGAACTTCCATGCCCCTTCCGCGCCTTTCGGAGGGGTTCCGCGTGCTCAATCACCCACCTGGTTCACGCGAGTCGCGCGCTTCGGAGGACCGGCACAGGATCAAGAAGCGCTGACGCCGCGTCATCGGCGAAGGCGTAGGCCGCTGCCCCAGCGAAGGAGATGTGCGAAGCATGACGACGATCTCGGAAAAGGTTTCGGAAAAGCTGACCCGCCCGGTGTCGAAACGGGTCTCCCAGTCCGTCTTCGACGGCTCCCGGCTCCGGGTCGTCCTGCTGGTGGACGTCTACGACGGCGCGCAGCAGCACTTCCTGGAGGCCTACGAGCAGCTGTGCAGCCAGGTCGCCCAGGTGCCCGGGCACGTCAGCGACCAGCTCTGCCAGTCGATCGAGAACCCCTCGCAGTGGCTGATCACCAGCGAGTGGGAGAGCGCCCCGCCGTTCCTCGCCTGGGTGAACAGCGAGGAGCACGTGGAGATGGTGAAGCCGCTCCACAACTGCGTGCGCGACACCCGTTCGCTCCGCTTCCACGTGGTCCGCGAGACCGGCGGGCCGGCGGCGGACGCGGTGCGGGTCCTGCAGGCCGAGCCGCGGATGGGCGACGGCGTGATCCGCCACGCGCTCACCTTCACGGTCCGGCCGGGCAGCGAGGCCGAGGTCGCGAAGATCCTGTCGGACTACGCCTCGCCCAAGGCGCAGGTCGACGACTCCACCCGGCTGTGCCGCACCTCGCTGTACATGCACGGCAACCGGGTGGTGCGGGCCATCGAGGTGCGCGGCGACCTGATGGCCGCCCTGCGCCATGTCGCCCAGCAGCCCGAGGTGCGGGCCGTCGAGGAGGCCATCAACCCCTACCTGGAGCAGGACCGCGACCTCGACGACCAGGAATCCGCACGGGTGTTCTTCACCCGGGCGGCGCTGCCGGCCGTGCACCACGTCAACAGCCCCGAGGACCTCGCCGAGGGCGACCGTCACGCGCTCTACTACCCGGCCCGCCCGGGCTGCGGGATGCGGCTCGCCGAGCTGCTCGCGCAGCAGGACGAGGCCGCGGCCGAGGACCCGGCGAGCCCGGTGCTGCACAGCACGGTCTTCCAGCGCGACGACGTCGTCGTACGGCTGGTCGAGCAGCGGCCCGGCACCCCCGTGGACGACGTCCCGGCCCATGCGCTGACCGCCCTGCTGGACGGCGAAGCGGTGCGGATGAAGCTCCTCACCGACCGTCGTTCGCCCGACGCCTGACCCCACCACCGCCGGATCACCCTCACGGAGGAACGTAGAGATGAAGCCCATTCCGAAGATCGTGGACCTCAGCGAGATCGAGCCCAACACGCGGCGCGGCGGCGACCTGCGCGCCATGCTCACCCCCGCCACGGTGGGTTCCACCAGCGGTTTCATGGGTGTGGCCATCGTGCAGCCGGGCGACCGCATCGCCGAGCACTACCACCCGTTCTCCGAGGAGTTCGTGTACGTGGTCTGCGGTGAGATGGAGGTCGACCTGGACGGCGAGCCGCACCCGCTGCGGCCCGAGCAGGGTCTGATGATCCCCATCAACATGCGCCACCGTTTCCGCAACGTGGGCAATGCCGAGGCCCGGATCGTCTTCCACCTCGGTCCGCTGGCCCCGCGCCCGAGCCAGGGTCATGTCGACACGGAGGAGACGGAAGCCGCCGTCGCCGTGGGGCAGGTCCGGTCGTGACCCGGCGCGTGGCGGTTACGGGCATAGGCATCGTGGCTCCGGGGGGTGTGGGCGTACCGGCGTTCTGGGACTTGCTCGCCTCCGGCCGGACCGCGACGCGCGGCATCACCTTCTTCGACCCCTCCGGCCTCAGGTCGCGGATCGCCGCCGAGTGCGACTTCGACCCGGCGGCGCACGGCCTGGACGCCGAGGAGATCGAACGGGCGGACCGTTACATACAGTTCGCCCTGGTCGCCGGTGACGAGGCGGTCCGGGACTCCGGTCTCGACCTGGGCCGGGAGAACCCCTGGCGGGTCGGGGTGTCCCTGGGGACGGCGGTCGGTGGCACCACCCGCCTGGAGCACGACTACGTCCTGGTGAGCGCCGGCGGCCAGCACTGGGACGTGGACCACCGGCAGGCGGGGCCCCAGCTGCACCGGGCGTTCTCGCCGAGCACGCTCGCCTCCGCGGTGGCGGAACGTTTCGGCGCCCAGGGTCCGGTGCAGACCGTCTCCACCGGCTGCACCTCGGGCCTGGACGCCGTCGGCTACGCCTTCCACACCGTGCAGGAGGGCCGCGCCGACATCTGCATCGCCGGTGCCTCGGACTCCCCGATCTCCCCGATCACCATGGCCTGCTTCGACGCGATCAAGGCCACCTCCCCGAACAACGACGACCCCGAGCACGCCTCGCGCCCCTTCGACAACCGCCGTGACGGATTCGTCATGGGCGAGGGCGGCGCGGTGCTCGTCCTGGAGGAGCTGGAGCACGCCAAGGCCCGCGGCGCGCACATCTACTGCCAGCTCGACGGCTACGCCACCTTCGGCAACGCCTACCACATGACCGGTCTCACCAGCGAGGGCCTGGAGATGGCCCGCGCCATCGAGACCGCCCTCGACCACGCCCGCCTCGACCCCACCGCCATCGACTACGTCAACGCCCACGGCTCCGGCACCCGGCAGAACGACCGCCACGAGACCGCGGCCGTCAAGAAGGCGCTCGGGCAGCACGCGTACAGCACGCCCATGAGCTCCATCAAGTCCATGGTGGGCCACTCGCTCGGCGCCATCGGCGCGATCGAGGTCGTCGCCTGTGTGCTCGCCCTGGCCCACCAGGTCGTCCCGCCCACCGCGAACTACGAGACCCCCGACCCCGAGTGCGACCTCGACTACGTGCCGCGCGTCGCCCGCGAACGGCGCCTCGGCGGCGTCCTGTCCGTGGGCAGCGGGTTCGGCGGCTTCCAGTCCGCGGTGATCCTGACCCGGCAGAGAGGACGGACACGATGAGCGAACCCCGGTCTCGACGGGCCGCCGTCACCGGCATCGGTGTCGTCGCGCCCAACGGAACCAGCACCGAGACCTTCTGGAAATCCGTCCAGGAGGGACGCAACGTCCTCGACAAGGTGACCCGCGACGGCTGCGACCACCTGCCCATGAAGGTGGCCGGAGAGGTCCGCGACTTCGACCCGACGGCCGCCGTCGAGGAACGCCTCATCGTCCAGACCGACCGCTTCACGCACTTCGCGATGGCCGCGGCCGACCTGGCACTCGAGGACGCCCGCCTCGGCCGCGCCGACACCGACGGCTCGCCGTTCGACGTCGGCGTGGTCACCGCGGCCGGCTCCGGCGGCGGCGAGTTCGGCCAGCGCGAGCTCCAGCAACTCTGGGGCAAGGGCAGCCGGTTCGTCGGCCCCTACCAGTCCATCGCCTGGTTCTACGCGGCCAGCACCGGCCAGATCTCCATCCGGCGCGGCTTCAAGGGACCCTGCTCGGTGGTCGCCGCCGACGAGGCCGGCGGCCTGGACGCCCTGGCGCACGCCGCCCGCGCGGTGCGACGCGGCACCGACGTCATCGTGGCCGGCTCCACCGAGGCGCCCATAGCTCCGTACTCGATGGTCTGCCAGCTCGGCTACGAGGAGCTCAGCCGGGAGACCGACCCGGCCCGCGCCTACCGCCCGTTCACCGAGCAGGCCTGCGGGTTCGTGCCGGCCGAGGGCGGCGCCATGCTCGTCGTGGAGGACATCGGCTCGGCCCAAAGACGCGGGCTGCCGGTACGGGCCACCCTCGACGGACACGCGTCGACCTTCACCGGGGCCTCCCGCTGGGCCGAGTCGAGGGCCGGGCTCGCCCAGGCGATCCGTGGCGCCCTCGCCGAGGCCGGCTGTGCCCCGGAGGAGATCGACGTGGTCTTCGCCGACGCCCTCGGCGTCCCGGCGGCCGACCGGGCGGAGGCGCTGGCCATCACCGACGCCCTCGGCGCGCACGGCAGGCGGGTGCCCGTCACCGCGCCCAAGACCGGGATCGGCCGGGGGTACTGCGCGGCCCCCGTCCTGGACACCGCCGCGGCGGTGCTCGCCATGGAACACGGCCTGATCCCGCCGACCCCGGGTGTCCACGACATCTGCCACGACCTCGACCTCGTGACGGGCAGCGCCCGCGCCGCCGCACCACGCACGGCGCTGGTCCTCAGCCGGGGACTCATGGGGTCGAACTCGGCACTCGTGCTGCGCCACGGCGCGGCCGGGTGATCCGGCGAAGAAACAGCTGCCCAGCAGCGAAGAAGAAGGAGTCCCAATGAGCATCACCGTGGACGAACTGTCCGAACTCATGAAGAAGGCCGCCGGCGTCACCGTCGCCCCGACCGACCTCCAGGACCGGGCCGACAGCGGCTTCGACGCCCTCGGCGTCGACTCGCTCGGCCTGCTCGGCATCGTCGGCGAACTGGAGAACCGGCACGGCGTGCCCATGCCGGTGGACGCCGAGCGGTGCAAGACCCCCCGCCAGTTCCTCGACCTCGTCAACAGCGCCATGCCCGCGGGAGCCTGACATGACCGGACACACCCAGAACGAGATCACCATCGCCGCGCCCGTCGACCTGGTCTGGGACATGACCAACGACGTGGCCAACTGGCCCCAGCTGTTCAGTGAGTACGCCAGCGCCGACATCCTCGAGGAGGAGGGGAACAAGGTCACCTTCCGGCTGACCATGCACCCCGACGAGAACGGCAAGGTGTGGAGCTGGGTCTCCGAGCGCGAGGCGGACCGCGCCCACCTCCGTGTCAAGGCCCGCCGGGTCGAGACGGGCCCGTTCGCGCACATGGACATCCTCTGGGAGTACGAGGAGGTCCCCGCCGGCACCCGGATGGTCTGGACCCAGGACTTCGCGATGAAGCCGGAAGCCCCCGTCGACGACGAGTGGATGACCGACAACATCAACAGGAACTCCAAGGTCCAGATGGCCCTGATCCGGGACAAGATCGAGAAGGCGGCCACCGGCCGGCGCCCCGACCCGGCCCTGGCCGACTGAGCCGGCCGCCGGAAAGACAGGAACGGAGAGACACGTGCATCAGGCCCTGATCGTCGCCCGAATGGCACCGGGCTCCGCCCCCGACATCGCGAAGGTGTTCGCGGAGTCCGACCGGGGAGAGCTGCCGCACCTCGTCGGAGTGGTCCGGCGCAGCCTTTTCCAGTTCGGTGATGTGTACATGCACCTCGTCGAGTCCGAGCGCGAGCCGGGCCCCGCCATCGCGAAGGTCACCTCACACCCCGAGTTCAGGGGCATCAGCGAGCGTCTCACGGCGTACGTCAGCGCGTACGACCCGGAGACCTGGCGTTCCCCGAAGGACGCGATGGCCCAGCGCTTCTACCTCTGGGAGCGCGACGGCGGCGCGTGAACCGTCGTACCGCCGTACGCCAACGGTGCCGGACCCGCGCAGAACGCGGGCCCGGCACCGGCATGTCCGGGACCTGCCTCAGGCGGGCACCGTGCAGTCGAAGGCGTGCAGATACGGGTTGACCGGGCGGATGTCGTTGACGCTCAGACCCGCGTCGGTCAGCCGGCGCACCATGCTGTCCGTGGTGTGCTTGGCGCCGCCGACGTTCAGGAGCAGCAGCAGGTCCATCGCGGTGCTGAACCGCATCGACGGGGTGTCGTCGACCAGGTTCTCGATCACCACGACCCGGGCCCCGGGACCGCCCGCCGCGACCACGTTGGCCAGCAGCTGCGCGGTGGACTCGTCGTCCCACTCCAGGATGTTCTTGATGATGTAGGCGTCCGCGTCGACCGGTACGGCCTCCCGGATGTCACCGGGCACGATGCGCGCCCGGTCCTCCAGGTCACCGCCCGCGCGCAGCCGCGGCAGGGCCTTCTCCACCACCTTCGGCAGATCCAGCAGATAGCCCTTCATCGCCGGGTACTTGTCCAGCAGACAGGCCACCACGTGCCCCTGGCCGCCGCCGAGGTCCGCGACCGACCGGCTGCCGGACAGGTCGAGCAGGGCCGCGACCTCACGGGCCGACTGCTCGCTCGAGGTGGTCATCGCCCGGTTGAAGACGTCCGCAGACTCCGGGGCGTCCTCGTTCAGGTAGACGAAGAACTCCTTGCCGTAGAGGTCCTCGATGACGTTACGGCCGCTGCGCACGGCCTCGTCGAGCTTCGGCCAGGCGTCCCAGGTCCACGGCTCGGTGCACCACAGGGCGATGTACCGCAGGCTGTGCGGGTCGTCCTCGCGCAGCAGCCGGGAGGTCTCGGTGTGGGCGAACGTCCCGTCCGGGCGCTCGGCGAAGACGCCGTAGCAGGACAGGGCGCGCAGCAGCCGGCGCAGCGGCCTGGGGTCGGTCTTCACCGCGGACGCCAGGCTCTCCACGGTCATCGGGGCGTCCCCGAGCGCGTCGGCGACGCGCAGCCGGGCGGCCGCGCGGACGGCGGCGGCACAGGCCGCCCCGAACACGAGCTCGCGCAGCCGCATCGACGGCGGCGGTGCGTCGTCCCGCGCCGTGTCCTTCGGCGCCGAGAGGTCGCGTGCTGGTGCGGTCATGTGCCGCCTTCCTTCCTTGTGGGGGTGTCGTACGGCCGTCAGGTCAGCACAGACCGGCGGGCTTGGACTTCTTGCAGGTGTTGGTCTTGAAGCTGTTGCCGTGCTTGGTGGCTTCCTGGTTGATCAGGTCGGCGGGGGCGTTGCCCGACAGCTTGTTGCGGGTGATCTGGTTCTTGTCGCTGGTGGCGCCCACGAAGCTCTTGACGATCACGACACCGCCGGACATCGGGGACTTGCCCGAGTTCCCGGTGACCGTGTTCCCGGTGACCAGGGTGTCCTCGGCGCCGGTCAGGACGATGCCGGAGCCCTGCAGGAAGGACAGCCGGGCGGTCTTCTTGCAGTACTTGTTGTTCTTCACGACCTGGTTGTCGGCGACGGTGATGTGACCGGCCTTCGGCTTGTTCTCGTCGCCGACGACGAACACGCCCGCGCAGTTGCCGGTGACCGAGTTGTCCGAGACGGTCAGGTTGCGCAGCCGGCGCACGGTGACGCCGATCCGGTTCTTCTCCAGCAGGTTGTGGTCGACCACCGTGCCGTCGGTGTCGGTGGCGCCCTTCTCCGCGGTGATCGTGTTGGCGAGGAAGAGGCCCGCGTCGCCGTTGCTCCTGGCCACGTTGTACCGGTAGGTGCTGTGCACGGAGCGCTCTTCGGCGATGCCCCACTGCCCGTTCTTCACGGCGGCCACGCCGTGCACGTTCAGGTTGGCCGTGCCGACCGCCATGACGCCGGTCCGGGAGAACCCGGTCACGGTCATGTGGGCGATGGTGACGTCCTCGACGGGCTTGCTCTTGGTGCCGACCACGCAGATGCCGTTGCCCATCTCCGCGCAGGACTTCTCGGCGGCGGCCTTCTTGGTCATGGCCTTCTTGGTCATGGCCTTCTTGGACTTCTTGGCCGGCTGGAGCACGGTCTCCGGGCCCACACCGCGCAGCGTGAGGCTGGGCGTGGTCACCTTGACGCTCTCGCGGTACGTGCCGGCCAGCACGAGGACGGTGTCGCCGGGCTCGGCCGCGTCCACGGCCTTCTGGATCGACTCACCCGGATGCACCTCGAGGATGCGGTGGGCAGCGGTCGCCGGGGCGGCGCCGAGCAGGGAGCCGCACAGGGCGGCGGCACAGGCGAGGTATGTGATATGGCGTTTTGTCACATTTGGCAGGTTAGGAGCCGATGACCCGATTACCCGCTGGATAGGCCGTTCGGCGGCGTGTCATCCGGGCCGCGGCGGGCCGGACCGGAGAAACACGAAGGCGGGGCGGTCGCATCGCGACCGCCCCGCCTTCGTGTTCTTGAACGCCTACCGCCCCCGGGGACCGCCCTTGGGCATGCGCATGCCCTTCGGCATCGGCCCCTTCGGCAACGGCATGTTGGACATCAGGTCGCCCATCGCCCGCAGCCGGTCGTTGGTCGACGTCACCTGGGGGCCGGTCAGCACCCGCGGGAACTTGAGCATCGTGGTCCGCAGCTTCTTCAGCTCGACCTGGCCCTCGCCCATGCCCACGATCACGTCGTGCACCGGCACGTCGGCCACGATCCGGGCCATCTTCTTCTTCTCGGCGGCCAGCAGGGTCTTCACCCGGTTCGGGTTGCCCTCGGCGACCAGGACGATGCCGGCCTTGCCGACGGCCCGGTGCACCACGTCCTGGCTGCGGTTCATCGCCACCGCCGGTGTCGTCGTCCAGCCCCGCCCGATGTTGTCCAGGACGGCGGCCGCGGCGCCCGGCTGGCCCTCCATCTGGCCGAAGGCCGCCCGCTCGGCCCGGCGGCCGAACACGATCGCCGTCCCGAGGAAGGCGAGCAGCAGGCCCAGGATGCCCAGATAGACCGGGTGGCCGATCAGGAACCCGATCACGAGGAAGACGGCAAGGATGCCGAGACCGACACCCGCGAGCACAAGACCGATCGTCTTATCGGCCTTGCGGGTCATCTTGTACGTCAGGACGATCTGCTTCAGTCGCCCGGCATTCGCAGCGTCCGCTGCGGGTTCCTTCCTCGCCATGCCCCGAAGTCTACGTGGCCCCGGGAGTGCCTTCGACGGCAGTGCCCGGAGAAGGGCCGGAGAAGGCCGTCAGGAGCGGCCGGCTGCCTGCTCCAGGAAGAGCTGCGCCTCGACCCGGTCCTTGGCGCGACGGCGGTCCTCCAGCACGGAGGTCCAGGCGTTCTGGCGGGCGGTGCGCTGGCCGCCGCTCATCAGGAGGGACTCGACGGCGCGCAGCGCGTCGGTGAAGGACGGGATGGCGGTGGCGCGAACGGGCGCGGCCTGCATGGTGAAGGTCCCCCCTCGGAGTGGGTGTACGTGCTGTGATACCAGGGTCACTGATTGGTGTTACCAGGGCGTGACCGACCGGTCAAACACCAATGAAACCTTGATACGCGGGCCCCGCACGCCGACGCGGTCCTGACGGGCGTCCTCATCAGCGAGGACGGTCAGGACCGCGGTCATTCGGACATTACTGGCCGGTAGTTACTTGTGCGCGAATTCACACGCTCGGCGGGTGCCGGAGTCAGACCGCCTGCACGGCGACGAACGCGCCCCGCTTCTCGACGGCCATCTGGTAAAGCCGCCCGGCGCGGTAGGAGGAGCGGACCAGCGGCCCGGACATCACACCGGAGAAGCCGATCTGCTCGGCCTCCTCCTTCAGCTCCACGAACTCCTGCGGCTTGACCCAGCGCTCCACGGGGTGGTGCCGCACGCTCGGGCGCAGGTACTGCGTGATGGTGATCAGCTCGCAGCCGGCCTCGTGCAGCTGCCGCAGCGCCTCGGAGACCTCCTCGCGGGTCTCGCCCATGCCGAGGATGAGGTTCGACTTGGTGACCAGGCCGAAGTCACGGGCCTCGGTGATGACCTTCAGGGAGCGCTCGTAGCGGAAGCCGGGGCGGATCCGCTTGAAGATCCGCGGCACCGTCTCGACGTTGTGCGCGAACACCTCGGGGCGGGACTCGAAGACCTCGCGCAGCAGCTCCGGGACGGCGTTGAAGTCCGGGGCGAGCAGCTCGACCTTGGTGCGGCCGGCCTCGCGCTCCGCCGTCTGCGCGTGGATCTGGCGCACGGTCTCGGCGTACAGCCAGGCGCCGCCGTCCTCCAGGTCGTCGCGGGCGACGCCGGTGATGGTGGCGTAGTTCAGGTCCATGGTGACCACGGACTCGCCCACGCGGCGCGGCTCGTCACGGTCCAGCGCCTCGGGCTTGCCGGTGTCGATCTGGCAGAAGTCGCAGCGCCGGGTGCACTGGTCACCGCCGATGAGGAAGGTCGCCTCGCGGTCCTCCCAGCACTCGTAGATGTTCGGGCAGCCGGCTTCCTGGCAGACCGTGTGCAGACCCTCGCTCTTCACGAGACTCTGCATCTTCGTGTACTCGGGGCCCATTTTCGCCCGGGTCTTGATCCACTCGGGCTTGCGCTCGATGGGGGTCTGGGCGTTCCTGACCTCCAGGCGCAGCATCTTGCGTCCGTCGGGTGAGACTGCGGACACGTCGGCTCCCTGTAACTTCGATTCCTCGGCGTACACCAGGGTACGCCCGTGATTGCTGGGCCCTTCCGTGGAGGCCAACCCCTCGGCCGCAGGGCGCATTCCCTGGGCCGGGACGGGGTCTTCTCCGTCAGGCCGGGGTCTTCTCGATCTCGCGCGGCTTGAGCTCCGCGTTCTCCAGGACGTCCTTCAGGTGCCGTTCCACCACCGGCAGCACCTCCTCGATCGTCACGTCCCGGCCCAGCTCGCCCGCCAGGGAGGCCACCCCGGCGTCCCGGATGCCGCACGGGATGATCCGGTCGAACCACTTGTTGTCCGGGTTCACGTTGAGTGCGAAGCCGTGCATCGTGACGCCCTTGGCCACCCGGATGCCGATCGCGGCGATCTTCCGGTCCTCGCGGCGCTGCCCGGCGTTGGAGGGCGCGTACTCCGGGCCGTTGAGTCGGGGGTCGAACTCCTCGTCGTGCAGCCGGGGATCGAAGTCCAGGGACAGCCCGCCCAGCGCCGGCCGCTGCTCGACCGGGTCGCCGAGCACCCACACCCCGCTGCGCCCCTCGACCCGGGTGGTCTCCAGGCCGAACTCGGCGCAGACGCGGATCAGCGCCTCCTCCAGGCGCCGTACGTGCGCGACCACGTCCACCGGGCGCGGGAGCTTCTGGATCGGGTAGCCCACCAGCTGGCCCGGGCCGTGCCAGGTGATCTTGCCGCCGCGGTCCACGTCGATGACCGGGGTGCCGTCCAGCGGCCGCTCGTTGTCCGCGGTGCGCCGGCCCGCCGTGTACACCGGGGGGTGTTCGAGCAGCAGGACCGTGTCGGGCGCCTCGTCGGCGAACCGCGCCGCGTGCACCCGGCGCTGCTCGTCCCACGCCTCCTGGTACTCGACGGCGTCCGCGCCGAACCCCATGCGGACGAACCGCAACTCACTCACGGCAAGCGCCTCCCTCGGGCGATGGGTGTGTCAGGCACATAACGCGCCCAAGCCACTGTACGTCCGCCCGTCGCGCGTCAGCCCTGGGGTCAATCCTCACACGATCGGATGAATGAACGTCGAAATGTGCGATCGGCTGCTCACTCTCCGCTACATTCGCGCCGTCCACGAGCACCAAAAGGGCTGCTCACCGGCAATCCGGGCACAAGCTACCGAGCTGAGCCAGAAGGCAGGAGACCGCACCGCAGATGACGGACCGACCCGCGCAGCGCACCCCCAACCGCCAGCTCGCCGCGCTTATCGCAGAAGCAGGGTTCTCCAACGCGGGTCTGGCCCGTCGGGTCGACCAGCTCGGTCTCGAACACGGGCTGGATCTCAGATACGACAAGACGTCGGTCACCCGATGGCTACGTGGCCAGCAGCCCCGGGGCACCACCCCCGCCCTGATCGCCGAGGTCTTCACCCGGCGCCTCGGCCGCCGGCTCACCGCCCAGGACCTGGGCCTGGACGCCTGCGCCCCGGTGTACGCCGGGCTGGAGTTCGCGGCCACCCCCGAGGAGGCCGTCGACATCGTCGGCGGGCTGTGGCGCAAGGACTCCGGCAGCCACGCCGAACTCCGCAAGATCGCTTTCACCCCGGCCGGGCTCGTGGTGCCCAGCCGGGACTGGCTGATCGGCCGCGCCGACGACCGGGTGGCCCGCGGTGAACCGGCACCGGCGGCGGTGGCCCGGGTCCCGGCGCAGACCCGCCCCGCCGTGCCCAAGCCGACGCTCGCGCCGGGACGCCCGCGCGGTCAGGCCGAACGCGGGCCCGGCCAGCGGGTCACCGGCGGGGACATCGCCGCGCTGCGCTCGGTCGGCGAACTGTTCCGCACGCTCGACGACGCGTACGGCGGCGGGCACGCCCGGCAGGCACTGGTGCGCTATCTGGAGCACGAGTGCGAGCCGATGCTGCGTGGCACGTACGGCGAGCAGACCGGCCGCAAGCTGTTCGGCGCGGCCGCCGACCTGACCCGGCTCGCGGGCTGGACGTCGTACGACATCGCCGCGCACGGGCTCGCCCAGCGCTACTTCGTCCAGTCCCTGCGCCTCGCCCAGGCGGCCGGGGACCGCTCCTACGGCTCCTACGTCCTCGTCACGATGAGCCGCCAGGCCGTCTACCTCGGCCACGGCCGGGAGGCGGTGCAGCTGGCGCGGGTGGCCCAGCAGGGCGTGGGCACCAACGCCCCGCCGATCGTGCAGGCGCTCCTGCACGCGGCCGAGGCCCGGGCCCACGGGGTCCTCGGCGAGGTACGGGCGTGCACGGGCGCGCTGGTCCGGGCCGAACGCGCCCTGGAGGCGGCCCGGCCAGGCGACGAAGTCCCCTACTGGGCCCGCTTCTTCGACGAGGCGCAGCTCGCCGACGAGTTCGGTCACTGCCACCGGGATCTCCAGCAGTTCCGGGCGGCGGCGCAGCACGCGGAGCGCTCGCTGCAACTCCGTGCGCCCTCCTATGCGCGCAGCCGCCTCTTCTGCCGGGTCGTCCTCGCCACGGCCCGCCTGGGCCTCGGCGAACTCGACCAGGCGTGCACGCTCGGCGCGGAGGCGGCCGGCGCCGCGGCGGAGATGCGCTCGGTGCGCGCGATCGAGTACGTCAAGGACTTCGAACGCCGACTGGAGCCGTACAAGGACGCGGCACCGGTGAAGGGCTACCGGGACAAGGTCGCCGCACTGAACTGACCGCCGCGCGACTGGCTGCCGGGCCGCTCTCTTTCCCGCCTCGGCTGAAGCTTCTTTCCGCCGAGGCGGTGATCGGCCACGACGGTGTGGTCCGGCGGTGCCGGGCCGGCCGGTGCCACTCGCCGTTGCCGGTTCCGGTTGGTCGCCGGGTGCCGCGCCGTCGCGGCTCCGCCGCGCCGGCGCGGCGGAGCCACATGTCGAATACGGCCCCGCGCCCCTGAAGGCGCGTCTACGCCGCCCGGCGTTGCATCGGCTCCGCCGTGTGCATCGAGCCGGATACACCCAGGTCCGTCAGGATCGCCGCCGTTGCCCGGTGGGCCGAGTGGAGGGCGCCCTGGACCGTGCTGGTGTCGCGGTGGTCGCCGCAGACGTAGAGGCCGGCCAGGAGGCGGACCGGGCGGCGGAGGTCGTGCGGCGGGCGCATCGCCGGGATCGCCTCCGGCGTGTGGTGGACGGCCAGGGTCTCCCAGCGGTGCGTCGACGTGCCGTAGAGCCGGGCCAGGTGCATCCGGACCTCCGTGTCGACGTCGGAGGGCGGCGGCCCGAGGACCGTCGAGGAGATCAGCGCGCGGCCCTGCGGCGCCCGGCTCGGGTCGATGTTGCTGACCACCGAGGTGTGGGAGACGGGCCCGCCCCGGTCCGCGTCGAGGAGGAGCGACGCCCCCGTCGTGAGCGCCGCCGGCTCGTCCGTGGTGTGGTGGACCACCGTCACCTGGTGGAAGTCCGGCACCCGCAGACCGGGCAGCAACCCGGCCGCGGCCCGCGCGTCCGTCGCCAGCAGCACCGCCCGGCAGCGGATCACGCCGTGCTCGGCCGTCGTCACGGACGTCGTCGAGACCGCGGTGACCCGTACGCCCGTGTGCACCGTGCCGGGCGGGAGGGCGCGGGCGAGGAGCTCCGGGAGGACCTCGGCGCCTCCCTCCGGCACGCACAGCCGCCCGCTCGCGAAGGACCGCAGGGCGAGGTCCGCGCACCGGCTGGACGTCGTCAGCTCCGGGTCGCAGAGCAGGGCCGCGAGCAGCGGGCGCAGAAAGCCGTCGATCGTACGGGCGGGCACCCCCCGCTCCGCGAGGGCGTGCGCCGCGGGGAGCTCGGGGCGGGCGAGGATGCGTTCCACCGGGGTCGTGGCGATCCGGCCCAGCGCCGCACCGAGCCGCGCCTGGTCGACCGCGCCGCCCATCGGCGCCGTCACCCGCGCCGGCGACACGGCCGAGCCGCCCCTGGGGGCGCTTGCCAGGGCGCGCACCGCATACAGTGCGCCCCTCGCGCTCCCGCCGCCCGCCGGAGCGCCGGCCCGGTGCCTGCGCCCGTCGCGATGCAGCAGTACGCCGGGCGCGAACCGGCGCAGAACCAGGGCGTCCAGTCCCGGTGCCAGCTTCAGCTCCGGGTAGGACGTGGACAGGAGCTGCCCTATCCGGTCGAGCCGGAAGCCGTCGACCTTCTCGGTCGACATACGTCCGCCGGCGTAAGGGGCGGCCTCCAGGACCGCGGTCGTTACTCCTGCGCTGTTCAGCCGATGAGCCGCGGAGAGACCGGCGACACCGGCTCCCACGATGACGACGTCCGCCTGGTACGCGGGCTCATGCACGAGGCCCCTCCTCGATTGCGCGTCCGGTGGAGACGTGATGCCCCCAACCGGCTCTGGGGATACCCGAGTTCGGGTCGAGGTTAGGACGGTGACCGGTCAAGGACAGTCGCGCATGAACAGGGCACGGTCGCACACCGGTCGCATACGCTCACGTCGGTGGTCAGGCCGCGCGGATCGCGTCCTCGATGCCCGGGAACGCGAAGGTGAACCCCGACTCCAGCAGCCGCTTCGGCACCACCCGTTGGCTGCCGAGCACGTCCCCGGCCATCTCGCCGAGCGCCAGCCGCAGCGCCTGCGAGGGGACCGGGAAGAGGGCCGGGCGGCGCAGCACCCGGGCCATCGCCTCGGTGATCTCACGGTTCGTCAGGGGGTGCGGCGCGGTGAGGTTGAAAGGGCCCTCAAGACCCTCGGTCTCCATCAGGAACCTGATCGCGGCCACCTCGTCGCGCAGCGCGATGAACGACCAGTACTGCCGGCCGTCGCCCAGCCGACCGCCGAGCCCCGCATTGAACAGCGGGAACAGCCGGCCCCAGGCCCCGCCGCCGCGGGCCACCACCAGACCCGTGCGGATGAACACCGTCCGGATGCCCGCCTCCCGAGCCGGGGCCGCCGCCTCCTCCCACTCCACGCACAGCGACGGCAGGAAGCCGTCCCCGGGTGGCGCGTCCTCGTCGACGACCCGGTCGCCCGTCTCGCCGTAGAAGCCCATCGCGCTGCCGCTCACGAACACCCGCGGCGGCTCCTCCAGGGCGGCCACCGCCTCCGCGAGCGCGGCCGTGCCGAGGACCCGGCTGTCCCGGATCCGCCGCTTGTAGGCGGCCGTCCAGCGCCGGTCGCCGATCCCGGCCCCGGCGAGGTTCACCACCGCGTCGCAGCCGGCCAGGCCGGCCGCGTCCACGTACTGCCCCTCGGGGTCCCAGCAGACCTCACCGGAGCCGTGGGCCCCGCGCCGCACCAGGCGCACCACCTCGTGCCCGTCCGCCCGCAGGGACCGCACCAGGGCGTTGCCGATCAGACCGGACGCGCCGGCCACCGCGATACGAGAGCGTTCCATGCTTCCCAGCATGCCGGGAGCGGCGCCGGAAAACGCGTGGGACCCGGGTGCCGCCGGACTTAGGGTGACCACATGCCCGAACCGTACATACGCACCGCTCTGCCCGACGACGACCAGGAACTCCGCGCCCTGGACCGGGCGACCTGGTCGTACCTGCACGCCGTGCTCCCCGAGCCGCAGCCGCCGTACGACCCCTTCTTCGACGAGCGCCACGCCCCCGAGGACACCCTGGTCGCCGAGCTCGACCGGCGCATCGTCGGCTACATCCGCCTCGGGTTCGCCTACAACATCGCCTCCAACGCGCACGTCCGGCAGATCCAGGGCCTCGCGGTCGCCGAGGAGGCCCGCGGGCACGGGGTCGCCCGGGCGCTGCTGCGGGCGGTGATGGAGGAGGCCCGCCGCCGCGGCGCCCGCCGGATCCGGCTGGGTGTCCTCGGGCACAACGGTCCGGCGCGCAGGCTCTACGAGTCGGAGGGCTTCGCCGTCGAGGGCGTGCTGCCGGGGGAGTTCCTGCTGGGCGGCGAGTACGTCGACGACGTGATCATGGGCCGGGCGCTGTGACGGTCAGGACGTGACGGTCAGGACGTGATCAGCTCGCCGGTGTCCACCGGCGCCGTGGCGTTCGCCCCGCGGGTGGCGTCCGAGGCCACCTCGCCGGCCGTCAGGACGTACCCCGTCTCGTCGTCCGACGTGGAGCGGGCGAACACCACGCCGTACACCCTGCCGCCGGTGGTCAGCAGCGGACCGCCGGAGTTGCCGGGGCGGACCGTGGAACGGATCGAGTAGATGTCACGGGTCACGGTGGCGTCGTTGTAGATGTTCCGGCCGGTGGCCGGCACCTTGGCGGCCACCGTGGCCGCCTGCAGGTTCAGGTCGCCGTCCTGCGGATAGCCGGCCACCACGGCCGAGTCGCCGCGCGCCGCACCGGTGTCGAACCGCAGCACCGGCGCGCGCAGCCGCGGCACGTACAGCACCGCCACGTCCCGGTCCGGGTCGAAGAGCACCACCTGCGCCTCGTACGACGCCCCGACCCCGCCGATCCGCACGCTCGGGTCGGTGATGCCGGCCACCACGTGCGCGTTGGTCATCACATGCTCCGGCGCGTACACGAACCCGCTGCCCTCCCGGCCCTGGGTGCCCGACACGCCCTCGATCTTGACCGTGCTGCGCTTGGCCGCGCCGGTGGCGGCCGCCGTGACGCTGTCGCCCGTCGGCTTGGCGACCCGTGCCGTCGACTCGTTCTCGAACGGGTTGAAGACCTGCGGGAACCCCGCCTCCGTGAGCGCCGAGGTGGCCCGCGAGAACCAGGCCGGCGTGGTGTCCGGCATGGTGTTCTGCACCGCGCCCAGCAGCTTCGAGTCCTGTATCGCCGTCGTCACCGCCGCCGACGAGGACGCGCCCAGCACGCTCGCCGCCACCCAGGCCACGATCAGCACCGCCACCGAGTTGGCCGCCGCCCCGCCGATCCCGTCGGCCACCCGCAGCGGCCCCTGGTCCAGCTCGCGGCGCAGCCGCAGCGCCAGCCGCCCCGCCAGCTCGTGCCCGACCACCCCCGGCACCAGCACCGTCAGCACCGCGACCACCGTCGCCGTCGCGGTTCCGCGGGTGACCAGTTCCATCACCCACGGCAGCACCCACACGCCGATGACCGCGCCGCCCACGAACCCGGCCAGCGAGACGCAGCCGGCCACCAGCCCGCGCCGGTAACCGGACGCCGCGTAGACGAGGACCACCAGTACGAGCACCAGGTCGAGCAGGTCCACGGAGCCGCCTTTCTCTCGGTGCCCTTAATACGGTCGGGACAGGTCCGGTGATCAGTCCACACGCGCGGGGACCTCGGGAACCGGCCACGCGTGCGTGTACCCCCTGAAACGCCTCGGACCGGGACGTTGGTTCCACCAGGTGGCACAGCACACATCGCGGGCGGAGTGGATCAACCCGAGAGTGGTTGCCATGCGTGTCTTCCCCAGAGCAGGGCGGCGCACCAGAACCACCGTCCTGACGCTGCTCGGCTGTCTGCCCGGCCTCGCCGCCGCCCTCGCGCTGCTGCTGTTCGCCCAGGGCACCGACCGCCCCGTCGCGATCCACCTCGCCGCGCCCGCGCCCGCCAGCCCCGCCACCCGCTACCGGGCGCCCCGGCCGCGTATCGTGCCGCGCTCGGCCTGGCTGAACGCCACCGTCCGGCGCACCCAGCCGCCGCCGCGCTACGACGACAAGGTCGTCGCCGTCTTCGTGCACCACACCGACTCGCCCAACGGCTACTCCTGCGCCGAGGTGCCCGAGATCATCCGCCGCCTCTACACCGGCCAGACCGGCGACCGGGCGTGGGACGACATCGGCTACAACTTCCTCGTCGACCGCTGCGGCACCATCTACGAGGGCCGCGCGGGCGGCACCGAGCGGGCCGTCGTCGGCGCCCACACCCAGGGCTTCAACCACCGCACCGCCGGTATCGCCGCCCTCGGCACCTTCACCGCCGGGGTGCCCGTGCCGCGCGCCATGACCGACTCGATCGCCGCCCTCACCGCCTGGAAGCTCGGCCTTGCCGACGTCGACCCGCGCGCCAGGGCCCGCCTGGTCTCCAGCAACGGGCTCAGCCGCTACCGGGAGGGTGCCGTGGTCGCCCTGCCCGCCGTGGCCGGCCACCAGGACGGCTACATGACCAACTGCCCCGGCGCCGCCCTCACCGCCCTCCTCCCCGAGATCAGGGAGGCGGCGGCCCGGCTCCAGGGCAGGGTGCCACCGGCAGCGCCCACCGCGATCCCGCCCACGGCGACCCCGCCGGGACCGCCCGCGGCGACTCCGCCGGCCGCGCCCACCGCGACCCCGCCGGGCACACCTGCGCCGATCCCGCCGGCAGCGCCGGCGGCGACCCCGCCGGGCGCACCCGCGTCGGCCCCGGCCCGAACACCTCTGAAGGCGCCTCTGACAGCACCCTTCAAAGCACCCCTCAAAGCACCCCTCGAAGTACCCCTCAGGTTCCTGAAGACACCCGTGGAGGCACCCGTGGACGCGTCCACAGGGGCACCCGTGGACGCGTCCACAGGAAGGCCATAGGCGGCACGCAGGCCGTTCAGATCCCCGCGTCCTAACGTCATGGACAACACAGGCCGACCGGAGGCGGGGATCATGAACAGCAGCCGTACCGAAGCCCGCGGGGACAGCAAGGGCAGCACGGAGAAGGACCGTTGGGTCAGGTCCGCGCGCGGCCCCTGGGCCGTGGTCTGCGCGGTCGCGACGGTCGTCCTCGGCCCGGCCGCGGTCACCGCGTCCGCCCTCGACCAGGCCAACGCGGCGCCGATGCACCACGCGGTCAAGGCCGAGCAGACCCAGGCGTACATCCCCTCGGACATGACCCGCCGGCGTACGGCGTAGCACTCACTCCTTGAAGCGGTCCCAGAGTCTGGGGAACCGTTCCGCGAGCGCCCGCTCGTTCTCGAAGTCGACCGGGCTGCCCTCCGGTTCGGAGGGCGCGGGGGCGATGCCCAGGTCCGGTGCCACGGTCCCGGTGAGCTGCTCGTACGCCTCGTCCGCCGCGTACCCGAGCTCCTCGCCGTCGCCGTCGATCTCCTCGTCGAAGTCGCCCAGCGACTCCGCCAGCCCGTCCGGGTCGTGCAGGGCGCCCTCGAAGACCTCCCGGCCCTGGCCGATCAGCCAGCACCGGAAGAAGTCGAACGCGTCGTCGCTGGCCCCGTCGAGCAGCACCCACGCGGCACCCCACAGGTCCCAGCGGTACGCGCGGTTGTAGCGGGCCTCGAAGTGACGGGCGAAGTCCAGCACCATGTCCGGATCCAGCTGGACCAGCCGGTCCACGAGCAGGTCCGCCTGGTCCTCCGGGTCGCCCTCGGCGGCCTCGCGGGTGCCGTCGACCAGCTCCCAGAACTCCGTCTCGTCCATCACGGGTCCAGCATCGTGCCTGTGCGCCGGGGGCGCACGCGGAGTGGTGCGGATTGTTATCCGCAGTCCTCCGCCGGTGGGTACAGCCGCGCCAGGCGCCGTGCGTCCGCGGCGAACCGTGCCCTCAGTCCCGGCGGCTCGAGCACCTCCGCCTCCGGGCCGAGCGCGGTCAGCTGACCGTGCGCGACCTCCTCGCTCTCCACCGGCAGGGTCACCGTCACCCACCCCCGCGCGTCCGGGCCGCCGGCGCCCGCGAGCGCCTGCCGCGCGGTCACCGGATCGACGGCGTACGGCAGTCTGCGCAGGCCGACCGCCGACAGCCGCACCACCACCTCGGCATGCAGGATCGACCGTGCGAACTGCTCCGCCCGCCGGTCCCAGAACCCCGGCAGGTCGAACTCCTCGTCCCGCGCGAACCGCTCCTCGCCGGCCTCGACCGAGGTGAAGCGGTCGATCCGGTACACCCGGTAGGAGTCGGTCTCCATGACCCGCGCGCACAGGTACCAGACACCGGCCTTCAGCACGAGCCCGTACGGCTCCAGTTCCCGCCGTACCTCCGACTCCCCGCGCCGGTAGTGCGCGACGACCCGCCGGTCGTCCCACACCGCGTCGGCGACGGCCGGCAGCAGTGCGGGCGTGCCGGGCTCCGCGAACCAGCCGGGCGCGTCCAGATGGAACCGCTGGGCCGCGGTCCGGGACGCGTCCCGCAGCGACGGCATCAGCGCGGCGGACACCTTCAGCCGGGCGGCACTGGCGGCGTCCGCCAGCCCCCTCTCCCGCAGGGCCCCCGGCACCCCGCTCAGGAACAGTGCTTCGGCCTCGCTCCGCCCCAGCCCCGTCAGCCCCGTCCGGTAGCCGCCGACCAGCCGGTACCCGCCCGCCCGGCCCCGGTCCGCGTACACCGGCACCCCCGCCTCCGACAGGGCCTGCGCGTCCCGCATCACGGTCCGCTCGGACACCTCCAGCTCGGCGGCCAGTTCACCGGCGGTCATGGCGGACCGGGACTGGAGCAGAAGCACCATTCTGATCAGACGGGCGGCGCGCATGCGTCCCATGATGCCGGGCCGGAAAAGGATCTCCGCCGCAACGGAGAGCCGTTGCGGCGGAGAGAGACGCGCGTTCCTACAGGCCGTAACGCTCCCGGGCTTCCTTCACCGCCGTCGCCTTGACCTCGCTGCGCCTGGCCAGCTGGGCCAGGGCCGCGACGACGACCGACTCGGCGTCGACGCCGAAGTGGCGGCGGGCCGCGTCCCGGGTGTCGGAGAGACCGAAGCCGTCGGCACCCAGGGAGGAGTAGTCCTGCTCGACCCACTGCGCGATCTGGTCCGGGACCTGGCGCATGTAGTCGGAGACGGCCAGCACCGGGCCCTCGGCACCCTGCAGCGCCTGACGGACGTACGGCATCCGCTCCTCGCCGCGCAGCAGGGCGGCGTCCGCCTCCATGGCGTCACGGCGCAGCTCCGTCCACGAGGTGGCGGACCAGACGTCGGCCGCCACGCCCCACTCCTCGGCGAGCAGCCGCTGCGCCTTGAGCGCCCAGTGGATCGCCGTACCGGAGCCGAGCAGCTGGATGCGCGGGGCGTTCGCCACCACCGAGAGCCCGGCCGACTCCGCGGTGTTGAAGCGGTACAGGCCCTTGACGATGCCCTCGTCGATGCCGAGCCCGGCCGGCTTCGCGGGCTGCGGGAGCGGCTCGTTGTAGACGGTCAGGTAGTAGAAGACGTTCGGGTCCTCGCCCGGGGCCGACTCGCCGTACATGCGGCGCAGACCGTCCTTGACGATCGTCGCGATCTCGTAGGCGAAGGCCGGGTCGTACGACAGCGCGGCCGGGTTGGTCGCGGCGATCACCGGGGAGTGGCCGTCGGCGTGCTGGAGGCCCTCGCCGGTCAGGGTGGTACGGCCGGCGGTCGCGCCGACGAGGAAGCCGCGGCCGAGCTGGTCGCCGAGCTGCCACATCTGGTCGGCGGTGCGCTGCCAGCCGAACATCGAGTAGAAGATGTAGAACGGGATCATCGCCTCGCCGTGCGTCGCGTACGCGGTCGACGCGGCGATGAAGTCGGCCATCGAACCGGCCTCGGTGATCCCCTCGTTGAGGATCTGGCCGTTCTTGGCCTCCTTGTAGTACATCAGCTGGTCGCGGTCGACCGGCTCGTACGTCTGCCCCTTGGGCGAGTAGATGCCCAGGGAGGGGAAGAGGCTCTCCATGCCGAAGGTGCGCGCCTCGTCCGGGACGATCGGCACCCAGCGCCTGCCGGTCTCCTTGTCGCGGACCAGGTCCTTGACGAGCCGCACGAAGGCCATCGTCGTCGCCACGTTCTGCGAGCCGGAGCCCTTGTCGAAGGAGGCGAAGGCCTTGTCGGCGGGGGCCGGCAGGGGGGCCAGGGCGTGCGTACGGCGGGCGGGGGCCGGGCCGCCGAGGGCCGCCCGGCGCTCCTGGAGGTAGCGCACCTCGGGGGAGTCGGCGCCGGGGTGGCCGTAGGGCACCTGGCCGTCGGCGAAGTCACTGTCCTTGATGGGCAGTTCGAGCAGGTCGCGCATCGCCTTGAACTCGTCCACCGTCAGCTTCTTCATCTGGTGGTTGGCGTTCTTCGACGCGAAGCCCTGGCCGAGGGTGTGGCCCTTGACGGTCTGGGCCAGGATGACGGTCGGCCCGCCCTTGTGGTCCAGGGCCGCCTTGTAGGCCGCGTACACCTTGCGGGCCTCGTGGCCGCCGCGCGAGAGGTGGAAGCACTCGATGATCTTGTCGTCGCTGATCAGCTTCGCCAGCTCGGCGAGCGCCGGGTCCTTGCCGAAGAAGTCGGCGCGGATGTAGGCGGCGTCCCGGGTCTGGTACGTCTGCACCTGCGCGTCCGGTACCTCACGGAGGCGCCGTACCAGCGCACCGGTGGTGTCGAGCGCGAACAGCTCGTCCCAGGCGTTGCCCCAGAGCGACTTGACGACGTTCCAGCCGGCGCCGCGGAACTGGGCCTCCAGCTCCTGCACGATCTTGAAGTTGGCGCGCACCGGGCCGTCGAGGCGCTGCAGGTTGCAGTTGATGACGAAGGTCAGGTTGTCCAGGCCCTCGCGGGAGGCGAGTGCGAGGGCGGCCGTGGACTCCGGCTCGTCCATCTCGCCGTCGCCGAGGAACGCCCAGACGTGCGAGGACGAGACGTCCTTGACGCCGCGCGCGGTCAGGTACCGGTTGAAGCGGGCCTGGTAGATCGCCGACAGGGGGCCGAGGCCCATGCTCACCGTCGGGAACTCCCACAGCCAGGGCAGGCGGCGGGGGTGCGGGTACGACGGGAGGCCGTTGCCGCCGGCCTCCTGGCGGAAGTTGTCGAGGTGCGCCTCGGTCAGGCGGCCGTCGAGGAAGGCGCGGGCGTAGATGCCGGGGGAGGCGTGGCCCTGGATGTAGAGCTGGTCACCGCTGCCGGCGGCCTCCTGGGACTCCTTGCCCTTGAAGAAGTGGTTGAAGCCGGTCTCGTAGAGCCAGGCCGCGGAGGCGAAGGTGGCGATGTGGCCGCCGACGCCGTGTTTGCTGCCCCGGGTGACCATCGCGGCCGCGTTCCAGCGGTTCCACGCGGTGATCCGCCGCTCCATCTCCTCGTCGCCGGGGACTGCTGCCTCGGCGGCGGTGGGGATGGTGTTGACGTAGTCGGTCTCCAGCAGCTTCGGCAGCGCGATGCCGTCCGCCTCGGCGCGCTCCAGCGTGCGGCGCATCAGGTACGCGGCGCGGTGCGGCCCGGCCTCCCTGGCCACGGCGTCCAGTGAGGCCTGCCATTCGGCGGTCTCCTCCGGGTCCCGGTCGGGGAGCTGGTCGAGCGCGCTCGGCTGGATGGCCTGGGGGTCGGTCATGTCGCCGCCTTCCTCAGTCGAAGGGGGTTCCCTCATCGGTTAAGGGTTCGGGGGTGCCCTTGGTCTTTGGCAGGACAGGGCGGCGGGCCCGGGTGCGGGCCCGTCGGCGACAATAACTCCCTGATCGATGATCGATCAAAGGGTTGAGGGGCAAAACTTCTCGATTCCGAGAAAGTCGGCACGGGGTGCCTTCGGCGGTGGCACCGGGTGACGTGATCGGAACGGGGTTTGCGCAGGTGGGACGGGGTTTTGAGCGGGCGTGCGCTCTTGTGTTCCGACGGTCGGGGAGGGGGCTTCGGGACCTTGAACCACGGGACCTCGAACTACGGGGACTCGGGAAGGGTTGCCGGGCCGGCGGGCCCCAACTCCCGTCCCCGCAAGGACAGCAGGACCGCCAGGACACTGCCGCAGCTGATCGCCCAGTCGGCGAGATTCATCACACTGAAGTCGCGGACCGCGATGAAGTCCACCACCGCGCCCTGCATGCCGCCCGGCGAGCGGAAGACACGGTCCGTCAGGTTGCCCAGCGCCCCGCCGAGCAGCAGCCCCAGCGAGATCGCCCACGGCCTGCTGGCCAGCCTGCGCGAGACCCGGACGACGGCCACGGCGACGGCCGCCGCGATCAGCGTGAACACGAACGTCGTCGCATGACCGATGCCGAACGCCGCGCCGGGGTTGCGCTGCACCCGCAGCTCCATCCAGGTACCGAGCACCGGGACGGGAGCACGGCCCTCCAGCCATGCGACCACGGCCACCTTGCTCCCCAGGTCGACGGCGTACGCGAGGCCCGTCACCCACCACAGCAACCACACCCGCCGCCGTATGGCGGGCGTACCGCTCGCCGTCACGCCCGGTCCCCTCGATTCCCTCGTTCCGCCGGGCCGTCAGGCCCGCGGCGCGCACCCCAGCACGTGGGCCTTGACGATATCGGCGATGCGCGGATCCCGGCGCTGGAACGCGGCCACCAGTTCCTCGTGCTCCTCCGCGTACGACTGCTGGACCGTCCCCAGCCAGCGGATCGACAGCGCCGTGAAGACCTCGATGCCCAGGCCCTCCCAGGTGTGCAGCAGCACCGAGTTGCCGGCCGCCCGGACCAGCTCACGGTGGAAGCCGACGGTGTGCCGGACCTGCGCCGTGCCGTCGGTGTTCCGGTCGGCCTCGTACAGCGCCGTGACATGCGGTTCGAGCGCCGAGCAGTCCGACGCCAGCCGCTCCGCCGCCAGCTCCGCCGCGATCGCCTCCAGACCGGCCCGCACCGGGTAGCTCTCCTCCAGGTCGGCCGCCGTCAGGTTCCGCACCCGAACGCCCTTGTTGGGCGCCGACTCGATCAGCCGCAGCGACTCCAGCTCCCGCAGCGCCTCCCGCACCGGCGTCTGGCTGACCTCCAGCTCGGTCGCGATCCGTCGCTCCACGATCCGCTCGCCCGGCTTCCAGCGCCCGCTGACGATTCCCTCCACGATGTGCTCGCGGATCTGTTCGCGCAGCGAGTGGACGACGGGCGCGGTCATGGGAGCTCCTTAAGGGCGTTGACGTTTAGACAATACGGCCGGACCGCCTCTCGGGAGAGGCGCACGGGGGCGCTTTCACGCAGGTGAGACGAGACTTACACGCCTCCCGGCCGGGCGGGGAAGGAGCACGGCCGCCCCGGCCGGCGGGGCAGCGATGCCGCGACGGACCCGGCCCAGGTGCCCGGTCCGGTGATTCCGGAATCCCCACCCCACGTGGCCGATCTTCTGCGCACCCTCGGGTTCGACGACGACGCGGGCGCCGCCGCCGGGCCGGCGACGCTGGCCGGCCGGTCCTGCGACCTGCTCACGCCCGGGTGATACGACGGTGCCCCGCCCGGAGAAGCTCCGGACGGGGCACCGTACGACCCTTGGCGGATCAGAGGCCGAAATCGGCTTCGTCGAGATCCTCGGTCTTGTTACAGGCCGAGCTCGACCTCGAACTCGCCCGCCTCCAGGATCGCCTTGACGGCCGTCAGGTAACGGGCCGCGTCGGCGCCGTCCACCAGGCGGTGGTCGTAGGACAGGGTCAGGTACGTCATGTCGCGGACGCCGATGACCGTGCCCTCCTCCGTCTCGATGACGGCCGGACGCTTGACCGTGGCACCGATGCCGAGGATCGCGACCTGGTTCGGCGGCACGATGATCGTGTCGAACAGCGCGCCGCGCGAGCCGGTGTTGGAGATGGTGAAGGTCGCGCCGGACAGCTCGTCCGGGGTGATCTTGTTGGCGCGGACCTTGCCGGCCAGGTCCGCCGTGGCCTTGGAGATACCGGCGATGTTGAGGTCACCGGCACCCTTGATGACCGGGGTCATCAGGCCCTTCTCGGAGTCCACCGCGATACCGATGTTCTCGGCGTCGAAGTAGGTGATGGTGCCCTCGGCCTCGTTGATCCGGGCGTTGATGACCGGGTGGGCCTTCAGCGCCTGGGCGGCGGCCTTGACGAAGAACGGCATCGGGGAGAGCTTGACGCCCTCACGGGCCGCGAACGCGTCCTTGGCCTGGGCGCGCAGGCGCATCAGGCGGGTCACGTCGACCTCGACGACCGAGGACAGCTGGGCCTGCTCGTGCAGCGCCTTGACCATGTTGTCGCCGATGACCTTGCGGATGCGGGGCATCTTGACGGTCTGGCCACGGAGCGGGGAGACCTCCAGCGTGGGGGTCTTCTTCGCACCGGCGGCCGGAGCGGCGGCGGCCGCGGGGGCCGGAGCGGCCTTCGCGGCCTCGGCGGCGGCGAGCACGTCCTGCTTGCGGATACGACCGCCGACGCCGGTGCCCTTGACGGCGCCCAGGTCGACACCGTTCTCGGCGGCGAGCTTGCGCACCAGCGGGGTGACGTAGGCGCCCTCGTCGACCGGAGCGGCCGGAGCCGGAGCCGCGGCCGGGGTGACCGGGGCCGGAGCGGCCGGCGCGGGCGCCGGGGCGGCCGGAGCCGGAGCGGCGGCGACCGGGGCGGGAGCGGCCGGCGCGGGAGCCGGAGCGGCCGGAGCCGGCGCCGGAGCCGCGGGGGCGGCCGGGGCGGGCGCCGGGGCGGCGGCGGGCGCCGGAGCGGGCGCGGCCGGAGCCGGGGCGGCCGCCGGAGCGGCACCCGGGGCACCGATGACGGCGAGCTTGGCGCCGACCTCGGCGGTCTCGTCCTCGCCGACCACGATCTCCAGCAGGACACCGGCGACCGGCGCCGGGATCTCGGTGTCGACCTTGTCGGTGGAGACCTCGAGCAGGGGCTCGTCCTCCGCGACCTCCTCGCCGACCGACTTCAGCCAGCGGGTGACGGTGCCCTCGGTGACGGACTCACCGAGCGCGGGCAGGACCACGTCCGTGCCCGAGGCGCCACCGGCCGGCGCGGCCGGGGCGGCGGCGGGGGCCGGGGCGGGAGCGGCGGCCGGGGCGGGAGCGGCAGGGGCCTCGGCCACCGGGGCCGGGGCGGGCTCGGCGGCCGGAGCCGGGGTCGGCTCGGCGGCCGGTGCCGGGGCGGCCGGGGCGGGCGCGCCGGTGCCGTCGTCGATGATCGCCAGCTCGGCGCCCACCTCGACGGTCTCGTCCTCGGCGACCTTGATCGAGGCCAGCACACCGGAGGCGGGGGCCGGGATCTCGGTGTCGACCTTGTCGGTCGAGACCTCGAGCAGCGGCTCGTCGGCCTCTACGCGCTCACCCTCGGCCTTCAGCCAGCGGGTGACGGTGCCCTCGGTGACGCTCTCGCCGAGCGCCGGAAGGGTTACGGAAACCGCCATGGTTTCGGTTGCTCCTTACGAATTGCGGAAGTCTGAGTCGTCGCGTGTGTCGACCGAGGGTCAGTCGTGCGAGTGCAGCGGCTTGCCGGCCAGGGCCAGGTGGGCCTCGCCCATCGCCTCGTTCTGCGTCGGGTGGGCGTGGATGAGCTGGGCGACCTCGGCGGGCAGTGCTTCCCAGTTGTAGATCAGCTGGGCCTCGCCGACCTGCTCGCCCATGCGGTCGCCGACCATGTGGACGCCGACCACGGCACCGTCCTTCACCTGGACGAGCTTGATCTCGCCCGCGGTGTTGAGGATCTTGCTCTTGCCGTTGCCCGCCAGGTTGTACTTCAGGGCGACGACCTTGTCCGCACCGTAGATCTCCTTGGCCTTGGCCTCGGTGATCCCCACGGAGGCGACCTCGGGGTGGCAGTACGTCACCCGGGGGACACCGTCGTAGTCGATCGGAACGGTCTTCAGACCGGCCAGACGCTCCGCCACCAGGATGCCCTCGGCGAAGCCGACGTGCGCGAGCTGGAGCGTCGGGACCAGGTCACCGACGGCGGAGATGGTCGGGACGTTCGTCCGCATGTACTCGTCGACCAGGACGTAACCGCGGTCCATGGCGACACCCTGCTCCTCGTAACCGAGGCCGGCCGAGACCGGGCCGCGGCCGACGGCGACGAGCAGGACCTCGGCCTCGAACTCCTTGCCGTCGGCGAGGGTGACCTTGACGCCGTCGGCGGTGTACTCGGCCTTCGAGAAGAAGGTGCCCAGGTTGAACTTGATGCCGCGCTTGCGGAAGGCGCGCTCAAGAAGCTTGGAGGAGTTCTCGTCCTCGACCGGGACGAGGTGCTTGAGGCCCTCGATGACGGTGACGTCGGCACCGAAGGACTTCCAGGCGGAGGCGAACTCGACGCCGATGACCCCGCCGCCCAGGATGATCGCGGACTTGGGCACGCGGTCCAGGACGAGGGCGTGGTCGGAGGAGATGACGCGGTTGCCGTCGATCTCCAGGCCCGGCAGCGACTTCGGCACGGAGCCGGTCGCGAGCAGCACGTGCCGGCCCTGGATGCGCTGGCCGTTCACGTCGACGGAGGTCGGGGAGGAGAGGCGCCCCGTGCCCTCGATGTACGTCACCTTGCGGGACGCGATCAGACCCTGCAGGCCCTTGTACAGGCCGGCGATCACGCCGTCCTTGTACTTGTGCACGGCCGGCACGTCGATGCCCTCGAACGTGGCCTTGACGCCGAACTGCTCGCTCTCGCGGGCCTGGTCGGCGATCTCGCCCGCGTGCAGCAGGGCCTTGGTGGGGATGCATCCCCGGTGCAGGCAGGTACCGCCGACCTTGTCCTTCTCGATCAGGGCGACGTCCAGGCCCAGCTGCGCCCCGCGCAGGGCCGCGGCGTAACCGCCACTACCACCGCCGAGGATCACTAGGTCGAAAACGGTGCTGGCGTCGTTCGCCACGTCACGTCCTCCATGCATGTGCGCCGTACGCCGGTCTCCAGTGACCGGGCGGCGGCTGGTGTCCGGCCGCTCTTCTTCGGCCCTGTGGTGGGGGCCCTGTCCTGCCGAGCCCCATCTTCGCACTTGTCGGAGGTGAACGAGACGCCGGGCTGGGGTGTGAGACACCACACGCTTACTTGGCGATGCCGTGAGGACAGCGCCCCCGAAGGGGCGCGGGGAACTGCGCGATCAGCCGCGAACCGCCCGCAGTCGCCACATGACCGAAAGCCCCCGGTCAGTGGGCGACGGGACCCCGCCCTACCCGCGCGCGGGGTCCCGTCGGCGACATCAGCCCAGGTCACCCTCGGCGGTCAGCTCGGCAAGCCGCACCAGCGTCCGCACCGCCGACCCCGTCCCGCCCTTCGGCGTGTACCCGAAGGGCCCGCCCTCGTTGAACGCCGGCCCGGCGATGTCGAGGTGCGCCCAGGTGATCCCCTCACCCACGAACTCGCGCAGGAAGAGCCCGGCCACCAGCCCGCCGCCCATCCGCTCGCCCATGTTGGCGATGTCCGCCGTGGGGGAGTCCATCCCCTTGCGCAGGTGCTCCGGCAGCGGCATCGGCCACGCCGGCTCGCCGACCTCCTCGGCCGCCTCGTGGATCGCCGTACGGAACGCGTCGTCGTTGGCCATGACACCGAACGTCCGGCTGCCCAGGGCCAGCATCATCGCCCCGGTCAGCGTCGCCACGTCGACGATCGCGTCCGGCTTCTCCGCCGACGCCGCCCACAGCGCGTCGGCGAGGACCAGCCGGCCCTCGGCGTCCGTGTTGAGGACCTCGACCGTCTTGCCGCTGTACATGCGCAGCACGTCACCCGGGCGCACGGCCGAGCCGGACGGCATGTTCTCGGCGAGCGCCAGCCACCCGGTCACATTGACCCGCAGGCCGAGCCGAGCCGCGGAGACGACGGCCGCGAAGACCGCCGCCGCGCCGCTCATGTCGCACTTCATCGTCTCGTTGTGCCCGGCCGGCTTGAGCGAGATGCCGCCCGAGTCGTAGGTGATGCCCTTGCCGACGAAGGCGAGGTGCTTGTCCGCCTCGGGGCTGGTGTACGACAGCTTCACCAGCCGCGGGGTCGCGGCCGAGCCACCGCCGACACCGAGGATGCCGCCGTAGCCGTCCTTGGCGAGCGCCTTGTCGTCCAGGATCTGGATCTTGAGGCCGTGCTCCTTGGCCGCGCGCTGCGCGATCGCCGCGAACGCGGCCGGAGTCAGGTCGTTCGGCGGGGTGTTGATCAGGTCGCGGGCGCGGTTGAGCTCCTCGGAGACCGCGGTGGCGCGGGCGAGGGCCGCCTTGTGGGCGGCGTCCCGCGGCTTGCCGCCGAGCAGCGTGGCCTCGGCGAGCGGCGCCTTGCCGTTCTTCGCCTTCGCGTTGCCGCCGTTGTCCTTGTAGACGTCGAAGGAGTAGGCGCCCAGCAGCACGCCCTCGGCGATCACGCCGACGGCGGCCGCGTCCTCGACGGGCAGCGCGAAGGCCGCCTTCTTGGCGCCGTTCAGCGTGCGGGCCGCGAGGCCGGCCGCCCGGCGCAGCGCCTCGGCGTCGTAGCCGGCGCCGCCGTCGGGCTCGGCGCCCAGGCCGACCGCGATGACGAGCGGGGACTTGAAGCCGGCCGGCGAGGGCAGCTTCGTCAGTTCGCCCTCGGCACCCGAGGCACCGAGGGTCTCCAGGACGTCGGCGAGCTTGCCGTCGTAGGCCTTGTCCACGGCCTCGGCGCCCGGCGTTACGACCGGGCCCTTGGCGCCCTTGGCGACACCGATCACGATCGCGTCGGCCCGGAGGCCGGGCGCCGCTGCGGTGCTGAGAGTGAGAGCAGTCACGGTGGTGGGATCTCGCTTCCGATGTTGAGTTGCTGTGGCCGAGTGGGTGGGTCGACCGGGCCCGGGAAGCGACCCTAGGCAGTGGCCTCGGGGCGCATTACCACCGGGGCCTTCACCCTGTCGGCGAACACCCGGGACGAGCCTACGCGTGTGTATGCGTTCGCTCATTACTACGGGCGTTCACCTGAGGATGGCGTCCAGGCCACCTCCCCCCCTCCCGCCAGGTGACCTGGGTCACATCCCTCGCGTTCCGGCGGGGGAGACCCTCTTCCGCTTCGCGTGATTTCCACTGATCCCGCTCTGAACCTCCATAAGAAGGCGGAAGGGGATTTTGCGGGAGAGGGGATCCACATCGGTGCACACCGCGTATCAAAGGCGAACCAGGGCAATGTCCATGACTCCGGCCGGCCGCGTCCCCGAGGCCGGCCTCGACCGCGGCGCGGTACCCGAGGTGGGAGATCATCGACGGGGTCCCCTGTCGCACACCCTGGAGCCCGCCCGGTGAAACTCCGCACCACCACGCCCCTGCTCGTCCCGCTGGCCCTGCTCGCCGGCTGCACCGCGGCCTCGGACGACGCGGGTCGCTGGCAACCGAGGCCCGGGGTCACCTGGCAGTGGCAACTGAGCGGCCGCGTGGACACGTCCGTACGGGCGTCGGTGTACGACATCGACGGCTTCGACCAGTCCAGGGCGACGGTCGGCGCGCTGCACGGCAAAGGCCGCAAGGTCATCTGCTACCTCTCCACCGGCGCCTTCGAGGACTGGCGGCCCGACGCGAAGCGGTTCCCCGCGTCGGTGCTGGGGCGCGGCAACGGCTGGGAGGGCGAACGCTGGCTGGACATCCGCCGTACGCACGTCCTGGAGCCGTTGATGGCGGCCCGTCTCGACATGTGCAAGGACAAGGGCTTCGACGCGGTGGAGCCCGACAACATGGACGGCTACAAGAACCGCACGGGCTTCCCCCTCAAGGCGGGCGACCAGCTCCGCTACAACCGGCTCATCGCCCGGCTCGCCCACGACCGGGGCATGTCGGTGGGCCTGAAGAACGACCTGGACCAGATACCGGAACTGGTCGCCGACTTCGACTTCGCGGTCAACGAGCAGTGCGCCCAGTACGGCGAGTGCGACGACCTGAAGCCGTTCACCAAGGCGGACAAGGCCGTCTTCCACGTGGAGTACGAACTGCCGACGGCGAAGTTCTGTGCCCGGTCGCGCGAACTGAAACTGAGCTCGCTGCAGAAGAAGTACGAGCTGGGGGTGTGGCGCAGAACCTGTTGAGGGTGGTTCGGGGATGCGCCCCTTCATGTGCGGCCGCGCCGCGTGGGCGCGTCCGGCCTCCACCGGCCCGTAGGCACGGCCCGACCTTCAGCCCCCCAGGGAAAACACCACGAGCGCCACCGTGGCCGCCGTCTCGGCGAGGCACCCGAACACATCCCCCGTCACCCCGCCGAACCGCCGCCGGCACAGCCGCAGCAGCACGTCCGTCGCCGCCTCCGCCGCCACCACCGCGAGCAACGCCCGCAGGCTGTCGGCCGATCCGACCAGCGCCCCGGCCCCCGCCGCCACCACCATCACCGCGATCGTGACCACCGACGCGCCCACCTTCGGCACCACCCCGGCCACCGCCGCCCCCAGCCCCTCCGGCCGGGCCGCGGGCACCCCCTGCACCGCGGCCAGGCTCATCGCCAGCCGGGCCACCATCGCCGAGACGACCGCGGCCAGCACCCCCCGCCGCCACGAGCCGCCGTAGGCCTGGGCCAGCGCGGCCACCTGGCCGAGCAGTACGAGGACGAGCGTGATCACGCCGAACGGCCCGATGTCCGACTGCTTCATGATCCGCAGCGCTTCCTCGGCGGGCTTGCCGCTGCCCAGCCCGTCGGCGGTGTCGGCGAGTCCGTCCAGATGCAGGCCCCGGGTGAGCACGGCCGGTACCGCGACCGCGGCCACCGCGGCCAGCAGCGCACTCGCCCCGGCCAGCACCAGCAGCGCCCCGACCGCGCCCGCGCAGAGCCCGACGGCGAGGCCGGCCAGCGGCGCGAGCAGCATGCCGCCCCGGGCGGCCTCGCGGTCCCAGCGGGTCACCTTCACGGGGAAGACGGTGAGGGTGCCGAAGGCGAAGCGGAGGCCGTCACGCCAGGGAGTCGCAGAGGTCGCAGCCACCGGCGCAGGTTACCCGGTGGTCAGCAGGGCCCATGCCATGGCCGGGGATAAAGTGCGCACATGGGACATTGGCTGGAGCGGAACGTCATCGAGCCGGGCAAACTCCCGCTGTTGCTCGCCCTGACCGCCTTCGTCCTGACCTTTGTGATCACACGGGTCATCACCCGGCTGATCCGCGCCGGAAAGGGCCCGTTCGGCAACGTGAAGGCGGGCGGCCTGCACATCCACCACGTGGTCCCCGGGGTCGTCCTCGTCGTCGTCGGCGGTTTCGGCGCGGTCTCCAGCGGCCGGCAGGGCTTCGGCGCGGCCCTCGCCGCGGTCGTCTTCGGTATCGGCGCGGGGCTCGTGCTCGACGAGTTCGCCCTGATCCTGCACCTCGACGACGTCTACTGGACCGAGGAGGGCCGCCAGAGCGTGGAGGTCGTCGTGGTCACCGCCGCGATGGTCGGGCTGCTGCTCGCCGGGTTCTCGCCGTTCGGCGTCAACGACCTCTCGACGGACGAACTCCAGGGCCGGGGCGCCGTCATCGCGAACATCGTGGCGAACTTCTTCTTCTCGCTCGTCGCCCTCAGCAAGGGCAAGGCCCGTACCGCGATCTTCGGGGTGGTCGTCCCGTTCGTCGGTGTCGTCGGCGCGGTCCGCCTGGCCCGGCCCGGCTCGGCCTGGGCCCGCCGCTTCTACGTCAACCGCCCGCGCGCCCGGGCCAGGGCCGGGCTGCGCACGTACCACCACGACCGCCGGTGGGCGCGGCTGAGCAGGACCCTTCAGGACTGGATCGGCGGCAAACCCGACCGCCCGGAACCGGCCCGGCTGCCCGGCCGCCGCTGATGCCACCGGCGCCGCAGCCGGCGCCCCGCCGTCACCGCCGCGTACAGCGCCACCACGCCCGCGATGGCCGCCAGATGCTCCTTGCCGGCGAGGTTGTCCTTGACCGCCACCTCGACCACCATCGCCGCCACCACCGCACCCGCGGTGACATCCGCGCCGTACCGCCGGCAGAGCACGACCGCGAGCCCGACGACGGCCGCCGAGGGGCCGGTGTCCACCACCCAGGCGTCCGAGGCGGGCAGGCCCAGCGGGCTGTGCGGGCCCAGCGCGATGCCGACGCGGGCGTACAGCGTGCCGGCGAGGGTCGCGACGTACGCGACGGTCAGCGTCCGCCACCAGCCCAGGCACACCTCGGCGATGCCGAACACGACCAGGATCTGCACCAGCGCGCCCCAGACCGGCAGGTCCAGCGCCGGCACGAACAGCGACAGGGGAGTGCGCAACAGGGCCGGCCAGAGCGGGTCCGCGGCGCGCACGCCCCCGACGTCCTGCACGAACCGGTAGCCCCACGACTGGTTCTGGACGAACTGCAGCAGCGCCGTCAGGCACACCGCCGCCACCGACATCGGCACCGCCCGCAGCCGCCGCTCCGTCAGCGGGCCGCGCACGGTGGCGTACAGCGGACCCCACTCGGCGCGGACCCAGCGGCCGAGCGGCTTCATGCGGCGGTCCTCACCGTTGCGGGGCCCGGTCCGTGTCCAGATGCCGGCGGCGCAGCCACCTCGGCAGCACCGACACGGCCCCCAGGAACCCCTCCGCACGGGCCGACGAGAGGCCGATGCGCGGCAGATCCGCGCTCTTCTCGAAGAGCAGGAACCGGGGTTCCCAGATCGGCCGGTACTTGGCGTTGGCCCGGTACAGGGACTCGATCTGCCACCACCGGGAGAAGAAGCTCAGCAAGGACCTCCACAACCGCAGCACCGGCCCCGCGCCGAGACGCGCGCCACGTTCGAAGACCGATCGGAACATGGCGAAGTTGAGCGAGACCTGCGCGATCCGGATCTCTCCGGCACGCCGCAGCAGCTCGATGACCATGAACTCCATCAGCCCGTTGTCGGAGTCCCGGTCCCGCCGCATCAGGTCGAGGGAGAGGCCGCCCGGCCCCCACGGCACGAACGACAGCAGCGCCCGCAGCCGGCCCTCGCCGTCGGTGCACTCCAGCATCACGCACCGCCCGTCCCGGCCGTCCCCGAGCCGCCCCAGCGCCATGCTGAACCCGCGCTCGGTGGCGCCGTCCCGCCAGTCGTCGGCGCGCCGCAGGAGATACGCCATCTCGTCGGCGGGGATGTCCTCGTGCCGGCGGATCCGCACCGAGTAGCCGGCCCGCCCGACCCGGTTGTGGGCCTGCCGGACGGTCCGCATGGCCCGTCCCTCCAGCGTGAACTCGGCGACCTCGACGATCGCCTCGTCCCCTAGCTCCAGCGCGTCGAGACCGTGCCGCGCGTACACGGTCCCGGCCTCCTCGCTCGCCCCCATCACCGCCGGGATCCACCCGTGCGCCCGGGCCTCGCTCAGCCACGGCGCGATCGCCCCGGGCCAGGCCTCCGGATCCCCGATCGGATCCCCGGAGGCGAGGCTCACCCCGCCCACCACCCGGTAGGCCACCGCCGCCTTCCCGGTCGGCGACCACACGACGCTCTTCTCCCGGCGCAGCGCGAAGTACCCGAGCGAGTCCCGCTCGCCGTGCCGCTCCAGCAGCTCCCGCAGCCGCTTCTCGTCGTCCTCGCTGATCGGGTCGACGGCGCGGCGGGAGCGGAAGGCGGCGTAGAGGACGGCGAGGACCAGGAGTGTGCTCAGCACGTTGACGGAGACGTTCACCCAGTTGGGCGGCGCGATGTACGGGAACCGGGAGGGGTCGGCGGCGACCGAGACCAGGCGCAGGGTGCCGTAGTGCCAGCGCTCCACGAACGTCGAACGGGTGGCGTGCGGGGCCTGGTTGGTGACGGTCACGAGGAGGGCGGCGAGCAGCGAGGCGAGCAGCCCGCCGCCGACGGCCACGGTCGCGGCGAGCCGCGGGTTCGACCGGTCGCCCTTGGCGTAGAACTCCCGGCGGCCGGCCAGCAGCGCGCCCACGAAGGCGGCGGTCAGCGCGATCGAGATCCAGTTCTGCGGGTACCGCCGGATCTCCGGGAACACCATGGCGAACGCGAACAGCGCGAGGAACAGGCCGCTCAGGACGAGGTTGAGGATCCAGGCGGCCCGCTTGCGCCGCCGCATCGTGATCGCGAGGAACGCGGTGAACACGCCGGAGGCGAAGCCGGCGGTCAGCAGGTACGGCGTGAAGAAGTCCTCCTGGTTGTGCCGCCGCACGTCCTGCCCCAGCGACACCCACACCGCGCTGAGGAAGTTGACGAAGGCGACGGCCCGCAAGTACCACACGGCAAAGGCGGCGGCCCGCCGGGAAACCCCGCCGGCCCGCCACCATTCAACGGCAATTCGGACATCTCCCATGGAGATGGATCATATGGGCGCCCCCGCGGCGAACGCCGTCACACGCACGGACCTCGCCGTTGCCGGTGATACCTCTACTCCTCCGGCTTTTCCTCTTCCCCTGCCACTTCCCCTGCCACTTCCCCGGTTTTCTCCGGGAGTTCCGCCGCCAGGGCCGCCGCGGACTGGACCAGGGGGAGGGCGAGCAGCGCTCCCGCTCCCTCGCCCACCGTCACGCCCTGTTCCAGCAGCGGCTCCAGGGCCATCCGGTCCAGTGCCTTCGCCTGGCCCGGCTCGCCGCTGTCGTGGCCGGCCAGCCACCAGTCCGGCGCCCGGAACGCGATCCGCTGCGCGACCAGCGCACACGCGGCCGTCACCACTCCGTCCAGTACCACCGGCAGCTTCCGCACCGCCGCCTGCAGCAGGAACCCGGTCATCGCCGCGAGGTCGGCCCCGCCGACCGTCGCCAGCAGCTGCAGCTGGTCCCCGAGCACCGGCCGCGCCCGCCGCAACGCGTCCCGGATCGCCGCGCACTTGCGCATCCACGCGAGGTCGTCGATGGCGAGCCCGCCCCGCCCGGTCACCACGGACGCGTCGGTCCCGCACAGCGCCGCGACGAGGACGCAGGCCGCCGTGGTCCCCCCGACGCTGACATCGCCGAGCACCACCAGATCGGTCCCCGAGTCGGCTTCCCCGTCGGCCAGCGCCATCCCCGCCCGGAAGGCCTCCTCTGCCTCCTCCAGGGTCAGCGCGTCCTCGACGTCGATACGGCCGCTGCCCCGCCGCACCCGGTGCCGTACGACCTCCGCGGGCAGCGTGTCCGGGTCGCAGTCCAGCGCCATGTCGACGATCCGCAGGGGTACCCCGAGCCGCCGGGCCAGCACCGCAACCGGGCTCGCCCCCTCCAGAACCGCCCGCACCAGCAGCTCGGCGGTGCCCGCGGGCCGCGCGGACACGCCGAGTTCCGCGACGCCGTGGTCACCGGCGAAGAGCAGGACCCGCGGCCGTTCGACCGGCCGTACCGGCACGGAACCCTGTGCGGCGGCCAGCCACTCACCCAGGTCGTCGAGGCGGCCCAGCGATCCGGGCGGCACGACCAGCCGCTCCCGGCGCGCCTCTGCGTCACGGCGCACACCGCCGTCGGGGCGCTCGATCAGATCGGTGAAGTCGTCGAGATTAAGCGAGCTCATTCGCCGAACAGTACCGGCACCGAACGAACGCTTCGGTGTCAGATCGCCAGCACACCCGCACGGCGTCTTGGCAGGCAAGATCCGTATCCCATACGTTCCGTTTTGCAGCGTATTGCGTACAGGGAGCACAGGGAGCCGCCCATGCCGCCCACACCCGAACTCCTCCCGGGCACCGACCGGTTCCACGAGCCGCGCCGCGAGGACTGTCCCTGGTGCGGTTCCAGACGCCTGCGCACCCGGCTGCGCACGTCCGACCTGCTCCACCACCGGCCCGGCAGGTTCGCCGTCGACGAGTGCCGCGACTGCGCCCACGCCTTCCAGAACCCCCGGCTGACCGCGGAGGGCTTCGTCCTCTACCACCGGGACCACTACGAGGGCCGTCTGGAGGACTACGCCGACGCCCTGCTCGCGACCCGCGGCGGCCGCCGCAGGCACCGCGCCGCCGCCCGCGCGATGCTGGCGCTGACGGAGCCGGAGAGCTGGCTGGACATCGGGACGGGCCACGCCCACTTCCCGCGGACGGCGAAGGAACTCTTCCCGTACACCTCGTTCGACGGCCTGGACTCGACCCTGCGGGTGGTGTGGGCCCAGGCCGAGGGGCACATCGAGGAGGCGCACTGCGGCCACCTGACCGCACCGGGGGTGCTGGCCCGGCTGCGCGCCCGCTACGACGTCGTCAGCATGTTCCGGCACCTCGAACACGCCCCCGACCCGCGCGCCGAACTGCGCGCGGCGCTCGCGGCGCTACGGCCCGGCGGCCACCTCCTGATCGAGATCGCCAATCCGCGCAGCGCCTTCGGCGCGCTGCTCGGCAAGTGGTGGGTGCCGTACGGTCAGCCCCGCCACCTGCATCTGCTGCCGCCGGCCAACCTGCGGGCGGAGCTGGAGTCCCAGGGCTGCGAGATCCTGAGAGCCGAGCGGAGGACGCCGCACATCCCGTACGACATCTCGGCGGCGGTCGCGCTGCTGCTGGGCCGGGTGCTGCCGAAGCGGGCGCTGGGCGCGACGGCTCCGCTGGTGGCCGCGGCGGCGGCCGTCGACCACGTCCTGGCCCCCGTGCTGCGCCGCACCGTCTTCTCCAACGGGTACCGGATCATCGCGAGAAAGAGGTGACGACGGTCCGTCGCGCGTCTGCGGGCGAGCGGGGGCTGGTCGCGCAGTTCCCCGCGCCCCTCACGGGGCCCGTCGTAGCTGAGGGCAGTCGGGCAGTCGGGTAGCCGGGCCGCCGGGGCGAAGGCGTCCCCCGTCCCCGTCCCACTACCGCAGCACCACCGCCTGTCCGGCCACCACCAGCACCACGTGCTCGCACTCGGCCGCGAACGCCGTGTTCAGCCGGCCCAGTTCGTCCCGGTAGCGGCGGCCCGACGCGGTGGCCGGCACGATGCCCGACCCCACCTCGTTGGAGACGGCGACCACCGTCCGCCGGGTCGAGCGCACCGCCTCCGTCAGCTCCCGCACCCGCTCCCGCAGCGCCTTCTCCCCGCCCGACGCCCACTCCGTGTCGTCCCACGCCCCGACGGAGTCCATCGCGTCCGTCAGCCACAGCGACAGACAGTCCACCAGCAACGGCGGCCCGTCCTGCGCCAGCAAGGGCACCAGGTCGCAGGTCTCCGTCGTACGCCACGACCCCGGCCGCCGCTCCCGGTGCACGGCGACCCGCGCCGCCCATTCGGTGTCCCCGCCACGCGTCCCGCCCGTGGCGACGTACAGCACGTCGGGGAAGGACTCCAGCCGCCGCTCGGCCTCCACGGACTTGCCGGACCGGGCCCCGCCCAGCACCAGCGTCCGGCGCGGAACGTCGGGCACCTCCTCGTACACCCCCACCGTCAGCGTCGTACCGTCCGGCACGGCCCGCGCCCCGGCCGCCGCCAGCCGCCGCCGCAACTCCGGTCCCGGCGGCACGTCGTGGTCGAGATGGACGGCGACGACGTCGGTGGCCGGGCCCACCGCCGCCACCGCCCGCAGACGTGCCAGCGCGTCCGGGCGGCCCACGACGTCCAGGAGCGCCATGTCGTACGACTCCGTGCTCCCGTTCTCCAGTCCGGCCGGCGCACCGCCCGGCGGCAGGTACAGCAGCCGCTGCCCGTCGGGGCCGGTCACCGCGTACCCGGTGCCGCCCGCGTCCATCGCCAGCGCCCGCACCCGGTGCCCGGTCAGCAGCGCCAGCTCCCGGCCGTCCGGTACCCGCCCCGGCTGCGGCAGTCCGGCCGGCACCTCGACGGCGGGTCCGTCGTGCGGATGCGAGAGCAGCACCTGCCGTACGCCGGTGAGGGACCGCCCGGCGCGTGCCGCGGCGAACGCCGCGCCCGGCGTCAGGTCGAGCAGCAGCGTTCCGTCGACGAGCGCCGCCGTGGCGGCCCGGACATCCGCCCCGACGGCGCAGGCACAGGCCGCACAGGGACAGTCCGGGCGGGGCAGACCCGCGGGAGCACCGGTACCGAGCAAAGTCACTTCCACGCCCTGATTTTCACCTGTCCCCACGGTTCTCGCTTCAGCGGGCGCCGCGTGCGACGCGCCCCGGAAGGGACGCGGGGCTGCAGCGGCGTGCGGCTCCGCCGCGCGATCGCGACCAGCCCCTGCCGAGCCCGCACATACCCCACAACCAGCGGAGTTTTTGTCGGCGTCCTTATACGATGCACCAGTTGGATCAAAGGAGGCCTACATGGCGGCATGGACGTGGCGGTTCGAGAAGGCCGACGGGACGGAGGTCCAGCCCGCGGTGGAGCCCGAGGAGTTCACCACTCAGGGCGACGCCGAGTCATGGATCGGCGAACAGTGGAAGGCGCTGCTGGCCGGCGGCGCCGACCAGGTGCGGCTCTACGAGGACGCCACCGAGATCTACGGCCCGATGAGCCTGCACGCGGACGAGTCCTGAGAGGTGCCGGTCCGGGGCGGCCCCGAGCGGGTCGCCCCGCCGTCACTGGTCGCCCAGCGTCACGTCCACCGTCCGCTGGACGTCCTCCCGGCTGTACGTCACCGTCGTCTTCTGCCCCGGCCGGTCCACGGCGAGCGACTCGGCCAGTGAGGTGATGGTGGTGATGCGGTCGTCACCCACTTTGGTGATGATGTCGCCGGGCCGGATACCCGCCTTGTCGGCCGCGTCCCCCGGCTTCACGGTCACGACGGCCACCCCGGCGGGCTGGTAGTTCACGTCGACGACCGTGCGGCCGCTGATGCCGAGCGCGGCCCGCCCCGAGTCGGTCACCTTGCCCTGCTTGATGATCTGGTCGGCGACCGTCTTCACCATCGACCCCGGGATGGCGAACCCGATCCCCGGCGCCGCGCTGCCCCCCAGGTCCGGGTCGCTCGCGGCGAGCGTCGGGATGCCGATGACCTCGCCGTTGAGGTTGACCAGGGCGCCGCCGCTGTTGCCGGGGTTGATGGCGGCCGAGGTCTGCACCATGTTGGGGATGGTGGCCCCGGTGCCGCCGCCCTCCTGGTTCTCGCTGACGGTCCGTCCGGTCGCCGACACGATGCCCTCGGTGACGCTCGACGACAGCCCGAGCGGTGACCCCATGGCGAGCGTGATCTGCCCGACCTCGACCTTCTCGGTGTCCCCGAAGGCGGCCGCCTTCAACCCGTCCGGGATCTTGTCGAGCCGCAGGACCGCCAGGTCCTGCTCGGGGTAGGAGTAGACGAGCGTCGCGGTGAGCGGTTCCTCGTTGTTGGCGGTCGTCACCTTGAACTTCTTCTCGCCCTTGACGACATGCGCGTTGGTGACGATGTGTCCCTTGTCGTCGTAGACCACGCCGGACCCCAGGTCGCTGCTGGCCTGGATCTGCACCACCGACGGCAGGACCTCCTTGATCACCTTCTGGTACCGGTTCTGCAGGTCGATCGCCGCCACGGGAACGGCCGCCGCCTGGGCGGCCTGGGTGGTCGAGCCGTCCTCGGCCGGGTCGCCGCCGAAGGCGGAGCAGCCGGAGACGAGGGCCAGACAGCAGGAGCCGAGCGCGGCGGCCGTACGGAAGGTCCGACGAGTACGGGAAGCGTCCATGCCCCCGAGTCTCGTCGCGGGGTGCCGGACCGGCTCGTGCTGCTGACCCGAACGAGCAGCGCACGCGGCGGGTTCAGCCGCGGACCCCGCACAGGTGCAGCAGCGCCGCGACCGCACGGTACGGATCCGTCCGCCCGGCCCGCTCCTCGGCCGCCAGCAGCGTCTCCAGGTCGGCGGGTGGTCCGGCGCCGTCCGCGGCCGTGTCCGTGAACACCCGTACGCCGTACCAGGAGTGCAGCGGCGCGCCGATGCCGGCGAGTGCGGCGGTGAGGATGGTCAGCCGGTCGGCCCGCACCTCGAGGCCCAGCCGGTTGCGGTAGGAGACGGTGTCGAAGGCGCCCATCGCCCCCGTCCAGTCCCCGCTCAGACCCGGCCGCATGGCCAGCGCGTCGGCGTTGCGCACCAGCAGCGAGAGCAGGCCGCCGGGGGCCAGCATCCGGGCCAGCCCGGCCAGCAGCGCGTCCGGCTCCTCGACGTACATCAGCACGCCGTGACAGAGCACCAGGTCGAAGCTGCCGGGCAGAAAGTGGACGCCTGTGTCCCGTCCGTCCCCCTCGACGATCCGCACCCGTTCGCGGATCCCCTCCGGCTCACCGGCCAGGGCCTCCCGCGCGGCCGCGATCATCGTCGGTTCCCGCTCGACGCCGGTCACCTGGTGCCCGGCGCGGGCCAGCCGCAACGCCTGGGTGCCCTGGCCCATCCCCACGTCGAGCACCCGCAGCCGCTGCCCGACCGGGAACCGCCCGGCTATCTGCTCGTCGAGCTGCCGGGCCACCAGCTCCTGTCGTACGACGTCACGCAGTCCGCCCAGCCTGGTCAGCCAGGCCTTCGCCGCACCCCCGGAGAAAGGCTCTGTGCTCAGGGCCGCTCTCCGCGCTTGACCTGCGGCTTGGGCAGCCGGAGCCGGCGCATCTGGAGGGAACGCATCAGACCGTAGGCGACGGCGCCCTTCTTGTTCTGGTCCGGGAAGCGCTCGGCGAGGCGCTTGCGCAGGCGCAGGCCGCTCACCGCCGCGTCGAGCACGATCAGCACGATCACGACCAGCCACAGCAGCAGTGCGATGTTCTTGATCGCCGCGTTGTTCACCACGCTCATGACCAGGATGATCACGGCCAGCGGCAGGAAGAACTCCGCCACGTTGAAGCGCGAGTCGACCCAGTCGCGGGCGAGCTTGCGGACCGGACCCTTGTCACGGGGCGGCAGATACCGCTCGTCGCCGGTGGCCAGCGCCTGGCGCTGCCGCTCCATGGCGGCACGCCGGTCATCGCGCTGACGCTTGGCGGCGTCCTTGCGCGTCGTCGGCGTGTTGGCCACGCTGCGTCGCTGGGTCTGGGCCTCACTGCGCTTGGGCGTGGGCCTGCCCTTGGGCGCCTGCGGGTCACGGGTCTGCTTGGAGTCGGTCACCGCCGCCTTGTCGGCGGGGGCCTTCTCATCCTTGGCACGGCTACGGAACACAAAACCCAAGGGTACGGGGTCGACGGGTGTGGGCCCTAGTCCGGTGGGGAACGATCCCGCAACGTCAGTCGTCTCCAGAGGGGACACAGGGGACGTTGCAGACGGTTCGCTCGGGGGAGCACCTACTACCTGTGCCGGAGTGGAACTGTCCGCAGTCGTCCTTGGGGATGAGCGCATCGGTCCCCGAACAGTGCGGTAATGGAGGCAGGGCCCGTACTGTGGGTTCTGTCGCAGGATCTGTGAGCTGGAGTCCGTCAGAAGGGGGCGCGCGAAGCCCATGAGCGGTGTCATGAAGCGTATGGGGATGATCTTCCGCGCGAAGGCGAACAAGGCCCTGGACAGGGCCGAGGACCCGCGCGAGACCCTTGATTACTCCTACCAGAAGCAGCTTGAGCTGCTCCAGAAGGTGCGCCGCGGGGTGGCCGACGTCGCCACCTCCCGCAAGCGGCTCGAACTCCAGCTGAACCAGCTCCAGCAGCAGTCCACCAAGCTGGAGGACCAGGGCCGCAAGGCGCTCGCGCTCGGCCGCGAGGACCTCGCCCGCGAGGCGCTGTCCCGCCGCGCCGCCCTCCAGCAGCAGGTGACCGACCTGGAGACGCAGCACGCCACCCTCCAGGGCGAGGAGGAGAAGCTCACCCTCGCGGCCCAGCGCCTCCAGGCCAAGGTGGACGCCTTCCGCACGAAGAAGGAGACCATCAAGGCCACCTACACCGCCGCCCAGGCCCAGACCCGCATCGGTGAGGCGTTCTCCGGCATCTCCGAGGAGATGGGCGACGTCGGCCTCGCCATCCAGCGCGCCGAGGACAAGACGCAGCAGCTCCAGGCCCGCGCCGGCGCCATCGACGAACTGCTCGCCTCCGGTGCCCTCGACGACCCGACGGGCATGGCCAAGGACGACATCGCCGCCGAGCTGGACCGCCTCTCCGGTGGTACGGATGTAGAGCTGGAGCTCCAGCGGATGAAGGCGGAGCTGGCCGGCGGACAGCCGCAGCAGGCGATCGAGGGCGGCGCCGGCCAGGGCCAGCAGGCGCAGCAGCCGCAGGACACCCCGCGCTTCGACAAGCAGTAGCCGACGCCTGGAGGGCGACATGGCCGACATGGTCGTAAGGATCATGGGGGAGGGCCAGGTGCGGCTGGCCGACAGCCACCTCACCGAGCTGAACAAGCTGGACGACGAGCTCCTGGCGGAGACGGAGTCCGGCGACGAGTCGGCCTTCCGCCGCACCCTGGGCGCCCTCCTGGACAAGGTCCGAGAACTCGGCACCCCCCTCCCGGACGACGCCCTGGAACCCTCGGACCTGATCCTGCCCTCCCCGGACGCCACCCTGGAGGAGGTCCGGGCCCTGCTGCGGGACGACGGCCTGATCCCGGGCTGACGCGATGCGTCCGGCTCGCCTGCCCCCCTGATGCGACGCGTCCGGCTCGGCAGGCCCCCGGACCTGAGCCCTTCAGCTGAGCGAGTCAGGCGGGCGGGCCGGAAACCGGGCGGTGCCGACGGCGGCCCGAACCGACGGTTCCGGCCCGCACCAACCAGCCGTACTGTTCAGACCGTGAGCCCCTTCGAAAGAGCCCGCTGCAGAGTCGGCGCGCATCCACTCGCCGTGGACGCGGTCATCGCGGCGGGCGCTCTCGTGTGCATGGTCGTGAGCTCTTTCGCCGTCCCGCACGGCGCGCACGGCGTCGCCTGGGGCATCCGCACCCCGGACCCGCTCAGCCTGGTCCTGATGACGCTCGCCGCCGTCGCCCTGGTCTTCCGCCGGCACGCCCCGAAGACGGTCCTGGCCGTCACCGGCGCGGCCTCCGTCGTCGAGTGCGTCACCGGCGACCCCCGCGCCCCCGTCGCGATGGCGGCCGTCGTCGCCCTCTTCACCGTCGCCGCCACCACCGACCGCCGGACCACCCTGCGGGCCGGCCTGCTCACCATGACCGTGCTGACCACCGCCGCGATGGCCGCGGGCCCCCTCCCGTGGTACGCCCAGGAGAACCTCGCGATCTTCGCCTGGACCGGTATCGGCGCCACCGCCGGGGACGCGGTGCGCAGCCGGCGGGCCGTCGTGCAGGCCATCCGGGAGCGTGCCGAGCGCGCCGAGCGGACCCGCGAGGAGGAGGCCCGCCGCCGGGTCGCCGAGGAGCGCCTGCGCATCGCCCGTGACCTGCACGACGTCGTCGCCCACCACATCGCCCTGGTCAACGTGCAGGCAGGAGTGGCCGCGCACGTCATGGACAAGCGGCCCGACCAGGCCAAGGAGGCCCTCGCCCACGTCCGCGAGGCCAGCCGGTCCGCGCTCAACGAACTGCGTGCCACCGTCGGCCTGCTCCGGCAGTCCGGCGACCCCGAGGCCCCGACCGAACCCGCCCCCGGCCTGCACCGCCTCGAAGAGCTCGCCGACACCTTCCGCAACGCCGGCCTCCAGGTCGAGGTGGCCCGCGCCGACCAGGGCACCACCCTGCCCGCCGCCGTCGACCTGGCCGCCTACCGGATCATCCAGGAGGCCCTGACCAACGTGCAGAAGCACGCCGGACCCGAGGCCAAGGCCGAGGTCAGCGTCGTACGCGTCGGACCGCACATCGAGGTCACCGTCCTCGACAACGGCTCCGGCGAGCACACCGCCCCCGAGGCCGGCGGCGGCCACGGCCTGCTCGGCATGCGCGAGCGCGTCACCGCCCTGCGCGGCACCCTCACCACCGGCCCCCGCTACGGCGGCGGCTTCCGCGTCCATGCGATCCTGCCGGTCAAGACCGACACCGACGACCGTACGAACCACCGGACGGCCGCCCTGGGGGATTCCGCATGACGATCCGTGTCCTGCTCGCCGACGACCAGGCCCTGCTGCGCAGCGCGTTCCGCGTGCTCGTCGACTCCGAGCCCGACATGGAGGTGGTCGGCGAGGCCTCCGACGGCGCCGAGGCGGTGCGGCTGGCCGGGGAGACCCGGGCCGACGTCGTCCTGATGGACATCCGGATGCCGGGCACGGACGGCCTGGCCGCCACGCGGCTGATCAGCGAGGACCCGTCCCTGGACCGGGTGCGGGTGGTCATACTGACCACCTTCGAGGTGGACGACTACGTCGTGCAGGCGCTGCGCGCGGGCGCCTCCGGCTTTCTCGGCAAGGGCAGCGAACCGGAGGAGCTGCTGAGTGCCATCCGGGTCGCCGCCGGCGGCGAGGCGCTGCTCTCGCCGACCGCCACCAAGGGGCTGATCGCCCGCTTCCTCGCCCAGGGCGACACCGGCGCCGACGGCCTCGACCCGGCCCGCGCCGAGCGGCTGGACGCACTCACCTCACGCGAGCGCGAGGTGCTGGTCCAGGTCGCCGGCGGGCACTCCAACGACGAGATCGCCGAGCGCCTCGAGGTCAGCCCGCTGACCGTGAAGACGCACGTCAACCGGGCCATGGCCAAGCTGGGCGCCCGGGACCGGGCGCAGCTCGTGGTGATCGCCTACGAGTCGGGGCTGGTCCGTCCGAGGATGGAGTGACCTCCACCCGGCCGTACTGCGGCGGGAGTAGGAGCCGGATAAAGGACGGCACCCAGGGCCTACGTGAGCGGGGCGGCGCATGGGTGAGGGTGGTGGGGTGGGCGCTCACAGGTGTCCCCTGTGCCGCTCGTCCGCCGTTCATCCGCCGCTCACAGCAGCTCCGCTCACAGCAGCAGCTCACCGAAAAGAGACCCTGACCCATGTCCTGGCTGTCCCGATTCAGCCTCGCGCAGCGGGCCCTGATAGGCCTCATGTCATTGATCGCGCTCGCCTTCGGGGCGATCGCCATCCCCCAGATCAAGCAGCAGCTGCTGCCCACCATCTCCCTGCCCATGGTGTCGGTCATCGCCCCCTACCAGGGAGCTGCCCCCGACGTCGTCGAGAAGCAGGTCATCGAGCCCGTCGAGAACAACCTCGAAGGCGTCGACGGGATCACCGACGTCACCTCCACCGCGAGCGAGGGCAACGCCGTGATCATGGCGTCCTTCGACTACGGCAGCGACACCAAGCAGCTGGTCGCCGACGTCCAGCTGGCCGTCAACCGCGCCCAGCTCCCGGACTCCGTCGACCCGCAGGTCATCTCCGGCTCGACGGACGACATGCCGACCGTGGTCCTCGCCGTCACCTCCGGCAAGGACCAGCAGGCCCTCGCCGACCAGCTCGACAAGACGGTCGTCCCGGACCTGAAGGACATCGACGGCGTCGGCCGCGTCCAGGTCACCGGCGTACGGGACCTCCAGGTCACCGTCACCCCGGACCAGGCGAAGCTGGCCGGGGCGGGCCTCACCCCGGCCGTGATCGCCCAGACGCTGCAGGCGGCCGGCGCGACCGTGCCGGCGGGCTCCTTCGACGAGGACGGCGCCAACCGCACCGTCCAGGTCGGCGGCGGACTCACCTCGCTGGGGCAGATCAAGGACCTGATGGTCAGCGGGCCGGGCGTCAAGAAGCCCGTGCGCCTCGGTGCCGTGGCCTCGGTCAAGGAGCAGGAGGCTCCGGCCGACTCGATCACCCGCACCGACGGCCGTCCCAGCCTCGCCGTGAACGTCACCATGGACCACGACGGCAGCGCCGTCTCCATCTCGAACGCGGTCAAGGACAAGCTGCCCAAGCTGCGTCAGGACCTCGGCTCCGGCGCCACCCTCACCGTCGTCAGCGACCAGGGCCCGGCGGTCTCCAAGTCCATCAAGGGCCTCACCACCGAGGGCGCTCTGGGCCTGGTCTTCGCGGTCCTGGTCATCCTGGTCTTCCTGGCCTCGATCCGCTCGACCCTGGTGACGGCGGTCTCCATCCCGCTGTCGGTGGTCCTCACGCTGATCGTGCTGTGGACCCGGGGTCTCTCCCTCAACATGCTCACCCTCGGCGCGCTGACCATCGCCATCGGCCGGGTCGTCGACGACTCGATCGTGGTCCTGGAGAACATCAAGCGCCACCTCGGCTACGGCGAGGAGCGCCAGGCCGCCATCATCGGCGCGGTCCGCGAGGTGGCCGGCGCGGTCACCTCCTCCACCCTCACCACGGTCGCCGTCTTCCTGCCGATCGGCCTGGTCGGCGGCATGGTGGGCGCCCTGTTCGGCTCGTTCAGCATCACCGTGACGGCCGCGCTGCTCGCCTCCCTGCTGGTCTCGCTGACGGTCGTACCGGTGCTGTCGTACTGGTTCCTGCGCGCCCCGAAGGGCACCCCCGAGGACGCCGCGGAGGCCCGCCGCAAGGCCGAGGCGAAGGAGGCCGACAGCCGGCTCCAGCGTGCCTACGTGCCCGTCCTGCGCTTCGCGACCCGGCGCCGCCTCACCAGCGTGCTGATCGCGATCGTGGTCCTGGTCGTCACGTTCGGCATGGCCGGGCTGCTGAAGACCAACTTCTTCGACCAGGGCGACCAGGAGGTCCTCACCGTCAAGCAGGAGCTGAAGCCGGGCACCAGCCTGGCGGCGACCGACGCGCAGGCGAAGAAGGTCGAGAAGCTGCTCGCCTCCGTCGACGGGGTGAAGGACTACCAGGTCACGGTCGGCTCGTCCGGCTTCATGGCGGCCTTCGGCGGCGGCACCGACACCAACCAGGCGTCGTACTCGGTGATGCTGGACGACGCCAAGTCGTACGACAAGGTGCAGACGGCCATCGAGGACGGTCTGCACAAGCTCCCGGGCATCGGTACGACCACGGTGTCCGCCGGTGACGGCTTCGGCAGCCAGGACCTGAGCGTCGTCGTGAAGGCGGCCGACGGGGGCGTGCTGCGCAAGGCCTCGGAGCAGGTCCGGGCCACCGTCGCCGAGCTGGACGACGTCACCGACGTCACCAGCAACCTCTCCCAGAGCGTGCCGCGCATCTCGGTGAAGGCCAACTCCAAGGCCGCGGCGGCCGGGTTCGACGACCAGACGCTGGGCGCCGCCGTCACCCAGGCGGTCAAGGGCACCACCGCCGCGAAGGCGGTTCTCGACGACACCGAGCGGGACGTCGTCGTGAAGTCGGCGAAGCCGGCCGAGACCCTCGCGCAGCTGCGCGCCCTCAAGCTGGGCCCGGTGAAGCTGGGCGACATCGCCACCGTGAAGCTGGTGGACGGGCCGGTGTCGATGACCCGGATCGACGGCCAGCGCGCCGCGACCGTCACGGCGAAGCCGACCGGTGACAACACCGGCGCGGTCAGCACCCAACTCCAGTCCAAGATCAAGGCGTTGAAGCTCCCGGCGGGGGCGACGGCCTCGATCGGCGGGGTCACCTCGGACCAGGACAGCGCGTTCAAGAACCTGGGCCTGGCGATGCTCGCGGCGATCGCGATCGTCTTCATGCTGCTGGTCGCGACCTTCCGCTCGCTCGTCCAGCCGCTGATCCTGCTGGTCTCCATCCCGTTCGCGGCGACCGGCGCGATCGGCCTGCTGGTCGTCACCGGCACCCCGATGGGTGTCCCCGCGATGATCGGCATGCTGATGCTGATCGGCATCGTGGTGACCAACGCGATCGTGCTGATCGACCTCGTCAACCAGTACCGGCGCCAGGGACACGGCGTGGTCGAAGCGGTCATCGAGGGCGGCCGGCACCGGCTGCGCCCGATCCTGATGACCGCCCTGGCGACCATCTTCGCCCTCCTCCCGATGGCGCTCGGCGTCACCGGCGAGGGCGGCTTCATCGCCCAGCCGCTGGCGGTGGTCGTGATCGGCGGTCTGATCACCTCCACGCTGCTCACCCTGCTGCTGGTGCCGACGCTGTACGCGATGCTCGAACTCCGCAAGGAGCGCCGGGCCAGGAAGCGGGCCGCGAAGCGGGGCCAGGGGGCAGCGGACTCTGCCCCGGCGGCCGAGGAGCCGCAGCCCGCGGCCGTGTGACGGTCCCGCGAACGGCGGCCGGTTTCCGGAACACCTCCGGGAACCGGCCGTCCGCGTCCGGCCGTTCCGTATGCTGGCGCCGCGAACTGCAGGGCGGGGAAGGGGAGTTTCGGCGTGCCGCTGCACAAGGACGACCCGAGGTCCCTCGGCGGGTACCGGCTGGCCGACCGGCTCGGGGCCGGCGGGATGGGCATCGTCTACTGGGGCCGGTCGCGCTCCGGGCGCGAGGTCGCCGTCAAGGTGGTGCACGCCCAGTACGCCGAGGACCCGGTCTTCCGCGCCCGGTTCCGGCAGGAGATCGAGGCCGCCCGCCGGGTCAGCGGCGCCTTCACCGCCCCCGTCCTGGACGCCGACCCGGACGCGCCGGCCCCCTGGATGGCCACGCAGTACGTGCCGGGCCCCTCCCTCGCCGCCCGGATCCGGTCCCAGGGCGCGCTCCGCGTCACCGAGCTGCGGCCGCTGGCCCTGGGCCTGGTGGAGGCGCTGCGGGACATCCACCGGGCCGGGGTGGTGCACCGCGACCTGAAACCGGGCAACGTCCTGATGGCCGAGGACGGTCCCCGGGTCATCGACTTCGGCATCTCCCGGGCCGCCGAGAACCACAACACCCTGACCGAGACCGGGCAGATGGTCGGCACCCCGCCGTTCATGTCCCCGGAGCAGTTCACGGACGCCCGTACCGTCGGCCCCGCCTCGGACGTCTTCTCGCTCGGCGCGCTGCTGGTGTACTGCGTCACCGGACGCGGCCCCTTCGACGCCGACAGCCCCTATCTGACCGGCTACCGGGTGGTCCACAACGAGCCCGTACTGGACGGGGTCACCGGCCCGTTGCGCGCGGTCCTGGTGCGCTGCCTGGCCAAGGACCCGGCCGCCCGGCCCGAACTGGACGAACTGGCCCGGGAGTTCGCGACGGCCCTGCCGGAGTCGTCCGCCGAACCGCAGACCATGACCCTGCGCCTGCCCTCCGCACGGCCCGGCACCGCCCCGTCCCTCGACGCCACCACCCCGCCGGGCACCGGCCGCCGCCCGCGCCGCCGCACCCCCCGGCTGCTGGTGGCCGCCGCAGCGGTGACCGCCATCGCCCTGACCGGATACTTCCTGCCGGGCGCCTGGAACGGCGACGGCGAGGCACGCACCGGCTCCTCGGCGTCCCCCGGATCCCGCTGGGGCACCCTTCCCGACGGCTGGAAGCCCTGGCAGACAACGGTGTCCGCGACCGCCGAGCAGGGGGTGAAGAAGGCGCCGGGCTACGAGGGCGACACCTCGCCCTCCTGCGTCTCCGACGGCTCCTCCGTCTACTGCGGCGGCACCGCCCTCCTGCCCACCCGGGTCGACGCCACCACCGGCCGGACCCGGTGGCGCTCCCCGATCGCACCCGCGGGCATCCCGGCCGACCGCTACATCACCACCGTCCTCGGCGTGGACGACGGCCGGGTCCTCGTCGAACTGCAGGTCACCGACACCAACGGCGCGGGACAGGCGCAGTCCGTCATGGCGCTCGACAGCCGGAACGGCGCCCGGATCTGGTCCCACGCGGTACGCACCGACAGCCTGGGCTCGGCCTACGCCGACGGGGTGACGCTGACCCAGGAGGGCGACGGCAGCGCGGTCACCGTCCGTTCGGCGCGCGACGGCAGTGTGCGCAGAACCGTGCCCGTGCCCCAGGGCTGGCTCTGCTCGCTGCTCGCCGTGGGGGACTTTCCCTATGTGGACTGCGGCGATCAGACGGACGGCTCGCACGCCACGAGGTTCTTCGCCGTCGACCCGGCGGACGGGCCGGTGCGCACCCTGAACTCGCCCGCCCAGACGGGCAGTTTCGTGGGCACGCTCTCCGGACAGCTGGTCTTCCTGGAGGCCGACGACCAGGACGTCGACAACGGCCCCGACCTGATCTACACCCGCATCGTGCGCGTCGACCCCGGCACCGGCAAGCGCACCCTGACGGCCCTGCCCGAGCACTACCGGGGCGGACTGCCCACCCTGGCCCGGGGCACCCTCTACCTCGCCACCTCCAGCGGCCTGGTCACCGCCTTCTCCCCGACGACGGGGGAGAAGCGGTGGAACAGCCACACCACCCTGGAGTCGCCGGGCCAGGCCTCGGTGGACGCGAGTGGCCGCACGCTCTTCATGGCCGGCGCGAGCGGGCGGGTGGTCGCGCTGGACACCGCCAAGGGCACCGTGCTGTGGGAGTCCTCCGCCCGCGCCGAGGTGCTGGGCAACAGCGGCCTGCTGCCGACCGTGTGGTTCAACCGGGGCGCCCTGGTCCTCTCCACCTCCGACGGCACGATCTTCACCCTCGACCCGGCCGACCCCGAGCGGAAGCCCGTCTCGGGGTGACCTCGGGTCGTACGGCTACGGCAGCGCCAGCATCCGCTCCAGGGCCAGCTTGGCGAACGCCTCCGTCTCCTTGTCGACCTCGATCCGGTTGACCAGGTTGCCCTCGGCCAGCGACTCGAGGGTCCAGACCAGGTGGGGGAGGTCGATGCGGTTCATGGTGGAGCAGAAGCAGACGGTCTTGTCGAGGAAGACGATCTCCTTGCCCTCGGGAGCGAAACGGTTCGCCAGCCGGCGGACCAGGTTCAGCTCGGTGCCGATCGCCCACTTGGAGCCGGCGGGCGCGGCCTCCAGCGCCTTGATGATGTACTCGGTCGAACCGACGTAGTCGGCCGCGGCCACCACCTCGTGCTGGCACTCCGGGTGCACCAGGACGTTCAACCCGGGGATGCGCTCGCGCACGTCGGCCACCGAGTCCAGGCTGAACCGGCCGTGCACCGAGCAGTGGCCGCGCCACAGGATCATCTTCGCGTCGCGCAGCTGGTCGGCGGTGAGGCCGCCGTTCGGCTTGTGCGGGTTGTAGAGCACGCAGTCGTCCAGGGACATGCCCATGTCCCGGACGGCGGTGTTGCGGCCGAGGTGCTGGTCGGGGAGGAAGAGCACCTTCGTGCCCTGCTCGAAGGCCCACTCCAGGGCCCGCTGGGCGTTGGAGGAGGTGCAGATGGTGCCGCCGTGCCTGCCCGTGAACGCCTTGATGTCCGCGGACGAGTTCATGTACGAGACGGGGACGACCTGCTCGGCTATCCCGGCCTCCGTCAGCACGTCCCAGCACTCGGCGACCTGCTCGGCCGTCGCCATGTCGGCCATGGAGCAGCCGGCCGCCAGGTCGGGCAGGACCACCTTCTGGTCGTCCGAGGTCAGGATGTCGGCGGACTCGGCCATGAAGTGCACACCGCAGAAGACGATGTACTCGGCCTCCGGGCGGGCGGCCGCGTCCCGGGCCAGCTTGAAGGAGTCGCCCGTGACGTCGGCGAACTGGATGACCTCGTCGCGCTGGTAGTGGTGGCCGAGCACGAAGACCTTGTCGCCGAGCTTCTCCTTGGCCGCGCGGGCGCGCGCGACCAGGTCCGGGTCGGACGGCGAGGGCAGGTCGCCGGGACACTCGACGCCCCGCTCGCTCTTCGGGTCGGCCTCACGGCCGAGCAGCAGCAGGGCGAGCGGAGTCGGCTGTACGTCGAGCTCCGTGGTCTGGGCGGTGGTCACGACACGCACCCTTTCTACTTTTCGTCGTTCTGACGTTATCTATCATAACCGCTTCACGTCAGTTTGACGATGCCCATTGTGTCGATGTGACGTGAATCCCGGCGCCATACGGGAGGGTTGCGGGAGAGTGGCCGTGGGGTGGTTGTGGTGTGGTCGGGGAGTGGTCAACGGGCCGCTGGGCGTGACTTCGGGCATGTGCGAGCATGAAGGAAGAGAAAAACGCGAGAACGCGAATGCCGGCCCGGAATGAAACAGCGGACCCGCCGGTTGCACTCGTCGGCAAGCAGTCTCCGTACAACCCGGGAGAGATGTAGATGTCCGTATCGGACGAGACCAGCACCGCCACCGACGGCATCATCCTCAGTGACGCCGCCGCGGCCAAGGTCAAGGCCCTGCTCGACCAGGAAGGCCGTGACGACCTCGCCCTGCGTGTCGCCGTCCAGCCCGGTGGCTGCTCCGGCCTGCGCTACCAGCTCTTCTTCGACGAGCGTTCCCTCGACGGCGACGTCGTCAAGGACTTCGGTGGCGTCAAGGTCGTGACCGACCGCATGAGCGCTCCCTACCTGGGCGGCGCGTCGATCGACTTCGTCGACACCATCGAGAAGCAGGGCTTCACGATCGACAACCCGAACGCGACCGGCTCCTGCGCCTGCGGCGACTCCTTCAGCTGAGCCGACACGGCCGGCCGAGCCGGCCGGCAGCGAACGAAGGCGGCGGCCCCTCACGGAGGGGCCGCCGCCTTCGTGTGTCCTCGTCCTCAGCCCACCTGCGGGTCGAGCGTGGTCGCCTTCTCCTTCGGGACCGCCCTGCCGTCCGTGCCGACCACCTTCCGGCCGTCCAGCGGCGCCTTGAGACGCACCGTCTGGTGGTACTGCTTGGCGATCATGACGCAGATCTTGTCCGGCCAGGGCGTCTCGGTCACCTTGACCACCACCTGCTCCGAGCCCTCGTCCGCGGTCGCCTTGTAGTCGGCGCACACCCCGCCGGTGAAGGCGACGGTCAGCTCACTGCCGTCGGCCGTGTAGCCGTCCACCTTCACGTCCTTCGGGGCCCCCGGGGAGGAACTCGGCGTCGGCGAGGCGGCGGAGGCCAGGTACTTCGGGTCCACCGCCGGATAGGTGACGGTGTACGAGTCCGCCGCGCCGCGCACCTGGAACAGCCAGGACGGCACCAGGGCCTGCCGGCCGCCGACGGAGTGCGCGGCCAGCCCGAACACCGCGTTCTGGACCACGGCCGAGGAAGCCGAGGAAGCCGGGGAAGTCGAGGAGGCGGACGACGTCGAGGCGGAGCACGGCTGCTCCAGCCGGTCCTTCAGCGGTACGGAACTGGCGCAGCCGCCGATGCCCATCCGGTGGTCCGAGCGGGGCGCCGCGTTCATCAGACCCAGCGTCTTCTCGGCGCTCAGCACCGGATACATGTCGCCCTTGACCGGCGTCGCCAGCATCCCGTTGCCGCCGACGACCTCGCCCGCCTTGCTGACGGTCAGCCCGGTCGTCCAGCCGTACGTGGGCAGCCCGCCGACCACCGGATCGGCGTTCACCGCCCGCTGGGCGCCCATGACCTGGCTCGCGTCGAGCTTCGCGCCGTCCTGGCCGAGCGCCTTGAGGACCGGGGCGGCCGCCTTCTGCGCGGCGGAGACACTCACCGGGGCGGCGGCCGGCGCCGCCGGGTCCTGCGCGCACACCAGGCCGGACTTGCAGTTGTCGGTGCCGGGGGCGTAGCGGCTGTACGTCCAGATGCCCGGGGCGGTCCGGTTCACCTGGAGACTCCCGCCGGAGCCGTCGTTGTCGGTGCCGACCTTCCACACCTGGCCCTCGGCGACCGGCGCCCCCTCGATCCCGAGCGCCTTCGCCAGCGCGGCCACCCGCTCCTTGGAGACCTCGCCGGCCGGCTGGTACACCGCGGCCGAGCCGGGGCCGCCGGGGAGCGTTCCGCCCGCCCGGTAGGTCACTCCGTAGGGGTTGGGCTCGCCCGGTGCGATCCCGTTGCCGCCGGAGGAGTAGCCGTCCAGGGCGAGCGGCGGGGGAGTGGCACCACCGGAGGTACCGGTCCCGGCCGCCCCGGTACCGCCGCCGGAGCCGCCGCCGGAGCCGCCGCCGGAGCCGCCGCTCGCGGCGAGATAGGCCCCGCCGCCGCCGACCAGCAGCACGGCGGCGGCCACGGAGGCGATGACAGCGGGAGACCGACGCCGGGCGGGACGGCCGCCGTCGGCCCCGAATCCCTCGGCACCGGAGAGCGAGGCCACCTCGGACTCGGGCACCACGTCCGGATCGGAGCCCGAGGCGCGCGCGGCCGCCGCACCCGGAGCACGGGCTCCTTCCGGCTCCGGGGCTGCTTCCGAGCCGAGGTTCTTCTCCGGCTCCGGTGCTGCCTCCGGCTGCTCCGGAGCCGTGTTCGGCTCGAGGGGCGTTTCGGCGGCGGGGCCGGCGGCCGCTCGGGGGGCTGCTGTGGGCTCGGGGGCCGTTTCCGGCCAGGCCTCGGCCTCGGCGCGGGTCGATTCCGGCTCGGAGTTGCCCGCGGGCTCGGGAGACGCCTCCGTGGCAGGGGGCACGGTCGGCTCAGGGGTCGCTCGCGGCTCTGCCGCGGTCCGCTCCCCTTGCGGGCGGGCGGTGCTCTCGGCGGGGCCCGTGCCGGGCCTGGCGACTGCCTTCGGCGACTCCGGGGTGGCCTGGGTCTCCGGGGGCTCCCCGGTGGTACCCGCGGCCGCGTCGTCGTCGTTCTCGGGTCGCTCGCTCTTCACCGCATCGCTCCTTGCCGCGTGTCGTATCCCGCCTCCCCTTCACGGGGGACGGCGATGGGACGCGGGAGGGGAGCGCGCGGTTCCCTGGAACGCGCCGGGCGCCTCAGTCGCCGTAGTCGGACATCGCGTCCAGGAGCCTGGCGGACTTCTTAGGCACAGTCACCCCGTGGATGAGTGACGGCGGCACCGGCCGGGCATCGCTGTGATCGGGAACCGCCCAGTGCGGGGCCATCCGCGCGCAGTCACCGCGCAGCGACGCCAGGTCGCCGTCGAGGTCGGCCGGAGCGGGGGCGTGGACCTTGAGGTTCGTCATGACCGAACGGTATGCACGTCGGGCGCCGCGAAGAAAGATCTACTATCGGGTAGTTTTGGCACCTTCAGGGCGCCCCTGCCGACCCGGTAGCGTTAACTGTCAATCACGCCTCCCCCTCAGGAGAGTCCCAGCCGTGCGCATCGCAGTCACCGGCTCCATCGCCACCGACCACCTCATGACCTTCCCCGGCCGCTTCGCCGACCAGCTCGTCGCGGACCAGTTGCACACGGTCTCGCTGTCCTTCCTGGTCGACAACCTGGACGTCCGCCGGGGCGGCGTCGGCGCCAACATCGCGTTCGGCATGGGACAGCTCGGCACCCGGCCGGTCCTGGTCGGCGCGGCGGGCTTCGACTTCGACGAGTACCGGGCCTGGCTCGACCGGCACGGCGTCGACACGGACTCCGTGCGCATCTCCGAGACCCTGCACACCGCGCGTTTCGTGTGCACCACCGACGCCGACCACAACCAGATCGGCTCCTTCTACACGGGCGCGATGAGCGAGGCCCGCCTGATCGAGCTGAAGACCGTCGCCGACCGGGTCGGCGGCCTCGACCTGGTGCTCATCGGCGCGGACGACCCCGAGGGCATGCTCCGCCACACGGAGGAGTGCCGGACCCGGGGCATCCCCTTCGCCGCCGACTTCTCCCAGCAGATCGCCCGGATGAACGGCGACGAGATCCGGATACTGCTGGACGGCGCGACCTACCTCTTCTCCAACGAGTACGAGAAGGGCCTGATCGAGACCAAGACCGGCTGGAGCGACGAGGAGATCCTCGGGAAGGTCGGCCACCGGGTCACCACGCTGGGCGCCCGCGGGGTGCGGATCGAGCGGGCCGGCGAGGAGGCCATCGAGGTCGGCTGCCCCGACGAGGAGCGCAAGGCGGACCCGACGGGTGTCGGCGACGCGTTCCGCGCGGGGTTCCTTTCGGGCCTGGCATGGGGGGTCTCGCTGGAGCGGGCGGCCCAGGTGGGCTGCATGCTGGCGACCCTCGTCATCGAGACGGTCGGCACGCAGGAGTACCAGCTGCGTCGCGGGCACTTCATGGAGCGGTTCACGAAGGCGTACGGGGACGAGGCCGCCGAAGAGGTCCGTGGGTATCTGGTCTGAGTCCGGCCGCGGGTGTGGGGGGCTGGTCGTCCCCCCACTCTCGGCTCCGCTCGGGCGGGGGACCCCCGTCGCGGCGGTAGCCGCAAGCCGACCCGGCCCCGCGCCCCTGACGGGGCGCCTCAGCTGATCCGGCGGACCAGGTAGGCCGTTCCTCTTTCTGCCTTCTCCTCTCCCTCGTACTCCTGGCCCCGCATCTCGCACCACGCGGGGATGTCGAGTCGTGCGGCCTCGTCGTCGGACAGGACCCGCACCCTGCCGCCCACCGGCACGCTCCCGATCACCTTCGCCAGTTCGATGACGGGGATCGGGCACCGCTTGCCGAGCGAGTCCACGACCACTTCCTCCGCCTGCTGTACGGTCGCGGCCGGCACTGGGGCGCCCAACTTCTCCCGCACCCCCGCCACCACCCCCGGCAGCACCTCCAGGAAGCGGTCGACGTCCGCCTCGGCCGCCCCCGCCGGCAGCGACACCCGCACGTTCCCCTCGCTCAGCACCCCCATCGCCTTCAGCACATGGCTGGGCGTCAGCGTGCTGCTCGTGCAGGACGATCCGGACGACACGGAGAAGCCCTCCCGGTCCAGCTCGTGCAGCAATGTCTCGCCGTCGACATAGAGACAGGAGAAGGTGACGATCCCCGGCAGTCGCCGGTCCGCGTCCCCCACCACCTCCACGTCGGGCACCAACTGCGGCACCCGCGCCCGGATCCGCGCCGTCAGCTCCCGCAGTCGTACCGCCTCCCGCTCGGCCTCCGCCCGTACGGCCCGCAGGGACGCGGCCGCCGCGATGATCGCCGGCAGGTTCTCGAAGCCGGGCGCACGGCCCGACTCCCGCTCGTCCGAGGCTCCTTGGACGGCGAACCGCACCCCCTTGCGCACGACCAGCAGCCCGACCCCGCTCGGCCCGCCCCATTTGTGCGCACTCGCCGTCAGCAGTGACCAGCCGCCCTCGACGCGCCCCCACCCCAGCGACTGCGCCGCGTCCACCAGCAACGGCACCCCGGCCGCCCGGCACACCTCGGCCACCGCCGCCACCGGCTGCACGGTGCCCACTTCGTGGTTGGCCGACTGGAGGCAGGCGAGCGCGGTGTCGGCGCGGAGGGCGGCGGCGTACGACTCGTCGTCCACCGCTCCGGTCCGCCGTACCGGCACCTGGGTCACCTGGCCGCCGTCCGCCTCGAACACCTCCGCCGAATGGAGTACCGAGGAGTGTTCGACGGCTGACACGATCAGGTGACGTCCGACGCGACGACGACCGGCCAACGCCCCGGCGAGACCCGTATGGACGGCCCGGGTGCCGGACGAGGTGAAAGTCAGTTCGTCCACCCGGCAGCCGACGGCCTCGGCAGCCGCCTCCCGGGCGGCGTCCAGCAGCATGCGCGCCTTGCGCCCTTCGCGGTACAGCCGGGAGGGATCGGCCCACCCGTCGTCCAAGGCGGCCAACAGCGCCTGACGGGCGACAGGATGAAGGGGAGCGGCAGACGCGGCGTCGAAGTAGGGCACACAGCAACGGTAGAACTCCGGTGGAGCACCCGACCTCAGGGGCGCGGGGCTGTACCTGTTTGCGGCTCCGCCGCGTGGGCGCGATCAGCCCCTCACGCACCCGCACCCGGGCACGAAACCCCGACAACCCGAGCTATTGGGTGCCCAATCCCACCCTTAAGGAGTGACAGGCGGCGCGTATGCCCCCCTCCCCGCGACCCCCCGAATCGCGTCGGCTAGGGTTTGGTCCGCATAAACATCCAAACCCCTGCCCGACGCAGGGCGGCGACCGACCAGCGAGAAGGCCGCAGCCGAACGCGCGGGCGAGACTCTCGGGAAGGCGCTACGTGAGTCCCAACGGCTCCGACCGCTCGCCGCGGCGCCCGATGCGGCGGAAGCTGCTGCAGGCAATGACCGCGGGCCTGGTCCTTGCGACCGCCACCGGTTGCACATACAAGGACTTCCCCCGCCTTGGTATGCCCACCCCGACCACGGAAGAGGCTCCGCGGATCCTCTCCCTGTGGCAGGGCTCCTGGGCCGCCGCGCTCGTCGTCGGCGTGCTGGTGTGGGGTCTGATCATCTGGAGCGCCATCTTCCACCGGCGTAGCCGCACCAAGATCGAGGTGCCGGCCCAGACCCGGTACAACATGCCGATCGAGGCGCTGTACACGGTGGTTCCGCTCATCATCGTCTCGGTGCTGTTCTACTTCACCGCGCGTGACGAGACGAAGCTGCTCAGCCTCACCGACAAGAAGCCCGCCGTCACGGTCAACGTGGTGGGCTTCCAGTGGAGCTGGGGCTTCAACTACGTCACGCCCGTCGACGGGGTCACCGGCGACGCGAAGACAGACCCGAACCTGGACGCCATTCCGGACCGGTTCAAGAAGGACTTCCCGGCCAACGCCGGTGGCGTCTACGACGTCGGTACGCCGGGCACCAAGAACCCGCAGACCGGCAACCCCGGTCCGACGCTCTGGCTCCCCAAGGGGGAGACCGTCCGCTTCGTCCTCACCTCGCGTGACGTCATCCATGACTTCTGGGTGGTGCCGTTCCTGATGAAGATGGACGTCGTCCCGGGCCACACCAACGCGTTCCAGGTGACCCCCAATCAGGAGGGCACCTTCCGAGGCAAGTGCGCCGAGCTCTGCGGCGTCGACCACTCCCGGATGCTGTTCAACGTGAAGGTCGTCTCGCCCGAGCGTTACCAGCAGCACCTCAAGGACCTCGTCAAGAAGGGGCAGACCGGTTACATTCCCGCCGGCATCGCGCAGACGAGCCACGAGAAGAACCGGGAGACGAACAACCTGTGAGCATCCTCAACGAACCCCAGGGTGCCGCGGCTGAAGGCTCGTACGCCGACGAGCTGCCGGTCAGGCGCAAGCAGCCCGGCAATGTCGTGGTGAAGTGGCTGACGACCACCGACCACAAGACGATCGGAACGCTCTATCTGGTCACGTCGTTCGCGTTCTTCCTGATCGGTGGAGTGATGGCGCTGCTCATGCGCGCCGAACTCGCTCGCCCCGGTCTGCAGATCATGTCGAACGAGCAGTTCAACCAGGCGTTCACGATGCACGGCACGATCATGCTGCTGATGTTCGCGACGCCGCTGTTCGCGGGCTTCACGAACTGGATCATGCCGCTGCAGATCGGTGCACCGGACGTCGCCTTCCCGCGGCTGAACATGTTCGCCTACTGGCTCTACCTGTTCGGCTCGACCATCGCCGTCGGCGGCTTCCTCACCCCGCAGGGTGCGGCCGACTTCGGCTGGTTCGCCTACTCCCCGCTGTCGGACGCGGTCCGCTCGCCGGGCATCGGCGCCGACATGTGGATCATGGGTCTGGCCTTCTCCGGCTTCGGCACCATCCTCGGCGCGGTCAACTTCATCACCACGATCATCTGCATGCGCGCACCGGGCATGACGATGTTCCGCATGCCGATCTTCGTGTGGAACGTGCTGCTGACCGCCGTCCTGGTCCTGCTCGCCTTCCCCGTCCTCGCCGCCGCGCTGTTCGCGCTGGAGGCGGATCGGAAATTCGGGGCACATGTCTTCGACGCGGCCAACGGCGGAGCCCTGCTCTGGCAACACCTCTTCTGGTTCTTCGGCCATCCAGAGGTGTACATCATCGCCCTGCCGTTCTTCGGCATCATCTCCGAGGTCATCCCGGTCTTCTCCCGCAAGCCGATGTTCGGCTACATGGGTCTGATCGCGGCGACCATCGCGATCGCCGGTCTGTCCGTGACGGTGTGGGCGCACCACATGTACGTCACCGGCGGTGTGCTGCTGCCGTTCTTCTCCTTCATGACGTTCCTCATCGCCGTACCGACCGGCGTGAAGTTCTTCAACTGGATCGGAACGATGTGGAAGGGGTCACTGAGTTTCGAGACCCCGATGCTCTGGGCCACCGGCTTCCTGATCACCTTCACCTTCGGTGGTCTGACCGGTGTCATCCTGGCCTCGCCGCCGATGGACTTCCACGTCTCCGACTCGTACTTCGTGGTGGCCCACTTCCACTACGTGGTCTTCGGAACGGTCGTCTTCGCGATGTTCTCCGGCTTCCACTTCTGGTGGCCGAAGATGACGGGCAAGATGCTCGACGAGCGCCTCGGCAAGATCACCTTCTGGACGCTGTTCATCGGCTTCCACGGCACCTTCCTGGTCCAGCACTGGCTGGGCGCCGAAGGCATGCCGCGCCGGTACGCCGACTACCTGGCGGCCGACGGCTTCACCACGCTGAACACGATCTCGTCGATCAGCTCCTTCCTGCTCGGCCTGTCGATCCTGCCGTTCCTCTACAACGTGTGGAAGACGGCCAAGTACGGCAAGAAGGTCGAGGTCGACGACCCGTGGGGCTACGGCCGTTCGCTGGAGTGGGCGACCTCCTGCCCGCCGCCGCGGCACAACTTCCTCACCCTGCCGCGGATCCGCAGCGAGTCCCCGGCGTTCGACCTGCACCACCCTGAGATCGCCGCCCTGGAGCAGCTGGAGCACGGCCAGGCCGTCGCCGCTGTCACGGGCAGCAAGGAGGCCGGCAAGTGAAGATCCAGGGCCGCATGTTCGTGTGGCTGAGCGTCTTCGTCCTCGCCATGGCGATCGTCTATGGCGTGTGGTCGAAGGAGGCGGCCGGAACCACGGCGCTCTTCATGGCCTTCGGCCTGTGCATCATGATCGGCTTCTACCTGGGCTTCACGGCCTCGCGGGTGGACGCCGGTGCCCAGGACAACAAGGAGGCCGACGTCGCGGACGAGGCCGGCGAGGTGGGCTTCTTCAGCCCGCACAGCTGGCAGCCGCTCGCCCTCGGTGTCGGCGGCGCGCTGGCCTTCCTCGGTGTCGCGGTCGGCTGGTGGCTGCTGTACTTCTCGGCGCCCATCATCATGATCGGCCTCTTCGGCTGGGTGTTCGAGTACTACCGCGGTGAGAACCGCACCCAGTAAGCACGCGCCGAGCGCACCGGGAGCCCGGACCCTCTGTCAGGAGGGTCCGGGCTCCCTGTTTTCACGGCCGTTGCCGCCTTCGGCGCAGTCCCCGTCGCCCGTCCGGAGTACCTGGCGTGCCGGTCCGGAAAACGTCTCATAGCGTGACCGTATGAGTCAGACTCCGTGTGCCCGCACCGTCGTCAGCTGCGCCCTGCTGGTGACCGCCCTCGGAGCGGGCATCACCGCCTGCGGATCCGGCGGCGACCCGCTGTCGGAGAAGCCGCGCGACGCGGCGGACCAGGTCTCCTTCAACACCCCCACCGGCGCCGGGAAGCGGGCCGACCCCGACAAGCCGCTGGAGGTCGTCGCCAAGAGCGACGAGGACCGGATCACGGACGTCACGGCCGAGGACGCCACCGGTCGCCTTGTGGCGGGCGAACTCGACGCCGACGGCCGTCGCTGGCACAGCACCTCCCCGCTGGCCGCCAACGCCCACTACACGGTCCAGGTCAGCACCGAGGACGAGGACGGCGCGCCCGGCCGCAAGGTCCTCACCTTCGACACCAGCAAGCCCACCACCCAGCAGCGGCTGAAGGTCACCTTCGGCCCCAAGGCGGGCGAGTACGGCGTCGGCCAGCCCGTCACCGCCCAACTCGACCACGCGGTCAAGGACAAGGCCCAGCGCGCCATCGTGGAGCGCGCCCTCAGGGTCGACTCCGTCCCCGCCGTCGACGGGGCCTGGTACTGGGTGAGCGACAAGGAACTCCACTACCGGCCCAAGGACTACTGGCCCGCCCACGCCACCGTCCAGGTGCACAGCGACCTGGACGGCGTCAGGATCAGCGACCGCCTGTGGGGCGGCGCGGCCGCGCCCCTGAAGCTCACCATCGGCGACAAGCTCCTCGCCGTCACGGACGCCGCCGCCCACCAGATGACCGTGTACAAGAACGACAAGGAGATCAACCAGATCCCCATCACCACCGGCAAGCCGGGCTTCGAGACCCGCAACGGCGTCAAGGTCGTACTGGAGAAGCAGTACTTCGTACGCATGCGCGGCAGCACGGTCGGCATCGCCGAGGGCACCTCGGACTCGTACGACCTTCCGGTCTACTACGCCACCCGGGTGACCTGGTCGGGCGAGTACGTCCACGCCGCACCCTGGTCGGTGGGCTCGCAGGGGTACGCCAACGTCAGCCACGGCTGCACCGGCATGAACACCTCGAACGCCGAGTGGTTCTTCGACACCTTCCACCCGGGCGACCTGGTGAAGGTCGTCAACTCCAACGGCGAGGAGATGGAGCACTTCGGCAACGGCTTCGGCGACTGGAACCTGGCCTGGAAGGACTGGCGCAACGGCAGCGCCCTGGTCAACGGCACCCCGGACGGCCCGAAGCCCCAGGACGCGGCGAGAGTGCAGCCGGCCGCCTTGTGAAACGCCCTCAAGGGCAGCCGGCCCAGGGGCGCGGGGCAGAGTTCGATATGCGGCTACCGCCGCGTGGGCGCGAACGGCCACACGCGGCGCGCACTCGCGCACTCAGCCCGCGCCCCACCCCGTCAGGCGCTCTGCAGCCTCTGCTGCCGCAACAAGGACGCCAGCGCGGCCGCGAACTCCACCGGATCCACCGGCAGCGTCACAGCCGCGTCCGCACGGCTCCAGGTGGCCAGCCAGGCGTCCTGCGGCCGCCCGATCAGCAGCAGCACCGGCGGGCAGTTGAACACCTCGTCCTTGATCTGCCGGCACACCCCCATGCCGCCCAGCGGCACGGCCTCGCCGTCCAGCACGCACACGTCGACGCCGCCCTTGTCCAGCTCGGTGACGACCGCCTGGGGCGTCGCGCACTCCACGAACTCGACGAACGGCACATCGGGAGCCGGCCGCCGGCCCGAGGCCAGCCGTACCTGCTCGCGGGTGTTGGAGTCGTCGCTGTAGACCAGCACCGTGGCGGTCGGCTGCATTGTTCCTCCGATACGCGGGGACGGGAGTCGTCGTACGGACAGGACCGATGCGCCGGATGCTACTCCCCCGAACACCTCGTCAACACCTGTTGGAACACCGCTTCGATGGGCCATCCGGGCAGTACACACGGTGCGGACACCCCGAACGGCACCCCCCGGAGTGAGCGCGAGATAAGCGACCGACATAATGTCGGTCGTGGCGACAGCAACGACAGTAGAAACCGGGCACGCGCACCCGTCGGTCAATCGGCCGAACCTCACCAGCGTCGGAACCATCATCTGGCTGAGTTCCGAGCTGATGTTCTTCGCGGCCCTCTTCGCGATGTACTTCACCCTGCGATCGGTGACCGGTCCGGATCACTGGAAGGAGATGGCGAGCCATCTCAACATTCCGTTCTCCGCGACCAACACCACGATCCTGGTGCTCTCCTCCCTCACCTGCCAGCTCGGCGTGTTCGCCGCCGAGCGCGGGGACGTGAAGAAGCTCCGGGGCTGGTTCATCGTCACCTTCGTGATGGGCGCGATCTTCATCGGCGGTCAGATCTACGAGTACACCAGCCTGGTGAAGGAGGACGGCATCTCGCTCTCCTCCGACCCGTACGGCTCGGTGTTCTACCTGACCACCGGCTTCCACGGCATGCACGTGACGGGCGGCCTCATCGCCTTCCTGTTCGTCCTCGGCCGCACCTACGCGGCGAAGCGCTTCACGCACGAGCAGGCGACCGCGGCCATCGTCGTGTCCTACTACTGGCACTTCGTCGATGTCGTCTGGATCGGCCTTTTCGCCACGATCTACCTGATCAAGTAGCCGGGCCGGCTCCACGCGCTGCAGAAGCGCACAACCCAGAAGCATCGACGCAGAAGATCCTGACACCGGGGTAATCCGTGAAAAAGCTCTCCGCACGACGACGCCATCCGCTGGCGGCGGTCGTCGTCCTACTCTTTGCGCTGGCGGCCACTGGGGGGCTGTACGCCGCGCTCGCGCCCGCGGGCCGGGCGCAGGCCGGCGAAGCCTCCCAGTCCCTGACCATTGAGGAGGGCAAGAAGCTCTACTCGGTCGGCTGTGCCAGCTGCCACGGCACCGGCGGTCAGGGTTCGTCCGACGGCCCCAGCCTGGTCGGCGTGGGCGCCGCGGCCGTGGACTTCCAGGTCGGCACCGGCCGTATGCCGGCCGCCACCTCGCAGGGCCCGCAGGTCGTCGCGAAGAAGAACATCTACACCCAGGCCCAGATCACCCAGCTCGCGACGTACATCGCCTCGCTGGGCGCCGGTCCCGAGGTGCCCACCAAGGAGCAGTACGGCCCGGGTGGTGCCGACATCGCCGCGGGCGGTGAGCTCTTCCGCACCAACTGCGCGCAGTGCCACAACTTCGTGGGTGCGGGTGGCGCGCTGACCAAGGGCAAGTTCGCGCCGAGCCTGGAAGGCGTCGACCCGAAGCACATCTACGAGGCCATGCAGACGGGCCCGCAGAACATGCCGTCCTTCCCCGACACCACGCTGTCCGAGAAGAACAAGAAGGACATCATCGCGTACCTCGACGCGGTCAACAGCCCCAAGACGGTGAACCCCGGCGGTCTCAACCTGGGCGGCCTCGGGCCGGTCAGCGAGGGTCTGTTCGCGTGGATCTTCGGTCTCGGCGCCATGATCGCCGTCGCCGTCTGGGTCGCCGCTCGGACCGCAAAGGCCAAGAAGTCATGAGTAGCCAAGAGATTCCAGAAGAGAACCTGCCCGCTGAGCAGGGCCACGCGCACGGCGCCGTGAGCATCGCGGACGAGAAGGACCCGTTCGCGGACCCCGGTCTGCCGCCTCACGAGCACCGGATCCAGGACATCGACGAGCGGGCCGCCAAGCGGTCCGAGCGCGTCGTGGCCCTGCTGTTCACGGTGTCGATGCTGGCCACCGTCGGCTTCATCGCCTCCTACGTGACGATCCCGAAAGACAAGTCGATCTTCGTCTTCCCGATCGGTCACATCAGCGCGCTGAACTTCGCGCTGGGCCTGACCCTCGGTGTGGCGCTGTTCTGCATCGGCGCGGGCGCGGTCCACTGGGCCCGCACCCTGATGTCCGACGTGGAGGTCGCCGACGAGCGGCACGCCATCTCGGCTCCGCCGGAGGTCAAGGCCAAGGTCCTGGCCGACTTCAAGCAGGGCGCCAAGGAGTCGGCGCTCGGCCGGCGCAAGCTGATCCGCAACACCATGTTCGGCGCGCTGACCCTGGTCCCGCTCTCCGGTGTGGTGCTGCTGCGCGACCTCGGCCCGCTGCCCGGCACCTCGCTGCGCCACACGGCGTGGTCGAAGGGCAAGCTGCTCGTCAACATGAACACCAACGAGCCGCTGCGTCCCTCCGACGTCGCCGTCGGCTCGCTGACCTTCGCCAAGCCCGAGGGCGTCGAGGAGTCCCAGGAGGACTTCCAGAACGTGATGGCGAAGGCGGCCCTGATGATCATCCGGCTGCAGCCGGACAACATCAAGGACAAGCGCGAGCTGGAGTGGTCCCACGAGGGCATCGTGGCCTACTCGAAGATCTGCACCCACGTGGGCTGCCCGATCTCGCTGTACGAGCAGCAGACCCACCATGTGCTCTGCCCGTGCCACCAGTCCACCTTCGACCTCTCCGACGGTGCCCGAGTGATCTTCGGCCCGGCCGGTCACGCCCTGCCGCAGCTGCGCATCGGTGTGAGCGAGGAGGGCTACCTCCAGGCGCTCGGCGACTTCGAGGAGCCCGTCGGTCCTGCTTTCTGGGAGCGCGGATGAGCACTAACGAGAACTCCGAGTCCCGCGAGCGCGGGAAGGCACCGGCCGGCGAGCGCGTCGCCGACTGGGCCGACGGACGGCTCGGGATCTACTCCCTGGCCAAGTCCAACATGCGCAAGATCTTCCCCGACCACTGGTCGTTCATGTTGGGCGAAGTGTGCCTGTACAGCTTCATCATCATCATCCTCACGGGTGTGTATCTGACGCTGTTCTTCCACCCCTCGATGAACGAGGTGGCGTACCACGGCAGCTACGTCCCGCTCCAGGGACAGATGATGTCCGAGGCGTTCAACTCGACCCTGCACATCTCCTTCGACGTGCGCGGTGGTCTGCTCATCCGGCAGATCCACCACTGGGCCGCGCTGATCTTCCTCGCCGGCATGTTCGTGCACATGATGCGCGTGTTCTTCACCGGCGCGTTCCGCAAGCCGCGTGAGATCAACTGGCTGTTCGGCTTCCTGCTGTTCGTCCTGGGCATGTTCACCGGCTTCACCGGTTACTCGCTCCCGGACGACCTGCTCTCCGGCACCGGTGTCCGCTTCACCGAGGGCGCGATCCTGTCGATGCCGATCGTCGGCTCGTACATCTCGTTCTTCCTCTTCGGCGGGCAGTTCCCCGGCCACGACTTCGTCGCCCGGTTCTACTCGATCCACATCCTGCTGCTGCCGGGCATCATGCTCGGCCTGGTGGTGGGCCACCTGATCCTGGTCTTCTACCACAAGCACACGCAGTTCGCGGGTCCCGGAAAGTCCGAGAAGAACGTCGTCGGCATGCCGCTGCTGCCGGTCTACATGGCCAAGGCCGGTGGCTTCTTCTTCCTGGTCTTCGGTGTCATCGCGGCCATCGCGGCGACCACCCAGATCAACCCGATCTGGGCCATGGGCCCCTACCGTCCGGACCAGGTGTCCACCGGCGCCCAGCCCGACTGGTACATGGGCTTCGCCGAGGGCCTGATCCGTTACATGCCCGGCTGGGAGATCAACTTCTGGGGCCACACCCTGGTCCTGGGCGTCTTCATCCCGCTGGTCCTGTTCGGTCTGGTGCTGGGCGCCATCGCGCTCTACCCGTTCATCGAGTCCTGGGTCACCGGTGACAAGAGCGAGCACCACATCCTGGACCGGCCGCGCAACGCCCCGACCCGGACCGGCTTCGGTGTCGCCTGGGTGACCGTGTACATGATCGGCCTGGTCGGTGGTGGCAACGACCTCTTCGCCACCCACTTCCACCTGTCGATCAACGACGTGACCTGGTTCGTCCGGATCTTCTTCTTCGCCGGACCGGTGATCGCGTTCCTCGTCACCAAGCGGATCTGCCTCGGCCTGCAGCGCCGGGACCGCGAGAAGGTGCTGCACGGTCGTGAGACCGGCATCATCAAGCGGCTGCCGCACGGTGAGTTCATCGAGGTGCACGAGCCGCTCAGCCAGGAGCAGCTGCACACCCTCACGGCCCACCACCAGTACGAGCCGGCCGAGATCGGCGCGGCGGTGGACGAGAACGGTGTCGAGCGCAAGATCAAGGGCTCCGAGAAGCTCCGCGCCAAGCTGAGCGGCGCCTACTACGGCGAGGACAACCAGATCCCGAAGCCCACCGTCGAGGAGTACAAGGAGATCACGAGCGGCCACGGCCACCACTGATCGACCGCGTCGCCACGCCACAGTCGAAGGGCCCCCGTCCGGATGGGCCCCCGGTCCGAGTTTGTTCGAGGACTGGGGAGGATTGGGGGCCCTTCGCCGTGCCCGGGGCTGGATAGGGTAGGCCTGACACCGTTTTTTGCCGGTACGACGATCAGGAGCGGCCTTATGAGCGCTGTGACCCCCGCTGGAGGCGACATCGCGGCGGGCCGTTCCTGGCCCGAGGTGCTGAACGCGCTGCTCTACGGCCAGGACCAGAGCGCGGACGCGACGGCCTGGGCGATGGACCAGATCATGCGCGGCCAGGCGACCGACGCCCAGATCGCCGGCTTCGTCGTCGCCCTGCGGGCCAAGGGCGAGACGGTGGACGAGATCAACGGCCTGGTCCGCACGATGTACGCGCACGCCAACGTCATCGAGGTACCGGGCCGCACGGTCGACATCGTCGGCACCGGCGGTGACGGCGCCAAGACGGTGAACATCTCCACGATGTCCGCGCTGGTGGTGGCCGGCACGGGGGCGAAGGTCGTCAAGCACGGCAACCGGGCCGCGTCGTCCGCGTCCGGCGCCTCGGACGTGCTGGAGAAGCTCGGCGTCAACCTCGACCTGACCCCGCGGCGGGTCGCCGAGGTCGCCGAGGAGGCCGGCATCACCTTCTGCTTCGCCGTCAAGTTCCACCCGGCGCTGCGCCATGCCGGCGCGGCCCGCGGCCAGCTGGGCATCCGCACGGTGTTCAACATCCTCGGCCCGCTGACCAACCCCGCGCAGGTGCGGTCCCAGGCGGTCGGCGTCGCGGACCCGCGCATGGCACCGGTCGTCGCGGGCGTCTTCGCCGAGCGCGGCAACTCCTCCCTGGTCTTCCGCGGCGACGACGGCCTCGACGAACTGACGACCACCGCCACGTCCCACGTCTGGATCGTCCGCGACGGCAAGGTCACCGAGGAGACCTTCGACCCGCGGGACGTCGGCATCGAGCTGGTCCCGGTGGAGGCGCTGCGCGGCGGCGACCCGTCGTACAACGCGGAGGTCGCGCGCCGGCTGCTGGACGGCGAGACGGGCCCGGTCCGTGACGCGGTCCTGCTGAACTCGGCGGCGGCCCTGGTGGCCCTGGACCCGGGCACCGGAACGCTCGCCGAGGAGATCCGTGCCGGCATGGACAGGGCCGCGGAGTCGATCGACTCGGGCGCGGCCAAGCGGGTGCTGGAGCGCTGGGCGGCGGCCACCAACCGGTAGGCGCCGAACGGAAGGAACATGTGGCGCCGGCGCCCTCGGCGGTCCGTCATCCGGACAGGAGTTGCGCGCCGGCGATCACTTCATCTAGTTTTCCAGTCAGGTCATGAGTGACAGTCATGAGGCCCCGGCCGACTGTCCGGCAACCCTCCGTCCGTGGCGGGGTGCCCCGGGTGAAGACCAGGCCGTAGGCAGCGAGGTCTGCGGCAAGCGCGGATCCCTCACGCTCTTCTGAATGAGCAAGGCCCAGGGATCCTGGTCATCGAGGGAGTCTCCCGTGAGCAAGCGAATGCGCTAGGGCGCCGAGCCCCCACTTCCGCGCACCCTTTTCCCTTTCCTCCTTCCTCTCACGGGAGTTCCGCCATGTCCGTCTCCACCGCTGCCTCCGTCCAGTCGGTTTGTGCCCCGCTGCCCGTTCTGGGGCGAGATGTCACCGTGCCGCTCGTCACCGGCGGCGAGGTCACCTACGCCGCCCTCGACTACGCGGCCAGCGCCCCCGCCCTCCAGCGTGTCTGGGACGACGTGGCCGCGTACGCGCCCTACTACGGCAGCGTGCACCGCGGCGCCGGCTACCTCTCCCAGCTCTCCACGGACCTCTTCGAGAACGCCCGCCGGACCGTCACCGAGTTCCTCGACTGCCGTCAGGACGACCAGCTGGTCTTCACCCGCTCGACCACGGACTCCCTGAACCTCCTGGCCCGCGCCCTCCCGGCCGGCTGCCAGGTCTTCGTCTTCGAGACCGAGCACCACGCGAGCCTGCTGCCCTGGCAGGACGCCCGGGTCAGCTACCTCGACGCCCCGCGCACCCCGCGCCAGGCCGTGGAGACCCTGGAGAAGGCCCTCGCCGACCGTGACCCGCACGGGCCGGCCCTGGTCTGCGTCACCGGCGCCTCGAACGTCACCGGCGAGCTGTGGCCGGTCCGTGAGCTGGCCGCCGCCGCGCACGCGCACGGCGCCCGGATCGTCCTGGACGCGGCCCAGCTGGCCCCGCACCACCCGGTGAGCGTCCGCGAGCTGGACGTCGACTGGATCGCCTTCTCCGGCCACAAGCTGTACGCCCCCTTCGGCTCCGGCGTCCTGGCCGGTCGCGCCGACTGGCTGCGGGCGGCCGAGCCGTACCTCGCGGGCGGCGGCGCCAGCCGCAAGGTCACCCGGCGCGCGGACGGGGGAGTGGCCGTGGAGTGGCACGACAGCGCCGCGCGGCACGAGGCGGGCTCCCCGAACGTCATCGGCGCCTACTCGATCGCCGCCGCCTGCAAGGCGCTGACCGAGGCGGGCTTCGACACGCTGGTCGCCCGCGAGCGGCACCTGATCGCCAAGGTCCGGGAGGGCCTCGCCGAGGTGCCCGAGGTCCGTGTCCTGTCCCTCTTCGGCGACGACGCCCCGCGCGTGGGCGTGCTCTCCTTCGTGGTCGAGGGCTGGAACAGCTCCCACTTCGCCGCCGCCCTCTCCGCCGAGTACGGCATCGGCGTCCGCGACGGCCTCTTCTGCGCCCACCCGCTGGTCAGGACCCTGCTGGGCTCCGACCCCCAGACCCAGGGCGAGTGCGGGGCGCCGGAGGCGGCACCGGGCGAGAAGTCCCTCAACGCGATCCGGGTGAGCTTCGGGGCGGGAACGCCCGACGAGCACGTCGAGCGTTTCGTGACGGCGGTCCGGGAACTGGTGACCGACGGTGCGAAGTGGACGTACCGCACCGAAGAGGGCCGCTGCGTCCCGGCGGTGTGATTCCTACCGGCCTCAGGGAGGCACCCCAGGGGCGCGGGGAACTGCGCGACCAGCCACGACGGACCCGCAGGGGACCACGACCTTCGTGCCCGGCCGCGGGCCGGTGGGGGCCGAGCGCGCAGTTCCCCGCGCCCCCTACGGGGCGCTTCAGCTGTCCAGGCCGATCGCGAACGCGGCCTCCAGGTCGTGCTGGGAGTACGTGCGGAACGCGACGTGCGTGTCCGTGCCCTCCACGCCCTGGATCTTGCTGATCCGGCCCGGGATCACCTCGGCCAGATCCTCGTGCTCGCGCACCCGGACCATGGCGATCAAGTCGTACGTACCGGTGACGGAGAAGACCTCGCTGACGCTGTCCAGCGCGGCGATCTGTTCCGCGATCTCGGGGATCCGGTCCACGCTGGTCTTGATGAGGACGATCGCGGTGATCACAGCTGGTTCTCTCCCTCGGGTGCCGGAGCTGGGGCGGCCTTCACTTTAGTCCCACGGCCGTACCGCACCCACGCGTAGCCGACGCCGAGTCCGAAGCCGACCAGGTGGGCGAGGTAGGCCACGCCGGGGCCGGAGGGGGCCTGGTTCAGGGCGATCCACTGCAGGGCCGCCCAGAAGGGGAGCACCACCCAGGCCGGGAACCGCAGCGGAAGGAAGAAGAGGAACGGCAGAAGACTGGTCACGCGGGCGTTGGGGAACAGGTACAGGAACGCTCCGAGGACCGCCGAGATCGCCCCGGACGCCCCCACCAGCGACTGCTGGGACGTGGCGTTGGCGGCCGCGTAGCCGAGCAGCGCGAGGTAGCCGCAGCCGATGTAGAAGAGGGTGAACTCCACGCGGCCCATCCGCTCCTCGGTCATCGCCCCGAAGACGAAGAGGAAGAGCATGTTGCCGAGCAGGTGCACCCAGCTGCCGTGGATGAACAGCGCCGTGGCCGGGGTGAGCACCTCCCGCGCCGGACCGTCGAACAGGTCGGCGGGGACCACCCCCCAGTGCCGGAAGTACGCGCGCTGGGCGGCCGCCAGGGCGTCCCCGGTGCCGTAGGACGGGGTGAAGCCGGACGCCGGGCCGAGCACGAAGATCAGGCAGCACACGGCGATCAGGGTGTACGTCATGGGCGCCGACGTCCCCCTCAGGCTCCGCAGGGTCCGGCCGGCCGTCGTGTTCCAGTTGCCGATCATGGACATAGAGCATGGCGTAACGGGATGCACTGGTGCAGATCGCCTCGCCGCCGTGGACAGGGCGGCGTCGAGTACTCGCCAGGCCGTAGGGTAACGAGCCACACGCGTCGGGACGGCGCGTCACGGACACTAGAAGGAAGCGAACAGTCACGATGACGGTTCCCCTGCCGACCGCCACGACGCGGTGGCGCTGCACCCTCTGTGGCAACCTCACGAGGTTCGACGTGACCCGCTCGTCGAAGGTCGTGGAGTACGTGCACCTCGACCTGGCCGGTGAGCCCAAGGTCGAGGAGCGCGAGGTGGTCAGTGAGACCATCGAGTCGGTGCGCTGCCGCTGGTGCAACGCGGTGGACCAGGTGGAACTCGTGGACAGGCCGGGTGCCGACTCCTGAGACCGGGAGGCGGCCCCGCACAGGTGATGGGGTGTGACGGATGGTGGAGACCACAGGCGGGGGGCCGGGCGACGGCACCGCCGAGGTGCTTGACCGTCCGTTGCCCGACGGCGTGCGACGGCGGGTCGTGCAGATCGTGTCGGACGGCTTCGGCGGGCTGACCGTCGCCGAACTGCCGGCCCAGCTGCGGCAGTACGCCCGGTTCGCCCCGAACCGGCGGGCCAAGTTCGCCGGCAACGCCATGGCGACCGCGCTGGAGACGGACACCCTCTTCCGGCAGCGGATCGGGGAGAAGCTCAGAGAGGCCCAGCCGGAACTCGCCGGCGCCCTCGACTCCGGCTCACCGCCCCCGGCCGCGGACCCGCTCGATGTGGCGGCCGCGGCCTACGTACTGCGCCCCACGGGCTGGGTGAAGCTGGTGGCGGCGGCCGGCGAGGAGGCCCAGCGGGCCGACGCCGAGCGCGCCGACGAGGAGAGCCGGGCCGAACTGGAGCGGCTGCGCGAGGAGCTGGACCGGGCCCGGGAGCTGACCCGTGCCGACACGGAGCGGCTGCGCGCCGAGCTGGACGCGGCGAAGAAGGAAGCGGAATCGCTTCACCGCAAGCTGCGCGCGGCCCTCAGTGACGTCAAGCGGGGTGAGGCCGCACTGCGCAAGATGCAGGGCGAGATGGAGTCGGTGCGCACCGAGGGGCAGACCCAGGTGTCCGCCGCCGAGAGCGAGAGCCGGCGTCTCAAGGGCCGGCTCGGCGAGGTCGAGGCCGCCCTGGAGGCCAGCCGCCGGGCCGCCCGCGAGGGACGCAGCGTCGAGGACATGAGAGTGCGGCTGCTGCTCGACACCGTCCTGGACGCGGCCCAGGGACTGCGCCGCGAACTGGCGCTGCCGCCGGTGTCGGTGCGGCCCGCCGAGACCGTGGACGCGGTCGAACCGGGACGAATGACCCCGAAGGACATCGCGGCCCGGGCGCTCTCCGAGAACGACCCGGCCATTCTCAACCAGCTGCTCGCCCTGCCCCAGGCGCACTTGGTCGTCGACGGCTACAACGTGACCAAGACCGGCTATCCGCAGATGCCGTTGGAGAAGCAGCGGCTGCGGCTGCTCGGCCAGCTCTCCCAGCTCGCCGCGCAGACCGGCGCCGAGGTCACCTGTGTCTTCGACGGCGCCGAACTGGCCGCCCCGGTGCTGCTCGCACCGCCGCGCGGGGTCAGGGTCCTCTTCTCCAAGCCCGGTGTCACCGCGGACGAGCTGATCCGCCAGCTGGTGCGCGCCGAGCCGCCGGGCCGTCCGGTGATCGTCGCCTCGACCGACCGCGAGGTCGCCGACGGGGTCGCCAAGGCGGGTGCCCGTCCGGTCGCTTCTGCGATGCTTCTGAAGCGACTGTCCTGAAGGTTCAACGGACATATGCAATGCCCGAATTGACCGAACCGTCACGCAACGTAGCGTCAATCGAGCATTACGGCACGTGAGTTATGTGCAAAGAGTGCGTTGCGTGACCAGTTTTTTCGCTGTTGGGTTTGAACTGATCACAGGGAGGTCACTAGGGTCGGGCCTCGAACCTCCACACGGGTGATCACTCAAACGAAGGAGCCCGTCTCCGTGGCGTCCCATCGTCGACCCAAGCAGCCGAGTCGCGCACGCGTGACCGTGCTGACCACCGCAGCCGCCGCTGCTGTCGTCCTCAGCGCCAACGCCGCCAACGCGGCACCCAGCGAGAAGCTGAGCAAGGACGAGGTCAAGGCAAAGGTCGACAAGCTCTACCAGGAGGCCGAGCAGGCCACCGAGAAGCTGGACGGAGCCAAGGACAAGCAGCACAAGCTGCAGAAGGAAATCTCCACGATCCAGGACAATGTGGCCCGCGGTCAGGAGGACCTCAACAAGCTGCGGGACAGCCTCGGTTCGCTGGCCACCGCGCAGTACCGCTCCGGGGGCATAGACCCGTCGGTCCAGCTCTTCCTCTCGTCCAACCCGGACGACTACCTCGACAAGGCGTCCACGCTCGACCAGTTGAGCGGCCAGCAGGTCGAGGCCCTGAAGAAGATTCAGGACAAACAGCGCGAACTCGCCCAGGAGCGGGCAGAGGCGACGGACAAGCTCAAGGACCTCTCCGCCACCCGCACCGAGCTGGCCAAGCAGAAGAGCGCCGTCCAGTCCAAGCTCGCCGACGCGCAGAAGCTCCTCAACACCCTGACGGCCAAGGAGAAGGCCGCCCTGGACGCCGAGCAGGCCCAGGCCGCCAGCCGCGCCTCCTCCCGGGTGGACCTCGGCAACACCGGCTCCGCCTCCGGCAGGGCCGCCGCCGCCTTCTCCGCCGCCCAGTCCGTGATCGGCTCGCCGTACGTCTACGGCGCCTCCGGACCGTCCTCCTTCGACTGCTCGGGCCTGACCTCCTGGGCCTACGCCCAGGCCGGCGTCACCATCCCGCGCACCTCCGAGGCCCAGGCCAACGCCGGCACCCGGATCTACAGCCAGAGCGACCTCAAGGTCGGCGACCTGGTCATCTTCTACGGCGACTACCACCACGTCGGTCTCTACGCCGGCAACGGCCAGGTGCTGCACGCCCCGCACACCGGTGCCGTGGTGCGCTACGAGTCGATCGGTGACATGACGTTCGAGTTCGGCGTCCGGATCTGACCCCAGCGGGTTACGGCGACACTCGTACGGCCCAAGATCAACCCTGCGGGGCGCCCGAACGGGCGAATCCCGACAACCCAAGATGACTCCACGCCCCGCCGGTGACCTGCGTCAGCGGCGGGGCGTCACGTTGCGTGGCCGTCGAGGGTCTTTGGCCGGGGTGTGGTCGCACGGCTACTGTCTGCCGCGTTTCCTCCGGTGCCGGGGCATCCCCGTCCCCGGCGCCGGAGGAAGCGGTACCCGTCCGCCGGCAGAAGGACCACCGTGGGGTTTCACCGCCGTCTCGCACCGTCCGGGTTCAACCGGGGCGCCGGTGCCGCCCTCTGTGCGCTGTCCGCCGCGGCGGCCGCGCTCGGCGCCACGCCCGCGAGCGCGGCCCCGCACGGGCACACCCGCGCCGAGGTGGACCGGCTGTACCAGCAGGCCGAGGAGGCGACCGAGGCCTACAACAAGGCCGACGAGCGGGCCGGCGCCCTGCGCCGCGAGGTGAACGACTCCCAGGACCGCATCGCCCGCCGGCAGCAGAGCATCAACGCCATGCGGGAGACGCTCGGTTCACTGGCCGGCGCCCAGTACCGCTCCGGCGGCCTCGACCCCACCGTCGCCCTGCTCTTCTCCGACGACCCCGAGGACTACCTCGACCGGGCGTCCCTCCTCGACCGCATCGACGTCCGCCAGGCCGGGCAGCTCAGGGAGCTCCAGACGGCGATGCGCGAACTCGCCCAGGAGCGCAGCGAGGCCACCGGCGAGCTCGCCGAGCTGGAGCGCAGCCGCACCGCGGTCGCCTCCCACAAGGCCACCGTGGAGAAGAAGCTCGCCACGGCCCGCCGGCTGCTCAACACGCTGCCCGCCGCCGACCGCGCCGCCTTCGAACACGCCTCCCGGGGCGACGACCGCGCCGACCTGCCCGACCTCTCCGGTGCCGGCGCCCCCGACGGCCGCGCCGCCGCCGCGGTGGCCGCCGCCCGCGCCGCCCTCGGCAAGCCGTACGTGTGGGGCGCCAGCGGCCCCTCCGGGTTCGACTGCTCGGGCCTGATGCAGTGGTCGTACGCGCACGCCGGCATCCACCTGCCCCGCACCTCGCAGGAGCAGCGCCACGCCGGCCACCAGGTGCCGCTCTCCCAGGCGCAACCCGGTGACCTGGTCGTCTACCGGTCCGACGCCAGCCATGTGGGGATGTACGTCGGCAACGGGCAGGTCATCCACGCCCCCTACCCGGGTGCCCCGGTCCGCTACGACCCGGTCGGCATGATGCCCATCTCCTCGGTCACCCGGCCCTGACTTTCCGGCCCCGACCCGTACGATCGGAAAGTGGCTGGTGGCAGGCGGGCGTGGCGCTCAGGAGCGGTGGGACTGTGTCTGCTGCTCCTGCCGCTGACGGGATGCGGCGGCGGGCAGGCGGCGACCGGTTCGGCGATGGCCGAGGTGCAGCAGGTCCTGGACCGGCGTGCGGCCGCCGTCCTCGGCCATGACGAGCGGGCCTACACCGAGACCGGCACCCGGAGCTCGTACGCGAACCTGCGGGCCGTGCCGCTCGCGGACTGGGGCTACCGGCTCACCGCCCTCCACCCGGACGGTGCCCAGGCCACCGCCGAGGCCCGGCTCAGCTACCGCATCCAGGGCTACGACAGGGCCCCGGTCACCACCGACCGCGCCCTTACCCTCAGCCGCACCGCCGACGGCCACTGGTACGTCGCCGCCGACAGACCCGCCGGGAAGTCGGGGCAGCAGCTGTGGGACCAGGGCACCGTGACGGCCGTCCGGGGCGCGCACAGCCTGGTGCTCGGCGTCGGCCAGTCCAGGGACACCCTGCGGGACTACGCCGGCCTCGCCGACACCGCCGTCCCCGAGGTCTCCAAGGCCTGGGGCACGCAGTGGACCCAGCGGGTGGTCGTGGTCGTACCCAAGTCGCTGAACGGCATGGCGGGCCTGCTGGGCGCCCCCGCCTCCAACTACCGGGGCATCGCCGCCGTCACCACCGGCGAGGTGGGAGGCTCCGGCCAGGCCCCGGCGGACCGGGTCATCCTGAACCCGGAGGCGTACGCCGTCCTCGGCCCGGTCGGCAAGCAGGTGGTCCTCACCCATGAGACGACCCATGTCGCCACCCGCGCCCACACCTCGGCCGCCACCCCGCTCTGGCTCTCCGAGGGGTACGCCGACTGGATCGGCTATCTCGACAGCGGCCGTACGCCCGCCGAGGCGGCACCGGAGCTGGCCCGCGCCGTACGGGACGGGGACCTGCCCGAGGACCTTCCGGTGGACAAGGACTTCGGCTTCACCGACGACCCCACCAAGCTGGCCGAGGCCTACGAGGGCGGCTGGCTGGCCTGCCGGATGATCGCCGCCCACTGGGGCGAGGAGCGGCTCGGCGCGTTCTACCGGGCCGTCGGCGCCCACCAGGGCCGCGCCGGCGCCGTCGAGGACGCGCTGCGCACGGAACTCGGCACCACCCTGCCGGACTTCACCGCACGCTGGCACGCCTACCTGACGGACCGGCTCGGCGACTGAACCGGCCTCCGCTCAGGAGGGCGCGGAGGTCTCCTTCGCCCGGGCGACCTGGGCGGGCAGCGGAGCGCCCGGGGCCTCGGTCACCGTGGAGCGCCACAGCTGCCGGGCCGCCGTGACCGTCGCCGCGACCAGCAGGCCGTTGCGCAGGAGCAGCAGGGTGATGCCGTACCAGTCGCTCACCACGACGTGCGAGAAGCCGACCGGGAACTCCAGGACCGTCACGAAGGCGGCCAGGAGGAGCAGGACGGCCGGCAGGGTCATCCGGCCGGCCCGGAAGCAGAGGCAGACGGCGGCCAGGCCCACCAGCCACACCATGTACTGCGGGCTGATCACCCGGCTGGTGACCGTGAACATCAGGACGGCCGTGAAGGCGGCGTCCGCGAGCGTGTGGGACCGGAAGCGGGCCGCGCACAGCCGCCACACCAGCAGCCAGCCGAAGGCGCACGCGGTCAGCACCAGGGCCGCCGCGCTCACCGCCTTCACCTGCGGGCCGAGGAATTCGATCGAGCCGTAGTTCAGCAGCACCTCGCCCTGCCAGCCGTAGTGCCGGGCGATGTGCAGGACCAGCGCGCCCAGCGACTCCACCTCGGTGCCCCGGTCCCGCTGGAAGGTCAGGAAGGCGAACGCGCCGGGCATGGCCACCGCGAACAGCGCCCCGACCAGGCCCGCCGTGACCGCCGCCGACACCCAGGCCCGCCGTCGTACGGCCCCCACCAGCAGCAGCGCCGGCCACACCTTGACCATCGCGCCGAAGCCGGCCAGCGCGCCCATCAGCCGGGGGTGCCGGGCCCCGGTGAGCAGCGCGGCCACCGCGACGGCGGTGACCATCAGGTCGTAGCGGGAGTAGACGGTCGGCCCGAGCAGCGGCACGCCGAGCACCCAGATCCAGGCGCCGCGCAGGGTCCGGCCGGGCCGCAGGCCCGTGTAGAGGAGCAGGGAGAGCACCACCAGGTCGGCCAGGAAGGCCAGCACGAAGAAGGCGGTCGGGTAGTCCAGGAAGGGCAGCAGCCCGGGGGCGAGGATCGCCAGGGCGGCCGCGGGCGGGTACTGCCAGGTGACGTCGTCCAGGGGGAACGTTCCGTGCCGGAGGACCTCGTACCACCCCTGGTAGATCACCGACACGTCGGTCGTGACGTCCGCGCCCGGGAACACGAACACCTTCAGCACGGACAGCAGCAGCGCCAGCCGGGTGGCACCCCAGACGGCCAGCAGCAACGCCAGGGCACGCCTCTCGCCCGTCCTGTCCACCTGAGCCCCTGTCCGTCGCCCTGTCTGGGAGTGCGCCACATGATCTCCCGCCGGGCTGTGCGAGGGCCATGAAGCACGGCCGAACACACTGTGCGGGTAAGGTCGGCCGCGATGCACAAGACCCTCATCGTGACGAACGACTTCCCGCCCCGGCCGGGCGGCATCCAGGCCTTTCTGCACAACATGGCCCTGCGGCTGGACCCGGAGCGGCTCGTCGTCTACGCGTCCACGTGGAAGCGGAGCCGGGAGGGCCTCGAGGCCACCGCCGCGTTCGACGCGGAGCAGCCCTTCACCGTCGTACGCGACCGTACGACGATGCTGCTGCCCACGCCGGCGGCGACCCGCACGGCGGTCGGGCTGCTCCGGGAGCACGGGTGCGCCTCCGTGTGGTTCGGGGCGGCGGCTCCGCTCGGGCTGATGGCGCCGGCGCTGCGGAAGGCGGGGGCACAGCGGCTGGTCGCCACCACCCACGGGCACGAGGCGGGCTGGGCCCAGCTGCCCGCCGCCCGGCAGCTGCTCGGGCGGATCGGCGAGGCGACCGACACGATCACGTATCTCGGCGAGTACACCCGCTCGCGGATCGCCCCCGCGCTCGGTCCGGCCGCGGCCGGGCGGATGGTGCAGCTGCCGCCGGGCGTGGACGAGAAGACGTTCCATCCCGGGTCCGGGGGCGCGGAGGTGCGGGCACGGCTGGGCCTGAGCGACCGGCCGGTGGTCGTGTGCGTGTCGCGGCTGGTGCCGCGCAAGGGGCAGGACACGCTGATCCTCGCGATGCCGCTGATCCTGGCCGCCCAGCCGGACGCGGTGCTGCTGGTCGTGGGCGGCGGGCCGTACGAGAAGGAGCTGCGGCGGCTGGCCCGGGAGACGGGGGTCGAGGCGTCGGTGCGGTTCACGGGGGCCGTGCCGTGGGCCGAGCTGCCCGCGCACTACGGCGCCGGTGACGTGTTCGCGATGCCCTGCCGGACCCGGCGGCGCGGGCTGGACGTGGAGGGGCTCGGGATCGTGTACCTGGAGGCCTCGGCCACCGGGTTGCCGGTGGTGGCGGGGGACTCCGGCGGGGCGCCGGACGCGGTGCTCGACGGGGAGACCGGGTGGGTGGTGCGGGGCGGTTCGCCTGAGGAGGCCGCCGAACGGATCGTGGCGCTCCTGGGCGACTCCGAACTGCGTCAGCGGATGGGGGAGCGCGGGCGGCGGTGGGTTGAGGAGAAGTGGCGGTGGGACCTCCTCGCGGAGCGGCTGAAGGCGTTGCTGTAGGGGGCTGGGCCGCGGTTCGTCCGCGGGTGCGTTGTGGCTGGTCGCGCAGTTCCCCGTGCCCCTGTGGGGCGCGTTGTCACTAAGTCTGTCGCAGGCCTAGGCGGAACCGGAAAATCCGCACATGCTGCGCGCATGACAGCAAAACTGATGCAGCGTCAGCTGACTAGACGTCACATCCTGGGCATGATCGCCCTCCAGACCGCCGCCGCGGCCGGTCTCACCCGAGTCGGGCTCCAGTCGGCGCAGGCCGCCGAGGAGGCGGCCGCCGTCGACAACGCGCCCGCGATCGTGGTCGGTTCCGGGTACGGCGGGGCCGTGGCCGCGCTCCGGCTCGGACAGGCCGGCGTGCGGACCCTGATGATCGAGATGGGGCAGCTGTGGAACACGGCCGGCTCCGACGGCAAGGTCTTCTGTTCCACCGCCGCCCCGGACAAGAGATCCATGTGGTTCAAGTCCCGCACGGAGGCGCCGCTCGCCAGCTTCCTCTGGCTGGACGTCGTCAACAAGGACATCACCCCCTATCCCGGCGTCCTGGACCGGGTGCACTACGACAACATGTCCGTGTACGTCGGGCGCGGTGTGGGCGGGGGCTCGCTGGTCAACGGGGGGATGGCGGTCACCCCGCTCCAGTCGTACTTCGCCGAGCAGTTCCCGACCGTGGACGCGAGCGCGATGTACAACACGTACTACCCGCGCGCCCGTTCCATGCTCGGCGTCAACACCGTCGACGCCACCTGGTTCGAGTCGACCGAGTGGTACCGGTTCACCCGGACCTCCAGGAAGGCCGCCGCCAACGCCGGCCTCAAGACCACCTTCGTGCCCAACGTCTACGACTTCGGGTACATGCAGAAGGAAGCCGCCGGCACCGCCACGAAGTCCGCGCTCGCGCAGGAGGTCATCTACGGCAACAACTACGGCAAGAAGAGCCTCGACAAGACCTATCTCGCCGCCGCCCTCGGCACCGGCAACCTCACCATCCACACCATGGAGAAGGTGAAGTCCGTCAGCCGGGCGGCCGACGGCGGCTGGCTGCTCGGCGTCGACCGGATCGACGTGACCGGTGCCGTCGTCGAGACCAAGCAGTACAGCTGCACCTACCTGTTCCTCGGCGGCGGGAGCCTCGGGACCACCGAACTGCTCGTACGGGCCCGCGACACCGGGACGCTGCCCGCGCTCAACGCCAGTGTCGGCGCCGGCTGGAGCACCAACGGCAACACCATGCTCGGGCGCGCCAACCACATCTGGGACACCACCGGGGCCAACCAGGCGACCATGCCGGTGATGGGCATCGACGACTGGGCCAACACCGACAACCCGGTCTTCGCGGAGATCGCCCCGCTGCCCATCGGGTTCGAGACCTGGGTCAGCCTGTACCTGGCGATCACCAAGAACCCGCAACGGGCCTCCTTCACCTACGACGCCGCGAGCGACGGGGTGAAGCTGGGCTGGACCGCGGCCCAGAGCGCGGTCTCGGTCGCCATGGCCAAGAAACTGTTCGACCGGATCAACCTGGCCAACGCCACGATCTACCGGTACGACCTGTTCGGGTCGTCCGGCAAGGTGTTCGCGGACGACTTCTGCTACCACCCGCTGGGCGGCTGCGTGCTGGGCAAGGCGACCGACGACTACGGCCGGGTGAAGGGGTATCCGAAGCTGTACGTCACGGACGGCTCGCTGGTGCCCGGGAACATCGGCGTGAACCCGTTCGTGACCATCACCGCGCTCGCCGAGCGGACGATGGAACGGGTTCTCGCCGAGGACCTGTGAGCGGGGACCCGAGCGGACACCCCGGTCAAGTGCCGCTCTACTTCTGGTAGAGGGCCTCGATCTCGTCCGCGTAGTCCTTCGCCACCACATTGCGCTTGAGCTTCAGGGACGGCGTCAGGTGGCCCGACTCCTCCGAGAACTGGGAGGCCAGAATGCGGAACTTCCGCACCGATTCCGCCTTCGACACCGCGGCGTTGCCGTCGTCGACAGCGTCCTGGACCGCAGCGATCAGGTCCGGGTCGTCACGCAGCGACGCCGCGGTGGAACCCGCCGGCTTTCCGTGCTCGGCCGCCCAGCGGCCCAGGAACTCGTCGTCGATGGTGACCAGCGCGCCCACGAACGGCCGCCCGTCGCCCACCACCATGCACTCCGCGACCAGCGCGTGCGCGCGGATGCGGTCCTCGATCACGGCCGGGGCGACGTTCTTGCCGCCCGCGGTGACGATGATCTCCTTCTTGCGGCCGGTGATCCTGAGGTAGCCGTCCTCGTCCAGGGTGCCGATGTCACCGGTGTGGAACCAGCCGTCGGCCAGCGCCTCGGCCGTCGCGCCGGGGTTGTTCCAGTACTCCCGGAACAGGTGCTCGCCGTGCAGCAGCACCTCGCCGTCGTCCGCGATCCGGATCACCGAGCCGGGCAGCGGCTGGCCGACCGTGCCGATCTTCTGCCGGTCCCAGGGGTTGAACGCGGTCGCGGCACAGGACTCGGTCAGGCCGTAGCCCTCCAGGACCGTGAAGCCGATGCCGCGGAAGAAGTGACCCAGGCGCTCGCCCAGGGGGGCGCCGCCGGAAATCGCGTACTCGCCCCGGCCGCCGAGCACCGCCCGCAGCTTGCTGTAGACGAGCTTGTCGAAGGTCTTGTGCTTGATCTTCAGGCCGAGGGACGCGCCCGACGGCGTGTCCAGCGCCTTGCTGTACGCGATCGCGGTGTCCGCGGCCTTGTCGAAGATCTTGCCCTTGCCGTCCGCCTGCGCCTTGGCCCGCGCCGAGTTGTAGACCTTCTCGAAGACCCGCGGGACGCCGAGGACCAGCGTCGGCCGGAACGCGGCCAGCTCGTCGGTGAGGTTCTTGATGTCCGGGACGCAGCCCAGCTTGATCGGCGCCATCATCGGGGCGATCTGCACGAGCCGGCCGAAGACGTGGGCGAGCGGAAGGAAGAGGAGCACACTGCACTCACCGGTGCGGAACAGCGGGCGCAGGCGCTCCACGATGTTGCCGCACTCGGCGAAGAAGTTGCGGTGGGTGAGGACGCACCCCTTGGGACGGCCCGTCGTCCCCGAGGTGTAGACGATGGTCGCCGGGTCGTCCGCCTTCGCCTGCGAGCTGCGCTCCTCGACGGTCGCGTCCGTGACGCCCTGGCCGAGCCGGCCCAGCTCCTCCAGGCCGCCGGCCTCGATCTGCCAGACCTGCTTGAGGGCCGGCAGCGTCTCGCGCACCGACTCGACGGCGGCCACATGGGTGTCGAGTTCGACGACACAGGCGGTCGCGCCGGAGTCGCTGAGGATCCACTGCACCTGCTCCGGCGAGCTGGTCTCGTACACCGGCACGGTGACCGCGCCCGCGCACCAGATCGCGAAGTCGAGGAGCGTCCACTCGTAGCGGGTGCGGGACATCAGGCCGACCCGGTCGCCCGGCTGCACGCCGGAGGCGATGAGGCCCTTGGCGGCCGTGTGCACCTCGGTCAGGAAGGTCGCGGCGGTCACGTCCTGCCAGACACCGCCGACCTTGCGGGCCATGACGGCGACATCGGGATGCTGCGCGGCGTTTCTGCGGACGATGTCGGTCAGATTGCCGTCCGCGGGGACCTCGTACAAAGCCGGAAGGCTGAACTCGCGCAAGACTGCTGCTCCTCATAGGGCGCCGGCGCCACGACGTTGTGCGATGCGACGGTGCGGTCCAAGGCTCGGGCAGGTACTCAGGGCTTCGCCACGGGCCACATGATCCGTTGGTTGAAATCCTGAGCACGACTGGACTGCCCGGACGTTACCCGTCGGTATGGCTTCTTCGACAGGGGGTCCCGGCGAGATGTTCGGTGCGTCACACAGGTTGGTGTTCCTTCGCGTACGGTAGTCCACGGCTTTAGTGACTGACCAGTAACCCCAGGCCCGGCCACCGCCTGTTCACGTTTGCCGCACAGGCCTACGCTTGATCACCATGGCAGCCACACCCTCCGGCAACCGAACGACCCGTGTCCACGTGGTCAGCGACGTCCACGGCAACGCCCGTGACCTGGCCAGGGCCGGCGACGGCGCCGACGCCCTGATCTGCCTCGGCGACCTGGTCCTCTTCCTCGACTACGCCGACCACTCGCGCGGCATCTTCCCCGACCTGTTCGGCGTCGAGAACGCCGACCGCCTCGTCGAACTCCGCACCGCCCGCCGCTTCGAGGAGGCCCGGGAGCTGGGGGCCCGGCTGTGGAGCGGGATCGGCATGGACCGGGCGACCGCGATCGAGAAGGCGGTGCGCAAGCAGTACGCCGAGATGTTCGCGGCGTTCCCGACCCCGACGTACGCCACCTACGGCAACGTCGACATCCCGCCGCTCTGGCCGGAGTACGCGGGACCGGGCACCACGATCCTCGACGGACAGCGGGTGGAGATCGGCGGCCGGGTCTTCGGCTTCGTGGGCGGCGGGCTGCGGACGCCGATGCGCACCCCCTACGAGGTCTCCGACGAGGAGTACGCGGCCAAGATCGAGGCGCTCGGCGAGGTCGACGTGCTGTGCACGCACATTCCGCCGGAGGTGCCGGAGCTGGTGTACGACACGGTGGCGCGCCGTTTCGAACGGGGCAGCCGGGCGCTGCTCGACGCGATCCGGCGCACCAGGCCGCGTTACTCGCTCTTCGGACATGTCCACCAGCCGCTGGTGAAGCGGATGCGGATCGGGGCCACCGAGTGCGTGAACGTCGGGCACTTCGCCGGTACCGGCCGGCCCTGGGCGCTGGAATGGTGACGACGGCCCCGGACGGGGGTGAAGTCGCCTGGTCGGACGCGCGGTAGCCTTCACGCTGCACACGCGTGCGCACGCTCGCGCACGGAGACCCCTTGTACCGGTCTCACCGGCCCGCATCTGGAGGAGCCACGGCGATGGCGGAACACACCAGCTCGAGCATCACGATCGAGGCGGCCCCGGCCGACGTCATGGCGGTGATCGCCGACTTCGCCCGCTACCCGGACTGGACCGGTGAGGTGAAGGAGGCGGAGGTGCTGAAGACCGACGCGAAGGGCCGGGCCGAGCAGGTCCGCCTCGTCATGGACGCGGGTGCGATCAAGGACGACCAGACGCTGGGCTACACGTGGACCGGTGACAACGAGGTGTCCTGGACGCTGGTGAAGTCCCAGATGCTGCGGTCGCTGGACGGGTCGTACCTGTTGAAGCCGGCGGGCGCGGGGGCGACCGAGGTCACCTACTCGCTGACGGTGGACGTGAAGATCCCGATGCTCGGGATGATCAAGCGCAAGGCCGAGAAGGTCATCATCGACCGGGCGCTGGCGGGGCTGAAGAAGCGGGTGGAGGCGGGCGCGTAGCTTTTCGACCGCCGGTGAGTGGGGGCTGGTCGCACGGTTCGGCCGCGGGCCGGTCGGGGCTGGTCGCGCCCACGCGGCGGAGCCGCACATCGGCACAGCCCCGCTCCCCTTTCGGGGCGCTTCGTCGGCCGCTTCTCTTCAGCCGCGGGCAGTCGTGCCTCCCCCAGTGCCTCAAGGGCCCGGGAGGTGCCCCCAGGCGGCACGGGTGGGCGCTGGGGGTACCCCCTCTGGGGGAGGCACCCTGCAAGCGCCGGTGAGCGACCCCACCCCCACCCCCGCCCCGGCTCCAGCGCCGGGCACCTTCAAGGGAGGCCGACGTCCGTTACGGTTCACCCCCATGCGCACCATCCTGATCACCGGGCCGGGCGGCAGCGGTCGTACGACCGTCGCCGCGGCCACCGCCCTGCGCGCCGCGGCCGAGGGCACCCCCACCCTCGTCCTCGGCGCCGACCGCACGGACACCCTCGGCGCCGCTCTGGGCGCGGCGACAGGACCGGAGCCCACCCGCCTCACCCCCACCCTCACCGCCTGGCGCCCCGACGCCGCCGCCCGCTTCCGCGAGGACCTCACCGACTTCCAGACCCGCGCCGCGGGCGTCCTCGACCTGCTGGGCGCCTCCCGCCTGGACGCCGAGGAGCTCACCCCGCTGCCCGGCGCCGAGGAGCTGTCCCTGCTGCGCGCCCTGCGCGACGCCGCCCTCTCCGAGCGGTACGAGCTGCTCGTCGTGGACCTCCCGCCCGCCCCGCACGCCCTCGCCCTGCTCGCCCTCCCCGAGGAGCTGCGCCGCTACCTGCGCCGGCTGCTGCCGCCCGAGCGGCAGGCGGCCCGCGCCCTGCGCCCGGTCCTCGGCCGGCTGGCCGGCGTCCCCATGCCCGCCGACTGGCTCTACGAGACGGCCGCCCGCTGGGACGTCGAGCTGGCCGCGGTGGAGGCCGTCCTCGCCGACCGCCGCACCGCCGTGCGCCTGGTCGCGGAGCCCGGTCCGGCCGGCGCCGACGCGGTCCGCACCGCCCGCCTCGGCCTCGCCCTGCGCGGCCTGCGCACCGAGGCCCTGGTCGCCAACCGCGTGCTGCCCGAGGACACCCCGCTGCACGGCCTCGTCGCGCAGCAGCGCAAGGCCCTCGACGACTGGGCGGAGACGTTCGACGTCACCCCCGTGCCCCACCTCGGGCACGACCCGCGCGGTACCGAGGACCTCGCGGCTCTCACCGTGCCCGGCGTCAACATCGCGCCCGCACCGGTCGAGTGGCCCGTCGCCGACCGTATCGAGGAGGACGGCGTCCTCGTCTGGCACATCCCGCTGCCCGGTGCGATACGGGACGGCCTCGACCTCGTCCGGCGCGGCGACGAACTCGTGATCACCGTCGGCGGCTTCCGCCGGATCGTCGCGCTCCCGTCGGCCCTGCGCCGCTGCACCGTCGCCGGGGCCGCGCTGCGCGACGGCGAACTGCGGCTGCGCTTCGCGCCGGACCCGGATCTGTGGCCGCGCTGACAGTGAATCCGGTACGCCCGTTCGGGTAACGTCGTAGAGACGAACCGTAGTCAGGAGTCCGTCATGAGCGAAGAGCGCCCCACAGCCGACGCCTCCGAGGCCGCGGACGACGTACGAGTGACCGACGACGACGCCTGGGCCACGGCCTGTGCCGAGGACCTGGAGTCGGAGAAGGCCCGCCGCCGCGCCCAGTACGGCCCCACCCCGGGGTCGGCCGCCGAGGAACTGCGCAAGCTCGTCGACGTCGTCGCCGACAAGCTCTCCGGCATCCAGACCCCGCTCCTCGGGGCGGTCGCCGGGCCCGCCGCCCAGCAGGTGGTCCGGCAGGTCGTGCAGCAGGCGAAGAACGCCGTCGAGCCCGTCATAGAGCGCAACCCCGACGTCTTCGACCACCTGGCCGCGGCCGGCACCGAGCTCCTCGCCGCCTACCGCTCCGCGGTCCAGGCGCAGGAGACCCGCTGGGCCTCCGGCGGCCAGGACAAGGGCGACGACCCCGGCCCCGGCGAACGCATCGACCTCGACTGACATCCCCCTCGGGTACGGTTGGCCGTAGCGGGGCTCGACCGAAACTGAGGGATTCATGGGACTCACCATCGGCGTCGACATCGGCGGCACGAAGATCGCGGCCGGCGTGGTCGATGAGGAAGGCAACATCCTCTCGACCCACAAGGTGCCGACCCCGGGCACGCCCGAGGGCATCGTGGACGCCATTGCTTCCGCCGTAGAGGGTGCGCGCGCCGGGCACGAGATCGTCGGCGTGGGCATCGGTGCCGCCGGCTATGTGAACCGGCAGCGCTCCACGGTCTACTTCGCGCCCAACATCGACTGGCGCCAGGAGCCGTTGAAGGAGAAGGTCGAGGCCCGCGTCGGCCTCCCCGTGGTCGTGGAGAACGACGCCAACGCCGCCGCCTGGGGCGAGTACAAGTTCGGCGCCGGCAAGGGCCACCGCAACGTCATCTGCATCACGCTCGGCACCGGCCTCGGCGGCGGCATCATCATCGGCAACAAGCTGCGCCGCGGGCACTTCGGCGTCGCCGCCGAGTTCGGTCACATCCGCATGGTCCCGGACGGGCTGCTGTGCGGCTGCGGCTCGCAGGGCTGCTGGGAGCAGTACGCCTCCGGCCGCGCCCTCGTCCGCTACGCCAAGCAGCGCGCCAACGCCACCCCCGAGGCGGCCGAGGTCCTGCTCGGCCTCGGCGACGGCAGCCCCGACGGCATCGAGGGCAAGCACATCTCCATGGCCGCCCGCCAGGGCGACCCGGTAGCCGTCGACTCCTACCGCGAGCTCGCCCGCTGGGCCGGCGCCGGCCTCGCCGACCTGGCCTCCCTCTTCGACCCTTCCGCCTTCATCGTCGGCGGCGGCCTCTCCGACGAGGGCGAACTGGTCCTGGACCCGATCCGCAAGTCCTACAAGCGCTGGCTGGTAGGCGGCAACTGGCGCCCGGTGGCCGAGGTCATCGCCGCCCAGCTGGGCAACGAGGCGGGCCTGGTCGGCGCGGCCGACCTCGCGAGGGAGCCCGACCCGATCATGTAAGTGCCGCCCGCGAGTCCCACCTGCTTTTTTGCGGGGGCGCGGGGAACCGCGCGACCAGCCACACACGACCGGCAGTCGCCCACCCACCTCGCGCCCCCACCCGGTGGGCGTACATTGATCCACATGGCGCCGCTCCCCAACTCCCACACAGAGCCCGACGGTTCCGCCGTCATCCGCGTCCTCAGCTACAACATCCGCTCCATGCGGGACGACACCCAGGCCCTGGCCCGTGTCATCAAGGCCTGCGCCCCCGACCTGGTCCTGATCCAGGAAGCCCCCCGGTTCTTCCGCTGGCGCAAGAAGCTCGCCCGCCTGGCCGCCGCCTCCGACCTGGTGATCCTCACCGGCGGGGCGACCGCGGCCGGCCCGGCCGTCCTCTGCGACCTGCGCGCCACCGTGGAGCGCACCGAGGACGTGCTCCTGCCCCTCACCCCCGGCCTGCACCGCCGCGGCCTGGCGACCGCCGTCGTCCGCTTCGGCCGCGCCCGCCTCGGCGTCACCAGCTTCCACCTCAGCCTCCAGCAGGAGGAGCGGTACGAGCAGGGCGGCATGCTGCTCGACCGGGTCGCCGGCATGGACGTGGCGCACGCCATCGCCGGCGGCGACCTGAACGACCGCCCCGACGGCCGCACCTTCCGCCGCCTGGCCGACGCCTTCCAGGACTGCCGTACCACCGCACCCTGGGGCGGCGAGTTCACCTCCGGGTCCACCGACCCCCACCAGCGCATCGACGCGATCTTCGCGACGAAGGGCATCGAGGTGCTCGGCTGCGGGGTGCCCCTGGAGCAGCCGGGCGTGACCGACGCCGACCTCGCCAGGGCGACGGACCACTTGCCCGTCCTGGCCGCGCTTCGGGTGCCCGCGGCCTGAACCGGAGCCGCCGGACGGAGTCCGGCGCAGCCGCCCGAAGCCTGCGAGGCCCCCGGGCCGAGCCACGCGAGGGCGGCGTCGGGAGGCTCTGCCCATCTGCCGGTCCTGGCCGCCCTCACCCATCCCGGCGTCCTAGCAGGGAGCCGCGGTCGCGGTGAGTCTCAGACCACGGCGCCGCGCCCCGGGTCCTCGTCCTCGTCGTCGTCCGTCTTCATCCGGGTCACCAGGGTGACGAAGCCGCCGAGGAACCCGCCGATCCCCAGCGTCGCCAGCCACCAGGTCATGTCCCAGCCGAGCAGCACAGCGAGCAGGAGCAGGATCGGACCGCCCACCACGCCCAGCCAGGCGAACCTGGCGGTCGTGTCGGAGTCCGGCAGCGGCGGCGGCTCGGGCGGCACGAAGTGCCCCTCGTCGTCATCGTCGAAGTCGTCCTCGGACGGCTCCGGCGCCGTGTAGTCCCGCGGGCCCACCCCGGGCGCGAAGGAGATGGAACTGCCCAGGGGCTGCGCGGGCCGCTGTTCCTCGGCCGCCGCGGGTTCGGCGGCGTCCTCCTCCATGGCCGGCAGCGCCAGGTCCTCCACCGGCTTGTAGGGCGAGGCGCCCGGCGGGTCCGGCGGCTCCTCGCCGTACCCCGCGACGATCGCCGCCCAGGCGGCTGCCTCGTCGAAGGGCACCCCCTTCTCGTCCGGCTCGCGGTCCTCGCGGTCGGAGTCGTGCTCAGCCAACTGCGGCCGTCCCTTCCTTGCCGACACTGGGTGCGAGCCGGCCGATGAAGGCGAGGCTCTCCTCGAAGATCCGGTCCGCATCGTGGTCCAACGTCGCCACGTGGTAACTCTGTTCCAGCACTACCTCGGTTACGTCCGTGGAGGACACCCGGCTCAGGATCCGGGCCGAATCCACCGCCGGGACCACATGGTCCCGGGTGCTGCGCAGCAGCAGCAGCGGCTGGGTCACCTGCGGAAGCTCGCCGTCCACCCGGCGGAAGAAGTTCCGCAGCGAGTGCGCGGCATGCAGCGGCACCCGGTCGTACCCCACCTCGGCGGAGCCCGGCTTGGCGATGTCACTGGCGATGCCCGGCGTCGTGCGGACGAGGTGCCGGGCCACCGGAAGGGCGTACGCGGACAGGCCGTGCACCTTGTTCGCCGGGTTGACGATCACCACGCCGTCCACACCCGTCCCGTTCTTGGCGGCGAGCCGCAGCGCCAGGGCGCCGCCCATGGACAGGCCCGCCACGAACACCTGGGAGCAGCGCTCGCGCAGCAGCCGCAGCTCGCGGTCCACCTCCGCGTACCAGTCCTGCCAGCCGGTGACCTGCATGTCCTCCCAGCGGGTGCCGTGCCCGGGCAGCAGGGGCAGGGCCACGGTGAGGCCGTGTGCCGCGTGGTGCTCCGCCCAGGGGCGCAGCGACTGGGGCGAGCCGGTGAAACCGTGGCAGAGCAGGACACCGACCTCCCCGCCGTCATGGCGGTACGGCTCGGCTCCAGGGAGAACCGGCACCTTCGGTCTCCAATTCATGAGAGGGGGCAGGAACTGAGAGAGGCCCGAACGACGACTTCGGATGTCCTTCACCGTACGCGACGGCACTGACACCGACCAGGGTCGTCGGGGCCATTCCCGGCGCTGCGGGTTAAGGTCTCATCGACGGAAACGGGAGGCACTCGGTTGTTGTACGGCGCGATGAAGGTCGCTATCGGGGGACCGCTGAAGGTCACCTTCAGGCCCTGGGTGGAGGGCCTGGAGAACGTCCCGGCCGAGGGCCCGGCGATCCTGGCGAGTAACCACCTGTCCTTCTCGGACTCGTTCTTCCTGCCCGCGGTGCTGGACCGCAAGGTCACCTTCATCGCGAAGGCCGAGTACTTCACCACGCCCGGCGTGAAGGGCCGCCTCACGGCCGCCTTCTTCAAGGGCGTCGGCCAGCTCCCGGTGGACCGCTCCGGCGGGCGCGGCGCCGGTGAGGCGGCGGTGCGGAGCGGCATGGACGTACTGGAGCGCGGCGAGCTGTTCGGCATCTACCCGGAGGGCACCCGCTCGCCGGACGGCCGGCTCTACCGGGGCAAGCCCGGCGGCCTCGCGCGCGTGGCGCTCGCGACGGGCGCCCCGGTCGTCCCGGTCGCCATGATCGACACGGAGAAGATCCAGCCGCCGGGGCAGGTGATGCCCAAGCTGATGCGGCCGGGCATCCGGATCGGCAAGCCGCTGGACTTCAGCCGTTACCAGGGCATGGAGCACGACCGGTTCGTGCTGCGCGCGGTGACCGACGAGGTCATGTACGAGATCATGAAGCTCTCCGGCCAGGAGTACGTCGACATCTACGCGACCGCTGCCAAGCGGCAGATCGCGGAGGCCGCCAAGGCCGAGAAGGAGGCGGCGAGGGCCGAGAAGAAGGCCGCCGAGTCCTAGACCGGCGGCAAGGGGGACCGGAGGGACCGGGGGACCGGGGGGGACTGGGGGAGATGACAAAGCGGGAACGCGTCATACGGATGTCGGTCGAGCTGCCCCTGTGGCGTGCCCTCACCGGCTACCGCGTGCTGACCCTGCTGTACGCGATCGGCCTGTTCGCGTCCGCCTACGACGAGTACGACCGCGCGGGTGTCGCGATCGCCTACTACGCCGTCCTGACCGTCTGGACGCTGGCGACCCTGCCCCGCGTGCAGAGCGCGGCGGCCTGCACCAAGCGCTTCCTCGCCGTCGACCTGGCGATCGCGCTCACCGGCATCGTGCTGACCCCCTGGGTGGTCACCCAGACGCACATCGACCGCGGCGGCCCGACCCTGCCGTCGATATGGACCGCCGGCTCGGTCCTCGCCTACGCCCTCAAGGGCGGCTGGCGCTGGGCCGCGTTCGCCTCCACACCGGTCGCGGCCGCCAACATGGTCGAGCGCGGCCACCCGGCCCGCGACACCGTCCACAACGTGATCCTGGTCTGGGTCGCCTCCATCGCCATCGGGTACGTCGTCGAGGTGGCCCGCGCCTCCGAGCGCACCCTGGCCCGCGCCCTGGAGATCGAGGCGGCGACCCGGGAGCGGGAGCGGCTCGCCCGGGACATCCACGACAGCGTGCTCCAGGTGCTGGCGATGGTGCAGCGGCGCGGCGCGGTCCTCGGCGGCGAGGCGGCCGCACTGGGCCGGATGGCGGGGGAGCAGGAGGTGGCGCTGCGCACCCTGGTCTCCGGCGGTCTGGTGCCGCTCTCCCGGGCCTCCGAGGACGCGGCCCAGGGTGCGGTCGTACGCCTCGTCGAGGAGCCGGACGACGCCGGTCCCGTCGACCTGCGCGCGCTGCTCGCGCCGTACGCCGGAGCACGGGTGAGCCTGGCCGAGCCCGGGGCGCCGGTGGAGCTGCCGCCGGGTGCGGCGCGCGAGCTGGCGGCCGCCGTCGGTGCCGCCCTGGACAATGTGCGCAGTCACGCGGGGGACGGGGCGCGGGCCTGGATCCTGGTCGAGGACGAGCCCGGCGAGATCGTGGTGACCGTACGGGACGACGGCCCCGGCATCCCGGAGGGCCGGCTCGCCCAGGCCGAGGGGGAGGGGCGGCTCGGGGTGGCCCAGTCGATCCGGGGGCGGCTGCGCGACCTCGGCGGCAGCGCCGAGCTGTTCTCGACTCCCGGGCAGGGCACGGAAGTAGAGCTGAAGGTACCGAAGGTCTCCCTGGGGAAGGCGGAGCGGCGATGAGCATCAGGGTCATGGTGGTCGACGACCACCCCATGTGGCGCGACGCGGTCGCCCGGGATCTGGCCGAGTCCGGTTTCGAGGTGGTCGCCACCGCGGGGGACGGCGAGCAGGCGGTGCGCCGCGCCAAGGCGGCCGCGCCCGACGTCCTCGTCCTGGACCTCAACCTGCCCGCCAAGCCCGGCGTCCAGGTCTGCAAGGAACTCGTCGGCCACAACCCGGCGTTGCGTGTGCTGGTGCTCTCGGCGAGCGGGGAGCACGCCGACGTGCTGGAGGCGGTGAAGTCCGGCGCGACCGGCTACCTCCTGAAGTCGGCCTCGACCGAGGAACTGCTGGACGCGGTCCGCCGAACCGCCGTCGGTGACCCGGTGTTCACGCCGGGCCTCGCCGGTCTGGTGCTCGGCGAGTACCGCCGGCTGGCCTCCGAGCCGGTGCCGGCCGCGGACGCCGGTGGTCCCGACGCGCCCCGGCTCACCGACCGCGAGACCGAGGTGCTGCGGCTGGTCGCCAAGGGCCTGAGCTACAAGCAGATCGCCGAGCGGCTGGTCATCTCGCACCGCACGGTCCAGAACCACGTCCAGAACACCCTCGGCAAGCTCCAGTTGCACAACAGGGTGGAGCTGGTCCGATACGCCATAGAGCGCGGCCTCGACGACGGTCCGGAAGGCGGCTGATCTGATCTTCGCGGCCCGGACGTAAACCAACCGCCCGACAATTCACCGGAATTGCCCTTCCGCGCCCATCCCTGTGTGAGCTGGATCACCATTAGCGTGAGTCCCACCAGGCAACCGCGGCGAAGGGACATTTCCATGCGGGTCGGAGTACTGACCGGAGGCGGCGACTGCCCCGGGCTCAACGCCGTCATCCGGGGCATCGTCCGCAAGGGCGTGCAGGAGTACGGCTATGACTTCGTCGGCTTCCGGGACGGCTGGCGCGGACCCCTCGAGGGCGACACCGTCCGCCTCGACATCCCCGCCGTGCGCGGCATCCTGCCCCGCGGCGGCACCATCCTCGGCTCCTCGCGGACCAACCCGCTGAAGCAGGAGGACGGCATCCGGCGGATCAAGGACAACCTCGCCAAGCTGGAGGTCGAGGCGCTCATCGCGATCGGCGGCGAGGACACCCTCGGCGTCGCCGCCCGCCTCACCGACGAGTACGGCGTGCCTGTCGTCGGCGTACCGAAGACCATCGACAACGACCTGTCCGCCACCGACTACACCTTCGGCTTCGACACCGCGGTCGGCATCGCCACCGAGGCCATCGACCGGCTGCACACCACCGCCGAGTCCCACATGCGGGTCCTGGTCTGCGAGGTGATGGGCCGGCACGCCGGCTGGATCGCCATCCACTCCGGCCTCGCCGGCGGCGCCAACGTCATCCTCATCCCCGAGCAGCGCTTCGACGTCGACCAGGTGTGCGCCTGGGTCACCTCCCGCTTCAAGGCGTCGTACGCCCCGATCGTGGTCGTCGCCGAGGGCGCCATGCCGAAGGACGGCGAGATGGTGCTCAAGGACGGGTCGCTGGACTCCTTCGGGCACGTCCGGCTGTCCGGGGTCGGCGAGTGGCTGGCCAAGGAGATCGAGAAGCGCACCGGCAAGGAGGCCAGGACCACCGTCCTCGGGCACATCCAGCGCGGCGGTACGCCCAGCGCCTTCGACCGCTGGCTGGCCACCCGCTTCGGCCTGCACGCCATCGACGCCGTCCGCGACGGCGACTTCGGCAAGATGGTCGCGCTGCGCGGCACCGACATCGTCCGGGTGCCGATCGCGGAGGCCACGGCCCGGCTGAAGACCGTCGACCCGAAGCTGTACGAAGAGGTCGGCGTGTTCTTCGGCTGACCGCCGGATCCCGTTCCCCACGCACCTCGTGGTACGGCCGTCCGCGTGCCGTCACGGTCACCGTGACGGCACGCGTTCTTTCTGGGCGGACCCTGTGGTTTGGACGTCCTGGACTACCGGGCCGGCCGCCGCTCGGAGAACGTGCCGGTGCCGCGCACCTGGCCGATCAGCTCCCGCACCACGGCGGCGCCGTTCAGCGTGAGCACCGACTCGGGGTGGAACTGCACCCCGGCGAACCCCGGCCCCCGTACGGCGTGCACCTCGTCGTTGGCCGCCCGGCTCACCTCCACGCCGTGCGCCGCCAGCTCCCGCGCGGTGTCCTCCTCGCAGCGGGCCACGAAGCTGTTGTAGAAGCCGACCGTCTCCGGGCGCCCGAACAGGTCCACGGTCGTCTGCGCCCCCTGGTAGGGCACCTCCTTCCGTACGATGTCCAGGCCCAGCTCGGCCGCGATCAGCTCGTGTCCCAGGCAGACGCCCAGCACCCCGTGCCGGTGCTCCCGGATCACGGTCGCCGTGAGCTCCCGCAGGAACCGCATCTTCGGATCGTCCAGGTCGGACGGGTCACCGGGACCCGGGCCCAGCACCACCGGCCCCTCGTGGGCGAGCACCGCCGCCCGCAGCCCGGGCTCGTCGTAGCGCCGGACGGTGACGTCGAGCCCGGCCGCCCGCAGCACGTGCGCGAGCATCGCGGTGAAGGTGTCCTCGGCGTCCACCACCAGCGCGTGTCCGGCCAGCTCCCCGGTCCGCTCCTGCATCCGCAGCCAGAACGGCGCCAGCGCGGCCCGGCGCCCGTCCAGCGCGGCCCGCACCCGGGGGTCGTCGGCCAGCCGGGGCCGCGTCCCCTCGGTACGCGGTCGTGCCGGCCGTACCCCGAGAGCCGCGAGGACCCCCGCCGCCTTCGCGTGCGTCTCCGCGACCTCGCCCGCCGGGTCCGAGCCGCGCACCAGCGTGGCGCCGACCGGGACCCGCAGCAGGCCCTCCGAGGAGATGTCCGCGGTGCGGATCAGGATGGGGGAGTCCAGGGTCTGGGCGCCGCCGGAGTCCCGGCCGAGCAGGGCCAGCGCACCCGCGTAGTAGCCACGCCCGACCCCGTCCTGCCCGAGGGGCTCGTAGCGCTCGATCACCCGGCAGGCGTTCTGCACCGGCGAGCCCGTGACGGTCGCCGCGAACATGGTCTCCTTCAGGACCTCCCGCACATCCAGCGAGGACCGGCCGCGCAGCTCGTACTCCGTGTGCGCGAGGTGGGCCATCTCCTTGAGCCGGGGCCCGACCACCACGCCCCCCATGTCACCCACCGTGCACATCATCTTGAGCTCCTCGTCGACGACCATCGACAGCTCCTCGATCTCCTTGCCGTCGGCGAGGAAGCCGAGCAGGTGGTCCGGAGTGGGCCCCTCGGCCGGATAGCGGTACGTCCCGCTGATCGGGTTCATGACCACCGTGCCGCCGGACATCCGGACGTGCACCTCAGGACTGGCGCCGACCAGGGTCCGGTCCCCGGTGTGCACCACGAACGTCCAGTACGCGCCCCGCTCGCCCTCCAGGAGCCGCCGGAACAGCGCGAGCGCGTCGGCCCGGCCGAAGCCCGGGATCCGGCCCCGGTAGGTCCGCCGGATCACGAAGTTCGCGCCCTCGCCCCGGCCGATCTCCTCCCGCAGCACCCGGCCGACGATCTCCCCGTACTCCTCGTCGTCGACGTCGAAGCCCCCGTCCTCGACCCGCACCGCGTGCCCGGGCAGCTGGGCCAGGGCGTCCGCCAGCGGCAGGGTGTGGGTCTCCTCGGGGGTGAGGACCAGCAGGGGCGTGCCGTCGTCGCGGACGTCGAAGCCGCGCTCGCGGATCTGGCGGAAGGGCACCAGGGCGAGCCCCTCCTCGGGCAGTGCGGCCAGCCGGTCACGCGCGGTGACCGGGCCGAGCAGCACCTCCACCGTGCTCTCGTCATGGCCGGGGGCACGGCGGCGGAGCAGGGCGAACGGGCGGTCGTCGTGGAGCAGCTGGGTCAGGTCCATGAGTCCTCTGCGGTCCCTTGCAGGTGGAGAGGAACGGCCCCGGAAACGCCGAAGGCCGCCCCTCGGGCGGCCTTCGCGAAGTCTTGCGTACGCGCAGTCAGTGGGCCGCCGGAGAAGCGGTCCACCACCAGTTCTGGTTCGAAAGCGCGAACATGCGGAAACCCTACCGCACCCCGCACTCCGTCCACAGGGCAATCACTCCGTCTCACCAGTCGAGCCAGGGAAAAAACAGTCGACACGACCCCGTAATGTTTACGGTGTGACCGTGAACGCTAAGACCGGCCCGAGCGCCGGCAACACCTGGCGAGACCTGCCCGCGGCGCAGCAGCCCGAGTACCCCGACCCCGAGGCTCTGCGCGCAGTCGTTGCGGAGCTGGAGTCGTATCCGCCGCTCGTCTTCGCGGGCGAGTGCGACCAGCTGCGCGCCCGGATGGCGGCGGTCGCCAAGGGAGAGGCGTTCCTCCTCCAGGGCGGCGACTGCGCCGAGGCCTTCGACGCGGTGTCGGCCGACCACATCCGCAACAAGCTCAAGACCCTCCTCCAGATGGGCGCCGTGCTGACGTACGCCGCGTCCGTCCCGGTGGTGAAGGTGGGCCGGATCGCCGGCCAGTACAGCAAGCCGCGCTCCAAGTCGACCGAGACCCGTGACGGGGTGACGCTGCCGACCTACCGGGGCGACTCCGTCAACGGCTTCGCGTTCGACGAGGCCTCCCGCGTCCCGGACCCCGAGCGGCTGAAGCGGATGTACAACGCGTCCGCCTCCACGCTGAACCTGGTGCGTGCCTTCACCACCGGCGGTTACGCGGACCTGCGCCAGGTGCACGCCTGGAACCAGGACTTCGTGAAGTCCTCCCCGTCGGGCCAGCGCTACGAGCAGCTCGCCCGCGAGATCGACAACGCGCTGAACTTCATGCGGGCCTGCGGCGCGGAGCCCGAGGAGTTCAAGACGGTCGAGTTCTTCTCCTCGCACGAGGCGCTGCTGCTGGACTACGAGTCCGCCCTGACCAGGGTCGACTCCCGCACCGGCAAGCTGTACGACGTCTCGGCGCACATGGTGTGGATCGGTGAGCGCACCCGGCAGCTGGACGGCGCGCACATCGAGTTCGCCTCGAAGATCCGCAACCCGATCGGCCTCAAGCTCGGCCCGACGACGACGGCCGAGGACGCGCTGAAGTACATCGACCGCCTCGACCCGGACCGCGAGCCGGGCCGGCTGACCTTCGTCGTCCGGATGGGCGCCGACAAGGTCCGCGACAAGCTTCCCGAGCTGGTCGAGAAGGTCACCGCCTCGGGCGCCACCGTCGCCTGGATCACCGACCCGATGCACGGCAACACGTACGAGGCGGCCTCCGGCCACAAGACCCGCCGCTTCGACGACGTGCTCGACGAGGTCAAGGGCTTCTTCGAGGTCCACAAGACGCTCGGCACCCACCCGGGCGGCATCCATGTCGAGCTCACCGGTGACGACGTCACCGAGTGCGTGGGCGGCGGCGACGAGATCTTCGTCGACGACCTGCACCAGCGTTACGAGACGGCCTGTGACCCGCGCCTGAACCGCAGCCAGTCCCTCGACCTGGCGTTCCTGGTCGCGGAGATGTACCGCGACCAGTAGGCGGCCTCGCGGGGAGTCTCGCGGGAAGTGGGGCGCGGATCACATGCGATCCGCGCCCCACTCCACTTTTGCACTCGCCGGGTGATGGGTAAGGTTAGGTTTGCCTCACCGACCAATCGGGACGGCACCACTGATCGATCCCGGCGGGAGGTGAATCCGCGTGTACGTCTGCAGCTGTTTCGGGGTGACCGAAGCGCAGGTCAAGCAGCACGCGGAGGACGGGGCCTGCACCCCTCGCCAGATAGCGTCCGCCTGCAAGGCGGGCACGGACTGCGGTTCGTGCGTCCGTCGCATCCAGGCGATTCTCGGCCGGGGCGCCTGCCCCCGCCGTGAGCTGGCCGACCAGGGCCGCCCGGTGCTCTCCACCGATCTCCCGGATCTCTCGGAGTACGACGCGCTCGACGAAGCCGCGTGACTCAGCTGCTCTCGGGCTGCTCGATGATCTGCGAGATGTAGAGCGCCTCGCCGAGCTTCTCCACCAGGTCCAGCTGGGTGTCGAGGTAGTCGATGTGGTGCTCCTCGTCCTCCAGGATGGACTCGAAGATGTTCGCGGACGTGATGTCGCCCTTCTCGCGCATCACCTTGATCCCGCGCTTGAGGCGGTCGATGGCCTCCACCTCGACCTGCTTGTCCGCCTCGAACATCTCCTTGACGGTCTGCCCCACCCGCACGTGGAAGAGCCGCTGGTAGTTGGGCAGCCCCTCCAGGAACAGAATCCGGTCGGTGAGCACCTCGGCGTGCTTCATCTCGTCGAACGACTCGTGCCGGGTGTACTTCGCGAGCTTGTACCAGCCGAAGTTCTCCTGCATCTTCGCGTGCAGGAAGTACTGGTTGATCGCGGTGAGCTCACCCGTGAGCTGCTCGTTGAGGAATTCGATGACCTCGGGGTCGCCCTGCATCGCAGAGGCTCCTTCCGCATGGGTACGTGGGGGACGCACTGGGTGTGTGCGGCGCATGATTGCACCGGCACGGAAGATCGTCCAGTAAGTGCGTACTTAGTAAGTAAGGGTGCACTTGGTGCTAGTTGACCGATTTGCTGATCTTTGAGAGATCTGCGTGGTCGGATGCACCGTCCGTGGTCTGTCAGGATGGAAGGCATGGGTCATCCGGTGGAACACGCGTCGAGAGAAGCCGCGGGAGCCGGGCTTCCGCCGGGGCAGCGGCTGCAGCGCGGCTGGCCGGTCACCCACTACGGTCCGGTGCCCAAGTTCCGTCCCGAGCGCTGGGAGTTCAGGGTGTTCGGCGCCACCGCCGACGCGGGCCCGCACACCTGGAACCACGAGCAGTTCACGGCCCTGCCGTACACCACCGTGGTCGCCGATCTGCACTGCGTGACCAAGTTCAGCATGCTGGGCGCCGAGTGGGGCGGGGTCCCGGCGTGGACCGTCCTGGAGCTCGCGCCGCCCGCTCCCGACGTCACCCATGTGATGGTGTGGGCGGAGTACGGCTTCAGCTCCAACCTGCGCCTCGCGGACTTCGCCGGCGACCGCACGATCTTCGCCACCCACAAGGACGGCGAACTCCTCACCGCCGAGCACGGCTTCCCGGTGCGCCTGGTCGTCCCCCAGCTGTACGCCTGGAAGGGCCCCAAGTGGGTCCGCGGCATCGAGTACATGACCGCCGACCGGCGCGGCTTCTGGGAGGAGCGCGGCTACCACAACCTCGGCGACCCCTGGAAGGAGCAGCGCTACTCCTACCAGGAGGGGCCGGGGGACGGTCCGGAACTCTGAGTTCCCGGGGCCGGGTCAGTGGTGGTATCGGTGCACCACCGCGTGTCCCTTGCCCCGGCCGATCGTCCACTTGTTGACCGGGGTCGTCACCACGAACGCGATCACCAGCGAGACGGCCAGCGAGACCCAGAACAGCGCGTCGCCCAGCTGGGCGTCCATCGCGGCCGGCCAGACCAGGATCGTGCCGTTGTCGATCAGCTCCATCACGGCGATCGAGAGGGTGTCCGCGGCCAGCGCCACCCGCAGCGCGGTGCGCAGGTCGACGCCCGCCCTCAGCACTCCGCGCATGGTGAGCGAGTAGCCGAAGAAGAACGCCAGCACGATCGCCAGCAGCGTGGTGGGCAGGTTCCCCCAGCCGAAGGCCGTGCCGACGACCATGCCGAGCACCTCCCCGATGGCGCAGCCGGTGAGGCAGTGCAGGGTCGCCTGGACGGCCATGGCCCAGGAGGCGCCGGCGGGGCCGCGCGCGGCGTGTGTCCCGTGTGCTTCGTGGTGCGTGTGGGGCTGTTCCGCGTGCCCGTGGTGCTCGTCGTGTCCGTGGTGCTCGTGAAGGGTGTGGTCGTGGTCCATGGCTGATCCCCGGTGTCAGGTGCGGATCCCTCTTGAGACAACGACATATATACCCCCCTGGGGTATTCCCGGGAAGGCTTGGGGCTCGTTCCGGTAACGGGCCGCCCGCTCCCGGAGGACGAACTGCGCAGGCTGCGCCGGGTCTTCCAGGAACCGGCGGACTACGGCGACCACCGCGAGCAACTGCGTGGCGGCCGCCTCCTCGTGCTGTACGGCCCGTACGTTCCGCTCGGCACCGGGCCCGACCTTCTACGCCGACGCGCTCACCGTCACCGACCGGGAGGCGCTGCGCCGCGCCGCCGCCGAGGTCGGCGCGGACCGGGTGGGCCGGCTGCTCACCCAGTTCCAGGACGTCAGTGTCATCCTCTCGGCGAAGTACCGGTGGCTGCGCCGGTCGATGGCGCTGCTCGGGGCGGGACTGCTGCTGGCGGCGGTGCCGCTGGCGGTCGGCTGACCCGGGCGCGGTCAGCCGTCGCGGAGCCGCTTGAGGCGCTCGACGTCGGCCGCGTGCCCCTCCTTGCCGCCGGGCGTCTCGATGATCAGCGGTACGCCCGCGGTCGCCGGGTGGGTCATCAGCGCGCGGAACGGATCCTCGCCGATGTGCCCGGCACCGATGTTCTCGTGACGGTCCTTGTGCGCGCCGACGACGTCCTTGGAGTCGTTGGCGTGGATCAGCTTCAGCCGTCCCTCGCCGACCGTCTCCACCAGCAGGTCCAGCGTCTGGTGCATGCCGCTCGGCCCGGTCAGGTCGTGCCCGGCGGCGAACACATGGCAGGTGTCCAGGCACACGCCCAGCTTGGGATGTGCGTCCAGCGCCTCGAAGTACGGCCCGAAGTCCCAGGTCCGCGAGCAGAGCGAGGCGCCCTGTCCGGCGGTGGACTCCAGGAGCAGGAACGGGTCGTCGTCATGGGTGAGCTCGTCGAGGAGCGGCAGCAGATATGCCCGCACCTGCTTCAGCGCGACCTCCCGGGCCCGCCCGCCGGTGGCGCTCCCGGTGTGCACGACCACCCCGAGCGCCCCGATCTCCCGCCCGCGCCGCAGCGAGTGCCGCAGCGACTCCACCGACTGCTGAGCCGTCGCCTCGGTGTGCGAACCGAAGTTGATCAGGTAGGGGGCGTGCACGTAGGCCGGGATCGCCCCCTCCGCACAGGCCGCCCGGAACGCCTCGTCCTGCCGGGGGCTGCCCGCCGGGGTGGCCCAGCCACGCGGATTGGCGACGAAGACCTGCACGGTCTCGGCCTTCAGCTCACGGGCGTACGACAGCCCCACCGAGTGCAGGCCACCGGCCACCGGGACATGACCGCCGACGGGGTTGCGGGTGGGACCGGACCGCGGGGTGCCGGAGGGACGGGACGGGTGGCTCTTCACCCGTCAAGGGTGTCACGCCATGGGCCGGCCCCGGTCACCGGATGGTGATGGTGATCGTCGACCCCTTGGGCGCCTGCTCCCCGGCGTCCACCGACTGCCGCTTCACGGTGTTGCCGAACAGCCCGAACAGCCCGCGGTCCTCCTTGACCTGGAAGCCGGACTGCTCGAGCAGCTTCGTCGCGTCGTCGACCGTGGCCCCGACCACGTTCGGCACCTCGACCATCTCCGGGCCCTTGGACAGCGTCAGCGTCACCGTGTCGCCCTCGGCGGCCTGCGCGTCGCCCGCCGGGGTCTGCCGGGCCACCTGCCCCTGGTCGTACTCGGAAGTGACCTCGGTGGCCGAAACGGTCACCTTCAGCCCGGCCTCCTGAAGCTCCTGCCGGGCGTCGTCCAGGGTGTCACCGGTGACATCCGGGACGTCGACCGGCGAACCCTTGCTGACGACGAGCGCGATCGCCGTCCCCGCGTGCCGCCTGCTCCCGGGACCCGGATCGGTGGAGATGACCGACCCCTTGGGCACGTCGTCGCTGAACTCCCGCGTCACCATGCCCGGTTCGAGCCCGCCGGCCTTCAGCAGCGCCTTGGCCCGGGCCTGCGTCCGGCCCTGCACGTCCGGCACCTTCACCGTCTCCGGGCCGTCCGAGATGGTGAGCGTCACCGAGTCGTTGCTGCGAATGCGCTTGCCGGCCGCCGGGTCGGTGCTGATCACCGTGCCCCGCCTGACCGTGTCGCTGTAGGCGTGCTCGACCTTCTTGATGTCGAGCCCGGCCTCCTTCAGCCGCGCGGTGGCCTGTGCCTCGGTCTTCGACAGCAGCGGCGGGACCTTCGTGAACTGCCCGGAGTTGATGTACCAGATACCGGTGCCGGCACCGAAGAGGACCAGTACGGCGACGACGAGCGTGACCAGCCCGCGCCGGGACCGGCGGCGGGCCCCGTGCCGCCGCTCCGGCACCGGGGGCGCCTCGAACCGGCTCGTCATCAGGACCTTGTCGTCCGGTTCGTCGACGGGCAGCGGCCGGGACGGGGGTCCTCCCGCGCGAGCGAAGCCGAGCGTGGGGGAGGCCAGCGACCGCGGAATGACGCTGGTGCGGTCCTCGGCTATGTCATGTGCCTCGGAGAGAGCCTGCGGAGGTACGGCGTCCAGCTGCTCGTCCCGCAGGGTGGCCCGCGCCTGCCGCACCAGGGCCAGCAGCGCGACGGCGTCGTACGGCCGGACCTCGGGGTTGCGGGCGGTGCCGTGGGCGACCAGCCCGTCCAGCTCGTAGGCCAGCCCCGGCACGAGGGCGGACGGCGGCGGCACGTCCTCGTGGAGATGCTTGTAGAGGATCACCGCGGGCGAGTCCGAATCGTGCGGCTTCTCGCCGGTGAGCATCTCGTAGAGGACGACACCGCACGCGTACACGTCGACGCGGGGATCGGCGGCCCCGCTCTCGATCTGCTCGGGCGCCAGGTACGCCACGGTCCCGAGCACCGCGCCGGTGGTGTTGGTGACGCTGTCCACGGACCGCACGAGCCCGAAGTCGGCGACCTTGACCCGCCCGTCGTCCCCTATCAACACGTTCTCGGGCTTCATGTCCCGGTGCACGAACCCGGCGCGGTGCGCGGCGCCCAGCGCGGCCAGCACGGGCTCCAGGATGTCCAGCGCGGCCCGCGGCTGCAGCGCGCCGCGCTCACGCAGCACGTCACGCAGGGTGCACCCGGCGACGTACTCCATCGCGAGATACACGTACGGCCCGTCGGTCCCCTGGTCGAACACCTGGACGACATTCGGGTGGGCCAGCCGGGCGACCGACTTGGCCTCGCGGATGAATCTCTCGACGAAGGACCCGTCGGCGGCGAGCGCCGGATGCATCACTTTCAGCGCGAGCACCCGGTCCAGCCGGACGTCCAGGGCCCGGTAGACCGTGGCCATCCCGCCGACGGCGATTCGCGCGTCGACGCGATAACGGCCGTCGAGCACCTGCCCGACGAGGGGGTCCTGAAGCGTCGTATCCACCCCGCGAGTGTACGAGCCCCGGCTGAAACCCCCACAGGTGAGACAGATTTCCCCACCGACTTGCAGCGCACCTGTGACGCGGCGCGCCCCTCCACGCGCCCCACACGCGCCGACGACGCGCGCCCCCGACGGCCGCCCACCACGCGCCCGGCAGGGCTCCCCCCGTACGTCCCGCGGTCGCCGACGGTGTTCGGCCCCCACGGGAGAGTCCGGCTTTTCGGCCAACCGATTCGGGGGTCCGTGGGGGGGAGAGAGACGGGCGGGAGGGGGCCGGCGGTCAGAACGCGGGGTGCTCGGGGTGGAACGCGGCCAGGCCCTCCGTGGGGGACGACGGCTCGGCGAAGTGGCGGAAGGGGATCCGGCCGGCCAGCCGGGCCAGCCGCCCCGCCTCCACCCCGGCCCGCATGGCGGACGCCATCCGTTCGGGATCCTGCGCCCGGGTCACCGCCGACGCCAGCATCACCCCCGCACAGCCCAGCTCCATCGCCAGCGCCACGTCGGACGCCGTACCGGCCCCCGCGTCCAGAATCACCGGCACGCGCGCGTGCTCGACGATCAGCCGGAAGTTGTGCGGGTTACGGATCCCGAGCCCCGACCCGATCGGCGACCCGAGCGGCATCACCGCGGCGCACCCGACGTCCTCCAGCTTCCGGGCCAGCACCGGATCGTCGTTGGTGTACGGCAGCACCGTGAACCCGTCGTCGACCAGCGTCTCCGCCGCGTCAAGCAGCTCGATCGGGTCGGGGAGCAGGGTCCGCTCGTCGGCGATGACCTCCAGCTTGACCATCGAGGTCCCCAGCGCCTCCCGGGCCAGCCGGGCCGTCAGCACGGCCTCCCCGGCGGTGAAGCACCCCGCCGTGTTCGGCAGCACCCGGATCCCCAGCCGTTCGAGGACCGAGAGCACGGACCCCCGTACGCCGGGATCCACCCGCCGCATCGCGACCGTCGTCAGCTCGGTCCCGGACGCGACCAGCGCCCGCTCCAGCACCTCCAGGCTGGGCGCACCGCCGGTCCCCATGATCAGCCGGGAGGAGAAGGACGTACCCCCGAGCACGAACGGATCGTCGGCCATGGCTCAGCCTCCCTGTACGGCGGTCAGTACTTCCACGCGGTCACCCTCGGCGAGCGCCGTACCCGGCCACTCCCCGCGCGGTACGACGGTCTCGTTGACCGCGGCGGCCACCCCGGACGGCGCGACCGTCAGGGACTTCACGAGCGTGTCGAGAGCGGTGCCCGGGGTGATCTCCCGGCGCTCCCCGTTGACGGAGATGTTCATGCGGTCTGCTCCAGGAGTGCGCCGGGGACGGGGCCGAAACGCTTCGGGGTGAACGGACGGGCCTGTTCCGGCAGCTCACCGCCGGTCAGCAGCTCCGCCATCACGTCTCCCGTGACCGGCGTGAGCAGCACTCCGTTGCGGTGGTGCCCGGTGGCCAGCAGCAGTCCCTCGAGGCGGGTCGGTCCGAGCAGCGGCGCGTTGTCGGGGGAGCCGGGACGCAGCCCGGCCCGGGTCTCGGTCAGCGGCAGCTCGGTGATGCCGGGCACCAGCTCGTGCGCGTCGCGCAGCAGCTCGTACACGCCCCCCGCCGTGACCGTCGTGTCCCAGCCCAGCTCCTCGCTGGTCGCCCCGACGACCAGCTCGCCGTTCTCCCGGGGCACCAGGTAGAGATGGCCGCCGCGCACCACGGCCCGCACGGTCCGGCTCAGGAACGGCGCGTACGGTGCGGGCACGGTCAGCCGCAGCACCTGCCCCTTCACGGGCCGCACCGGCGGCAGCACCTCGTCCGGCACCCCCGCCAGCCGCCCGCTCAGGCTGCCGCCGGCGAGCACGACCCGGTCCGCGGTCAGCAGGTCGCCCGCGCGCGTGACGACACCGGCCGCCCGCTCCCGTGCCACCTCCAGACGCTCGGCCCAGTCGCGGTGGAAGACCACCCCGGCCCGTTCGCACGCGGCCACCAGGGCGGCCGCCAGCCGGCGCGGGTCGATCTGGTGGTCGCCGTCGACCCGCAGCCCGCCGCGCACGCCCGGCGCGAGCATCGGTTCCAGGCGCCGGCACTCCCGCCCGGACAGCCACTCGGAGTCCAGCCCGGACTGCTGCTGGAGGGCGTGCAACTCGCGCAGGTGCGCCCGGTCGTCGGCGTCCAGCGCGACCGCGAGGGTGCCGCAGCGCCGGTAGCCGAGGTCGTGGCCGGTCAGCTCGGTGAGCTCGGCGGCGAAGTCGGGATAGCGACGGGCGGAGGCCAGGTTGAGCCCCAGCAGGGTCTGCTCGCCGTAGTGCAGTTCGGTGACCGCGGCCAGCATCCCCGCGGCGACCTGCGCGGCCCCGCCGCCGGGCTCGGGGTCGACCACGGCGGTGGCGAGCCCGCGCTGCGCGGACCGCCAGGCCGTCACCAGGCCGATGATTCCGCCCCCGATGACGAGGACGTCGGACGTATGTGCGGACATGGGCGTCCAGCCCCTCCCTTCGCCGGCATGACCCGGATCAGGTTCGTACGGTCGGAGGCCGCCAGCCTCCCTCTCAGCCCGGTGCGTCCGGGCTCCCGCGTGTGCTTCCCGGCCACCCTAGCCCGGGTGGCTCCGCCCCGGTAGGACGGCCTGCCCCGGCGGTGTGGAACAGGTCACCCAGCACGCCACCTGACTGACTCTTTGTCAGTTGTCTATCGTTCTTGTCTATGGTGATCAGGTGAGCGAGCAGACGCAGCGACCGAGCACGTCACAGAGGCGACGCGTGGTCGTCGTGGGCGCGGGCATGGCCGGGGTGCAGACCGCCGTGGCCCTGCGCGAGCGGGGGTTCACCGACACCGTCACCCTGATCGGCGCCGAGCCGCACCAGCCGTACGACCGGCCGCCGCTCTCCAAGGCGGTGCTGCTCGGCAAGTCCGAGGGCTCCGCCTTCGAGGTCGACTTCGAGGCGCTCGGCATCGAGCTGGCGCTGGGCCGTGAGGCCCTCGGCGTGCGCCCCGCCGACCGTGAGCTGGACACCGAGTCCGGACCGGTGCCGTACGACGCCCTGGTGCTCGCGACCGGTGCCGAGCCGATCACGCTGCCCGGCACCGAGGGCGTGCCCGGCGTCCATCTGCTGCGCACCCTGGACGACGCCGAGCGGCTGCGGCCCGTGCTCGCCCGGCAGCACGACATCGTGGTGGTCGGCGCGGGCTGGATCGGCGCCGAGTTCGCCACCGCGGCCCGGCAGGCCGGCTGCGCGGTGACCGTCGTGGAGGCCGCCGACCGCCCGCTCGCGGGAGCGCTCCCGGCCGAGGTGGCGGCGCCGATGGCCGGCTGGTACGCCGACAGCGGCGCCGAACTGCGCACGCACACGCGCGTGGCGCGGGTCGAACCCGGCGCGGTGGTGCTCGACGACGGCTCGCGGGTGCCCGCGGGCGCCGTCGTGGTCGGCATCGGCGCCCGCCCCGCCACCGCCTGGCTGGCCGGCTCCGGCATCGGACTGGGCGCGCACGGCGAGGTGCTCGCCGACGACCGGCTGCGCACCGGCGCCCCGGACGTCTACGCGGTCGGCGACTGCGCCTCCTTCCCGTCCGGCCGCTACGGCGAGCGCCTGCTGGTCCACCACTGGGACAACGCCCTCCAGGGCCCGCGCACGGTGGCCGCCAACATCCTCGGCGAGTCCGACGCGGTCTACGACCCGGTGCCGTACTTCTGGTCGGAGCAGTTCGGCCGCTTCGTGCAGTACGCCGGCCACCATGCCGTCGCCGACCGCATGATCTGGCGCGGCGACCCGACGGGACCGGCCTGGAGCGTCTGCTGGCTCCGCGAGGACCGCCTGGTCGCTCTGCTGGCGGTAGGCCGGCCGCGAGACCTGGCGCAGGGCCGCAGGCTGATCGAGGCGAACACCCGCATGGACGCGGAGGCACTGGCGGATCCGTCCCGCCCGCTGAAGAACGCGACCGGAGCGCCCCGGTAGGGGCGCGGGGAACCGCGTGACCGACCCCCAGGGCGCCGCACCCGGCCAACGATCCATCGCGCCCCACCCGCCGGAACGCCTACCCTTGTTTCCGTGACCGAGATTGACGCAAAGACCGATGCTCTCGTCCCCGCCTGGCTCACCGTCCCCGACATCGCAGAGATGCTGGACGTCGATGTGACGCGCGTGCGGCAGCTGGTCAAGGAGGGCCAGCTCATCGCCGTTCGCCGTGGTGAGAACCGCGCGCTGCACGTCCCCGCCGCCTTCATCGACGGGGACAAGGTCGTCAAGGGCCTGTCCGGAACCTTGACGCTCCTGCGGGACGACGGCTTCACGGACGAAGAGATGCTGGAGTGGCTCTTCACGCCCGACGAGACCCTGCCCGGTACCCCCGCGCAGGCGCTCAGCGAGAATCGTGGCACGGAGGTGAAGCGCCGCGCCCAGGCGCTCGCCGTCTGAGGCAGCCAGTACCGACACGACGGGGGACACACCGATGACCGACACCGCCCGCGCCCAGCTGGCCGACGCCCGGCTCTACCTGTGCACGGACGCCCGTAAGGAGCAGGGCGACCTCGCCGGGTTCCTGGACGCGGTCCTGGCGGGCGGTGTCGACATCGTGCAGCTGCGGGACAAGGGCATGGAGGCCGCCGAGGAGCTGGAGCACCTCGCCGTGTTCGCCGACGCCTGCGCCCGGCACGGCAAGCTGCTCGCGGTCAACGACCGCGCGGACGTCGCCCACGCGGCCGGCGCCGACGTGCTCCACCTCGGCCAGGGCGACCTGCCGGTCCCGGCCGCCCGGGCGCTCCTCGGGCCGGACGTCCTGATCGGCCGCTCCACGCACGCCGAGTCCGAGGCCGCCGCGGCCGCCGTCCAGGACGGTGTGGACTACTTCTGCACCGGTCCCTGCTGGCCCACCCCCACCAAGCCCGGCCGCCCCGCCCCCGGCCTCGGCCTGGTGCGGTACACCGCCGCCCTGGGCACGGACCGCCCCTGGTTCGCCATCGGCGGCATCGACCTGGGCAACCTCGACCAGGTGCTGGACGCGGGCGCCCGCCGGGTGGTCGTGGTCCGCGCGCTCACCGGGGCCGACGACCCGGGCGCCGCGGCGGCCGAGTTCGCGAAGCGACTGCGGTCGGCCTAGGGCCTGGATCGCGCCCCCTCCGGCCGGCGCGGCTGCTCGGCCGTGGCCGCTCCGGCCGGCGCGGCTCCTCGGCGGACCGTCCGGAAACTTGTCCAGTATTCGGACGCGGGGCGGACAATCCCGGCAAATCTCCCGAGTGCGGTTGGGTGTCCGCCCACCCCTGGCTAACCTGCGAGTATGGCCCTCGGAACCGCATCCACCAGGACTGACCGCGCACGCACCGTGCGTGACATGCTCGCCTCCGGCAAGACCACGTACTCGTTCGAGTTCTCGGCGCCGAAAACCCCCAAGGGCGAGCGGAACCTGTGGAGCGCGCTCCGGCGGGTCGAGGCGGTCGCCCCCGACTTCGTCTCCGTGACCTACGGCGCCGGCGGCTCCACCCGCGCGGGCACCGTCAGGGAGACCCAGCAGATCGTCGCCGACACCACGCTCACCCCGGTCGCCCACCTCACCGCGGTCGACCACTCGCTGGCCGAACTGCGCAACATCATCGGCCAGTACGCGGACGCCGGGATCCGCAACATGCTCGCGGTGCGCGGCGACCCGCCCGGCGACCCGATGGGGGAGTGGGTGGCGCACCCGCGGGGCCTGACCTACGCGGCCGAACTCGTCCGGCTCATCAAGGAGTCCGGTGACTTCTGCGTGGGCGTGGCCGCCTTCCCGGAGATGCACCCGCGCTCCGCCGACTGGGACACCGACGTCCGGCACTTCGTCGACAAGTGCCGTGCGGGGGCCGACTACGCCATCACGCAGATGTTCTTCCAGCCCGAGTCGTACCTTCGCCTTCGCGACCGGGTCGCCGCGGCCGGCTGCGAGACCCCGGTGATTCCGGAAATCCTGCCCGTCACCAGTGTGAAGATGCTGGAACGGCTGCCCAAACTCAGCAACGCGTCCTTCCCGGACGCCCTGAAAGAGCGGATCCTCACAGCCAAAGACGATCCGGCGGCGGTACGCTCCATCGGTATCGAGTTCGCCACGGAGTTCTGCGCACGGCTGCTGGCCGAAGGCGTCCCCGGACTGCACTTCATCACGCTCAACAGCTCCACGGCGACGCTGGAAATCCACGAGAACCTTGGCCTGCACCATCCCCCGCGGGCCTAGACCGGCCGCACCGGAGTACGACACACTGCGTAGCGGTTACTGGGAGAGGGGCGTACATGGGCTGGACGGTCCTCTACGTAGCGTTCGGCATCGTCGCACTGTGGCTGCTGGGCGAGGTACTGCTGCAGTACAAGGCGCGGCTGCGCTGGCGGCTGCTCGCCTTCGTCGGCTTCCTCGGGGTCGTGTTCGGTGTCCTGATTCCGTCGGTGATCGTCATCGGGCTGGGCGCGATCGCGTTCGCGGTCGGCCAGACCTACGTCACGCTCTCGTTCCGCCGCGGCTTCGAGTCCGGCTGGGCGGTCAAGCGCCCCGGCGCCGACGGTGAGGGCGGCCTGATCAGGGGCCGCCGCGGCGAGCCCGACGAGGACCCGGGCCCGGAGGCCACCGACCCGGAGACGGCCGACGCCGCCTACGCCGACCAGCAGGCCGCCTACGCCACCGGCGGTAACCCGGCCTACGGCGACGACTACGACCGGGACGACGTCTTCTCCCCGGGTCGCGCCGCCGAGCCCACGGCCGCCGAGTCCACGGCGGTGTACGAGCCGCAGCCGATGCCCGACGACACCGGCTCCTACGGCATATACAACGACTCCGGTTACGCCACCACCGGCGACCCCGCCTACGCGACCGCCGGCCAGGACCAGGCGTACGCCGCCCAGGGCACCGACCAGAACTACGCCTACGACTACTCCGGCTACGGCCAGCAGCAGTACGGCTACGACGCCAACGGCCAGCAGCAGTACGCCAACTACTCCGACCCGTACATCGGCAACCAGACCTACGGCGGCGCCGGGTACGACCAGTCGTACGGCACCCAGCAGTACGACCAGCAGGGTTACGCCCAGGGCCAGTACGGCAACGGCGGCTACGGCGAGACCCCGGCGGGCGGTGTCTGGGTCCCCCAGCAGCGCGCCGACGAGACCTACGGCGGCGAACTCCCGCAGGAGCAGCCCTACCCCTACCAGGGCGACGGGCAGGGCCAGCAGCAGAGCCAGCAGGGCACCGGGTACGACGAGCAGTACCGTTTCTGAAGCTGCCGTTCCGCGCGGCGCGGACCGCGCCTCACTGCGAGCCGCGGAACTCCGGCCCTTCCACGATCAGCCCGGCCACCAGCGCCCCGGACATACCGGCGTGCGGAAGGCCGCCGCCGGGGTGCGACCAGCCGCCGACCCGGTACAGGCCCGGCAGCCGGGTGGTGTTGGCCGGGTGCAGGAAACGGCCCTTGCCGGCGGCGAGAGCGGGCGCTGAGACCTCCCCGAACCCCCCGGTCCCCGTGACCCGTTCCGGCAGCAGCGTCTCGTGCCAGATCAGGCGCTCCCGCAGCCCCGGGACGGCGGCCTCGGCGGCTTCCAGGAGGAACTCCGTACATACCCGGGCCATGTCGGCCCTCTCCCAGCCCGCGTGGGACGACAGCACCGCCGACAGCACCACGGACTCGTGGTCGTCGTCCGGTCTCAGTGCCGGGTCGTCGGGGCGCAGCACCGTCACGGTGGGGCGCACCGGACGGTCGCCGCCGGGAGCGGCCAGCAGGTCCAGCTCGGTCTCCTCGTCGGGGGCGTGCACGATCGTGCGGTGCGCGGCACCGGCCTCGGGCCCGCCCCGCAGCGCGAGCAGCACGGTGAAGCGGCCCGGGCGCGCCGCCTTCGTGTCGGCCCGCACATCCTCCTCGGCGTCCAGCCGGCACCCCGTCAGCCGCGTGAGGGCCTCTAGCCGCACCGGATCCACTCCGGCCACCACATGGTCCGCGTCGATCACCCTGCCCCCGGCGAGCTCCACCCCCGCCGCCCGGCCGTCCTTCGCCAGTACCGCGGTGACCTCCGCGCCGAACACGAACTCGACCCGCCGCTGTACGCACCGCTCGTACACCGCACGCGCCAACTCCCTTGTCCCGCCGCGCACATACCAGGTGCCGAAGGCGTGCTCCAGGTACGGCAGCACCGCCGCGCTCGCCGGGGTGTCACGGGGGTTGAGGCCATGGGCGAGGGCATGGCTGTTCAGGAGGGCGGCGAGCCGCTCGTCGCGCAGCTCCCAGGCACCGATCTCGGCGAGCGTGCCGGCCCGGCGGGTGCGCAGCAGCTTCCTGTGCGGCACGGACGGATAGGGCTCGCGCTCGGCCAGCACCTGCCAGTTCGGCCACAGCGGCTCCTCCAGCAGCGGACGCCGGGTGCGGTCCCAGGCCTCCCGGGCCCGCACCAGGAAGTCACCCCAGCGCTGTCCGGCGCCCGCCCCGAGAGCCTCGTCCAGGGCGGTGACGACGCCCGCGCGGGACGCGTTCGGCAGCGCGACCTCGGTGCCGTCCGCGAAGACGTGCCGGGCCGAGGGATCGACCTGGACCAGCTCGACCCGGTCCTCCAGCGGCTCCTTGCCGGTCTTGACGAACAGGTCGCGGTAGACGGCGGGCAGCGACAGCAGCCCCGGGCCGGTGTCGAAGGCGAACCCGTCGCGCTCGAACCGGCGCACCCCGCCGCCGTACGTCTCCGTACGCTCGTACACCGTCACCCGGTGGCCCGCGACGGCCAGCCGGGCGGCCGCCGCCATGGCGCCCATCCCGGCGCCGATCACCGCAATCCGTCCCATGCCCGCGACTTTAGCGACCGCCACCGACACTCCGGCTCGGCGGCCCGTCAGTCCGGCGGCCTGCCCACCTGGGCCGCGACCCGGCGTTCCTCCCGGCGCTGGGCGCGACGGCGCCAGAAGCGGCGGATCCGGGAGATCAGGAACACCAGCACGATCAGACCGGTGGCCAGCAGTACCGCGGCGATGATCGCCGCCGCCAGCGGGTGGAACATCGCGAACGACACGATCGCGCCGACCCCGAGATCCTCGGCGAAGCTCAGCACGATATTGCTGAACGGCTCCGGCGAGGTGTTGACCGCCATCCGGGTCCCGGCCTTGACCGTGTGGCTGGCCAGCGCCGTCGAGCCCCCGATCAGCCCGGCCGCCACGTCCGACAGGGAGCCGCTGTGCCCGGCGAGCAGCGCCCCGACCCAGGCGCCCGCCACCGGGCGGACCACCGTGTGCACGGAGTCCCACACCGAGTCGACGTACGGGATCTTGTCGGCGACCGCCTCGCACAGGAACAGCACGCCCGCGATGATCAGCACCTCGGGGCGTTGCAGCGTCTCGGGGACGTCGTCGCTCAGGCCCGTCGCGCCGAAGAAGCCGAGCAGCAGCACCACCGCGTACGCGTTGATTCCGCTGGCCCAGCCGCTGGTGAAGACCAAGGGGAGTACCGACACGGACGCGATCGTAACCAGTCGGCGCCCGCGCGTCCTGGGCCTGAGCACGCAGAGCTGAGTACGCGTACCTAGGGAGTGAGTTGAGTACGCGCGCGGATGGGCCGCGACCTGCGTGAACGAGAGAGTGGGGGCACGGAAAAGGGCGCCAGGTCCGGTACCGCCGACACGGGGCGGCGGAACGGCGCCGGCGCCCTCGACCGCTCCTTCCGCCGATCCGTCGGCGGAAGCGAGACACGGGGGAGAGGGGACCCGGGGGAAACAACGGGAAATCGGGGGAAGCACGGGGGTGCACGGAAGGCGCCGGTCCGACGGTGGCCCGCGGGGGACGCGGCCACGGCGGACCGGCGCTTTCGTCTGCTCGCGTGTGAGTGCGGTGCCTTCGTCTGCTCGCGTGCGGGTGCGGTGCCTTCGTCTGCTCGCGTGTGAGTGCGGTGCCTTCGTCCGCCCCCGCGTGAGTACGGTGCCTTCGTCCGCCCACGCGCCGCCTGGCGCTTTTGTCCGCCCACGCGCGCGGGCGGCTTTCTCGCGGCCACGCGCGCGTGCCGGTCCCGGAAGGGCTCAGCCCTTCCCGCTCACCCGCCCCTGCAACAGCCGGGACAGGGCCGAGTGGACGTCGTCCAGGGAGCGCTCCGGCTGGAAGGACTTCCAGTCCAGCGCGGCCACCAGCACCATGCCGACCAGCGCGGCCGCCGTCAGCTGGATGTCGATCTCGTCGCTGAACTCGCCGTTCTCGACGCCCTCGCGCAGCACGCCCTCGACGACCGCGACCGCCTGCTGCCGGACCACCATCAGCGTCGACTGCCAGGCCCGGTTGGTGCGCCACAGCTCGGCCACGTAGAGCTGCGTGAAGGCCGGATAGCGGTCGATGAAGACCAGGCCCGCGCGGATCATGGCGTCCAGGGCGTCGACGCGGTTGCCGCCCTCCCGCGCGCTCCGCTCGGCGGCCTCCTTCAGGGAGGCGGTGAGCAGGCCCACGCCGTGCCGCAGCAGCTCCTCGAAGAGGACCGACTTGCTCGCGAAGTTGTAGTAGACCGTGCCCTTCGCGACCCCGGCACGCTCGGCGATCTCGTCCACCGTGGTGGCGGAGAAGCCCTGCTCGGCGATGAGGGTGACGGCCGCCTCGTAGAGCTTCTGCCGGGTGGCTTCACGGCGCGTGCTGCCGCCCGTGGTGCTGCTGCTTTCCATGGTCCTGATTCTCACAGGAACGGCGGCACCGGCGGGCACCGGAGGTGAGGACACGGATCTCCTCACAGGCTCAGCTCGGGGTGCAGCCGGTCCAGCGTCCACACCTGGCGGCGCCGTGCCGACAGGGCGGTGAGCGCGAGGGCGCCCACCGTGAACGCCGTCAGGACGGCACAGGCCAGCCACACCGGTCCCAGCCCGCCGCCCGTGATCAGCCTCCGCAGGGCCGCCACGATGTAGCTCATCGGCAGGAAGGGGTGGATCGCGTTGAAGAAGCCCGGGCTGGTCTGCACGGGATAGGTGCCGCCCGCCGAGGTCAGCTGGAGCATCAGCAGCGCCAGCACCAGGATCCGGCCGGCCGCCCCGAAGCGCGCGTTCAGCCACTGCACGATCGCCGCGAAGCACGCCGTCACCAGGAACAGGAACCCGACCGTCCCGGCCGCGTGGACCATCTCCAGACCGATCGCCCAGTGCAGTACGGCCATCAGGGCGGCCGTCTGCAGCACCCCGACCGCGACCACCGGCAGCCAGCCCGCCAGCGCGATCCGCCAGGCCGCCGAACCGGCCGCCAGGGCACGCCGGTTGAGCGGCTGGATCAGCATGTAGGCCACCATCGCGCCGACCCACAGGGACAGCGGGATGAAGTACGGGGCGAACCCGGTGCCGTAGTTGGGTGCCTTGTGCAGGTCCCTGGAGGCGAGCTGGACCGGGTCGGCCATCACCCCGGTGCGCCGGTCGCGGTCCTGCTTGCCGTAGTCGGGGATCCGGGCGGCGCCGTCGTGCAGACCGCCGGCGAGCTTGCCGGAGCCGTCGACGAGCTTGTACATCCCGCCGTTGAGGTCGTAGGCACCGCTCTCGAGCTTGCCGACGCCCGTGTCCAGGCCGGTCGCGCCGGTCAGGGCCGTGCCGAGGCCGGTGTGCAGCTTCTCGGTGCCCGCGGCGACCCGGGCCGCGCCGTCGTTCAGCCTGTTGATCTTCTTGACGGCGTCGGCGACGTCCTCGGAGAGGTGCGGGGCCCGGTCGGCGAGGGCCTGGGCCTGCCGCTGGAGGATGCCGAGGTTCCCGTCGAGCGTCTTCAGGTCGCCGTGCTGGTCCGCGATCAGCGTGTCGAGGTCGTCGGCGACGGCGGCCACGTCGTCGGCCGCGTCCCTGGCCTTCTTCAGGTCGGGACAGACCGGGTCGGTCAGCAGCCCGGCCGAGCAGCGCGCCCGGTAGACGTCGTCCAGCGTGCCGGCGGCCGTGTGCGCGGTCTTCGCGGCCACGGGGGCCGCCTTCACCAGGACGCCCAGGTTGTCGCGGACGGTCCGCGCCGAGTCGGCGACCAGCCGCGCGGTGTCGCCGATGGTCTTCTCGTTGTCCTCGAGATACGGGCCGACCTTGCCGTAGACCCCGTTGACCTGGTCCGCGAGCGCCTGGGTGCCGTCCGAGACCTGCCGGGAACCGTCCTTGAGCGTCCCCGCGCCCGTGTCCAGCTTCCTGATCCCCTTGGTGAGCTTCCCGCTGCCGGACTTGGCGTCCGTCAGCCCGTCAGCGAGGTCCTTCGAGCCCTTCTCGGCCTTCCCGATGCCGCCGCTGAGCGTGTCTGCGCCCTCGGCGGCCCGCACGGTCTGCCCGTGGATGTCGCCGAACGAGATGAAGATGCGGTCCAGGAAGGACCGGGAGGCCTTCGCGGACGCGGCCGAGCGCACCTCGTTGAAGACCGTGCGGGAGATCTGGCCGACGATGTAGTTGTTCGCGTCGTTGGTGCGGACCTGGAGCGCACCGGTCTCCGGGGAGTCGCCGGCACTGGAGGCGATGCGCGAGCTGAAGTCGGCGGGCATGGTCAGCGACAGGTAGTAGGTGCCGTTCTCGACACCCCGGCGGGCCTCCGCCGCGCTCACCTGGTGCCACTCGAACGTCCTGCTGTCCCGCAGCCCGTCGACGATGTCGTCGCCCGCGGTGATCTTCCTGCCGCTCGCGCTCGCCCCCTTGTCGTCGTTCACGAGCGCCACCGGGATGCGGTCCAGCCGGCCGTACGGATCCCAGAACGACCACAGGTAGAGCGCGCCGTACAGCAGCGGCAGCACCAGCAGGGCCACCAGGGCCGCGCGGGGCAGCCTCCCCCGTCCGAAGCGCCTGAGCTCAAGCGCGGCCAGTCGCGGTGAGCGCATCGCCGGCCTCCTCCCCGGTTCCGGGGCCTTCCGGCATCCCGCTCTCCTCTTCCTGAACGGTCCCGGTGCGTACCACGACGGCCCCCTCCAGCGCCTCCCCGCAGACCGCCACCACGGTCGTGCCGGCCTCGGCGATCGACGCCAACAGCGTCCGCACCTGGGTCCGTTCGGCCGCCGACAGCTTCAGGTCCGCGTCGTCCACGGCGAGCAGCCGCGGCCTCCCGACCAGCGCCAGCGCCACCGACAGCCGCAGCGCCTCGATCCGCTCCAGATCCCGTACGGCGGTCCGGGCGCCCTTCGGCAGCGACTCCAGGTCGAGCCCGGCGGCGGCCAGGGCCTCGTCGGTCAACTGCCGTGCCTGTGCGCCCTTCTCGGCCCGGGGCCGCAGCAGGGCGCGCAGCGAGTCGCCGAACCGGCGCTGCAGCAGGGCCCGTTCCCGCAGGTGTTCGCCGACGGTCAGGGCGGGTTCGAGGTCGGTGACCCCGGCGACGTTGGCCACCGCGCTGATCCGGCGCACGGCCGCCAACTGCTTGGGCAGCCGGGCCCCGCCGACGGTCGCGGTGCCCTCGGTGGCCCTCATCCGTCCGGTGAGGGCGAGCAGCACACAGGTACGGCCGGAGCCGGACGGCCCCTCCACCGCGATCAGCGCGCCGGCCCCGGCGTCCAGGGAGATCCCCTGGAACGCCCAGCCGCGCGGGCCCTTGAGCCCGAGCCGCTCGGCCCTGACAGGTACGCCGTGCACAGGTTCCCCCCTGCCTTCCGAAGTGGTGTCCGCATCGGCTTCGTTTTTGAACTGACTGGTCAGTGCAAAAACTAGCCCGAACTCGCGATCGAAGCAAAACCCCAGGTCAGAACGGATTGTCAGTGCCATACCGCACGATGGGCACATACGGCACCCCGGGTAAGGGAGCCGTCACCCAGACGACGGGAGGTTCGTCATGGCCAACTCCTCAGCGGCCGCCGCCCACCGGCGCCGCGCCACCGGCCCTGCCCCCTCACTGACCGGCCCGGCGAGCGACGTGCACCCTGTGCTCCGCCGGGCCACGGCCCCGCCCGCCGCCCTCGACCTGCTCACCCAGGCCCGCGCCGCCCTAGACGAGGCCGAACTCCTCGACACCCCCAACGAGCGCTATGCGACGGCCCATCTGGCCGCCCTGCGCACCGCGGCCGCCGTGCTCGCCGCCCGTGCCCGCCCCGAGACCTCGCCCCGGCGCCGGGCCCGCATCCGCAGCGCCTGGGAGGTGCTTCCCGAGGTGGCGCCCGAGCTCACCGAGTGGAGCGCCCTGTTCGCCGCCGGCGCCGGCCGCCGTGCCCGCGCCGAGGCGGGCATCCAGGGCGCGGCCGGCCGCCGCGACGCCGACGACCTGATACGGGACGTGGAGATGTTCCTCCGTATCGTCGAGCGGATGCTCATCCTCCAGCCGGTGCTGCCGCAGCCCCGCCGACAGGACGGCGAGCAGCCGGACGGCGCCCCGGACAGGGGGCTGCCCGACGCGGGCTGACCAGGACGCGGACGCCCTGCCCGGGAGGACCTGGGGGAGGCGGCGGAGGCCATGGCCGGGCAGCGGAGGCAATAGGGTGGAGAGCGCCTGAAGCCTTCCCTCCTCCCGCACTCCGGGCCGGGGAGGCACCGAGTTCGCGCCGCCGGGCAACAGGCGGTGCCGCGCCGAGGAGTCAACTGCCGTGCCGGACCCCACACGACCCCGCGCTTCTCTCCGTACCGCCGTGGTCTGGGAGGTCCTCCAGGACGCCCTCGACCGCCGGGTCAAGGCCACCGGGCGGGACGCGCTGGACGTCCTCGACACCGGCGGCGGCAGCGGCAACTTCGCCGTGCCCCTCGCCCGTCTCGGCCACCGCGTCACCGTCGTCGACCCCAGCCCGAACGCGCTGTTCGCGCTGGAGCGCCGCGCCGCCGAGGCCGGCGTCGCCGACCGGGTCAAGGGCGTCCAGGGCGACGTCCTCGGCCTGTTCGACGTGGTCGAGCGCGGCAGCCACGACGTCGTGCTCTGCCACGGCGTCCTGGAGTACGTCGACGACCCGGCCGAGGGCGTGCGCAACACGGTGGCCGCGCTGCGCTCCGAGGGCGTCCTCAGCCTGCTCGCCGCCGGACTCGGCGGGGCCGTGGTCGCGCGGGCCCTCGCCGGGCACTTCAAGGAGGCCCGGCAGGCCCTCGACGACCCCGACGGCCGCTGGGGCAGCGGCGACCCCATGCCGCGTCGCTTCACCGCCGAGCAGCTCACCGGCCTGGTCGAGGGCGCCGGTCTGGCCGTCGCCGCCGTGCACGGCGTGCGGGTCTTCGCCGACCTCGTCCCCGGCGTCCTGGTGGACACCGAGCCCGGCGCTCTCGACGCGCTGCTCAAGCTGGAGGCCGCCGCGGCCGAGCTCCCGGCCTTTCACGCCGTCGCCACCCAGCTCCATGTCCTCGGCGAGACTCCGGGTGCGGCCGGGGCCTGAGATTCCCCTGAGACGAGCCCGCTGATCAGGGACTCGGCAGCGGATGGAGTACGCCACAGGCCCCCCGATCGAGGGGTTTGCGCCGTATGATCGAGGGAGACCGCTCGGCATGACGGGCCGGCCGCCGGGGAATGGAAGCCTCAGCGAGCCGGAACGGCCATGGCGGATTCCGGTTGGCCAATTGGCCTAGAGGGGCGGGTTTCACGGGGGCGATTCCCTGCCTATCCTGAAGGGACCCCCCGGGTCGCCCCGGCGACTGCACGATGAGGAGGACGCCGTGCCGCTCTCGGAGCACGAGCAGCGAATGCTTGAGCAGATGGAGCGAGCGCTGTACGCCGAAGACCCCAAGTTCGCGACAGCGCTTGAGGGAAGCGGGCTGCGGTCGTACACCCGGCGACGGGTCTACCAGGCGATCGCCGGCTTCCTCGTGGGTATCGCGCTCCTCATGGCCGGAATGGTTGCCAAGGAGATCTGGGTCAGCGTGGTGGGCTTCCTCGTCATGCTGGGCTGCGCGGTCCTCGCCGTCACCGGCTGGCGCAAGGCTCCCAAGCCCGGCGAGCAGCCCGCGGGAGGCCAGCAGGCCCGCCGTCAGGTCCGGCCGAAGCGCTCCATGATGGACCGCATCGAGGAGCGCTGGCAGCGCCGCCGGGACGAGCAGGGCCAATAGGGATTCGCCGAACAGGCAGAACAGAGCGCGACTGAGGGGGGGACCACCCGGTGGGTGGTCCCCCCTCAGTCATGTCCGCCGAGCCCTGTGCCGGTCGGCGAGCCCGCCGCCGGTCAACCCTCTGCCGGTGCGAGCCGCTGCCGGTCGGCGAGGCCGCTGCCGGTCAGCCCGGCGCCGGTCAGCCCGGCGCCGGTCGGCGAGGCCGCTGCCGGTCAGCCCGGCGCCGGTCGGCGAGGCCGCTGCCGGTCAGCCCGCCGCCGGTCGGCGAGCCCGCTGCCCGTCAGCCCGCCGCCGGTCAGCGAGCCCGCTGCCCGTCAACCCTCTTCCGGTGCGAGCCGCCGTCGGTCGGTCAGCTCGCCGCCGGTCAGCCCTGCTGGCCCGACGGCTTGCGCAGGGTCGGGCGGGTCGCTGCCGCCCGGTCCTTCAGCCGTGCCCACCTGGCCGACGCCGCCCACAGCGCCCGCACGGCCGACCGCGGGGCGAACAGCGCCCTCAGCCGGGTGGGGACGCCGACCGTGCCGTTGAACGCGGCCGTGACCCGGCGGACGTCGTCCGAGAGGCCCGCCGTCAGCCGCGGCCGTGGCGCGTACAGCACCTGTTCGACCGCGTCCGCCACCCGGTGCACCGAGGCGGCGGCGACCGGGTCGAGACGGCCCAGCAGGACGATCCGGGCGGCCGCGCCGCGCGGGCTCTGCGAGTCGTCCGGCAGGACGCCGAAGTCCCAGACCGTGTCGGTCAGTTCCTGCCAGACCGCCAGCGTGTGCGCCGCCACACCGTCGGGGGTACGGTCGTAGGCCCCGAGCCGGTTGGCACGCACCCGCTGCCGGTAGAGCATCGGTGACAGCGGCACCGCCAGGACGGCGAGTCCGGCGAGCGCCCACAGCGCCAGCTGCCACCACGGCGGCCCGCCGTCGCCCTGCTGCACCGCGCTCGCCGCCGACGGGCTCGCGCAGACGTCCTGCTTGCGCAGCTGGGCCGAGCAGCTCTGACTCTCCGAGGCCGAGGCCGACGGCGCCGCCGAGGCGCCCTTGGAGGGCAGCGTCTGGTCCGGCACCGAGGAGCCGGGGGTGTCCGAAACGGTGTACGACGGCGTCGTGCCGCGGGTTGGGGTCGGCTCGAACCGGGTCCAGCCCACGCCCTCGAAGTACAGTTCGGGCCAGGCGTGCGCGTCTTTGAGGCCCACCGAGACCGTGCCGTCGGCCTGCGGGGTGCCGGGCGCGAAGCCCACCGCGACCCGGGCCGGGATGCCCAGCGTCCGGGCCATCGCGGCCATCGCGAAGGAGAAGTGCACGCAGAAACCGCGCTTCTGCTTCAGGAAGTTCGCGATCGCGCCCTCGCCCCGGCCGACCTGCACCTGGGTGTCGTACTGGAAGCCGCCGTTCACCGCGAAGTAGTCCTGGAGCTTGACCGCCTCCTCGTAGTGGCTCGTCGAGCCCGCGGTGACCTCCCGGGCCGTCTGCGCCACCACCGACGGCAGCGAGGAGGGCACCTTGGTGTAGTCCTTCTTCATGGCCGCCGACGGCTCCGGCGCCGCGGCCAGCTGATCAGCCGTCGGCTGCACGTCCAGGCTGGTGACCTGGTAGGTCTCACCGCGGGTGCTCTGCCCGTGGTCGCCGACCAGGGTCATCCCGACGGGCTCGTAGCGCCAGGTGCCGGCGACCTTCACCCCGCTCGGCGGGTACGGCATCGGCAGCCAGTCCTGGGCGTACCAGTCGGCGGCCGAGATCGTGGTCCGCACCGCCGCCCGCTTGACGTCGCCGCCCAGACCGACCGGGGTCGGGAAGGTGTCCGGGACTCCGGTGATGTGCCGCTGGGCCGGCTTCCAGGTGGTGCCGTCGAAGTCGTCCAGGGAGACGATCCGCAGATACATGTCGGAGAGGTCGGCGGTGCTGGTCCGTACGGACAGCACCTGCCGGTCCTCGTCCAAGTTGAGGCTGTCCCGCAGCGACACCAGCGGGTTGACCGCGGAGATCGTGCCGCCGTTCCCGTTGCCCACACCGACGCCGTTCCCGGTGCCGTCCAGCAGGCCGCCCTGGATCGAGGGCATCACGAACGGCACGAACAGGGCGACGCTCAGCACCGCGAAGCCGATCCGGCGTCCGGTGCGCACCGGGGCCACCGCGCCGCTCTCCGGGCCGCCCGGGGTACGGGAGACCCCGCCGAACACCCGGCCCCACTGCGAGAGCCGGTCCCGGCCCTCGGCGAGCAGCAACAGCAGGTAGCCGGACGCCGCCACCAGGAACCAGAGCCAGTCGGTCGGTCCGTCGGACAGGCCCGCCGCCACCGAGTACAGCGCGAGCAGCGGCAGTCCCGCCGGGGCCGCGCTGCGGAAGGTCACCGCGAGGGTGTCCACGATCAGCCCGACGACCAGTACCCCGCCGATCACCATCAGCCGGATGCCGTCCGACAGCGGCGCGGGTATCGCATACCGGCTGACGTCGTCGGAGCCCTGCTGGAGCAGGTCGGCGAAGTACCGGAAGGTGTCCGGGCCGGGGATCAGCCCGGCGATCGCGTGGCCCCGGGCGAAGACCAGGGTGAGCATCAGCAGGGTGACCAGGGCCTGCGCGGCCACGGTCAGCGGCCGGGCCAGCGGCACCCGCCGCGCGGCCGCGCCGACGCCGGTCTGGACCGCCACCAGGAAGGCCGCCTGGAACAGCCAGGTCGTCGGGGAGACCAGGGGCAGCAGGGAACAGGACGCCATCAGCGTCGCCGCCGCCGCGGTGAGGGCCAGCCGGGCCCGTCCGCTCATCACCGGGCCTCCCCGCCCGCCACGGCCACCGACAGACGCTCCCGGTCCGCCTGCCGCCACAGCTCGGCCAGCGGAGCACCACGCGCCACGCTGACCGCCGTCCAGCCGGCCTCGCGCAGCATCCGCAGCCGCTCCTCGTGCGCGTTGCCCGGCGCGGGCACGTCGGTGGGCTCCCGCACCCAGGTGTCCGGGTCCAGGACGAAGGCGACGGCACCGCCGCTGCGCCGGCGCATCTTGGTGGCCACCGCCGCCTGTTCCTCGTCGAGGTCGCCCAGGAAGGCCACGAGCAGCCCCTCGTTCCCGCCGCGCAGGACGTCGTAGGCCCGGGACAGGCCGGTGCCGTCCGAGTGGTCGACCACCGCCAGGGTGTCCATCAACAGCCCGGCCGCGTCCGCCGAGTCCTGGCCGGAACCCGCGAAACCGTCGGCGCCCTCACCGGGCACCGCGCTGCCGGTGTCCGTCAACAGCCGCACCGAGAAGCCGCGTTCGAGCATGTGGACCAGGACCGAGGCGGCGCCGGAGACCGCCCACTCGAACGCCGAGTCGGGGCCCGCGCCCTCGTAGGCGATGCCCCGGGTGTCCAGCAGCACCGTGCAGCGGGCGCGCTGCGGCTGCTCCTCGCGGCGCACCATCAGCTCGCCGTAGCGGGCGGTGGAGCGCCAGTGCACGCGGCGCAGGTCGTCGCCGTACCGGTAGCCGCGCGGGATCACGTCGTCCTCGCCGGCCAGGGCCAGCGAGCGCTGCCGCCCGTCGCCGTACCCCTTCGCCTCGCCGCTGAGCCGGATCGGCGACAGCGGCTCCACGCGCGGGATGACGGTCAGGGTGTCGAACGTCGAGAAGGACCGGGTCAGTTCGCACATCCCGAACGGGTCGGTCAGGCGCAGCTGGAGCGGGCCCAGCGGATAGCGGCCGCGCAGGTCGGAGCGGACCCGGTAGGAGACCTCCCGCCGACCGCCCGGCTCGACCCGGTCCAGGACGAAGCGCGGGCGTGGACCGAGGACGTAGGGCACCCGGTCCTGGAGCATCAGCAGGCCGGTGGGCAGCCGCGAGACGTTGTCCATCCGCAGATGGACGCGGGCCTCGCTGCTGGCCGGCACCCGCGAGGGGGAGAGCCGGCGGCTGCCGGCCACCCGGTAGCGGGTGCGGTAGAGCACGGCCGCGCAGATCAGCGGCAGCACGGCGAGCAGCAGCCCGACCCGGCGCAGATCGCTCTGGCCGAGAATGTACGCGCAGATCACCGCAGCGATGCCGGCCGCCAGGAAGGAGCGGCCGCGGGTGGTCAGCCCGGCCAGGGCCGTGCGGACGCCGCCCGACTCGTCACGGTCGGCCTCCGCCGGGGCGCTCATCACAGACTCCGCGGGGGCTGCTGGGGATACGCCGGCACGCCCCGGCCCAGACCACCGAAGCCGTTCTGCTGCCGGGGGGCCGCCGCGGGCACCGGGGTCTGCTGCAGGATCTCCTGGACGACCTGCTCCGCGGTGCGCCGGTTGAGCTGGGCCTGGGCGGTGGGCAGCAGCCGGTGCGCCAGGACCGCCACGGCGAGTGCCTGTACGTCGTCCGGGAGCGCGTACTCCCGGCCGCTCAGAGCCGCGGACGCCTTCGCCGCGCGCAGCAGGTGCAGCGTCGCGCGCGGGGAGGCGCCGAGTCTGAGGTCGGGGTGGGTACGGGTGGCGGAGACCAGGTCCACCGCGTACCGCCGGACCGTCTCGGCGACATGCACGCCCCGTACGGTCTCGACGAGCTTCACGATGTCGTGCGCGTGCGCCACCGGCTGGAGGTCGTCCAGGGGGTTCGCCCCGCCGTGGATGTCGAGCATCTGCAACTCGGCCTCCGCGCTGGGGTAGCCGACCGAGACGCGGGCCATGAAGCGGTCGCGCTGGGCCTCCGGCAGCGGATAGGTGCCCTCCATCTCGACCGGGTTCTGGGTGGCCACCACCATGAACGGGCTGGGCAGTTCATAGGTCTGCCCGTCGATGGTGACCTGCCGCTCCTCCATCGACTCCAGCAGCGCGGACTGGGTCTTGGGCGAGGCGCGGTTGATCTCGTCGCCGATCACGATCTGGGCGAAGATGGCGCCCGGTTTGAACTCGAAGTCCCGGCGCTGCTGGTCCCAGATGGACACGCCGGTGATGTCCGACGGCAGCAGGTCGGGCGTGAACTGGATGCGTCGCACCGAACAGTCGATGGACCGCGCAAGCGCCTTCGCCAGCATCGTCTTGCCGACACCCGGGACGTCCTCGATCAGAAGATGCCCCTCGGCCAGCAGTACGGTCAGCGAAAGCCGTACGACCTCCGGCTTGCCCTCGATCACACCCTCAACCGAACTGCGGACCCGCTCCACAGTGGCGGTCAGATCAGTGAGGCTCGCTCGATCGTCATAGGTCGTCACCCGGCCCTCCTCGGCCCCTTATTGCCCGGGCCGGCGCTCTGTCAGCGGAACCGGCCCACCCCGAAACACGGACACCACGCGTGAATAGTTCCGCGTGACGTCCCACACCGCATTCTTGCTGCCGTTACCGATTCGTGTCACTCGCCTGTGGACAACTGCTCGCACTATGTCGGTCTTACGGCCTTTCGGTCGTGTATTCGACAGCGTCCTGACAGGGTACGGCGGCGGTTTTCGGGGCGGGCGGTCCGTCGGAGCCGGTGGGCTCAGACGGGGTCGACCTCACGGAGCAGCCCGGTGCGGACGTCGAAGACGAAGCCGCGTACGTCGTCGGTGTGCAGCAGGAACGGCGAGGTGCGCACCCGCTGCATGGACTGCCGTACGTCCTGGTCGACGTCCCGGAAGGACTCCACCGCCCAGGCCGGGCGCTGGCCGACCTCCATCTCCAGGTCGGTGCGGAAGTCCTCGGTGAGGGCCTCCAGGCCGCAGCCGGTGTGGTGGATGAGGACCACGCTGCGGGTGCCGAGCTTGCGCTGGCTGATGGTGAGGGAGCGGATCACGTCGTCGGTGACCACGCCGCCCGCGTTGCGGATGGTGTGACAGTCGCCGAGCTGCAGGCCGAGCGCCTTGTGCAGGTCGATGCGGGCGTCCATACAGGACACCACGGCCACGTGCAGCACGGGCCGGGCGTCCATGCCGGGGTCGGTGAAGGCGGACGCGTACGTGCGGTTGGCGTCGACCAGGCGATCCGTCACGGTGCCGCCGTCGGTTATGGCGCCTTCGGGTCCGGTGGGAGCTGCTGCGGAAGTCGTCATAGACACGACGGTACTGGTCACGGGCGTTCAGAGCCTGCTGTGAGAGGGCACAAAGAACGTCATCGTGGCTTGTTGTGAGCTAACCCACACGGAGCGCAAACCAGGGCTGTACGGGTGATTCCTTTCCAATCCCGGCTCATGCCGCCCTGCCGTACGCGCCGTACAGGCCGGTTGATTGACCGGGCGACACGGTGGACTAAAGTGACGCGAAGCGGGAGGCGAGGCTCTCCCCGCTGGTGAAATCCCCTGGAGACCCCGGCACGGCGCCCGGACCGTCTCCCCACGTGCGCGGCGCGCGTACCGAGCGGGCGGGGACCCGGCGGTGCGTATCTCCCGCGCGGACCTGAGAGGCCCCCTTGAGCCAGAGTCGACACGTTCCGGTGATGCTCCAGCGGTGCCTGGATCTGCTGGCACCCGCCCTGGCGGCGCCGGGCAGCGTGGTCGTCGACTGCACCCTCGGCCTCGGCGGCCACAGCGAGGCGCTGCTGGCCCGCTTCCCCGAGGCCCGGCTGGTCGCCCTCGACCGCGACAAGGAGGCCCTGCGCCTGTCCGGCGAGCGCCTCGCCCCCTTCGGTGACCGCGCCACCCTGGTGCACGCCGTCTACGACGAGCTGCCCGACGTACTCGAACGTCTCGGCATCGCGCGCGTACAGGGCGTGCTGTTCGACCTCGGCGTCTCCTCCATGCAGCTCGACGAGGCGGACCGCGGCTTCGCCTACGCCCAGGACGCCCCCCTCGACATGCGCATGGACCAGACGACCGGCATCAGCGCCGCCGAGGTCCTCAACACCTACCCGGCCGGTGACCTGGTGCGCATCCTCTTCGCGTACGGCGAGGAGAAGCAGGCCAAACGGATCGTCTCGGCGATCGTCCGGGAGCGCGAGAAGGAGCCCTTCGGCAACAGCGCCCGGCTCGTCGAGCTGATCCGGGACTCCCTGCCGCAGGCCGCCAAGCGCACCGGCGGCAACCCTGCCAAGCGCACCTTCCAGGCGCTGCGCATCGAGGTCAACGGCGAACTGGCCGTCCTGGAAAGGGCGATCCCGGCCGCGGTGCAGGCCCTCGCGGTCGGCGGTCGGATCGCCGTACTGTCGTACCACTCGCTCGAAGACCGCCTCGTCAAGCAGGTGTTCGCGGCCGGTGCCGCCACCACCGCGCCGCCCGGGCTGCCGGTCGTGCCCGAGCAGTACCAGCCCCGGCTCAAGCTGCTCACGCGCGGTGCCGAACTTCCCACCGAGGAAGAGGTCGCCGAGAACCGCCGGGCCGCGCCCGCGCGTCTTCGAGGGGCCCAGCGCATCAGGGAGTCCATTGAATGAGCGGCGTGAGCACGCTGGGTTTCCGGACCCACCGGAGGACACGTGAGTAGGAAACCCGAGCTGAAAGGACGGGCCGCCCGGCTCGCCCGGCTCTTTCCGGTCGGCCGGGCCAACCAGGCCGCCCGCACCCCGTTCGTCCTGCTGGTCGTCCTGCTGCTCGGCGGCGGCCTGATCGGCCTGCTGGTGCTGAACTCGGCGCTCAGCGAGGGCTCGTTCAAACTCGACGACCTGCAGAAGAAGACCAAGAACCTCACCGACGAGGAACAGGCCCTGCAGCGGGACATCGACGCCTACTCCGCTCCCGACGCCCTGCAGCGCCGGGCCCGCGAACTCGGCATGGTCCCCGGCGGCGACCCGGCCTTCCTCGGCTCCGACGGCACCGTCAAGGGCGTTCCCAGCACCGCCGCCCTCCGGGGGACCACCCAGCCGGCCGCCCCCGAGGCCATCGGCACGCCGTCCCCCGCCCCGCCGACGCCGGCCGGCTCCTCCGCGGTGACCGCACCGGCACCCACGCCGGTCACCACGCCGGTCGCCACACCGGTGACGACACCGGCGCCGGCACTCACGCCCGTGACGACCCCGACCACGACCCCCGGCAGGTGACGGACGTGCCAGACACTTCTGGAGAAAGGCAGTCGCCGCGCCGCCGCGTGCCCGGCCCCGCCCGGCCGCCCCGCCCCCGGGAGCCCCGGGGCGCGGTCCGGCGCGGCCCCGGCCCCGGCGCCCGCCCGGTGCGCCGCCCGGGCGCGCCGCGCCCCCCGGCCCAGCGCCCCCTGCGGCTCGGCAGCCCCCGCCCCCGCCTGCGCATGGTCGGCTTCGCCCTGACCCTGGTGCTGCTGGTCTTCGTCGGGCGTCTGCTCCAGGTGCAGGCCGTGGACGCCAGCGCGTACGCCGCGAAGGCCGAACAGAACCGGTACGTCGTGCACACCCTGGCCGCCGAGCGCGGCGGGATCACCGACCGCAACGGCGTGGCGCTGGCGATCAGCGAGGACGCGTACGACATCACCGCCGACCCCACGATGTTCACCAGCAAGCAGCTCAAGGTGAACGACGGCCCCGAGCAGGCCGCCGCGCTGCTCGCCCCGATCCTCGGCAAGGACCAGGCCGCCCTCGTCAAGCTGCTGCGGCCCGAGAACCGGGAACTGCGCTACGTCCGGCTCGCCGCCCGGCAGACCCCGCAGGTCTGGAAGCAGATCAAGGACCTGAAGACCGCGCTCACCAACAAGGCCGAGACCGCCGCCGGCACCGTCAACGTGCTCGCCGGCGTCTTCGCCGACCCCAGCAGCCAGCGGGTGTACCCGAACGGCGACCTGGCCGCCGGGATACTGGGCTGGGTCAACGCCGACGGCAAGGGCGGCGGCGGCGTCGAGCAGCAGCTCGACAAGCAGCTGACCGGCAAGGACGGCAAGATCCGCTACGCCCAGTCCGGCGGCCGTGAGGTGCCCACCGCGGGCTCCACGGAGACCCCGGCCGTACCCGGCTCGGACGTCGAGCTGACCATCGACCGGGACATCCAGTGGGCCGCGCAGAACGCCATCACCGAGCAGGTCAAGAAGTCCAGGGCGGACCGCGGTTACGTGGTCGTCCAGGACACCAGGACCGGGCAGATCCTGGCGATGGCCAACTCGCCCGGCTTCGACCCGAACGACCTGTCGACGGCCGACGCCGCCGCGATGGGCAACGCGGCCCTCCAGGACGCCTACGAGCCCGGCTCCACCGCCAAGGTGATGTCGATGGCGGCCGTCCTGGAGGAGAACGCCGCCACCCCGCTCACGCACGTGGTGGTGCCCAACCGGCTGCACCGCGGCGACCGGCTCTTCAAGGACGACATCGACCACGCGACCTGGTACCTCACGCTCAACGGCGTGCTCGCCAAGTCCAGCAACATCGGCACCATCCTCGCCACCGGCCAGCTCGGCAAGACCCAGGAGCAGGCCAACCAGGTCCTCTACTCGTATCTGCGCAAGTTCGGCATCGGCGGCTACACCGGGCTCGGCTTCCCCGGCGAGACCCGGGGCATCCTCGCCGCCCCGGCCAAGTGGTCCACCTCGCAGCAGTACACGATTCCTTTCGGTCAGGGCTTCTCCATCAACGCCATGCAGGCGGCCTCCGTCTACTCGACGATCGCCAACGGCGGAGTCCGGGTGGAGCCCACCCTGGTGCGCGGCTCCAAGGGCGCCGACGGCCGCTTCACCCCGTCCGCGCAGCCCAAGAAGACCCGCGTGGTCAGTGAGAAGACCGCGAAGACGCTCGCCGCGATGCTGGAGTCCGTCGTGGACGACGAGCAGGGCACGGGCGCCAAGGCGGCCATCCCCGGCTACAACGTCGCGGGGAAGACCGGCACCGCCAACCGAGTGGATCCGGCCACCGGCAGATACCGCGGCTACACCTCGTCGTTCGCCGGGTTCGCGCCCGCGGACAAGCCCCGCATCACCGTCTACTGCGCCATCCAGAACGCCACCGCCGGCAGCTACTTCGGCGGCCAGATCTGCGGCCCGATCTACAAGCAGGTGATGGAGTTCGCCCTCAAGACCCTGCAGATCCCGCCGACCGGTGCCAAGGCGGCGAAGCTGCCCGTCGACTACAAGCCCTGATCAGCGCCTCAGCTTTTCGGAAAGACCACCAGGAACGAGCCCGTGACAACGATCACCCCCGATCCCGGGAACCACCGGGCCCCCGAGCCCTCACTTCGCTCCGGAGCGGGTGCGCCCGGTACGCTCACCGCCGTGCCACACGCTGATCAGTCCCAAACCACCCAGAAGGGCGCTTCCGTGACATATCCGGGGCCGCCCAGGCCGGTTCAGGTCTCCGCCACACCCCTCGCGGAGCTCGCCGATCAGCTGGGCGCCGCCGTCCCGGACACCGCGGACACAGTGGAGGTCACGGGCATCACCCATGACTCGCGCGCGGTCCGCCCCGGCGACGTGTACGCAGCCCTGCCGGGCGCCCGGCTGCACGGTGCCGACTTCGTCGCCCAGGCCGCCGGCCTCGGCGCGGTCGCCGTGCTGACCGACCCGGCGGGCGCCGAACGCGCCGCCGCGACCGGCCTGCCGGTCCTGGTCGCCGACGAGCCCCGCGCGCGGATGGGCGAACTCGCGGCCACCATCTACGGCCACCCCGGGCGCGACCTGCTCCAGATCGGCATCACCGGCACCTCCGGCAAGACCACCACGGCCTACCTGGTCGAGGGCGGTCTGAAGCGCACGCGCAACACCGGCCTCATCGGCACCGTCGAGATGCGCATCGGCGACGAGCGCATCAAGTCCGAGCGCACCACCCCCGAGGCCACCGACCTCCAGGCCCTGTTCGCCGTCATGCGCGAGCGCGGCGTCGAGGCGGTCGCCATGGAGGTCTCCAGCCACGCCCTGGTCCTCGGCCGGGTCGACGGCTGCGTCTTCGACATCGCCGTCTTCACCAACCTCAGCCCGGAACACATGGAGTTCCACTCCGACATGGAGGACTACTACCGGGCCAAGGCGCAGCTCTTCACCCCGAGACGCAGTAAACGGGGGGTGGTGAACGTCGACGACGAGTACGGCCGCAGGCTCGCCCGCGAGGCCGGCGTCCCGGTCGTCACCTACTCCGCCGAGGGCCACCCCGACGCCGACTGGCGGGCCGCGGACGTCCACATCGGCCCGATGGACTCGACGTTCACCGTCGTCGGGCCCGGGGGCGTCCAGGTCGCCGCCAAGTCGCCGCTGCCGGGCCCCTTCAACGTGGCGAACACCCTCGCCGCGATCGTCGCCCTGGCCGCCGCGGGCCTCGACCCGCAGACCGCCGCCGACGGCGTCGCCGCCGTCCCGGGTGTCCCGGGCCGCCTGGAGCGGGTGGACGCCGGACAGGCCTACCTCGCGGTCGTCGACTACGCCCACAAGACGGACGCCGTCGAATCGGTCCTCAAGGCCCTGCGCAAGGTCACCAAGGGCCGGCTGCACATCGTCCTCGGCTGCGGCGGCGACCGCGACAGGACGAAGCGGGCCCCGATGGGCGCCGCCGCCGCCCGGCTCGCCGACACGGCCGTACTGACCTCCGACAACCCGCGCTCCGAGGACCCGCTCGCCATCCTCGCGACCATGCTCGAAGGCGCCGCCACGGTGCCCGCCCACGAGCGCGGCGAGGTGCTCCTCTTCGAGGAGCGGGCCGCCGCGATCGCCGCGGCCGTCGCCCGCGCCCACCCCGGCGACACCGTGCTGGTCGCCGGCAAGGGCCACGAGCAGGGCCAGGACATCGCCGGCGTGATCCGTCCGTTCGACGACCGCCAGGTGCTTCGCGAAGCTATCCAGAAGACCCAGGGATGAACTTGTGATCGCCCTCTCCCTCGCCGAGATCGCAGCAGTCGTCGGCGGGCAGACGCATGACATACCGGATCCGTCCGTCCAGGTCACCGGGGAGGTCGTCCGGGACTCCCGCGAGGCGGGCCCCGGCAGCCTGTTCGCCGCCTTCGTGGGCGAGCGCGTGGACGGCCACGACTTCGCGGCCCAGGTCGTCGGACAGGGCGCGGTCGCCGTTCTGGCGTCCCGCCCCGTCGGCGTGCCCGCGATCGTCGTGGACGACGTCCAGACCGCCCTCGGCGCCCTCGCCCGCCATGTCGTACGACGGCTCGGCGCGACCCTGGTGGCCCTCACCGGCTCGGCCGGCAAGACCAGCACCAAGGACCTCATCGCGCAGGTGCTGCGCACCAAGGCGCCGACCGTGTTCACGCCGGGCTCGCTCAACAACGAGATCGGCCTGCCGCTGACCGCCCTGTCCGCCACCGAGGAGACGAAGTTCCTGGTGCTGGAGATGGGCGCCCGCGGCATCGGCCACATCCGCTACCTGGCGGATCTGACGCCCCCGAGGATCGGCCTGGTCCTCAACGTCGGCACCGCCCACATCGGCGAGTTCGGCGGCCGTGAGCAGATCGCCCAGGCGAAGGGCGAGTTGGTCGAGGCCCTGCCCCCGGCCGGGGACGGCGGCGCCGCGATCCTCAACGCGGACGACCCCCTGGTGCGGGCCATGGCATCCCGTACCAAGGCGAAGGTGGTCCTTTTCGGAGAGTCGGCCGAAGCGGACGTACGCGCCGAGAACGTACGACTCACGGACACGGGACAGCCCGCGTTCAGCCTTCACACACCCTCCGGTGCAAGCGATGTGACCATGCGCCTGTACGGTGAGCACCACGTGTCGAACGCGCTCGCCGCGGCCGCCGTCGCCCATGAGCTGGGCATGTCCGCGGAAGAGATCGCCACCGCGCTCTCCGAGGCTGGCTCCCTCTCCCGCTGGCGTATGGAGGTCACCGAGCGCCCGGACGGCGTGACCATCGTCAACGACGCCTACAACGCCAACCCCGAGTCCATGCGAGCCGCGCTGCGCGCGCTCGCGGCCATGGGCAAGGGGCGCCGCACGTGGGCGGTGCTCGGCAAGATGGCCGAGCTCGGGGACGAGGCGCTCGCCGAGCACGACGCGGTCGGACGGCTCGCCGTCCGGCTCAATGTCGGCAAGCTCGTCGCGGTCGGGGGAGTAGAAGCCTCCTGGCTGCAACTGGGCGCATATAACGAGGGTTCGTGGGGTGAGGAGTCGGTGCACGTGTCCGACGCACAGGCGGCGGTCGACCTGTTGCGCAGCGAGTTGCGCCCGGGGGACGTCGTCCTCGTGAAGGCGTCACGGTCGGTGGGCCTGGAGAGCGTTGCCCAGGCGCTCCTCCAGAGCGGTGCCGAGGGTGTTGATGCCCGATGATGAAGCAGATCCTCTTCTCGGGCGTCATCGGTCTCTTCCTGACGCTGATCGGCACTCCGCTGCTGATCAAGCTCCTCGCGCGCAAGGGCTACGGCCAGTACATCCGTGACGACGGCCCGCGCGAGCACGCCAGCAAGCGCGGTACCCCGACGATGGGCGGTATCGCCTTCATCCTGTCGACGGTCGCCGCCTACTTCCTGTCCAAGGTGATCACCGGCTACGCCCCGACCTACTCGGGTGTGCTGGTGCTCGGCCTGATGTGCGGCATGGGCCTGGTCGGCTTCCTGGACGACTACATCAAGATCGTCAAGCGGCGTTCGCTGGGTCTGCGGGCCAAGGCGAAGATGGCCGGCCAGCTGATCGTCGGCATCTCCTTCGCGGTTCTCTCGCTGCAGTTCCCGGACGCCATCGGCAACACCCCGGCGTCCACCAAGCTGTCCTTCATCACGGACTTCGGCTGGACCATCGGCCCGGTGCTGTTCGTGGTCTGGGCGCTGTTCATGATCCTCGCGATGTCCAACGGCGTGAACCTGACGGACGGTCTGGACGGTCTCGCCACCGGCGCCTCCGTGCTCGTCTTCGGCGCCTACACGTTCATCGGCGTCTGGCAGTTCCAGGAGTCCTGCGCCAACGCGATGACCCTGACCAACCCCAACGCCTGCTACACCGTCCGCGATCCCCTGGACCTCGCGGTCATCGCCTCCGCGCTGATGGGTTCCTGCCTCGGCTTCCTGTGGTGGAACACCTCGCCGGCCAAGATCTTCATGGGCGACACCGGTTCGCTCGCGCTCGGCGGTGTCCTCACCGGCCTCGCGATCCTGTCCCGCACGGAACTCCTCGTCGCCCTCATGGGCGGCCTGTTCGTCCTCATCACCATGTCGGTCGTCATCCAGGTCGGCTCCTTCCGGCTCACCGGAAGGCGGGTCTTCCGGATGGCGCCACTCCAGCACCACTTCGAACTCAAGGGCTGGTCCGAGGTACTTGTGGTGGTCCGCTTCTGGATCATCCAGGGTATTTGCGTGATTGTCGGACTCGGCCTCTTCTATGCGGGATGGGCAGCGGACAAGTGACCTCCTCGGTGTCCCCGGATTTCCACGGCACGCACGTCACCGTCGCCGGGCTCGGCGTCTCCGGCGTCCCGGCGGCGAAGGTGCTGCACGCGCGCGGGGCGATCGTCACGGTCGTCAACGACGGCGACGACGAGCGCGCGCGTGAGCAGGCCGCCGAACTGGAGGCGCTGGGCGTCACGGTACGGCTCGGTGACGGCGCGACCCTGCCGGCAGGCACCGAACTCATCGTCACCGCGCCCGGCTGGAAGCCGGACAAGCCGCTGTTCCAGGCGGCCCGCGCGGCCGGTGTCGACATCTGGGGCGACGTCGAGCTGGCCTGGCGGCTGCGCGGCCCCGACGCGGCCCCCTGGCTCGCCGTCACCGGCACCAACGGCAAGACCACCACCGTCCAGATGCTGGCGTCGATCCTGAAGGCCGCGGGCCTGCGCACGGCCGCCGTCGGCAACATCGGCGTCTCGCTGCTCGACACGGTCCTCGGGGACGAGGAGTACGACGTGCTGGCCGTCGAGCTGTCCAGCTATCAGCTGCACTGGGCGCCCTCCCTGCGCGCCCACTCGGCGGCCGTGCTCAACCTCGCCCCCGACCACCTCGACTGGCACGGCTCCATGGAGGCGTACGCCGCCGACAAGGGCCACATCTACGAGGGCAACCGGGTCGCCTGTGTCTACAACGTCGGCGACAAGCTCACCGAGGAGCTGGTGCGGGCGGCCGACGTCGAGGAGGGCTGCCGGGCCATCGGCTTCACCCTCGGCACCCCGGGGCCGTCCCAACTGGGTGTCGTGGACGGCATCCTGGTCGACCGCGCCTTCGTCGAGAACCGGCAGCAGAACGCCCAGGAGCTGGCCGAGGTCTCGGACGTCAACCCGCCCGCCCCGCACAACATCGCCAACGCCCTTGCCGCGGCGGCCCTGGCGCGTGCCTTCGGGGTGCCCGCCACGGCCGTACGGGACGGGCTGCGGAACTTCACCCCGGACGCCCACCGCATCGCGCACGTGGCCGACGTGGACGGGGTCGCGTACATCGACGACTCCAAGGCGACCAACACGCACGCGGCGGAAGCCTCGTTGGCGTCATATGAGTCGATCGTATGGATTGCGGGCGGTCTGGCGAAGGGCGCGACCTTCGACGAACTGGTCGCCAAGTCGGCAAAGCGACTTCGCGGCGTGGTGCTGATCGGTGCCGATCGCGCCCTCATCCGGGAGGCCCTCGCGCGACACGCGCCGGAAGTACCCGTCGTCGACCTCGACCGGACCGACACTGGGGCGATGCTCGCGGCGGTCCAGGAGGCGCGGCGACTGGCGGTCGAAGGCGACACGGTGCTCCTTGCCCCCGCCTGTGCCTCCATGGACATGTTCGCCAACTACAACAAGCGCGGTGACGCGTTCGCTCAGGCTGTTCGCGAACTCGGCGCCTGACCCGGCCGCCAGCCGGGCGACCTTGGGAGGGACGCGTGGGACGCTCGACGTTCAGCGGAGGCGTGGATGCCCGGTAGCCGCACCGGCCGACCGCCCGTACAGCGAGCAGTCCGCAGGCCCGCCGCCCCCCGCGCGTCGCGCGACAACCCGCTGCGGCGGCTCCACACGCGCCTCCACCGGGCCTGGGACCGGCCGCTGACCGCGTACTACCTGATCCTCGGCGGCAGCCTGCTGATCATCGTGCTGGGTCTGGTGATGGTCTACTCGGCCTCCCAGATCACCGCACTGCAGATGTCGCTGCCGGGTTCGTTCTTCTTCCGCAAACAGTTCCTGGCCGCCTGTATCGGGGGCGTGCTGCTGTTCGTGGCGTCCCGCATGCCGGTGAAACTGCACCGGGCGCTCGCCTACCCGATCCTCGCCGGCGCCGTCTTCCTGATGGCCCTGGTGCAGGTCCCCGGGATAGGGATGTCGGTCAACGGCAACCAGAACTGGATCTCCCTGGGCGGCTCCTTCCAGATCCAGCCCAGCGAGTTCGGCAAGCTCGCCCTGGTGCTCTGGGGCGCCGACCTGATGGCGCGCAAACAGGAGAAGCGGCTGCTGACCCAGTGGAAACACATGCTGGTGCCGCTGGTCCCGGTCAGCTTCCTGCTGCTCGGCCTGATCATGCTCGGCGGCGACATGGGTACGGCGATCATCCTGACCGCGATCCTGTTCGGCCTGCTCTGGCTGGCGGGGGCACCCACCCGGCTGTTCGCCGGGGTGCTGTCGATCGCCGGCCTGCTCGGCGTGATCCTCATCAAGACCAGCCCCAACCGAATGGCCCGGCTCGCCTGTATCGGCGCCACCGAGCCCAAGAGCGGCGTCGCCGACTGCTGGCAGGCGGTTCATGGCATCTATGCCCTGGCCTCCGGCGGACTCTTCGGCTCCGGACTCGGTGCGAGTGTGGAAAAATGGGGCCAACTTCCCGAAGCCCACACCGACTTCATCTTCGCCGTCACCGGTGAGGAACTGGGTCTGGCGGGGACGCTGTCGGTACTGGCCCTCTTCGCGGCTCTAGGCTATGCGGGTATCCGCGTGGCCGGACGCACGGAGGACCCCTTCGTCAGGTATGCCGCGGGAGGCGTGACCACCTGGATCACCGCGCAGGCGGTGATCAACATCGGTGCGGTGCTCGGCCTGCTGCCGATCGCCGGTGTCCCGCTCCCGCTGTTCTCCTACGGAGGCTCCGCCCTGCTGCCGACCATGTTCGCCATCGGGTTGCTGATCGCCTTCGCGCGCGACGAGCCCGCTGCGCGGGCGGCGCTTGCGATGCGGCAACCTCGCTTTGGTAGAAAGCGGGGAGCCGGGGGCCCTCAGGGGCCTCGGAGATGGAACACGATGCGACGGCGTGCCTCCGCGGCGCGCTCGTCCGGAGAGCGGTGAATTTCGGTGCATGTCGTACTCGCTGGTGGGGGGACCGCCGGCCACATCGAGCCGGCGCTCGCCCTCGCGGACGCCCTGCGCAGGCAGGACCCCACCGTGGGGATCACGGCCCTGGGCACGGAGCGCGGGCTGGAGACCAGGCTGGTGCCCGAGCGCGGCTACGAGCTCGCCCTGATCCCGGCGGTGCCGCTGCCCCGCAAGCCCACCCCTGAACTGATCACCGTCCCGGGCCGGCTGCGCGGCACCATCAAGGCGGCCGAGCAGATCCTGGAGCGCACCAAGGCGGACTGCGTGGTCGGCTTCGGCGGCTATGTCGCCCTGCCCGCCTATCTCGCGGCCAAGCGCCTCGGTGTGCCGATCGTGATCCACGAGGCCAACGCCCGGCCCGGCCTCGCCAACAAGATCGGCTCCCGGTACGCCGCCCGGGTCGCGGTCTCCACCCCCGACAGCAAGCTGCGCGACGCCCGCTACATCGGCATCCCGCTGCGCCGCTCCATCTCCGTCCTGGACCGGGCCGCGGCCCGCCCCGAGGCCCGCCACCGCTTCGGCCTCGACCCCAACCTGCCCACGCTGCTGGTCTCCGGCGGCTCCCAGGGCGCCCGCCGCCTCAACGAGGTCACCCAGCAGGTCGCGCCCTGGCTGCAGCGGGCCGGTATCCAGATCCTGCACGCGGTCGGCCCGAAGAACGAACTGCCACAGGTGCACCAGATGCCGGGGATGCCCCCATATGTCCCGGTAAGTTACCTGGACCGGATGGACCTCGCGTACGCCGCGGCCGACATGATGCTCTGCCGTGCGGGTGCGATGACCGTCGCCGAACTCTCCGCCGTCGGGCTCCCGGCCGCCTATGTCCCGCTGCCCATCGGCAACGGCGAACAGCGGCTGAACGCCCAGCCGGTGGTCAAGGCCGGCGGCGGCCTGCTGGTCGACGACGCGGAACTCACCCCGGAGTGGGTGCAGCAGAACGTGCTCCCCGTGCTCGCCGATCCGCACCGGTTGTACGAGATGTCCCGTGCGGCAAGCGAGTTCGGCCGCCGGGACGCCGACGACCTGCTCGTCGGGATGGTGTACGAGGCGATCGCCTCCAGCCGTTAGGCCGTATGACGAAAGGCAAGTGAGCAGCGTGGCCGGACCGACCACCGCCGAGCGCGGTCAACGCCAGCAGGAGTCGTCCGGCCCGCCGCCCGCCCGGCGATGGAGGAACCGCCGCTTTCGTACGATCGTCATTCTGGTGCTGGGAGTTGTGCTCCTGGGTTCCGGTTCCGTCTGGCTGCTGTACGGCTCCCCGTGGCTGCGTGTACGGCACGTCTCCGTCTCCGGCACGGTCGTTCTGACGCCCGGGCAGGTGCGGGAGGCCGCCGACGTCCCCGTCGGGGCGCCGATGATCTCCGTCGACACCGACGGCATCGAGGCCCGACTGCGCCGGAAGCTGCCCCGAATTGACGAGGTCGACGTCGTCCGCGCCTGGCCCCATGGAATCGGGCTGAAAGTGACCGAGCGCCTGCCGGTTCTGCTCATCGAAAAGGGTGGAAAGTTCACCGAAGTGGACAAGGAAGGCGTCCGTTTCGCGACGGTTTCGCAGGCGCCGAAAGGCGCTCCGGCGCTGGAATTGAGTCTGTCCCGGTCGGGTTCGGCCACCGCGAGTCTGCGCCGTTTCGGCACCGACCGGCTGGTGCGGGAAGCCGTGGAGGTCGCGGGTGACATTCCGGCCGCCGTCCGCCGGGACACCCGAACCGTCAAGGTCCGTTCCTATGACGACATCACGCTGGAGTTGAGCGGCGGCCGCACGGTCGAGTGGGGCAGTGCCGAGAACGGCGCCGCCAAGGCGCGCACGCTCACCGCTCTCATGAAAGCCGCTTCCGGCGCGCGGTACTTCGACGTGAGTGTTCCCACCGCGCCTGCGTCATCAGCGAGTTGACGCACATCAGCGCAGGCCAGCACCCTGGTTGGGCACTGCTACGGCTGATCACATAGGGTGAAAAGAAAAACGGGAGGTTCGGCGTGTTCGTTGAACGCGCGCCACTTGTCGACTTAGTGTCCTGTTCAGAAGACTCCAGGGAACAGACACACTGGTAACCCTAAACTTCAACGTTAGGGTTCGGGTCGGCGCTACGGACCGTCCCAATCGGCATCTGCCGTCCCACGCGGGCATCGCATGGCGACGGCAACGTAATTCGAGGCGAGAGGCCTTCGACGTGGCAGCACCGCAGAACTACCTCGCAGTCATCAAGGTCATCGGTGTCGGCGGCGGTGGTGTCAATGCCATCAACCGGATGATCGAGGTCGGTCTCAAGGGCGTCGAGTTCATCGCCATCAACACCGACGCACAGGCGCTGTTGATGAGCGACGCCGACGTCAAGCTCGACGTCGGCCGTGAACTCACCCGTGGACTCGGCGCCGGCGCCAACCCGGCCGTCGGCCGCAAGGCCGCCGAGGACCACCGCGAGGAGATCGAGGAGGTCCTCAAGGGGGCCGACATGGTCTTCGTGACGGCCGGCGAAGGCGGCGGCACCGGCACCGGCGGCGCCCCCGTCGTGGCCAACATCGCCCGCTCGCTGGGCGCCCTCACCATCGGCGTGGTCACCCGCCCCTTCACCTTCGAGGGCCGGCGCCGCGCCAACCAGGCCGAGGACGGCATCGCGGAACTCCGCGAAGAGGTCGACACCCTCATCGTCATCCCGAACGACCGGCTGCTCTCCATCTCGGACCGCCAGGTCTCGGTCCTCGACGCCTTCAAGTCGGCCGACCAGGTCCTGCTCTCCGGTGTCCAGGGCATCACCGACCTCATCACCACACCCGGTCTGATCAACCTCGACTTCGCCGACGTCAAGTCCGTCATGTCCGAGGCGGGCTCGGCCCTCATGGGCATCGGCTCGGCCCGCGGCGACGACCGCGCGGTGGCCGCCGCCGAGATGGCGATCTCCTCGCCGCTCCTGGAGGCCTCGATCGACGGCGCCCGGGGCGTCCTGCTCTCCATCTCCGGCGGCTCCGACCTCGGCCTGTTCGAGATCAACGAGGCCGCCCAGCTGGTCAGCGAGGCCGCCCACCCCGAGGCCAACATCATCTTCGGCGCGGTCATCGACGACGCCCTCGGCGACGAGGTCCGGGTCACGGTCATCGCGGCCGGGTTCGACGGGGGCCAGCCCCCGGCCCGCCGGGACACCGTGCTCGGCTCGTCCTCGGCCTCGTCCTCGGCCCGCCGCGAGGAGCCCACTCCGGCCCGGCAGCCCGAGTCCCGCCCGTCCTTCGGCTCGCTCGGCAGCGTGACCCCGAAGGAGGAGCCGGAGCCGGCGCCCGAGCCGGTGGCCGACATCCCGGTCGCCCCGCCGGTCCCGCCGTCGCGTTCCTACACGGACAGCGCGGCCGAGGAACTGGACGTACCGGACTTCCTCAAGTGATCCTTCAGACGTGATAGGACAGCGCGAAACCGTGAGCGGCGCGCACTTCGCCTTCACCGACAGGTGGGGCGGGGTGAGCGCCGCTCCGTACGAGCAGCTCAACCTGGGCGGGGCGGTCGGCGACGACCCCGACATGGTACAGACCAATCGGGAACTCGCCGCCAAGTCGCTCGGTCTGGATCCCGGCCGGGTGGTCTGGATGAACCAGGTGCACGGCAACCTCGTCGCCGAGGTCGACGGGCCCTGGACCACCCGGCAGGCTCCGCCGGTCGACGGACTGGTGACCGCGGCCCGAGGGCTCGCCCTCGCCGTGCTGACCGCCGACTGCGTGCCGGTCCTGCTGGCCGACCCGGTGGCCCGGGTGGTCGCCGCCGCCCACGCCGGACGGCCGGGCATGGTGAAGGGCATCGTGCCGGCCGCGATCGACGCCATGGAGTCGCTCGGCGCCGACCCGGCCCGGATCGTCGCCCGCACCGGACCCGCCGTCTGCGGACGGTGCTACGAGGTGCCGGAGGCGATGCGCGCCGACGTGGCCGCCGTCGAGCCGGCGGCGCACGCCGAGACCAGCTGGGGCACTCCGGCGGTCGACGTGAGCGCCGGTGTGCACGCGCAGCTCGCGCGCGCCGGGGTGCTCGACCGGGCGCAGTCGCCGGTGTGCACGCTGGAGTCGGGCGATCACTTCTCCTACCGTCGCGACCGCACCACCGGGCGGCTCGCAGGCTATGTGTGGCTGGACTGATGGGGCATGACGGACCGTAGGACCGAACTCGCCGGAAACCTGGCGAAAGTGGAGGAGCGCATCGCCGCCGCCTGTGCGGCGGCCGGGCGCAAGCGGGCGGAGGTGACCCTGATCGTGGTCACCAAGACCTATCCGGCCGGCGATGTGCGGATCCTGTCGGAACTCGGCGTGCGCCATGTCGCCGAGAACCGGGACCAGGACGCCGCTCCCAAGGCTGCCGAATGTGCCGATCTGCCCCTTGCTTGGCACTTTGTTGGTCAATTGCAGACCAATAAAGTGCGATCCGTGGTGGGTTACGCGGATCTCGTGCAGTCCGTCGATCGTTCCAAGCTCGTCGAGGCACTGTCCAGGGAGGCGGTGCGGGCCGGGCGCGAGGTGGGGTGTCTCCTCCAGGTCGCGCTCGACGCGGGTGCGAGCGGAAGGGGTGAGCGCGGTGGCGTGGCGCCGGGCGGAATCGAAGAGTTGGCCGACCTGGTCGCCGGATCGCCGGGGCTGCGGCTCGGCGGACTGATGACCGTCGCCCCGCTCACCGGGGAGTACGCGGGGCGCCAACAGGCGGCGTTCGAGCGGTTGATGGATTTGTCGACCGACCTGCGCCGAGCCCATCCGGCTGCGAACATGGTCTCCGCAGGGATGAGTGCGGACCTCGAGGAAGCCGTGGCCGCCGGGGCGACACATGTGCGCGTCGGCACTGCGGTACTCGGCGTCCGCCCCAGGCTCGGGTAACGTCGCCAAGAAGTCGGACCACAGCAGAAAATATGGTCAATGCGGCCCAGGACGGGCGCAACGGCCACGTGGATCGCGGGACTTGGCAGTCGTCACCGATCCACCACAGAGCGGAGGACTCAGAGCATGGCCGGCGCGATGCGCAAGATGGCGGTCTACCTCGGCCTCGTGGAGGACGATGGGTACGACGGCCGCGGATTTGACCCTGACGACGACTTCGAGCCCGAACTGGACCCGGAGCCCGAACGGGACCACCGACGGCATGAGCCGTCACATCAGTCCCACGGTGCACACCAGTCCCAAAGGGACGATTCGGTACGAGTGGTACAGCCGCCGGCGCCGCGTGAGCCGGTGTCGCATTCCGCATCGCTGTCCGCGGAATCGGGACGCCCGGCGCGTATCGCCCCCGTGGCGTCCATCACACAAGAACGCGCAAGCCTGGAGAAGAACGCACCGGTGATCATGCCCAAGGTCGTGTCGGAACGAGAGCCTTACCGGATCACCACGCTCCACCCCCGGACCTACAACGAGGCCCGTACCATCGGGGAACACTTCCGTGAGGGCACCCCGGTGATCATGAATCTGACTGAGATGGATGACACAGACGCGAAGCGACTTGTCGACTTTGCGGCCGGTTTGGTGTTTGGTCTTCACGGCAGCATCGAGCGGGTGACGCAGAAGGTGTTCCTGTTGTCGCCTGCTAACGTCGATGTCACGGCGGAGGACAAGGCCCGCATCGCAGAGGGCGGGTTCTTCAACCAGAGCTGAGACGCAACACCGGTACGAAGCACGGAACAGGGGAGAGGGAAGCACGAACCATGAGCGTGTTCCTTGATGTGATCTACATCGCGCTGATGTGCTTCCTCATCGTGCTCATCTTCCGGTTGGTCATGGACTACGTGTTCCAGTTCGCCCGCTCATGGCAACCCGGCAAGGCGATGGTGGTCGTACTTGAGGCCACCTACACTGTCACCGATCCACCGCTCAAGCTTCTGCGGCGGTTCATCCCGCCGCTGCGTCTCGGGGGCGTGGCGCTCGACCTGTCCTTCTTCGTACTGATGATCATCGTCTACATCCTGATCGCGATCGTTGGTCGGCTGTGATGAGCGATGTGACCTACCGTCTTGCCGATGCCGACGACTACGTTGAGGTGAAGAGATGCCGTTGACCCCCGAGGACGTGCGGAACAAGCAGTTCACGACCGTCCGCCTCCGAGAAGGCTATGACGAGGACGAGGTCGATGCCTTCCTCGATGAGGTCGAAGCCGAACTGACGCGCCTGCTGCGCGAGAACGAGGACCTGCGCGCCAAACTGGCCGCGGCCACGCGCGCGGCCGCCCAGAACCAGCAGAACATGCGCAAGCCCCCGGAGCCGCAGGACCAGCAGGGCGGCATGCCTCAGGGCGGTATGCCCCAGCAGGGTGGTATGCCGCAGCAGGGTGGCATGCCTCAGCAGGGCATGCGAGGTCCCGGCGCTCCGGTGCCCGCCGGCATATCGGGCCCGCCGCAGCAGCAGATGGGTGGCCCCATGGGTGGCCCCCCGCAGCTGCCGAGCGGCGCCCCGCAGCTGCCGGCCGGTCCCAGTGGCCAGGGCGGTCCGCAGGGTCAGGGTCCGATGGGTCAGGGTCCGATGGGCCAGGGTCCCATGGGTCAGGGTCCGATGGGCCAGGGCCCCATGGGTCAGGGTCCGATGGGACAGGGCCCGATGGGCCAGGGCGGTCCGATGCAGGGCATGGGCCAGGGCCCGATGGGCGGCCAGCCTCCCATGCAGCAGCAGATGGGCGGCCCGATGGGCGGCCCCATGGGCGGTCCGATGGGCGGCCCCGGTCAGGGCCCCGGTGGCGACAGCGCCGCCCGAGTCCTCTCGCTGGCCCAGCAGACCGCCGACCAGGCGATCGCCGAGGCCCGCTCCGAGGCCAACAAGATCGTCGGCGAGGCCCGCAGCCGCGCCGAGGGTCTGGAGCGGGACGCCCGTGCCAAGGCGGACGCGCTGGAGCGGGACGCGCAGGAGAAGCACCGCGTCGCCATGGGCTCCCTGGAGTCCGCGCGCGCCACGCTGGAGCGCAAGGTCGAGGACCTGCGAGGCTTCGAGCGCGAGTACCGCACGCGTCTGAAGTCGTACCTGGAGTCGCAGCTGCGTCAGCTGGAGACCCAGGCCGACGACTCCCTGGCGCCGCCGCGTACCCCGGCCGCTGCCTCTCTCCCGCCGTCCCCGGCGCCCTCCATGGCTCCGGCCGGCGCGAGTGCCCCGTCCTACGGCGGCAACCAGCCGATGGGTGGTCCGTCTCCCGCTCCGCCGTCCTACGGCGGCCAGCAGCAGATGACGCCGGCGATGACCCAGCCGATGGCACCGGTACGTCCGCAGGGCCCCTCTCCGATGGGCCAGGCGCCGTCCCCGATGCGCGGCTTCCTCATCGACGAGGACGACAACTGACGGCGGGCGCGTAGCGCGTCGTAGGCGTCGGCAGAGCACCACAGGGCGGGACCCCGGTTCACCAACCGGGGTCCCGCCCTGTTTATGCGCGTTGCGCGGCTTCCCCCAGGAGAGGCCGGCCTCGCAGGGGCGCGGGGAACCGCGCACGGCGGCCTGATCCGGCCCGCGGGGATGGAGGAGGGGCCGTTCTTGCAGGGGCGCGGGGAACCGCGCACGGCGGCCTGTCGGACCCGCAGTATGCACGTGGCTTGTCATGCAGGGGGCGCGGGGAACCGCGCACGGTGCCTGATCCGGCCCGCACGTACGAGAAGGGCCCGGTCTCCACCGTGGAGACCGGGCCCTTTCTCACCGGGGTCGGCGGCTGCGCCTTCGCAGCCGGGACGTCAGGTCGGCTACTGCGCCTTCCGCAGCCGGAACGTCAGCGACAGCCCCTCGTCCACGAACGGCTCGCCGTAGCCGCCGTCGGCCTCGCCCTGCGCGAAGTCCGTCGCCAGCACCTCGTCGGCGATCAGCGAGGCATGCTCGGCCAACGCCGCGATCACCGCCGGGTCGGTCGACACCCACCGCAGTGCGATCCGGTCGGCCACGTCCAGTCCGCTGTTCTTCCGCGCCTCCTGGATCAGCCGGATCGCGTCCCGGGCGAGCCCCGCCTGGCGCAGCTCCTCCGTGATCTCCAGGTCGAGCGCGACGGTCGCACCCGAGTCCGACGCCACCGACCAGCCCTCACGCGGCGTCTCCGTGATGATCACCTCGTCCGGCGCCAGCGTCACGGTCTCGCCGTCGACCTCCACCGACGCCGTGCCCTCGCGCAGCGCCAGTGACAGCGCGGCCGCGTCCGCCGCGGCGACCGCCTTGGCCACGTCCTGCACCCGCTTGCCGAACCGCTTGCCCAGCGCCCGGAAGTTGGCCTTGGCCGTGGTGTCCACCAGCGACCCGCCCACCTCGGACAGCGACGCCAGCGAGGAGACGTTCAGCTCGTCGGTGATCTGCGCGTGCAGCTCCGGGTCGAGCGCGTCGAAGCCCACGGCCGCGACCAGCGCCCGGGACAGCGGCTGGCGGGTCTTGACGCCCGACTCCGCGCGCGTGGCCCGGCCGAGCTCCACGAGCCGTCGTACCAGGACCATCTGCTTGGACAGCTCCGGGTCGATCGCGCCCAGGTCGGCCTCCGGCCACGCCGCCAGGTGCACCGACTCCGGTGCGCCCGGGGTGACCGGCGCCACCAGGTCCTGCCAGACCCGCTCGGTGATGAACGGGGTCAGCGGGGCCATCAGCTTGGTGACCGTCTCCACGACCTCGTGCAGCGTGCGCAGCGCGGCCTTGTCGCCCTGCCAGAAGCGGCGGCGCGAGCGGCGGACGTACCAGTTGGACAGGTCGTCGACGAACGCGGACAGCAGCTTGCCGGCGCGCTGGGTGTCGTACGCCTCCAGCGCCTGGGTCACCTGGTCGGTGAGCGCGTGCAGCTCGGAGAGCAGCCAGCGGTCCAGCAGCGGACGGTCGGCCGGAGCCGGGTCCGCAGCGCTCGGCGCCCAGTTCGACGTACGGGCGTACAGGGCCTGGAAGGCGACCGTGTTCCAGTACGTCAGCAGGGTCTTGCGGACGACCTCCTGGATGGTGCCGTGGCCGACCCGGCGGGCCGCCCACGGGGAGCCGCCGGCCGCCATGAACCAGCGCACCGCGTCCGCGCCGTGCTGGTCCATCAGCGGGATCGGCTGCAGGATGTTGCCCAGGTGCTTGGACATCTTGCGGCCGTCCTCGGCGAGGATGTGGCCGAGGCAGACCACGTTCTCGTACGACGACTTGTCGAAGACCAGCGTGCCGATCGCCATGAGGGTGTAGAACCACCCTCGCGTCTGGTCGATCGCCTCGGAGATGAACTGGGCCGGGTAGCGGCTCTCGAACAGCTCCTTGTTCTTGTACGGGTAGCCCCACTGCGCGAACGGCATCGAACCCGAGTCGTACCAGGCGTCGATGACCTCCGGCACGCGCGTGGCCGTCTTCCGGCACTGCGGGCAGGCGAAGGTGACCTCGTCGATGAACGGGCGGTGCGGGTCCAGCGCCGACTGGTCGGTGCCGGTCAGCTCGGTCAGCTCCGCGCGGGAGCCGACGACGGTGAGGTGGTCGTCCTCGCAGCGCCAGATCGGCAGCGGGGTGCCCCAGTAGCGGTTGCGGGACAACGCCCAGTCGATGTTGTTGTTCAGCCAGTCACCGTAGCGGCCGTGCTTGACGGTCTCCGGGAACCAGTTCGTCTTCTCGTTCTCCTCGAGGAGCCGGTCCTTGATCTCCGTGGTGCGGATGTACCAGGACGGCTGCGCGTAGTAGAGCAGCGCGGTGTGACAGCGCCAGCAGTGCGGGTAGCTGTGCTCGTACGGCAGGTGCTTGAAGAGGAGGCCGCGCTGCAACAGGTCCTCGGTGAGGCGCTCGTCGGCCTTCTTGAAGAAGACGCCGCCGACCAGCGGGACGTTCTCCTCGAAGGTGCCGTCCGGGCGGACCGGGTTCACCACCGGCAGGCCGTAGGCGCGGCAGACCTTGAGGTCCTCCTCGCCGAAGGCGGGGGACTGGTGGACCAGACCCGTACCGTCCTCGGTCGTGACGTATTCCGCGTTCACGACGTAATGCGCCGGTTCCGGGCTGTGCCCATCGGTTCCCTCGCTGACGCTCGGGAACTCAACCAGCTCGAACGGACGTTGATAGGTCCAGCGCTCCATCTCGGCGCCGGTGAAGGTCTGGCCCGTGGTCTCCCAGCCCTCGCCGAGCGCCTTGGCGACCAGCTGCTCGGCGACGACGAGCTGCTCCTCGCCGTTGGTGGCGACGACGTAGGTGACCTCCGGGTGCGCGGCGACCGCCGTGTTGGACACCAGGGTCCACGGGGTGGTCGTCCACACCAGGAGCGCGGCCTGGCCGGCGAGCGGACCGGAGGTGAGCGGGAAACGGACGTACACGGAGGGGTCGACGACCGTCTCGTAGCCCTGCGCCAGCTCGTGGTCGGACAGGCCGGTGCCGCAGCGCGGGCACCAGGGGGCGACCCGGTGGTCCTGGACCAGCAGGCCCTTGGCGAAGATCTCCTTGAGCGACCACCAGACCGACTCGATGTACTCGGGGTCCATGGTCACGTACGCGTCGTCGAGGTCGACCCAGTAGCCCATGCGGGTCGTCAGCTCGGAGAACGCGTCGGTGTGGCGGAGCACGGACTCACGGCACTTGGCGTTGAACTCGGCGATGCCGTACTTCTCGATGTCCGGCTTGCCGCTGAAGCCCAGCTCCTTCTCGACCGCCAGCTCCACGGGCAGGCCGTGGCAGTCCCAGCCGGCCTTGCGGGCCACGTGGTAGCCGCGCATGGTGCGGAAGCGGGGGAAGACGTCCTTGAAGACGCGCGCCTCGATGTGGTGGGCGCCGGGCATGCCGTTGGCGGTGGGCGGGCCCTCGTAGAACACCCACTCGGGGCGGCCCTCGGACTGCTCCAGGGTCTTGGCGAAGATCTTCTGCTCGCGCCAGAAGTCGAGCACGGCGTGCTCGAGGGCGGGCAGGTCGACCTGTGCGGGCACCTGGCGGTACGTCGGCGCTGTCATCTGCGAGCTTCCTCCAACGGACTTGCTGCCTTCCGTCGGAGGGACGAGAGCCTTGTCTTCCGTACGCCGTGTGCGGCGCGCTCCCGCGGTACCACCCTCCTTGGCTCCCCGATCGCCGTGCGCGCCGGTGAGCCCCCTCATTGGGGTCGCGAAACCGGTTCTACTCGCCGTAGCAGGTCATGCACGGCTTTCTTCCGGCGGCTCCGGGGTGATCTTCACGTCGCGCTCGCCCCCGGGCTCCCACCGTCCCCGGGTCGCTCTGGGCTGCGTACGCCGCTACTCGTCCCCATCCACGCTTCTCGCTCCGCCCAGTGTACGGCGCCGCACGGACAGCGGCCGACCCGTTTTCCGGGCGCCGGCGGCACCGGGCCGTCCACCTGCCGAGATGACCCGAATGGCGCGGTACGCGTGTTCGCATCCTGGGATGTCCGGCTCGGCGGATTACCGCGCGGGGAGCTGGGCACAACGCATGCATACCGGCTGCGTGGGGGGTGCGGGGCAGGCGGATCGGGCGGCGTGCCCCGTTGCCGAGGGACTCAGGTCGATTTATCGTCCCAGCACGATTCGCGTGCAAGATCACAATATGTGAAGGGGCCGCGGCCATGGTGGCGAAGAAGACCGCCGTACAGCAGTCGGCGTCCGGCCCGTCCGGGGTCGCGGCTGCCTCCGACGGCGACACCAAAGGGGGCGGCGGAAAGCGGGGCACGCGCGCGGGGGAGACCACCGCGGCGGAGAGAACGGCTGGTGAGAAGGGTTCCGCCCGGAAGACGGCCGCAAAGAAGACGCCGGTGAAGAAGGTGGACGGGAAGAGAGCGGACGGGAACCGAGCCGCGGACACCAGGTCGGCCGGGAAGCCGACGGCCGCCGAGGCGACGGCGGCCGGGGCGGGGGCGGTCGGTGACCGGGCGACCGCGGCTGCCGGGGGTGCCGCGGGGAAGTCGGAGAAGAGCGCGTCCAAGGCCGCGGCGACGAGGACCGCGGCGGCGAAGAGCACGGCCAAGAAGAGCACGGCCAAGAAAGCGGGCGCGGCGCGGGCCGCGGAGCAGACGGGAGCCACGACGGTGGTTGCGAAGAAGACCCCTGGCACGGCCACTGCGGCGGCGGAGACCGCCGTCCCCAAGGCGCGGGTCGCCGCGGCGGCTCCGGGCGAACTCGCGGTGCGTCCCGGCGAGGACCCGTGGACGCCGGAGGAGGTCGAGGAGGCGCGCACCGAGCTGATGACCGAGGCACTGCGGCTGCGCACCGAGCTGGACGCCTCCGACAGCGCCCTGGCCGGTCTGATGCGGGACTCCGGGGACGGGGCCGGAGACGATCAGGCCGACACCGGCACCAAGAACATCACCCGCGAGCACGAGCTGGCGCTGGCCGCCAACGCGCGCGAGATGCTGGAACAGACCGAGCGGGCCCTGGAGAAGCTCGACGCGGGCACCTACGGACTCTGCGAGAACTGCGGGAACCCCATCGGGAAGGCCCGGATGCAGGCCTTCCCGAGGGCGACTCTGTGCGTCGAGTGCAAGCAGAAGCAGGAACGCCGCTACTGAGCATCGGGGTCGCGTGGGGCGTGCCGTAGTCTCGTCCCGAGGCAGGCACCTAGGTTGAGGGACTCACGTGGCAGAGGCGGAGCGCATCATCGGTACGCCGGACACTCCGGACGACGGCGGTGAGGAGACGGCGGCACCCGGCGTGTCCGGCGCGGAGCGGCAGCGGGACGACGAACGACGCCCCGGGCGCGGACGCCGGATCGCCGTGCTGTTCGCGGTCGCCGCCTTCGCGTACGCCCTCGACCTGGTCAGCAAGATGATCGTGGTCGCGAAGCTGGAGCACCACGCGCCGATCGAGGTCGTCGGCGACTGGCTGGAGTTCCACGCGATCCGCAACCCGGGCGCGGCCTTCGGGTTCGGCGGCGCCTTCACGATCATCTTCACGGTGATCGCGGCGGCCGTGATCGTCGTGATCTTCCGCTTGGCCCGCAAGCTCTACAGCTTCCCCTGGGCGGTCGCCCTCGGCCTGCTGCTGGGCGGCGCGCTGGGCAACCTCACCGACCGGATCTTCCGCTCGCCCGGCGTCTTCGAGGGTCAGGTCGTCGACTTCATCGCGCCCAAGGGGTTCGCGGTGTTCAACCTGGCCGACTCGGCGATCGTCTGCGGCGGCATCCTGATCGTCCTGCTCTCCTTCCGCGGCCTGGACCCGGACGGCACCGTCCACAAGGACTGACCGCGGCCGGAGCGGGGGCCGCCCGGGCTCGCGTACGGCGCTGTCGGCGCGGTCCGGCATACTCGACGGGTGAGTACGCTTCCCGAGATCCGAACCCTGCCCGTGCCCGACGGCCTGGAGGGCGAGCGCGTCGACGCCGCCATCTCCCGCATGTTCGGCTTCTCCCGCACCAAGGCGGCCGAGCTGGCCGCGGCGGGCAAGGTCCAGGTCGACGGCTCGGTGGTCGGCAAGTCCGAGCGGGTGAGCGGCGGGTCCTGGCTGGAGGTCGAGATGCCGGGCGCGCCCGCGCCCGTGCAGATCGTCGCGGAGCCCGTCGAGGGCATGGAGATCGTGTACGACGACGATGACGTGGTCGTCATCGTCAAGCCGGTCGGCGTGGCCGCGCACCCCAGCCCCGGCTGGACCGGCACGACCGTCATCGGCGGTCTGGCGGCCGCCGGCTACCGGATCTCCACCTCCGGCGCCGCCGAGCGCCAGGGCATCGTGCACCGCCTCGACGTCGGCACCTCCGGCCTGATGGTGGTGGCCAAGTCGGAGCGCGCGTACACCTCGCTCAAGCGCCAGTTCAAGGAGCGCACGGTCGACAAGCGCTACCACACGCTCGTGCAGGGGCACCCGGACCCGACCAGCGGCACCATCGACGCCCCCATCGGCCGCCACCCCCAGCACGACTACAAGTGGGCGGTCACGGCCGACGGCAAGCCCTCCGTGACCCACTACGACCTCATCGAGGCGTTCCGCGCGGCCTCCCTGCTGGACGTGAAGCTGGAGACCGGCCGCACCCACCAGATCCGCGTCCACATGGCCGCCCACCGCCACCCCTGCGTCGGCGACCTCACCTACGGCGCCGACCCGACGCTCGCCAAGCGGCTGCACCTGACCCGGCAGTGGCTGCACGCGGTCCGGCTCGGCTTCGAGCACCCCGGCAGCGGTGACTGGGTCGAGTTCGAGAGCGACTACCCGGCCGACCTGAGCAAGGCGCTGGACCAGGTCCGCGAGGAGACGTACGGATGAGCACGCGCGCTTACGAGGTGCGGGTCGCCGAGGACCCCGCCGACCTGGCGGCGTGCTTCGCCGTACGCAAGCAGGTCTTCGTCGTCGAACAGGGCGTCCCCGAGGACCTGGAGTACGACGAGTACGACGCCGTGGCCCTGCACGTGCTCGCGATCCGCGAGGACGGCGTACCGCTCGGCACCGGCCGGCTGCTGTACGGCGAGACGGCCCTGGAGAAGACCGGCGGCGATCCGACCCTCGGCTCGCTGGGCCGGCTCGCGGTCTCCCAGGAGGCCCGCGGCCTCGGCATAGGCGTGGCTCTGGTCCGGGCCATCGAGGACGCGGCACGCGCGCGTGGCCTGGGCGCGGTGGACCTGCACGCGCAGACGCACGCGCTGGGCTTCTACGAGCGGCTGGGCTACGAGCCCTACGGCCCGGAGTACGAGGAGGCGGGCATCCCGCACCAGGGGATGCGGCGCGCCCTGTAGCGCGGCCCGTGCCGGAAGACCGCATGGCAGGCTTGAGGCCCGCCGTGTGATCGTCGACTCCCGGAGCGCTGGCCGTGGATCAGTTGGCCCTTTTGTTCGTGCTGCTGCTCGGGGCTCTGGTGAGCGTCCCGGTGGGGGACCGGCTGGGGCTGCCGGCGCCCGTGCTGATGACCCTGTTCGGGATCGTCCTCGCGGTGGCCGACTTCGTGCCGAACGTGGACATCCCGCCCGAGCTGATCCTGCCCGGCCTGCTGCCACCGCTGCTCTACGCCGCCGTCCGGCGGACCTCCTGGCGCCAGTTCACGGCCAACAAACGGCCGATCTTCCTGCTCGCGGTGGCCCTGGTGTTCGTCACCACGGTCTGCGTGGCCGCCGTCGCCGGCGCGATCGTGCCCGGGCTGCCGATCGCCGCCGCCGTGGCGCTGGGCGCGCTGGTCGCCCCGCCCGACCCGGTCGCCGCGACCGCCGTCGCCGGGCAGCTCGGGCTGCCGCGCCGGCTGGTGTCGATCCTGGAGGGCGAGGGCCTCTTCAACGACGTCACGGCCATCGTGCTCTACCACGTGGCGATCGCCGCCGTGGTCAGCGGCACGTTCTCGCCCTGGCGGGCCGGGCTGGACTTCCTGCTCTCCGCCGTGGTCGCGGTCGCGGTGGGTCTGGTGCTCGGCTGGGGCGCGAACAAGCTGATGGACGTGCTCGGCGACGCGACCCTCCAGATCGGCCTCACCCTGCTGGTCCCCTACGTCTCCTACGTCCTCGCCGAGGAACTGCACGGCTCCGGCGTGCTAGCCGTGCTCACCACCGCGCTGTTCATCGCCGAGTACGCCACCGACGCCGACGACGTGATGACCCGGCTCGCCGGATACACCTTCTGGGACATCGTCGACACACTCGTCACCGGCGTCGCGTTCGGGCTGATCGGCCTGGAGCTGCACAACGCGATCCGTACGGCGTCCGGCCGCTGGGGCGAACTGCTCGGCTGGGCGGCCGCGATCGTGGGCGTGGTCGTCGTGGTCCGGCTGGTGTGGCTGCTGCCGGCGACCTGGCTCACCAAGCGGCTGCACGCCCGGCGGGACTACGACGAGGAGATCCCGACCAGCTGGCGGGAGACCGTGGTGATGTGGTGGTCCGGGATGCGCGGGGTGGCGTCGGTCGCGCTGGCCCTGGCCATTCCGCTGAAGACCGACGACGGATCGCCCTTCCCGGACCGGGACGAGATCGTCTTCATCGCGTTCGGCGTGATCATGGCGACGCTGGTGCTCCAGGGGCTGACCCTGCCGTGGCTGGTGAAGCGGCTGGGGGTGCGGGCCGACACCGACCAGGAGAAGGAGTTCGAGAAGGAACTGGCGGTACGGGCGGCGAAGGCCGCACGGCGGCGGCTGAAGGAGATCGAGCAGGTCGAGGACCTGCCGGAGGAGGTGACGGAGCAGATGCTGCGGCGGGCCTTCGAGATCGGCTTCCGGATCAGCCCCGAGGTGGTGGAGGACGAGCGGCGGGAGGGGCACGACAAGCGGGCGAAGCGGTTGAGGCGGCTGCGGCGGATCCAGCAGGAGATGCTCAGCGCGGCGCGGCACGAGGTGCTGGCGGCGCGGAGCGAGCCGGGGGCGGATCCGGAGATCGTGGACCGGGTGCTGCGGCACCTGGACGTCCGTAGCCTGCGCTGACCGCACACCCCCACGTGCAGTAATACAAACGTATGGCCGTTGTGGATATCCGAAGGCGGGGTCGGCGGTGCGCTCGTAGTCTCGGATCATGGCTCGGAACATTGTGATCAGTGGTGGCGGAACAGGGATCGGGCTCGCCGCGGCGCGGGTGTTCGCCGCCGACGGGGATCGGGTGCTGCTGCTCGGGCGGCGCAGAGAGGTGCTGGAGCAGGCCGGGGTGCCGGGGGCGGTCTGGTACGCCGCCGATCTGACCGAGCCGGCCGGCGTACGCGGCGTGGCGCGGTACGTCGCCGACGAGATCGGCACCGTGGACGTGCTCGTCCACAGCGCCGGAGGCAACGCGGCGTTCGCACCCGACGCGGAGGCCGGTGACCCGCTCGACGCCGTCGCCCGCACCTGGACGGGCAACTTCCAGCAGAACACGCTCACCGCCGTGCTGCTCACGGAGGCGCTGAAGGACCGGCTCGCCGACCCCGGCGGACGGGTGCTGTTCCTCAGCTCCATCGCCGCGTACCGGGGGTCGGGGACCGGGTCCTACGCCGCCGCCAAGGCGGCCCTGCATCCGTACGCCCACGACCTGGCCCGGCAGCTGGGACCGCGCGGGGTCACCGTGAACGTGGTCGCCCCCGGGTACGTCGAGGACACCGAGTTCTTCGGCGGCCCGGTCGAGGAGGCGCGGCGGGCACGTCTCGTCGCCGAGACGGCGACCGGGCGGGCCGGCACACCGGGTGACGTCGCCGCCACCCTGCACTGGCTGGCCTCCCCGGCCGCCGGACACGTCACCTCGCAGATCGTCCAGGTCAACGGCGGCGCCGAGCGCGGCCACTGACGGGAAGGGGGAGCGGTCAGGCGCCGCGGCCGGTGCGAGGCGGCTCGTGCAGACGGCGGGCCGCCGCCCCGTCCTGGGAGGGGATGATCCCGCCCGGCGGCAGGACCGCGTCGGCGGTGTTGACCCGGGGCAGGGCGTAGGGGTGCTCGGCGGACAGCCAGGTGATCATCTGCTCGCGGACGGTGACCCGGACCTTCCAGACGTCGTCCGAGTCCTTGGCGGTCACCAGCGCCCGCACCTGGATGGTGTTCGGCGTGGCGTCGGTGACGACCAGGCTGTAGTCCCGCCCGTCCCAGGCGGGGCACTCGCGCAGGACGTCCCGGAGCCTCTCGCGCATCGACTCGATCGGCGCCGAGTGGTCGAGGTGCCAGTAGACGACCCCGGTCATCTGCGGGGTGCCCCGGGACCAGTTCTCGAAGGGTTTGGAGGTGAAGTACGACACCGGCATGGTGATCCGCCGCTCGTCCCAGGTCCGTACCGTCAGAAAGGTCAGGGTGATCTCCTCGACCGTGCCCCACTCGCCGTCGACCACGACGGTGTCGCCGAGGCGCACCATGTCGCCGAAGGCGATCTGCAGACCCGCGAACATGTTCGCGAGCGTGGACTGGGCGGCCACACCGGCGACGATGCCGAGGATCCCGGCGGAGGCCAGCAGTGAGGCGCCGGCCGCGCGCATCGCCGGGAAGGTCAGCAGCATCGCCGCCGCGGCCATCACGCCGACGATCGCCGTGACCACCCGCATGATCAGCGACACCTGGGTGCGTACCCGGCGGACCCGGGCCGCGTCGGTGTGGCCGCGGGCGTAGCGGGTGTACGAGGTGTCGACGACGGCCGCCGCGATCCGCACCACCAGCCAGGCGGCCGACCCGATCAGCACCAGGGTCAGCATCTGACCGACGGCGACCCGGTGGCCCAGGAGCAGCTCGGCCTTGTCGTAGGAGCCTCTGAGCAGGGCCGCGCACAGCACCAGCTGGTAGGGGATGCGGGCCCGGCGCAGCAGCCCCCACAGGGGTGTCTCGCTGTGCCGTGCGTCTGCCTTGCGCAGCAGCAGGTCGGTCGCCCAGCCGATCAGCAGGGTGAGGACGACGGCGCCGCCGACCACGATCAGCGGGCGGAGTACGTTCTCCATGTCCATGGGTCCGAACGTAACCAGATCCGCGGGGTCCTGAACATGCTGACCGGTGTCGAGGGCGTCACAAGTGCTGTCGGCGCAGGCTGGCACCATGGGCGCATGAACATCATGCTCTTTCACTCGACCTATGGCCTCAGGCCCGCGGTGCGCGAGGCCGCGGACCGGCTGCGTGCCGCGGGGCACGAGGTGTGGACGCCGGACCTCTTCGCGGGGCGCACGTTCGACACGGTCGAGGAGGGCATGGAGTTCAACGAGTCGATCGGCAAGGACGAGCTGCTGAAGCGGGCCGTGCTGGCGGCGGCGCCGTACTCGGAGCGCGGGCTGGTGTACGCGGGGTTCTCGCTGGGTGCCTCGATCGCGCAGACGCTGGCGCTGGGCGACGAGCGGGCACGGGGGCTGCTGCTCCTGCACGGCACCTCGGACATCGCGCCGAACGCCTCGGTGGACGAGCTGCCGGTCCAGCTGCACGTGGCCGAGCCGGACGCCTTCGAGACGGACGACTGGCTGAGCGCCTGGTATCTGCAGATGGGCCGGGCCGGCGCCGATGTGGAGATCTACCGGTACCCGGGCGCCGGACACCTCTACACCGACCCCGGGCTGCCGGACTGGGACGAGGAGGCCGCCGAGGCCACCTGGCGGGTGGCGCTCGGCTTCCTCGACACGCTGTAGGTGACGGCTACACCGGGTCGTAGGTGCGCTCGACCTTCTGGGTACCGCTGCGGGTGCGGTACGAACGCTCCCAGGACGAGGTCGCGTCGGCCTTCGTCTTGTCGGAGAGGACGTAGTAGTCCATCTGCGCCCGGGCGGCGGTGATGTCCAGGATGCCGTAGCCGTGCCGGTCGGTGTCCACCCAGTGCACATGGCGGTTGGCCAGCTGGATGATCGGCGCGGCGACGGTGGAGACGACACCCGGGGAGACCTTGAGGATGTCGTCCAGGTTGTCGGAGGTCACCGAGGTCACCACGAACTCCGTGGCCGCGGAGGCGGAGAGCGGGTAGGTGCCGGCGTCCACCGGCACGTCGTTGGCCCACGCCATGTGGATGTCGCCGGTCAGGAACACCGTGTTGCCGATCGCGTTGGAGCGCAGGTGGGCCAGCAGCTCGCGGCGGTCGTCGGTGTAGCCGTCCCACTGGTCGGTGTTGAGGGCGAGGCCGTCCTGCGGCAGCCCGAGCAGCTTGGCGAGCGGCTTGAGCAGGTCGGCGGAGAGCGAGCCGATGGCGAACGGCGAGATCATCACCGAGTTGCCGACCAGCCGCCAGGTGGTGTCGGAGGCCTTCAGCCCGGCCTTCAGCCAGTCGAGCTGGGCGCGGCCGGTGATGGTGCGGTCCGGGTCGTCGACCGAACCGCTGCCCGTGGACACCTGCTGGGAGCGGAAGGAGCGCAGGTCGAGCAGGGAGAGGTCGGCGAGCTTGCCGAAGCGCAGCCGGCGGTAGGTGGTGCCGGCGATGGCCGGGCGGACCGGCATCCACTCGAAGTAGGCCTGCTTGGCGGCGGCCTGACGGGCCGTCCAGGTGCCCTCGGCTCCCTCGGTGTGGTTCTCGGCACCGCCGGACCAGGAGTCGTTGGCGAACTCGTGGTCGTCCCAGATCGCGATGACCGGCGCCTTGAGGTGCAGGGCCTGCAGGTCGGTGTCGGTCTTGTACCTGCCGTGCCGGGTGCGGTAGTCGGCGAGGGTGATGATCTCGTGGGCCGGCGCGTGCTGGCGGACCACGGTGTCCCGGGTGCCGTACTCGCCGGTGCCGTACTCGTAGATGTAGTCGCCGAGGTGCAGCCACGCGTCCAGGTCGTTGCGGGCGGCCAGATGACGGTAGGAGGCGAAGTAGCCGGCCTCCCAGTTGGCGCAGGAGACGACACCGAAGCGCAGGCCGGAGACGGCGGCGTCGGCCGCCGGGGCGGTGCGGGTGCGTGCCACCGCGGAGTCCGTGCCGCCGGCCGAGAAGCGGAACCAGTAGTCGGTGGCCGGGGCGAGGCCGCGGATGTCGGCCTTGACGGTGTGGTCGGAGGCGGCGGTCGCGGTGGTGGAGCCGCGGGAGACGACGTTGGTCAGCGCCTTGTCGGTGGCGACGACCCAGCTGACCTCGGTGTCGGCGCCGGCACCGGAGCCCGGGGTCGCGTCGGCGCTCGGCGTCACCCGGGTCCACAGCAGGACGCCGTCGGGCAGCGGGTCGCCGGAGGCGATGCCGTGCAGGAAGGCAGGGACGTCCGAGGCGGCCCGGGCCGGCAGTGCGGCGGCGAGCGGAGCGGCCAGGACAGCCGTCGCCGCCGCGGCCTTGACGACCGTACGGCGGCGCGGGGAGAGGGAGTTGGCACCCTCGGAAGCCTGAGTTGATCTGTATCGACTGGTCACGTCCGATCAGGTTACTGACCAGTATGAACAAGAGCAGGCGAACCAGAAAAAGTTCGCCTGCTCTTCACCCGGAGCCGCTGCCGTACTGTGCACAGCGGCGGGTTACGCCTTGAGGGCCGCGTCCACCAAGGAGTTGAAGGCCGCGACCGTCATCGGCGGGTTGCCGCTGGAGTCGGCCGTGAGCATCTTGCCGTTCATGACGAAGCTCGGGGTGCCCGTCACGCCGTCCTTGTTGGTATCGAAGGTCTTCGACATGGCCAGCGCCCAGGCGTCGTACTTGCCGGACTTCACGGCGTCCTGGAAGGTCTTGTTGTTCTTCAGCGCCGGGACGGTGTTGGCGACCTGGATGAGGTAGCTGTCGTTCTTGAACTTGTCGTCCGTCTCCTCGGGGTGCCACTTCGTGGAGTACAGCGCGGTCTTGTACTCCAGGAACGCCTCGGGGCTGACGTTCAGCGCGGCGCCCATGGCGCTCATCGCGTTCTTGGAGCCCTCGCCGTTGGTGCCGATCTTGCCCTTGCCCAGCGAGTCGCCGTCGATGAACGTGCCACCGACGTACTCGATCTTGAACTTGCCGTCGTCGATGTCCTTCTTCACCGTCGAGCCGACCGTCTGCTCGAACTGGGCACAGATCGGGCAGCGCGGGTCCTCGTAGACCTTGAGGGTCTTCGGGGCGGTGGACTTGCCGATCACGACCGTGGTGCCGTCGGTGCCCGTGGTGTTGGCCGGGGCGACCACCTTGGCGGACTTCTCGTCCTCCCAGTAGCCCGGCTTGTTGGCCTGGACGACGGCGTAACCTATGCCGCCCGCCGCGGCCAGCACGGCCACGACCGAGCAGGCCACGATGACCTGGCGCTTGACCTTGGCGCGCTTGGCCTGCTTCTCGCGCTCGACGCGCAGTCGCTCCCGGGCCGCGTTCTTGGCGGACTGGCTGTTCCGCTTGCTCATGTTGGTGATCTCCATATGGGACGCGCACATGTCGTACGCGGGATACGTGTGGGGGACTCGTCGTGCTCGAACGAGGAGTGTGCCGGTGAGAGAGGGGCGCTCAGGCGAAGGGCAGGGCGAGCGCCCGGGAGCACGGCGGTCCGCGCCGTCCCAGGGAGTGCACGAGGACCAGGTCGCGGGCGGCGGCCGTACGCGGCGCCGGACGCGGCAGTCGTCGTACCGGAACCAGCCGGACCGTGCCCGCGGCGACCGCGAGGAGCAGCGGGCGGAAGGTGGTGGCGGCGACCGCGCGCAGCAGCTGGGTCAGGGCGCGCTCGCCGCGGCGCAGCCAGGCGGCGGCCAGCAGACCGACACCGACGTGCGCGGCCAGCAGCAGCCAGGCCGCGGTCGGGTCGGCGTGGGCGAGCGCCGCGGCGGCCCGGGAGCCGCCGGTCATCTGGGCCAGCGGGGTGCCGACGGCACCACCGTCACACAGCACGTCGAAGCCGACCGCGCGCAGCGGGCCGGCGATGGGACCGCCGGCCCGGCCGTAGCAGGCGTGCTGGCCGGTGGTGAAGACCGTGTCGGCGGCCAGTTCCAGCGGGACCAGCAGGGCGGCGATCCGGCCGAAGCCACGCTCGCGGCCCGCCAGCGCGTACGCCGTGACGAACACACCGGCGGCAACCGCGGCCACCGTGGCGAACGGCAGCGGGGCCCGGGACAGCAGCACGTGCGACGCGGTGCTGAGCGTCACGACGAAGGCCGTGAACAGCGCCGCGCGCACGGCTCTGAGCTGGGTCCCGGATATGTCCATAGCGGTGGAGAGTCTGTCACGTACTCATGTAAGGGACCCCTAAAAGAGCCCTGTGAATCCGTGAAGGTTACAGCCCCGGAATGCGGCCGTTGCGGAACAGGTCGACGAAGATCTGGTGGTCGGCACGCGCGCGTGCGCCGTAGCTGTGCGCGAAGTCGGCCAGCAGAGGGGCGAAGCCGTCCTCGTCCGCCGCGATCACCGCGTCGATGGCCCGCTCGGTGGAGAACGGCACCAGGGACTCGCCGGAGGTGTCGTCGGCCGCAGAGTGCATCGACGCCGTGGCCCGGCCGAGGTCCGCGACGACCGCCGCGATCTCCTCCGGGTCGTCGATGTCGCTCCAGTCCAGGTCGACCGCGTACGGCGACACCTCGGCGACCAGCTGCCCGGAGCCGTCCAGCTCGGTCCAGCCCAGCCACGGGTCGGCGTGCGCCTGCAGGGCGCGCTGGGAGATCACCGTGCGGTGGCCCTCGTGCTGGAAGTAGTCGCGGATCGCCGGGTCCGTGATGTGCCGGGAGACGGCCGGGGTCTGGGCCTGCTTGATGTAGATCACGACGTCGTTCTCCAGGGCGTCCGTGGAGCCCTCCAGGAGGATGTTGTACGACGGCAGACCGGCCGAGCCGATGCCGATGCCGCGCCGGCCGACGACGTCCTTCACGCGGTAGGAGTCCGGGCGGGACAGGGACGACTCCGGAAGCGTCTCCAGATAGCCGTCGAAGGCGGCGAGGACCTTGTAGCGGGTGGCGGCGTCCAGCTCGATGGAGCCGCCGCCGGAGGCGAAGCGGCGCTCCCAGTCGCGGATCTCCGTCATCGAGTCCAGCAGCTCGAAGCGGGTCAGCGACCGGGCCGCGCGCAGCGCGCCGAGCAGCGGGCCCTCGGCGCTGTCCAGAGTGAACGGCGGGACCTCGTCGCTCTTGGCGCCGGTCGCCAGCGCGTGGATCCGCTCCCGGTACGCGCCCGCGTACACCTCGACCAGCTCGGTGATCTGCTCGTCGCTGAGCGCCTTCGCGTACCCGACCAGCGCGATGGACGCCGAGAACCGCTTCAGGTCCCAGGTGAAGGGGCCGACGTAGGCCTCGTCGAAGTCGTTGACGTTGAAGACCAGGCGGCCGTTGGAGTCCATGTACGTGCCGAAGTTCTCCGCGTGCAGGTCGCCGTGGATCCACACGCGCGAGGTGCGCTCGTCCAGGAACGGGCCGCTGTACGGCCTCCCACCGCCCCGCCCGGCGTTCTCGGCGTCCACGTCATGGTAGAAGAGCGCCGCCGTGCCCCGGTAGAAGGCGAAGGCCGAGGCCGCCATCTTCCGGAACTTCACGCGGAACGCGGCCGGGTCGGCGGCCAGGAGCTCGCCGAAGGCGGTGTCGAAGACGGCGAGGATCTCCTCGCCGCGCTGCTCGCCGTTGAGCTGGGGGACCGGCATCGCTGGGTGCCTCCTGGTACGGGTGGTACGTGACATGTGGGGCGGATCTCTCCTTCGGGCCAACGTGCGAAGGTCCGGGGGAGTGCCCGCTTTCTTCGCCTGAAGGTACGCGGGGTGGCGGGCGGATTGTCAGTGCCGAGGCATAGGATTTCGCCGTCCCACCAGACTGTCCGCAGTCGGTCCGCAGTCGGTCGGAAGATCGTCGACGCCTGTTTCCTCTGGAGGCCGAAACCGTGTCAAAGCCGCCTTTCACGCACCTGCACGTCCACACCCAGTACTCGCTGCTGGACGGTGCCGCGCGGCTGAAGGACATGTTCAACGCCTGCAACGAGATGGGCATGACACACATCGCCATGTCCGACCACGGCAACCTGCACGGGGCGTACGACTTCTTCCACACCGCGAAGAAGGCCGGGGTCACCCCGATCATCGGGATCGAGGCGTATGTCGCCCCCGAGTCCCGGCGCAACAAGCGCAAGATCCAGTGGGGCCAGCCGCACCAGAAGCGGGACGACGTGTCCGGTTCCGGTGGTTACACCCACAAGACGATGTGGGCGGTGAACAGTACCGGCCTGCACAACCTCTTCCGGCTCTCCTCCGACGCCTACGCCGAGGGCTGGCTGCAGAAGTGGCCCCGGATGGACAAGGAGACGATCTCCCAGTGGTCCGAGGGGATCGTGGCCTCCACCGGCTGCCCCTCCGGCGAGCTCCAGACCCGGCTCCGCCTCGGCCAGTACGACGAGGCCCTGAAGGCGGCCGCCGACTACCAGGACATCTTCGGCAAGGACCGCTACTTCCTGGAGCTGATGGACCACGGCATCGAGATCGAGCACCGGGTCCGCGACGGCCTCCTGGAGATCGGCAAGAAGCTCGGCATCCCGCCGCTGGTGACGAACGACTCGCACTACACGTACGCGCACGAGGCGACCGCCCACGACGCCCTGCTGTGCATCCAGACCGGCAAGAACCTCTCCGACCCGGACCGCTTCAAGTTCGACGGCACCGGCTACTACCTGAAGTCCACGGACGAGATGTACGCCGTCGACTCCTCGGAGGCCTGGCAGCAGGGCTGCGCCAACACGCTCCTGGTCGCCGAGATGGTCGACACCACCGGCATGTTCGAGGCGAAGAACCTCATGCCGAAGTTCGACATCCCCGACGGCTACACCGAGGTCACCTGGTTCAAGGAGGAGGTCCGCCGGGGCATGGCGCGCCGCTTCCCCGGCGGCGTCCCGGACGACCGCCAGAAGCAGGTCGAGTACGAGCTGGACGTCATCATCCAGATGGGCTTCCCGGGCTACTTCCTCGTGGTCGCCGACTTCATCATGTGGGCCAAGAACAACGGCATCGCGGTCGGCCCCGGCCGAGGCTCCGCGGCCGGCTCGATCGTCGCCTACGCCCTGGGCATCACCGACCTCGACCCGATCCCGCACGGTCTGATCTTCGAGCGGTTCCTCAACCCCGAGCGCGTCTCCATGCCCGATGTCGACATCGACTTCGACGAGCGCCGGCGCGTCGAGGTGATCAGGTACGTGACCGAGAAGTACGGCGCCGACAAGGTCGCGATGATCGGCACCTACGGCAAGATCAAGGCCAAGAACGCCATCAAGGACTCCGCGCGCGTGCTGGGCTACCCGTACGCGATGGGCGACCGCCTGACCAAGGCGATGCCCGCGGACGTCCTCGGCAAGGGCATCGACCTCGACGGCATCACCAACCCCTCGCACCCGCGGTACAACGAGGCGGGCGAGATCCGCGGGATGTACGAGAACGAGCCGGACGTCAAGAAGGTCATCGACACCGCCAAGGGCGTCGAGGGCCTGGTCCGGCAGATGGGTGTGCACGCGGCCGGCGTGATCATGTCCAGCGAGCCGATCGT
>NZ_JBSFJE010000007.1:0-40452 GCF_053597895.1 Streptomyces sp. NPDC001220
TCCGTCATGGCAGCCAGTAAGCCACGATGTCTAGGTCAGACGTCAAGCATCACCTGACGCCGAATCGTCAAGCATCATCTGAGACCCGACACGGTGCTTGGGGTGGCTGTGATGCTGCGGGACTGTGCTGCCGCTCGGCGTAGAGCGTCGGCTACTCGGTCCGCGGCTTCGGCGGACAGGAGGATCTCTTGGGTCCACAGAATCGAGAGCCTGATGTCACCGTTGAGCAGGTTGGTGGCAACGTCGACTTCCGTGCCGTTGCCGGTGACGTCGTACACGTTGAGGTCCGGATCACTGCTGTAGGCGCTCATGCAGGCGAGCATGCCTGAGGCCCGGCTCCAGAGTGAGGCCGGGCCGTCAAGCATCAAGTGAACCTAGGCTCCCTTCGCCTGGGGCTTGAAGGTGTATGCACAGGGGGGGAGTTGTTCGTCGTGCCGATGAGCCAGCGGAAGGAAGACCACGGGCCGGATCGTCCATGTGATGCGAGTGTTGACCTGGGTGACGGACACCGTGCAGGGCTCTAAGCGCAGCAGGGCTCGTCGGGTTTCGGCGCGGCCGTCGTGGAGCCATGCCCATACCTCGTCCGAGACGTCCGGGTCGAGTGCCGGTGAGATGGTGCGCAGTGCGATGGCGACCCATCTGTCTGCCTGGGGTGCGGAGTAGGCGTCGAAGGATGCCCGGAGTGCCGGCCACTGCATCCCGTCGGTGAGGTCCTCGGTCCAGCACTCGCACCAGAAACCCCGCCGGGGCTTGTCCATCAGCACGGATGGCCTCCCCGCCGGGCGTTCACGAAGAGTTCCGCGGTGACCGTGTAGCCGCCGCCCGCGCCCTGGACGACGACCCTGTGGGCGAGGGCGCTGACCATGCCCAGGCCTCGGCCGTGCTCGGCGTCCTGGTCCTGGTGCTCGACCTTCGGGGCGCCGCCGCCTCCGTCGTCCGTGGTGGAGGAGTGCGTTCGTGCTCAGCTCGCTCACGATCAGGGCTGCGTCGTCCGCCAGGGGCGATCACAACCGGCGCTGACCTCTCCCGCCCGACCCCTGGGGCGGCCACGACACCGCCAAGCATCCGGCCGCCCCCGGGGCCCGTCACTCCTGACCGAGCCAGCCAGAAGGAGCCAGCCATCTTCACCCGCACCACCCCGCCCCCGCTCCGCGAACTCACCAGCCTCGCTTCCGGCGGCACCCTGCCCGGTATCCTCCGCCAACTCTCCGGCCTCGGCGGCTGCACCAACCCTGTCCGCCTCGACGGCCACCGCACCGAGTACGACGTCGACACCACGACCGGCGAGATCGGCCGCATCCTCCAGCACCTCAACTCGACCGACCTGCCCGCCGGCCAACTCCTCGTCCGCTGCAACAACCGCCGCACCACCCGCTGCGCGGCCTGCGCCGAGGTCTACCGCCGCGACACCTTCCACCTGATCACCGCCGGACTACGTGGCGGTAAGGGCACCCCGGAACACGTCGCCGCGCACCCCCGCGTCTTCGCCACCTTCACCGCGCCCGGCTTCGGCCCGTCCACAACCGCCGCACCGACGGCCGTGCCTGCCGCTGCGGCACCCACCACGACCAGGACGACGACGCCCTCGGCACCCCGCTCGACCCCGAGGCCTACGACTACGAAGCGGCCGTGCTCTGGAACGCCCACGCTGGTGCCCTCTGGCGGCGCTTCTCGATCTACCTCCGCCGGGAGGTCGCCAAGCGCGCAGGCCTCTCACAACGCCGCCTACGCGACCACGCCCGCGTCTCCTTCGCCAAGGTCGCCGAGTACCAAAAGCGCGGCGCCGTCCACTTCCACGCCGTCATCCGCCTCGACGGCCCGCAAGGCGGCGACACCCCACCTCCGCCCTGGGCCACCGCCGAACTCCTCACCGACGCGATCCAGACCGCCGCCACCAAGGTCCGGGTCGACGGCCCGACCCTCGACGGACACACCCACACCTTCACCTTCGGCCGCCAACTCGACGTCCGCACCATCCGATCCGCCGACTTCGACACCGGCACGGAACTGACCGAACGAGCTGTCGCCGCCTACATCGCCAAGTACGCCACCAAGGGCGCCGAGACAGCCACGGGAGCCCTCGACCGGCCGCTGAAGTTCGCCGCCGAACTCGCCCAGCTCGACATCACCGACCACGCCCGCCGCCTCATCCGAACCGCCTGGACCCTCGGCGCCCGCAAGGACCTCGAACACCTCCGCCTGCGCGCCTGGGCCCACATGCTCGGCTTCCGCGGCCACTTCTCCACCAAATCCCGCCGCTACTCCACCACCCTCGGCGCCCTTCGAGACGCCCGCGCCGAATGGCGCCGCGCCCAAGCGGAAGTAGCAGCCAACCCTCAGCCGGACACGACGTACGTCCTCGCCCACTGGGTCTTCGCCGGCACCGGCCTCAGCGCCGCCGAGACCTGGCTCGCCGCATCCCTCGAACCAGCCCCCGGAACGGAAGGAGAACCCACCACATGACCGACCGCTACCTGTCCGTCGACCAGGTCGCCGAGCTGCTCGGCACGACCACCCGCTTTCCCCGGCGGCTGATCGAAGAACGGCGCATCCGGTACGTGAAGGTCGGTCGGCACGTACGCATCCCCGAGAGCGCGGTCGACGAGTTCATCCAGTCCCGCACCGTGGAGCCGTTGAGGCGTCCCCGCACCGGCTTCAGGAGGGCCGCCTGATGGCCAACAGCAAGGGCAGGCGCCGCCGCTTCGGCGCGATCAGACGGCTTCCTTCCGGCCGGTACCAGGCGCGCTATCCGGGCCCTGACGGCGTGATGCGTCCGGCTCCGATCACCTTCGAGACGACGGCGGACGCGGACGACTGGCTTGCCGAGAAACAGACGGAGATCCGACGGGGCGAATGGCGCGATCCCGAGGCGGGCGCCGTGAGCTTCCGGGCCTACGCCGCCAAGTGGGTCGACGAACGGGAGATCGCGCCCCTCACCCGCGACCTCTACCGCTACCTCCTCGACAAGCACCTGTTCGCCTTCACCGAGTCGGACTTGGACGAGATCACAGCTCCGCGCGTGCGTGAGTGGCGCGCCGATCGGCTGCGGACCGCCAACGCCAAGACGATGACCGCCAAGGCGTACCGGCTCCTCAAGGCCATCATGGAGACGGCCGTGGACGACGAGTTGATCACTCGCAACCCGTGCCGGATCAAGGGCGCCGGTAAGGAGATGGCGGCTGAGCGGCGCATCGCCACCGTGGCCCAGGTCGACGCACTCGCCAACGCCGTGGGGATGCGATGGCGGCTCATGGTCTACCTCGGTGCGTACGGTCCGATGCGTCCGGAAGAGCTGGCCGGCCTCCGCCGCCGGGATGTCGACCTCGACAACCTGCGTGTTCGTGTGCGCCTCGCAGAGCCGGAGCGGATGAACGGGCGACGGGTACAGGGCGACACCAAGTCCGAGGCCGGAACACGGACTGTGATTCTTCCCGCGTTCCTCCACCGGGAGCTCCGCTGGCATCTGGAGAGCTACGCCGAGCAGGGGCCGGATGGGTTGCTCTTCGTCGGGGAAAAGGGTGCTCCCTTCCGGCGCAGCACCTTCGGGCGGAGGTGGCGGAAGGCGCGGGAGATCGTCGGTATGCCTGAGGGCTTCCGGTTCTACGATCTCCGGCACACGGGGCACACGCTGTCCACGCGCTCCGGGGCCACGCTCAAGGACACGATGGTCCGGGCCGGACAGTCCTCCGAGAAGGCGGCGCTGATCTATCAGCACTCCGACGACGAGCGGCAGGAGGAGGTCGCCGCCGGGCTGGACGCCACGGTCCGTAAGGCACGGGCAGCCGCCGCGCAGAGAGCGCCTGAGAAGCCTTCTGGCACGAATCTGGCACGCGACAACTGATCACCATGGACAGCAAAAAGGCCCGGGTCTCTGACCTGGGCCTTCTCCATGGAGCGGGTGACGAGAATCGAACTCGCGCTCTCAGCTTGGGAAGCTGATGTTCTACCATTAAACTACACCCGCGTAAGACGCCGACCGGAGTCGGTGTCCGAACGCTCGCTCACTGTACCTCATCGTGAACCCCCGGCGCTCAGGCCTTGGGGTTCGCGTGCGTTTCAGGGGTGGGCCGGGGGTGGGATCCGGGTGCGGGCGGCCGGAGTTGGGGCGTACGGTGGGGGCTCGGGAGAGGGGCCGGGCGCGCCGGAGTGCCGCCTGGAGAGCCGTCCCTTAGATCCCGTAATGTGGCTTTCCGTCGTCACGGCAGTAAGCCCGACGCGGCTCCTGGGGAAGGGATTCAAGGGACTTGATGGAACGCACCGTCGTCCGCTGTGCCGAAGGGCACGTGTTCAGCACCACTTCGTTCCCGATGCAGCAGGCCGAGCGGCTCGGCCCTGGTCGGCTCGTCCGGTGTCCCAAGTGCGCCCGGCTGCGCAGCGTCGTGCCGGTCGCCCTGGAGAAGCAGCAGCAGTAGCCGGCAGCAGTAGCACGGGCGCGTGGACTGTCACGATTGTCGTGGGTCCGCGCGCCTTGCGTATCCTCGGGGCGTGCTTCTCTCAGACAAGGACATCCGGGCCGAGATCGACGCCGGGCGGGTACGGATCGATCCCTACGACGAATCCATGGTGCAGCCGTCGAGCATCGACGTGCGGCTGGACCGCCTGTTCCGGGTGTTCGAGAACCACCGGTACCCGCACATCGACCCCTCCGTCGAGCAGCCGGACCTGACCCGGCTGGTCGAGCCGGAAGGCGACGAACCCTTCATCCTCCACCCCGGGGAGTTCGTCCTCGCGTCGACGTACGAGGTCATCTCGCTCCCCGACGATCTCGCGTCCCGGCTGGAGGGGAAGTCCTCGCTCGGCCGGCTCGGGCTGGTCACGCACTCCACCGCCGGGTTCATCGACCCGGGGTTCAGCGGGCACGTGACCCTTGAGCTGTCCAATCTCGCGACCCTCCCCATCAAGCTGTGGCCGGGCATGAAGATCGGGCAGCTGTGCATGTTCCGGCTCTCCTCCCCCACCGAGCACCCCTACGGCAGTGAGCGCTACGGCTCCCGCTACCAGGGGCAGCGCGGGCCCACCGCCTCCCGCTCCTACCTCAATTTCCATCGGACGCAGGTGTGAGGGACCGGTCATGAGCAGTGACGTACGGGAGAACCTCACCTACGAGCGGTTCGGCGTCGCCGTGCGCGAGCTCGCGCAGACCATCGCCGACGACGGGTTCGAGCCCGACATAGTGCTGAGCATCGCCCGCGGTGGCGTGTTCGTCGCCGGCGGGCTCGCCTACGCCCTCGACTGCAAGAACCTGCATCTGGTCAACGTGGAGTTCTACACGGGGGTGGGGACGACTCTCGAGATGCCGGTCATGCTCGCGCCGGTCCCCAACGTCATCGACTTCAGCGAGAAGAAGGTGCTGATCACCGACGACGTCGCCGACACCGGCAAAACGCTGAAGCTGGTCCGCGACTTCTGCCTGGACACCGTCGCCGAGGTCCGGTCCGCGGTGATCTACGAGAAGTCCCACTCGCTCGTGAAGTGCGAGTACGTGTGGAAGCGGACCGACGACTGGATCAACTTCCCGTGGAGTGTCCTGCCTCCGGTACACAAGTCGGGCGAGGCGCCCAGGGAGAACAAAGAAGCGCTCTGACCTGCACCTGCTCCAGGTACCTGAGAGTCCCTCGCTGGATCGGCGAGGGACTCTCCTGCTATCCGGACCTTCGCTGTGAGGACGCGGATGCGAGATGGATGCCGCCCTGCTCGTGTTCGCCGGCGGCCGCCCCTGTTCGTCGGTGCTCTATTCGTTGGCGCTCTCCACAGCCGAGGGTTTTTGACCTGGAGGTCCAATTGCGTGTTAGGGTCGCCCGCATGACGAGGCCCAAGCAGTTCGACCCGGACGTCGCCGTGGAACAGGCCATGGAGGTGTTCTGGCGGAAGGGTTACGCGTCCACCACGCCCCAGGACCTGGTGGACGCCCTCGGGATCGGAAAAGGCAGCCTCTACAACGCCTTCGGCAGCAAACGCGGCCTGTTCGAGCAGGCACTCCGGCGCTATCGCGAACGGCAGACGAGCGTGCTGCTGCAGGCGCTCGAGGAACCCGGACCGGCGAAGGCGCGCCTGCGCAGGGCTCTTGAGACCCTCGTGCGGACGGATCTGGCCGACCCGGACCGCCGCGGCTGCCTGGCAGTGAACACGGCGGCGATAGTGGCGCGGACCGACGAGGTGGCGACCGATCTCATCCGCCGCGCCTTCGAGCGCAACGAGAGCGCCTTCCGTGCCGTGATCGAGGAGGGGCAGCGCTCGGGGGAGATCTCGCCCGAACGTGACCCCGCCGGCCTGGCCGCCATGCTGCAGAACACGGTGGTGGGGCTGCGCCTCGCAGTGCGCGTCGCCGATGACGCGGACCGGCCGGCCCGCATCATCGACACGGTGATCGACTCCCTGTGACCGTCCGCCCCCCACTTTCGGGCTCCGGCCCCTGACATCAACCCACCGACCCCCTGCGGGTCCCCTGCGTGCCCGCACCTGGGTCCCGTCTGCCCTTGTTTTGTACCTCAAGTTCAAGAACGGTGCTTCCGTGCAACCTTTCCTCAATACCCGTGCCGCCTTCTGGACCGCGGGCGCCGTCGTCGCCCTCGCACTCTGGACCAGCGCGTGCCCCACCATGACCTATCCGCTCTACCAGGCCGACTGGAACGTCTCGACGACCACGGTGACCTGGATCTTCGCCGCGTACCCGATCGCGCTGATCCCCGTTCTGATCGTCTTCAGCGACCTGTCCGACCACATCGGGCGGCGGTCCGCCATGCTGCTCGGCCTGCTGGCCGAACTCGCCGGGGTGCTCCTCTTCGCATTCGCCGACGGCGTCCCCTGGCTCCTGGCCGGGCGGGCGTTCATGGGCCTCGGCGTCGGCCTGTCCCTGAGCCCCGCAAGCGTGGCCATGGTGGAGTTCAGCGCCCGGGGCAAGGAAGGACGCGCCGGATCGGTCGGCACGGCCGTCTCCTCGTCCGGTATCGCCCTGGCCATGCTGGTCGGCGGCGCCCTGACCCAGTACGCCCCCTTCCCGCTGCACCTGAACTTCTTCGTCCTCGCCGCCGTGATCGCGGTCGTCGTCTGCTTCGTCGCAGGCATGCCGCACCACACCGCGAACGAGACGAGCACCCGGTGGCGCATGCGCGCGATCATCATCCCCCGGGGCAACCGCGGGGTCTTCACCGCCGGCGCGTTCGCGTTCGCGTCGTCCTTCCTCCTCGGCGCCATCGTGCTGCCGCTCGGCGCGAAGATCGCCCACCAGCTGGCGGGTTCGACCAACGCCCTGGTCACCGGCGCGCTGCTGTCGGTGTTCGCGGCGTTCATCGCGGTCAGCGCCCTGCTGGCCCGGCGCCTGAGGCCGTGGACCCTGGTGACCGTCGGCGCAGCCGGGTCGGTCGCCGCGGTGTGGCTCTTCGTCGTCACCAGCGCCACCCACTCGATGGCGGTCTTCCTCCTCGCCTCGGCGTGCGCGGGCGCGGCCTACGCCTTCGACTTCGCCGGCGGACTGACCGTCCTCAACGCCTACGCGGCACCGCACCACCGCGCGAGCATGGTGTCCGGCGGCTACCTCGCCGGCTATCTCGCCCAAGGTGTCGGGGCGCCCGTACTCGGCTGGGTCGTCACCGCGCACGGACTGCCGACGGGTCTGCTCACCGGCGCCGCGTCCTTCAGCGTCTTCTTCGGCGCGGCGCTCCTCATGGGTCTGGTCATGCTGTCGCGCACGCGGCGTGCCGGATTCCGGGTGGCTGACGGCGTCGCGGCCCGTTCAGCCCCCGCCGCGCAGCGCGCCGCGGACGGCGTCCACGAAACCGTTGACCGTAAGTGAGCATTCAGCGGCACCCGTGTTGCTCAACCCACCACCTGGGCGACCGGGGGCGGCAGAGGCCGGGACAGGGGTCAGCCGGAGGCCGGCAGAGACCGGGACAGGGGTCAGCAGGTGGCCGGCCGGGGTCTCGGGGGGGGCTGGGGTACGGCAAGGGCCCCCGGCCGAGTCGCCGGGGGCCCTTGCCGTGTGTGGGTGGAAGCCTAGAACGTGCCCAGCTTCACGATCGACAGCAGGGCGATCAGCTGGATCGCCGACGCGCCCAGGGCCTTCGGCCACGGCAGGTCGTGGGACTTGCCGACCATGAGGGTGAGGAGGGCGCCGGCCGCGATCCAGGTGGCCCAGCCGAGGATCTGCACGAAGCCCGCGTCGCCGCCGAAGAACATGGCGAAGAGCAGACGGGGGGCGTCGGTGATCGACGTGATCAGCATCGACAGGCCGACCGTCGGCTGCCAGGCCCCGTCGCCGCCCAGCTGGCGGGCCAGGGTGTGGGTCACCACGCCCAGCACGAAGGAGGAGAGCACCATCGCGACCGCCGTCGTCAGCACGATCGGTACCGCGTTGGTGAGGGTCGCGCTTATCGCGTCCGAACGGGCGCCGTCGAAGCCGAAGACCGCGAGCAGGCCGTAGAGGAAGGTCACGATGAGGGCGGGCCCCCACATCGCGTAGTCCCGCATCCGCAGGAACGTCTGGTTCGGGGCGAGCACGATCCCCTTCAGCAGGTCCTTCCAGTGCAGGCGCGGGCCGATCGGTCCGGACGGCGCCGCCGAACCGGCGTGGTAGGTCGCGCCCCGCGTGTAGCCGTCGGCCTCGTCGACCGAGAACGCCTGGGTGTGGCCCGGATTGTCGGCCGCGTACGGGTCCGGAGTGCCGGCGCCCCGGCCGCCGTACCCGTGGTCGTCGCCGAAGTACTCCGGGCCGTCGCCGCCGGGCTGCCCCTGCCCCGGGTAGCCGCCGCGGCCCTGCGGCCAGCCGCCGCCCCCGCCGTTCTGCGGGTACGGCTGCGGAGCCGACGGGTACCCGTACGACGGTCCCGCCGGCTGCCCGCCGAAGCTCTGGGGCGGCGTCTGCTGCCCGTACGCGGGTTGTTGCGGTCGCGTGTGCGGGGCACGGTCGTCCCGGCCGCCGCGTCCGATCCTGAATCCAGCCACGTCATCGAACGTACCTGGTCCCGGAGATCGGTGTGGCGGGCTCGGGCGCCCGAGCCCGCCTTTGCCGCAGAGCTGTGACATCCCCTAAGGGATGCTCACGGGATACCCAAGGGGCGTTCAAGAACTCCCCCCAGGGGCCCGGGCGTCACTGGCCGATGGAGAATCCCAGCTGGGGCGCCCCCGCCGTCGAGACGCCCACCGACGTCGGTCCGAAGCTCACCGCGCCCGTCGCCGTCAGGCCCGAGGCGGAGCCGCGCAGGGTCCACACCGCGCCGTCCGAGCCGTTCTCGCCGCGCGCGCCGACCGCCAGATCGGCCTTGCGGTCACCGTCGAGGTCGGCCAGGTGGACGGCGGAGCCGAAGAAGTCGTTGTCCTCGTCGGCGCCGGGGACACCGGGTGTGTTCTCGGTGTAGCGGGTGGCGCCCGCGCCGGTCAGACCGGCCGCGGAGCCGCGCAGCAGTGTGACCGTGCCGGTCTGCCAGGCCGCGCCGACCCCCTCGTACTCGGCGCCGACCGCCACGTCGGCGTATCCGTCGCCGTTGACGTCGCCGATGGAGAGCGAGTCGCCGAACGAGCTGGTGCCCGGGGCGCGGGTGGCGCCGGGGACGCCCGGGCTGTCCTGGGTGAGCGCCGCCTGGGGTGTGGGGCTGATGCCGTGCGCGCCGCCCAGGTAGGCGGCGACCGTGCCGGGCCCGACCTTGTCGCCGTAGACCGTGTTGTAGGACGTGACGACGTCGTCGTAGCCGTCCCCGTTGAGGTCGCCGACGACCGCACGCTGCCAGCCGCCGCTCTCCAGCGTCCGCTGGGCCTTCGGCCGGGACTCCGCGCCCAGGTACACCAGGTTGCCGTCGATGTAGTCGCCGGTCCCCGACTGGATCGAGCCGCTGATCACCAGGTCGTCGACGCCGTCGCCGTTGATGTCGCCGGCGGCCAGCGACTGGGAGCCGTAGAGGTTGCCGGTGGCCAGGGGCGGCACCACCCAGGTGCGGGACGCGGCCCCGTTGGTCTTGGTGAAGGCGCCCCGGAAGATCTGCACGTCGGCGCCGGTGCTGCCGACGGCCAGGTCCGCCCGGCCGTCCGCGGTGAAGTCGCCGACCGCCAGGGACATGCCGAAGCGGGTGTGGGAGGTGCGGGCCGGGTCGGCGACGATACGACCACCGGTCAGGCCCTTCTTGCTCCCCCACACGATCGTCACCGACCCGGCCTCGCCGTCCTCGCCCTCGGCGCCCACGACCAGGTCGGCGTACCCGTCCCGGTTGAGGTCCCCGAAGGCGAGCGACGAGCCGAACGCGTCGTCCTTCTCGGCCGTGCCCGGGACGCCCGCCGAGTTCTGGGTGACGACGGTACGGCTGGACGCCCTGACACCGGACCTGGAGCCGTAGGTGACGACCACCGCGCCCGCCCGCGCCCTGCCGCCGACCGTGGCGCCCGGGGCGGCGGTGGCGAGGTCGCGGTAGCCGTCACCGTTGAAGTCGTCGGCGTACCTGGCCGGCGCGGCGGAGGCCGGGCCGGCCAGCGGGACGAGCCCTGCGGTCAGGAGTGCGGCAAGGGTCGCCGCCGTGCGCATACGCATGATCAGCCCTCCAGTAGGTCGCCGAAGTAGGCGGTCCCCGACGGGCCGCCCAGGGTGGTGCCGGTGAAGGTCCTGGAGCCGCCGGCCTGGACGCCGGAGGCCGTGGACTTGAACAGCCAGACGGCGCCGGCGCCCTTGTCCTCGTTCGAGGCGGAGGTGACCAGCTCGGCCCGCCCGTCGCCGTTCGCGTCGATGAGGCGGACGGCCGCGCCGAAGTTGTCGAGGGTCTCCGCGGTGCCGGGGACGCCCGCCGTGTTCTGGGAGAAGAGCTTGGCGCCGCCACCGGTCAGTCCGGAGGCGGAGCCGCGCAGGATGGTGACCGTGCCCGCCTTCCGCGCCGAGCCGAGGGTCTCGTCCTCGGTGCCGACCGCGATGTCGGGGTACCCGTCGCCGTTGACGTCCCCGGCGGACAGGCTCCAGCCGAAGCCGTCGTTCTTCTCGCCCTTCTCGGGCACGCCCGCCGTGTCCTGGGTGATCCGGACCGGCGTACGGCTGCCGAGGCCGCCGGCCGCGCCGTACGTCACCGTGACCGCCCCGCCGAGGCCGCCGTTCGGCTCGGTGGCCGACTTCTCCAGGAAGTTGCCGGTGACGATGTCGCCGTAGCCGTCCTTGTTCACGTCGGCGATGACCGCCTCGTAGCCGCCCGCGAGCTTCTTGCCGGCCTTGAGCGTGCCGGTGGCGGAACCCGTGTAGAGGACGCTGCGGGTGCGGTAGTCGCCGGAGGCGGTCTCCTCCTGGCCCATGACCAGCAGGTCCGTCCTGCCGTCGCCGTTGACCTCGCCTGCGATGAGCTTGTCGGTGTTGACGCCGGTCTGGGTGGAGGTGTCGATGCCGACGAGGGAGGCCGCCTTGCCCTTGCGGGTGATGGGGCCCCGGAAGATGTTCAGCTCGGGCGCGGCGACGTTGCCGACGGCGAGGTCGGTGTGGCCGTCGCCGTCGAAGTCGCCGGCCGCCAGCGCCCAGCCGAGTTCGTTGCGGTACCTCGGCATCGGCGAGGAGAGGTTGCTGGCGCCCTTGAGGCCGCTCGCGCCACCCCAGAGCACGGTCACGTTGCCGTAGGAGTCGGTGGTGCCGATCCGCTCGCTGTGGACGCCCACGACGAGGTCGGTGTAGCCGTCGCCGTCGAGGTCGCCGGTGGTGAGCCGGTCGCCGAAGTAGTCGCCGGAGGCCGGGTTGCCGGGGACGCCGGTGGTGGCCTGGCTGATGATCTGGCGCTTGGTGGTGTCGAGGCCGTTCCTCGTGCCGTAGACGACCGCCACGTAACCGGCGCCGGACTTGCCGGAGACCTTGGCGACGGGTGCGGCGATCGCGAGGTCGCGGTAGCCGTCGCCGTTGAAGTCGCCGGACAGGCCCGAGGGGGCGGCGGTGGCGGAGGCGGTGGCGGCGGGCAGGGCGGTGAGCAGGCCCGTGGTGAGGGCCGTGGCGAGGAGCAGGGTGGTGCGCTTGGGCATGGATTTCCCCGTGAGGTGGTGAAGTGACGAGGTGAGGAGTGGCGAGGCGTGGGCGGGTGGCGGCGCGTCACCTCGTGGTGGTCACACCGCGGTTGCCGGTGCCGGTGCCGTCGCGGTTGCTTGCGGCGGAGCAGGTCGCCGTAGTTGCGGCGGAGCAGGTCGCCGTTGCCTGCGGCAAGGCTGTGGGGTCACTCAGATCCGGCCCCCAGGGGCCGGATCCGGGACCGTCGAGGGCCCAGGGCCGAGGTCAGCCGGTGAGGCCCATGCCGAACGCACCGTACGTACGGGAGAGCCCGAAAGTGCCCGGGCCGAAGGACTTGGCACCCGTCGCGGTGATGCCTGAGGCGCTGCCACGCAGGGCGGTGACCGTGCCGACACCCCCGTCCTCGAAGCCGGCCGCGACGGTCAGGTCCGCCTTGCCGTCCTTGCTGACGTCCGAGAGCACGAGGTCCGAGCCGAAGTAGTCCGTGGACTCGGCGGTGCCGGGGACACCGGTGGTGTTCTGGGAGATCGTACGGGCGCCGGTACGGGAGACGCCGCCTGCCGAGCCGTTCATCAGCACGACCAGGCCGGTGTCCTCGGCCGCGCCGATGTCCTTGAAGACGACGCCGATGGCCAGGTCGCCGTAGCCGTCGCCGTTGGTGTCGCCGATGGAGACGGCGCCGCCGAAGCCGTCGTCCGCCTTGTCGGTGCCGGGGACGCCGGTGGCGGACTGGGTGAGCTCGGCCATGGGGGCGTCGCCGTTGATCGGGCCGCCCCTGCTGCCGCTGATGACGACGACCTGGCCGCCGAGGGTGCCCGTGTGGTCGTCGTCCTTCGAGAAGACGTTGCCGATGGCGATCTCGTCGTAGCCGTCGCCGTTGATGTCGCCCAGGGCGAGGGAGGTGCCGCCGTTCAGCGGGCGCGGCTGGGTCACGACCACGCCCTTGGACGCACCGAGGTAGGCGGCGCCCTTGGACCAGCTGCCCGACGGGTCCGAGGTGAGCGCGGTGCGGTAGGTGAGGACGAGGTCGGCCTTCTTGTCGCCGTTGGTGTCGCCCGCGGCGAGCGCGTCGATGCCGAACTCCGCCTTTTCCGGCGTGGGGACCTTCTGGGTGCCGCCGGTGGTGCCGGACTTGGTGAAGCCGCCCTTGACGATGTAGGCGTACGACGCCGTCGTGCCGGACGCCAGGTCGGCCTTGCCGTCGCCGTTGAAGTCACCGGCGGCCAGGACCGAGCCCCAGGCCTCGTGCTTGACCGCGGACGGGTCCTTGACCGTCGTACCGTTCTTCAGGCCGCTCGCCGAACCCCACAGGATCGTGACCGAACCGCCGCCGGTGTCCGAGCCGTTGCTCTCGCCGGGCGCGCCGACGGCGAGGTCGGTGTAACCGTCCTTGTTGAAGTCGGCCACCGCGAGCGCCCGGCCGAAGAGGTCCTCGGTCTCGGCGGTGCCGGGGACACCGGCGGTGTTCTGGCTGACGATCGTGCGCTTGGCGGGGTTGAGTCCGGAGGCGCTGCCGTAGACGACGGCGACGTACCCGGCCATGCCCTTGCCGCCGACCTGGGCGTAGGGGGCGGCGAAGGCGACGTCGCCGTAGCCGTCGTGGTTGAAGTCGGCCTTGTAGGCGTGAGCCGTGGCGGCGGACGCGACGGGGGCCGAGAGGGTCAGCAGGCCACCGGTGAGCGCGGCGGCGGTGACCGTCGCGAGGGCGAGGCGGTGGCGGTGGTTTCCGTTCACGGGGAGGGAACTCCTGAGATCGGTGGCATCGGTGACATCGGTGCCGGAGGTACGCGGGTAGGTGGAGGCGGTGCGGCAGCAGGACGGGGCTCACGTGCGGGAGCGGGCGCGGGACCGGGCAGGCCCGTGGTCGTACGACCGACGGGCCCGCCCGTACGCCGTCCCGAGAAGCTCTTCCGGCCCGCGGTCAGTCGGCGAAGACGGCGCCGAGCTGCGGGGTGCCGGTCGTCGACACGCCCAGCTTGCTCGTGGACAGGGCGCGCGAACCGGTCGTGGTGATCTTCGAGCCGTTGGACGGCAGGTAGGTGACCGCGCCGTCGCCGGCGTTCTCGTACGAGCCGACGATCAGGTCGGCCCGGCCGTCGCCCGTGACGTCGTCGAGCTTGACGTCGACGCCGAAGAGGTCGTTCTTCTCGTCGTCGCCGGGGACGCCGGCCGTGCTCTGGGCGAAGGACTGGGCGCCGGAGGCGAGGTCGACCCCGGTCTTCGAGCCGTAGAAGACGGTGACCTGGCCGGTGTTGGAGTTGCTGCCGATGTCCTCGTACGGGGTGGTGACGACCAGGTCGGCGTAGCCGTCGCCGTTGACGTCACCGAGGTCGATCTCCCAGCCGAAGTTGTCGCCCTTCTCGGAGGTGCCGGGGACGTTGGAGGAGTTCTGGTTGAACATGGTGGCCTTGGCCGGGCCGGAGGCACTGCCGTAGGTGATGGCCACCCGGCCGCCGGTGGCGGAGTCCGGGAAGACGGTCCCGCCGCTGCTGGAGTCCCAGGAGGCGCCGCTGACGATGTCGCCGAAGCCGTCGCCGTTGATGTCGCCGACGCCGGTGACGATGCCGCTCTTCAGCGTCTTGGCGCCGGTGACGGTCACGCCCTTGGAGCTGCCCGGCAGCCAGTAGTTGGTGTTCCAGTGGTTGCTGGTCTTCGTCTCGTACCCGTCGACGACGAGGTCGGTACGGCCGTCGCCGTTGACGTCACCGGCGGTGAGCTTCATCGGGCCGTACGGGTAGGAGCTGGTGCCCGGCTCGATCGGCGGCTTGACGGTGTACCGGCCGCCGGGCGTGCCGCTCGCGGAGAAACCGCCCTTGAACACCCACAGGGTGGCGGCGGAGCTGCCGACGGCGAGGTCGGCCTTGCCGTCGCCGTCGAAGTCACCGGCGGCGAGCTGCAGCCCCCAGTAGTCGTGACCGCTCGGCGACGGGTCCTTGATGTCGACGCCCTTGCCGGTGAGTCCGCTCTTGGAACCCCACAGGAGGGTGACGGTACCGCCGTCGGTGTCGGTGCCGACCTTCTCCGACGGAGAGCTGACGGCGAGGTCGTCGTAGCCGTCCGCGTTGAAGTCGGCGTAGGCCAGCGCCTCGCCGAAGCTGTCGCCGGCCTCGGCGCTGCCGGGGACGCCGGCGCTGTTCTGGCTGAGGGTGGTGCGCTTGGTGGTGGTGATGCCCGAGGCGGAGCCGTAGAGGGCGACGACCTGGCCGGCGCCCTTGTGACCGCTGACGTAGGCGGTGGTGGCCGAGGTGGCGATGTCACCGATGCCGTCGCCGTTGAAGTCGGCGCGCGCGACCTTGAGGGAGTCCGCGGCCGTGGCCGAGGCGGCGGAGAACGTGAGCAGACCGCCCGTCAGCGCGGCCGCGGTGGCCGTCGCGAGGGCGAGTCGCGGGAACGTGTGCATGCGGGTCGTCTCCTGCGGCATGCGGGGGCCGCCCGCCTCCCGGCGGACGGCCGGAGTCAATTGGTGTCCGGCGATCAGGAGACCCGCACCGGGGAGTAAGGGTTGTACATGGGTTCGGTGAATCTTTGGGTCTGCTGTGACCTCGAAGCGGCTGTGACTTGCGGGGGTGTTGGTCCCGACTGGTGCACGATGGGCCCATGAGCGTAGTGAAGATCAACGTGCTGACCGTTCCCGCCGAGCAGCGGGAGACGCTGGAGAAGCGGTTCGCCTCCCGCGCCCACGCCGTGGAGAACTCGGACGGGTTCGAGTGGTTCGAGCTTCTCCGGCCGGTCGAGGGGACCGAGCAGTATCTGGTGTACACGCGGTGGCGGGACGAGGAGGCCTTCCAGGCGTGGATGGAGGGGCCGATGAAGACGGCGCATCAGGGGGGTGCGGAGGGCGAGCGTCCGAAGCCGGCGGCCTCCGGGTCGACGCTGTGGTCCTTCGATGTGGTGCAGTCGGCGGGGCCGAAGGGCGAGTAGCGACCGGTCCGCGTGCGGGATCACGGCGCGGCCCGCCGGAGTGGCGGGCCGCGCCTGTTCGGGTCGGTCGGGTCAGGCCGGGGTGGCTGTCCTCTCGGGTGCCGGGGCCGGCTTCGGCAGGGTGCGGCGGGTGCGGGTCGGGAGGGCGAGGGTCGGGTTGGCGACGGCCCAGGCCGCGCCCTTGCAGACCAGTTCCTTGTAGAGGGCGGCGGTACGACCCGTCAGGGCCGCCCGTACGGCGCGGTCGTCCGCGGTGACGTACTGGATCAGGCCCTGCCCGCGGCCCAGCGAGATGCACTGGTTGAAGTAGCGCAGCGGCACCTTCGGGAGTTTTCCGCCGGTCAGGCGGGCCGCGAGGGCGTCGGCGGCCTGCCACGCCATCGGGGCGCCCGTCGCGCACGACATGCGCAGCGGCTTGTCGCCGGGGCCGGTCGCCAGCGCCGCGTCGCCGACGGCGTACACGTCCGGGTGCGAGACCGACCGCATGGTCCCGTCGACCACGATCTGCCCGGAGCCGGTGACCTCCAGCGTGCTGGCCCGCGCGATGGGGTGGACGGCGAATCCGGTGGTCCACACCGTGACCGCGGCGGGGATCGTCCCGCCTTCGGCGGTGGTGACCCGGTCGGCCGCCACGGCGGTGACGGCGGTGTGCTCGTGCACGGTGACGCCGAGACCGTCGAGGACCTTCCGCAGGTGCCGGCCGCCCTTGGCGGAGAGCCAGTCGCCGAGGGCGCCGCGGGCGGCGAGGGCGACGGCGAGGTCCGGGCGGGCCTCGGCGATCTCGGTGACGGCCTCCAGGCCGGTGAGTCCGCCGCCGACCACGAGCACCGGTTCTCCGGCCGGCAGGGCGGCGAGGCGCTGGCGCAGCCGGAGCGCGCCGGGGCGGCTCGCGATCTGGTGGGCGTGCTCGGCGGTGCCGGGGACTCCCTGGTCGTTCCAGGCGCTGCCGAGGGCGTAGACGAGGGTGTCGTACTCCAGCACCTCCGTCTCCTCCCCGGCGTCGACGGTGGTGACCGTCCTGCGGTCGGCGTCCACGGCGGTGACCCTCGCGAGCCTCAGCTCCACGCCGGTGCCCGCGAACATCTCGGCGAACGGCCGGGCCTTGAGGTCCTGGCCGGTCGCGAGCTGGTGCATGCGGACGCGTTCGACGAAGTCGGGTTCGGCGTTGACGAGGGTGATGGCGACGTCTTCGCGGTGCAGTCGCCTGGCGAGACGGCCGGCGGCGATGGCTCCGGAGTATCCGGCGCCGAGGACGACGATGCGGTGCTGCATGTCCGTGCTCCTGTCGGGAAACGGCGAGTCTGGAAACGGAAACGGCGACCCGGGAAACGGCGAGTCGCCCCCTGAACCGGGCGGCCCGCCGTTTCCTGACAGGAACGTGGAGTGAGGCGGCTCACACAGGGTCGGAGAAGAGCCGGAGCAGGGGTTCGCCGTGGCCGGTGGCCGCCCACTGCCGGGTCGCTCGCTCGAGCTTGTCGGGGTTGACCTGGTTGCGGAGCGCGGCGATGCCCTCGGCGGTGATCTCCAGGCACATGACGCCGAAGACCCGGCCGCCGACGACGGCCACCAGGGCGTGGCCCCCGTTGGCAGTCGCGGCATGGATCTCGACCGGGCCGCCCGCCAGGGCCCGCTGTGCCGGGCCCGGTTTGAACAGGCCCCGCAGGAACGTCGCGACCGCGAGGGCACCCTTGAACCCCTTGGCGCCGGCCGGCACCTTCCCGCCGCCGTCGCCGACCGCGACGGCGTCCTGGGTGAGCAGCCGGACCAGCGGTTCGGTCCGGCCGCTGGTGGCGGCCGTGAGGAACTCCTCGATGATCCGCCGGGCGGCGGCCTCGTCGACCTCGGCGCGCGCCTTGCCGGCCGCGACGTGCTTCTTGGCCCGGTGGAAGGTCTGCTGGCTGGCGGCCTCGGTGATGTCGAGGATCCTGGCGATCTCCCGGTGCGGGTAGTCGAAGGCCTCCCGGAGCACGTACACCGCGCGTTCGCCGGGCGTGAGCCGCTCCAGCAGGGTCAGGACGGCGTACGACACGGACTCGCGCCGTTCGGCGGTGTCGGCGGGTCCGAGCATCGGGTCCCCGGCGAGCAGCGGCTCGGGCAGCCACTGGCCGACGTAGGTCTCGCGCCGGGCGCGGGCCGAGGTGAGCTGGTTGAGGCACAGGTTGGTGAGCACCTTCGTCAGCCAGGCCTCGGGGACCTCGATACGGCCGGTGTCGGCGGCCTGCCAGCGCAGATACGTCTCCTGCACGGCGTCCTCGGCCTCACTCGCGGAGCCGAGGAGGCGGTAGGCGATGGCCGCCAGCCGGGGCCTGGCCGCCTCGAACCGGTCCACCTCGCTCATGGTCTGGCCCATGGCCCGGATCCTAGCCCGCGCAGCCCTACGCCGACCGCGCCCCCGCCAACCTCCGGTCCCCCACCCCCGCCTCCGACCGCCCCTCGCACCCCATCCACTCCGGATGCCCCATCCACTCCGGATGCCCCATCCGACCCGGCTGCCCCGGCGGCCCCGCCAGCCTCCGCCTACCCCCGCGCCCCGCTGATCAGCGGAAAGCAGGCGTGGGCCGTCCTGACGTCCGCTGGGCTGCTGCATCCTCTCCTACGACCGCCCGCACACCTTCACCGCCGACGAACGCGCCGTCCTCAACCCGCTGGCCGGCCTGCTGGCCCAGGCACTGGACCGGGCCCGCGTGTACGACAGCCAGCACCACCTCGTCCACCAGCTCCAGCAGGCGCTGCTGCCCCGGGGCCTGCCCGCCCTGCCCGGTCTCGACGTCGCCGCCCGCTACCTGCCGGCCGGACACGGCATCGACGTCGGCGGCGACTTCTACGACCTGCTGCGGCTCGACGCCACCCACGCCGCGGCCGTCATCGGTGACGTGGAGGGCCACGGCATGGCCGCGGCCGCCCTGATGGGGCAGGTCCGCACCGCCATCCACGCCCACGCCACCACCGGGGCCGCCCCGGACCAGGTCGTCGCCCGCACCAGCCGGCTGCTCGCCGATCTCTCCTCCGACCTCCTGGTGACCTGCCTCCACGTCCACCTGGACCTCGTCGGCCAGGAACTGACCCTGGCCAGTGCCGGCCACGCACCGCCCCTGCTGCGCCCCGCACTCGGCCGGGCCCACTCCCTGCACGTCGACCCCGGGCCGCCGCTGGGCGTCGACACGGACGCCCGCTACCCCGTCACCCGCGCGGCGCTCCCGGCCGGCGCCGTCCTCGCCCTCTACACCGACGGCCTGATCGAACGCCCCGGCACCGAGGTCCCGCACGCCACCGCCGACCTCGCCGCCCACCTCGCCGCCCACCTCGCCCACCTCGCCGCCCACCTCGCCGACCTCGCCGCCCACCTCGCCCGCACCGACGTCCACGACCTGGTACGCCTCATCGACAGCCTCGTCCACCACACCTGGCCGGCCGGCGGTCACACCGACGACGTGGCGGTGCTCCTGCTGCGGACCGCCGCGGCGGCCGGACCGGACGGGGGCGCCGGGCTCAGTGGTGGTGGCCGTAGGCGGTAGTGGTGGTCCCGGCGCGGGTGGCCGCTTCCGCGGCGCGGTTCCTGGCGTGGGCGGCCTCCTCGGCACGGCCGGTGCTGTCCAGCACCCGGACCAGGTTGTTCCAGGTCAGGCTCATGGCGTACCAGTTGTCGGAGTCCCGGCGGATCCGGATGGACTCCCGCAGGACGGCGACGGCCGGCTCGGTCCGGCCCGCCGCGTGCAGGACGCAGCCGAGGCTGTTCAGGGAGTCGCCGTGCAGGAAGCGGTTGTCGGTCCGGTGGTGCAGGGCGCAGGCCCGCCGGAACGCGGCCACCGCCTCGTCGTACCGGCCCAGACCCTCCAGCGCCAGACCGAGGTTGTGCCAGGCCCGGCCCTCGTGGGAGAGGTCGCCGGTGTCACGGAAACGCTCGCAGGCCCGCCGGTGGGTGACCAGGGACTCGTCGGGACGGCCGGACCTGCGCTGTGCGAGACCGAGGTTGTTCCACGCCACGCCCTCGCCGTTCGGATCGCCGAGCGCGCGGAAGAGGTCCGCGGCGTGCACGAGGGGCTCGAAGGCCTCCTCGGAGCGGTCGGCCCGCAGCAGCGCGTTGCCGAGGTTGTTGCAGACGGCCGCCTCCGCGTGCCGGTCCCGCGACTCGGCCGCCCGGTCCCGGGCGGCGCGGCCGACGGCGACCCAGTCCTCGAAGAAGCGCCGCTCGCGCAGGAACCCGGCGAGGTGCAGCGCGAGTTCCACGGTGCGGACCGGGGCGTGTCCGTCGCGTTCGCCGGGTTCGTCGGGCCACTGGGCGGCGGCGACGAGGTTGACCCGCTCGGCGTCCAGCCAGCCGAGCGCCTCCGTCCGGCCCTTGAACAGGTCGGGCAGCGGGTCGTCGCCGGGCGGCCGCAGATGACGGTCGGCCGCCTCCGCCTTCGTCCGGTAGTGGTGGCGTATCCGCCGGCGTGCCTCGCGCCCCTCCTCCTCCAGCGCGGGGTCGTCGGCGGCCAGCGCGTTCGCGTAGCCGCGGACCAGGTCGTGTATGCGCCAGCGCTCGGGGAGTCCGCCGCCGCGCCCCTCGCCGGTGATCAGATGGGTGCCCACCAGGTCGTCGAGGAGTTCCAGCGCCAGAGACCGGTCCTGGCCGGTGGCCACCACCGCGGTCTCGGTGCTGAAGTCCGGGAAGGGCACCTGGGACAGCCCGCACAGCGCGCGGCGCCGGTCCGGGAGCAGCCGGCGGAAGGACACGTCGAACACCGGGGCCAGCGCGAGGGCCTTGCCGTATTCGTCGACGCCCCGGCTGCGCAGGACACTGCTCCGGTCGGCGGCGTCCCTCAGCTCCTCGACCAGGGAACCGAGCGGGTTGTCGCGGACCCGGCGCCGGTGCAGCCGGGCGGTGGCTATCCGCAGGGCGAGCGGCATACGGCAGCACAGCCGGGTCAGTTCGCCCACCGCCTCGGTCTCCTCCGGCGTCCACCCGGCCTCGGCGGTGGGGCGGCGCAGCGCGGGGGCGATCAGGCGGACGGATTCGCCGGGGCTGAGCGGCCCGAGGGGTAACTCGACGGCCGTCAGGGACTCGTGGCACTCCCGCGAGGTGATCAGGACGCAGTGCAGGCCGCTGGCGGGCAGCAGCGGTGAGACCTGCGCCGAGTCGGAGACGTTGTCCAGCACCAGCAGGACCCGCCGGCCGGCGTCGGCGAGCGCGGCGAGATGGCTGCGGTAGACGTCGAGCTGGTGGCCCTCCTCCCCGAAGTGGCCGACCCGGTCCGCGCCGGTGTCGAAGTCCCCCGCGGCCAAGGCGTGCAGCAACGACGTCACCGCCTGGGTGGGGGTGACCGGGTTGTCGTCGTAGCCCGCGAGGTCGAGGAAGAGGGCGCCGCCGGCGAACCAGCCCGCGGTGCGTGCCCGGTGCGCGGCCTTCAGGGCGAGGGCGGTCTTGCCCATGCCGCCGAGTCCGGTGACGACACAGACGACCGGTGCGTCCGGGGCCGGGTCGGCGGGCGCCCGCAGCCGTGCCTCCAGCGCGGCCAGCTCCGTCGCCCGCCCGGTGAAACCGGCCTGGACCATGGGCAACGTGCACGGACCGGTCCGGTCGGGGGGCGTCCCGTGCTGCACGACCACCTTCCCGACGACGGGCCCCATGAAGGTGCTCCGCCGGAAGTCGACGCGGTCGCCGACGTGGTCGCCGCCCGGGTCCCGGTCGTCGTCGCCGGGTCCCGGTTCGTCGTCGCCGGGTCCCGGTTCGTCGTTGCCGGGTGCCGGTTCGTCGTTGCCGGAGTCCGGTGTCCGGCCGTCACCTGCGTGCACCCGTGGCTCCTCTTCGGCCGGCATCCGCCAGGCTCGGACCGCTTTGAGGTGCTTCACGGTAGAGCATCCCCACCGCCCGGGGGGACGACTTCACCCAACCCGGCCCGCCCTGCCCGGTCGCCGGCGGCCTCGCGTTCACGGGGACGCCGGGCGGCTGCGTGGCCACCCTGCGAACGAACCGGCCATCGGGGGCGAGGGCGCGCGCGCTCGGCCGCGCGGCGGGACCACCGGCGGGACCACCGGCGGGGCGCCGCTCGTCGCGGTGGTCCTCGACCCGCCGCCCCGGCACACGGGACCGCCACCAGGCGGCCCGAAGGACCTGCCGCCCGGACGTGGCCCCCGTCGCCGATCCTCGACCCACCGCCCCGGCACACGGGGGCCACCGCCGGGCGGCCCGAAGGATCCGACCGCCACCCCGGCACACGGGACCGCCACCAGGCTGCACGAGGGGCCTGCCGCCCAGGCCTGGCCGTCGTCGGTTGAAGGGCGCACCGTGCGGCGGGATGCTGGGAGCGGGTGCGGGTGCCCCGGACAGCCGGGCCGCCGGGCATCCGGAGGCACCATGGAGGGACGCGCACCGCAGGACCCGACGGCCGTACCGGACGACCTCGCGGTCGTCGTCGACGCCGACGGGTCCGTCCTGGTGTGGAGCGCCGGTGCCCGGCGGCTGCTCGGGTACGAACCCTCGGAGGTCGTCGGCCGCCCCGCCCGGAACCTGCTCGCCGCCGACCTGCCGGCGTCCGCGCGCCGTCACATCGCCGTCGCGCACCGCTGGTCCACCGAGGCGGCCCTGCGGCACCGCAACGGCGACCGGATCGTCGTACGCCTGCAGGGCATACCCCTCGCGGACGCGGGCGCCCGGCCGCTCTGGCTGGTGACCGATGCCGTGCGGACGGCCGTGTCCGGGCACGACCAGCCCGGGGCGGCGGCCCTGTGGTACCTCACGCTCGCCCAGCTGCCCATGCCGGTGGCGATCTACGACCGCGAGGCCCGGCTGGTCGCCGCCAACGAGGTCATGACCCGGATCATGGGCCTGTCCGTGGCGGAGATGCGCGGCCTGACCCTGCGGGAGATCGAGTCCGGGCCGCCCTTCGACGAGTACGACCGCCTCCAGCGGCAGGTGCTGCGCACCGGGCGGACCGTCTTCCACGAGCAGCACGGCCAGGCGCCCGGGGAGACCCGGGAGCACGCCTGGTCGATGTACTTCTCCCCGCTGAAGGACGAGTCCGACCGGGTGCAGGGCCTGTCCGCGATCGTCTTCGACACCACCGAGCAGTACTGGGCCCGCCGCCACCTGGCCGTCCTGAACGACGCCAGCCTGCGCATCGGCAGCACCCTGGACGTGACCAGGACCGCCGAGGAGCTCGCCGAGGTGGCCGTGGGCGGGTTCGCGGACTACGTCACCGTCGACCTGCTGGAGTCCGTCACCGAGGGCGACGAGCCGGCCCTGCTGACGCCGGGCGAGGCGATCACCGTACGCCGTGCCGCGCAGCGCTCGGTCCTGCCCGGCTGCCCGGAGCGGGTGGCCGAACCGGGCGACCCGATCCACTACCCGGTGGACACGCCCCCGATGTGGACCCTGCTCGCCGGTCACGGCACCCGCAACCGGCCGGGCGACCCCGGCATGCCGGAGTGGATCAGCGCCTCCCAGGCCCGCGCGGACACCGTCGCCCGGCACATGATCCACTCGGTGCTGATGGTCCCGCTGCGCGCCCGCGGTGTCACCCTCGGCCTGGTGCACTTCCTCCGGCACCGCACGCCCGAGTCGTTCACCGAGGACGACCAGCGGCTCGCGGAGGAGATCGTCGCCCGGGCCGCGGTGTGCGTGGACAACGCCCGCCGCTACACCGGGGAGCGCCGCACCGCACTCGCCCTCCAGCGCAGCCTGCTGCCCGGCCGGCCGCCGCCCGGCCTGGAGGCGACCGAGGTGGCCTACCGCTACCTCCCCACCGGGTCCGGCGCGGACGTCGGCGGCGACTGGTTCGACGTGATCCCGCTGTCCGGCGCCCGGGTCGCCCTGGTCGTCGGGGACGTCGTCGGCCACGGCATCCGCGCCTCGGCGACGATGGGCCGCCTGCGGACGGCGGTACGGACGCTGGCGGACGTCGACCTCGCGCCCGACGAACTCCTCACCCAGCTGGACGACCTCGTCATCAGGCTGGCCCGGGAGGAGGACCCCTGGACCACGTCGGGGGAGGTCGGCGCGACCTGCCTCTACGCCGTGTACGACCCGGTGTCCCGCCGCTGCACCATGGCCCGGGCCGGCCATCCGCCGCCCGCCCTGGTCACCCCCGGCGGCGCGGTCCGCCTCCTGGACCTCCCGGCCGGCCCGCCGCTCGGCCTCGGCGGTCTCCCCTTCGAGTCCACCGAGGTGGAACTGGCGGAGGGCAGCCTGCTCGCCCTCTACACCGACGGCCTGGTGCAGACCGCCGACCACGACATCGAGGTGGGCCTGGGCCTCCTCCGCCGCGCCCTCGCCGCCCCGGCCGCGCCCCTGGAGCAGACCTGCGACCGCGTCCTGCACACGGTGCTGACCGACCACCCGGCCGACGACATCGTGCTCCTGCTGGCCCGTACCCGCGCCCTGGACGCCGGGAAGGTCCGCACGTGGCAGCTCCCCCAGCACCCGGCGGCGGTCGCCGGGGCCCGCAAGATGGCCGGCCAGCAGCTGGAGGCCTGGGGTCTGACGGACGCGGCCTTCGCCACCGAGCTGATCGTCAGCGAGCTGGTCACCAACGCGGTCCGCTACGGCGACGGCCCGATCGCCCTCCGTCTGATCCGCGACGCGTCCCTGATCTGCGAGGTCTCAGACGGCAGCAGCACGGCCCCGCATCTGCGCCGGGCACGGGTCTACGACGAGGGCGGCCGGGGTCTGCTCCTGGTCGCCCAGCTCTCGGAGCGCTGGGGCAGCCGCCAGACGCCAACCGGCAAGACGATCTGGGCGGAACAGCCGCTGCCCGCGCCGGCCCTCGTCTAGTGGGTGACCGGAACGTCCCGGCGCGGAAGGTCGAGCACGGCGCAGCGGACCGCGGAGGCGACGAAGGTACCGACCACGCACCGGCCGGGGTGCGGCCCGCCGGGCTGTTCACGAGCGTGCGGAGCGGCGCCGGCGTCACGGCCGTTCGGCGGCCGGGGGATGCGCGGAGGGCGGTGTCCGCGCCACGCGGGCGGCCAGTTCCAGGAGTTCGTCGACCGACCACTGGTCGTAGGCGTGCTCGCCGTACTTGGTGGCGAGGACCTGGCCGCCGGGGGCGATGAGGGGACGGTGGCTATCTCCGAGTTGTCGCCCGCAGGGCTCGGCATGCTGCTCGACGGTCTCGAAGGACCCGGCGGTCCCGGCGGGCCGGGCGGGCCGGGCGGGCCGGGCGGGCCGGGCGGGCCGGGCGGGCCGGTGGGACCGGTGGGCCCCGGCGGTGTCAGCCGTTGATCACGCGGTCCACGACGAGGCTGTCGCTGACCTGCTGGAGCTTGACGAGCCTGCCGTCGCGGACGGTCCAGATGTGCATGAACCTGGCGTCGGCGCTCGCCCCCCGCTTGCTCACCGTGTGGTAGTGCCCGAGGGCGAAGACATGGTCCTCCCCGTCCGCGAAGTACTCGTCGCCCACGGGGTAGAAGGTGTCGAAGTTCTCCATCAGCGGGGCGAAGAAGTCCCGGCCCACGCTCTGCGGGCCGTGGTAGACCCGGCCGCCGGGGAAGCCGGGCGTGATGTCCCAGACGAGTTCCGGGTCCATGACCTCCTGGAAGACCTCCGGCGCCACCTTGGACTCGTAGAAACGACGGACGAGGGCGATGTTCTCCGAAGCGGGCATGGGGGGTGCTCCTCTGGCGGAAACTGACGTCGGATCAGGGGCGGGGTCTGTATCAGAGCGTGAGAGCGGCAAGGCGGCGAGGAGAAACGCCGTGCGACGGGTACGTGTGACGCCGTCGCCAAGGGGGCGCGAACGTGAGTACGGTTGATCACGAGCCTTCCGGAGGAGCCCCCATGCCACCCGAGCCACCCGTGTCACCCGAGCCCTCCGAGCCTTCGGTGGCCTCCGTGGCCCCCGCGTCCAAGCCCCGCTTCGCCGTTCTCGGCGCCGGCACCATCGGGTGTCATCTCGGCGGCCATCTGCTCGCCGCCGGATACGACGTGACGCTCATCGGACGGCCCGCGGCCATGGACGTGCTGCGCGAGCGGGGGCTCACCCTCAGTACCTCCGTCCGGCCGCCCGTCCGTCTCGCGCCGGAGCGGCTGGCGTTGGCCACCGGCCCACAGGCCGCGGCCGGCGCCGACTACGTGCTGGTCACCGTGAAGAGCGCCGGTACCGCGGCCGCCGCCGAGGACCTCGCCGCGCATCTCGCCCCCGGCGCGGTCGTGGTGAGCTTCCAGAACGGGCTGCACAACCCCGCCACCCTGCGCGCCGCGCTCCCCGGCCACACCGTGCTGGCCGGGATGGTGCCGTACAACGTGGTGCAGTCCGAGCCGGGTGCCGTGCACCAGGGCATGCCGGGCAGGCTCATGACCGAGCCGGACGACACGCTCGTCGCCGCCTTCCGCGAGGCGCACCTGGCCGTCGAGGCCCGTACCGACATGTCCGAGGTGCAGCACGCCAAGCTGCTGCTGAACCTCAACAACGCGATCAACGCCCTGTCCGGGCTGCCGCTCCGCGACCAGCTCGGCGGGCGGGCCTACCGCCGCTGCCTCGCCCTGTGCCAGCGGGAGGCCCTCGCCGTCTACCGCGCCGCCGGGGTCACCCCGGCCCGCCTCGGCCCCACCGCGCCCGCCGTCACCCCGTACGTCCTGGGGCTGCCCGACGGCCTCTTCCGCCGGCTGGCGGGGGCGACCCTGCGGATCGACGCCCACGCCCGCTCCTCGATGTGGGAGGACCTGCAACGCGGCCGGCCCACGGAGATCGACTCCCTCCAGGGCGAGATCGTCGCCCTCGCCACCGCCCACGGGCTGAGCGCACCCGCGAACGCCCGTCTGGTCACCCTGGTGCGTGCGGCGGAGGCCGAGCCGCGCACCTGGCAGGGCCCGGAGCTCTACGCCGAACTGCGCGCCGCCCGCTGAACGGGCGCGGACGGCAAGGGCCGTGACCGGGCTCCTCGGAGAGCGAACCGGCCACGGCCCCTCGGCCCACGACGGTGTCAGACCCGGCCGTGCCGGTCACAGGTGTTGTCGCCGCTGCCCGCCGGCCGGTGGCGTGCCCTGCCGGTCGATGAGGGCGCGGAGTTGGTGGCGGCCCGCGATGCCCAGCTTGGGGTAGGAGCGGTACAGGTGTGAGGCGACCGTGCGCGGGGACAGGAAGAGCCGGTCGGCGATCTCGCCGTTGGTCAGGCCGTGTCCGGCCAGGACGACGATCTCGCGCTGCTGGGCGGTGAGTCCGTCCAGCGCGCCCGGGGCGGCCGGCGGGGCCTGCACGGGGACACCGCAGGCCCGCAGTTCGGACTCCGCGCGCCGGGTCCAGGGCACGGCGCCCAGGCGGCGGAACGTCTCCAGGGCGGCGGCCAGGACGGGCTTGGCGTCGTTGATGCGGCGGCGCCGGCGCAGCCACTCCCCGTGGTCCAGCTGGAGCTGGGCCCGCTCGAACGGCCAGGCGTCTCCGGCGGGATCGGCGAGCGGCGCGGCGAAGTGGGCCTCCGCCTCGTCGGGGTCGGCGAGCAACCCGCGGGCTCGGGCGGCGAGTTGTTCCAGGCGCGGTCCGGGCGCGGGCTTCAGCAGGGCCACGGCGCGCTCCAGCACCGTCCGTGCCTCGAGGTGCCGTTCGCAGCGCGCCGCGGCGGCGGCGAGATCGGCGACGGCGAGATACGAGAAGTGGTGGTGCAGGGGGGTGCCGTCGGCCGCGAAGAGCCGGCTGAGCTGGGCGTAGGCGGTGCCGTGGTCGCCCTGGGCCAGTGCGGCGAGCCCGGCCGCCTGCCGGATCCGGGCCGCGAACCCGCGGTACTCGGAGGTGTCCACGGCGGCACGCACCCGGGCCAGCAGCGGTGCCACCTGCTCGTGTTCACCGCGCAGGGCCGCCACGACGGCCGTGGTGAGGTCGGCCGAGCCGGCGACGGTCTCCATCTTGTAGGCCGCGGCGATGTCCCTCGCCTCACGGGCGGCCGCGAGCGCGTCGTCCCAGCGCCCGCTGTCGACACACGCCCACTCCAGGGCCGACAGGACCCCGCCGCTCGCACCGCGCACGCCGGGGGCGCGCAGCCGGCTCAGCGCCTCCCGCAGCACCCTGACCGCGAGTTCGGTCTCGTCCAGGACCCAGGCCGCGGCGCCGACCGTGCCCGGGTCGAAGAGGGGGCCCTGGGATCCCCGGGCCCCCCGGGAGCCGTCCGTCAGCCGCCGCAGCCGGGGCACGAGGTCGGCTCGCTCGCCGAACGGGTCCGTGCAGGCCCGGATCCAGAGGCGGTACTCCTCGGCACGGGCGGCGGGCCAGCCCTCCGACCCGTCCCCGGAGCCGAGGGCGTCCAGAGCGTCGAGGGCCGCGCGTGTCTTGTCGCGGACCTCCGGGAGTCCGGTCTGGTGGACCACCGTGGCGGCCATCCAGGCGGCCTGCCAGGCGATGGCCGGCAGCTTCGGGGCGGCCTCCGCGGCGACGGACAGGAGGGTGTCGATCGCGTCGGCGTTGCGGTTGGACCACAGCAGCGACCAGCCGATGTCCAGCCGGGCGGCGATCCGCAGGTCCGGATCGGACGTCAGGGTGAGCACCCGGCCCGCCAACTCCCTCACCCAGTCGGCCTGTCCGGCGGGCAGCGCGAGGTCGGCGGCGGCCAGCAGCCGGCGGGCCCTGTCGGGTTCGCCGGGGCTCAGCTCGGCGGCGCGCTCCAGGGCACGCGCGGCAGCGGCGGCACCGCCACGCCGTTGTGCCTGGGTCGCGCTGTCCTCGAGGAGCGCGGCCAGCTTCTCGTCGGGTTCCAGGGCCGCGGCGGCCAGGTGCCAGGCGTGCCGGTCCGGCTGGTCGCGGAGCGCGTCGGCGACCTGCCGGTGCGCGGCGGCCCGCTCGGCGAAGGACGCGGCGTGGTAGACGGCCGACCGGGTCAGCGGATGGGCGAACTGCGGGCCCGGGGTGTCCAGGCGGATCAGCCCCGCCGCCTCCGCCGGGGCGAGCGCGTCGGCGGACAGCCCCGGTATCGCCGTGGTGAGGTCCGGGCTGTCGGCGGCGGCCGCGAGCAGCAACGCGGACCGGGCGGCCGCGGGCAGGGTGACGTACTGGGCGGCCATGATCGCGGTCAGCTGCCCGGTCGGCGGCAGCGGCTGGGCGGTCCAGCGGCGCCCCGCGTCGGGATCCGCGGCGATCATCCTGGCCAGCTCGATCAGCGCCAGCGGGTTGCCGGCCGCCTGCGCCAGGACCTGTTCACGCAGCCGGCCGTGCGGCGGGTGCGGCTGGGCGTCCAGGAGCAGGCCGGCGTCCGCCCGGGCCAGCGGCCGTAGCAGCAGCTGGGGCAGGTCCCGTTCGAAACCGGCGGGGGGTACGGGCCCTCGCGCACCGGCGAGCAGCACGAGCCGCTCCGACTCCAGCCGGCGGGCGGTGAAGGCGAGCGCGTCGAGCGAGGCACGGTCCAGCCACTGCGTGTCGTCGACGACGACCAGCAGCGGCCGCTCGTCGGACAGCTCGGACAGCAGGGTGAGTACGGCGATCCCGGTGAGCAGCGGGTCCGGCGGCACGGGCTCCGCGGAGAGCCCGAACGCACCGCGCAGCGCCTCCGCCTGCCGGGGCGGCAGACCGGCCACCCGGTCCAGCAGCGGACGCAGCAACTGGTGCAGCCCGGCGAACGCCAGATCCCGCTCCGACTCCCGGCCGGTGGTCGCGAGCACCCTCATCCCGGCCGCCCCGGCCGCCCGCGCGGCCTCGGCCAGCAGGGCGGTCTTGCCCAGGCCCGGATCGCCCAGGAGCAGCAGAACCCGGCTCTCCTGGTGGGGCGGGGCGACCAGCTCCCGCAGCCGGGACAACTCCGCACGCCGCCCGACCACGGCCGTGTCCTCGCCGGTCATCGCGGAAACGCCACCCTCACCCGGCCCAATATAGGGCGCATCGATGAGCCCTACCGCGACACCGGCCCCGCGGACGACGGCGACGGCGACGACGATGGCGACGGCTACGGCGACGACGACGACGGTGTGCCGCTGATCCTGCCTCGATCCGGGCCACCCTGGCCGGGGCCTTGATCCACGAACAGGCGTGAGTACCGGGTGCTAGCCCGTCACCGGTCGCCGGCCGCCGACCGCAGCTCCGCGATCTGCTTGCGGGCCGCTGCGACGAGTTCGTCGTTGGTGTGGGCGTGGCCGGCCAGCCCCCATCCGCCGGGCACGGCCTCGGTCAGCAGCACCCAGGTGCGGTCCGCGAGGGCCGGGTCGGCGGCGGCCTCCGCGACCATGCCGGTGAACCGGCGCACCACCGCGAGCTGCTTGTCACGGTCGAGCGCGCCCGCATTGGTCAGCACCTGCACGCGGACGTGGTCGGAGGCGCCGTCTACGTTCGAGAGGTCACCGGCCGGCAGCTCGTGGACGAAGGCGGCGGTGTTCTGGCGGAACATCGCGATGTCCGGGACCTCCTCGATGGCCATCAGGGCCGCGGCGAGGTCCCGGGCGAGCCGGTGCTTGTCCGGGAACGTGCCGGTCGTGGCATACACGTCGATCATCGGCATGGCGTAGTCCTTCTGCTCCTTCGTGTGACGGGTGGCCCGACCGCGCCGGGTGGCCGAGGCAACCACCCGGTGGATTCCCGTGCGCGCTCGGGGCCGCGGGTCCGGTCGAGCGCGTCGAGTCCGGACCATCTCCCGGTCGGAGCGGGCGAATTCGAAGATCCGTGTGTTCTCGTGGACGCGCGCGCGGTGCGTCGACTCGCGACGACGACGCCCTGCCGGAGGACCCGGACCACCAGCATCCGGCCGCGCCCCACCCGGTGGTATCAGCAACATGACTGCACCGGGGCCCGTCCGCCGGACAGGCCCCGCCCGGCCGGCGACACGCCGGACCCTGCAGGTGAGCATGTCCGGGGCGGGCCCGGGCGGCCCCCAGGTCGCAGCGGGCGTCGGCGGGTGGTGCGGTCATCATGCGGATACGTCCTGGCCGCTCCAGGCACGATCATGTGGCGATGAGCCTTGACTTCGACGTGTTCGTGGCGGGTCCCAAGCCGATCCCGAGTGCGGTGCCGGAATTCGAGGAGGCGGTGGGGCCGGCCACCTGGCCGCCCAGCACCGCGACCCTGATCAGCGACGACGAGGGCGCCCTGCTGGTCGACTGCCTGATCACCGTGCGGGAGGGGCGGGAGCTGGCCGAGTGGGTGAGGTCCCACGACCGCGAGCCCGACCACGTCTACATCACCCATCCGCACGCCGACCACTTCCTCGGGCTGTCGGAGATCCTCACGGCGTTCCCGCGGGCCAGGCCGGTGGCCCTGGCGGACTCCGTCCCCGCGATGCGGGAGCAGATCTCGCCGGGCTATCTGAAGGTCTGGGGCGGGTTCTTCCCCGGTGGGCTGACCGCCGAGCCCGTCGCGCCCGGACCGCTGGCGGGCACCACCCTCCCGGTCGGAGCCGCGACGGCCACGGTGATCCCGGTCGGGACCACCGACACCGGGCACTCCAGCGTCGTCCACGTCCCCGAGCTGAGCCTGGTCGTCTCCGGTGACGTCGTCTACAACCGGACCCACATGTGGCTGGCGGGCTCCACCCCCGACTCCCGGGCCGACTGGGCGCGGGCCCTGGACACCGTGGCGGCGCTGGCGTCCGACACCCTGATCGCCGGCCACCGCGACCCCTCGGCCCCCGATGACGACGCCCGCCGCCAGATCGACGAGAGCCGCCGCTACCTGGCCGACTTCGAGACGGCCCTGGCCCGCAGCTCCGCACCGGCCGAGCTGATCGACCGGCTGACGGCCGCCCACCCCGACCTGGCCAACCCCTACACCCTGTGGGTCGCCGCCCACGACCTGCTGGGCGGCGGAGGCTGACCCCACCGGCCGAGACGGACCGCCCACGCGAACCCGTCGCCGCGCGGACCCGCCGTCCCGACCTGGGCGATACGCCGAACGGACTGATCGCGCGCCGGGCGCGGGCCGCCGGCCACGCCGCGCGCGGGCCCGACGGCCGGCAGAAATCTGTCACGGCGGAGCCACATCTTCAGGGCTGCCGGAGTTAGGGTTGCCCTGCGACGCGGATGGTGCCGGATCCTTCGGAGACCGGTGCCAGGCCCGCCCGGGCCCCCCGCCGCGTCCCCGAAACGAAGGTGTCATGCCCGCTGAGAACGCCCCGGTCGCCGGCAACCTCGACGATGACGACTACCCCGCCTACACCATGGGACGGGCCGCCGCCGTTCTCGGCACAACCCCCGCCTTCCTCCGCTCCGTCGGCGACGCCGGGCTGATCGCCCCGTTGCGTTCGCAAGGCGGTCACCGCAGGTACTCCCGCCGTCAACTGCGCATCGCCGCCCGCGCCCGGGAGCTGGTCGACCAGGGCACCCCCGTCGAGGCCGCGTGCCGGATCATCTCCCTGGAGAACCAGCTGGAGGACGCCCTCCGGCTGAACCGGGAGATAAGCCGGAAGCTCGACGGGTGCCGCACGGATACCTAGTGCCGCCAGCACAGAAATGCCCCCGACGGCGGCACTAGAATTCCCGTGCGGCCCCGAAAACACATGGCCGCTTACAGCCCACCTGTGTTAGCGTGATAGCAGTTGCAGTTTTGGTTGCCAGAGAAATTTTTTCTTTGTAAAGCTTTCCGGATCATTCCGGAGGGGTGATCATCGCGGCGACTCGGCTTCGTAAAGTGCGGAGTCCGGCACTGCCCCTCAAGGGAGATTCAATATGGCATCTGGCACCGTGAAGTGGTTCAACGCGGAAAAGGGCTTCGGCTTCATCGAGCAGGAGGGTGGCGGCCCCGACGTCTTCGCCCACTACTCGAACATCGCCACCCAGGGCTTCCGCGAGCTTCAGGAAGGCCAGAAGGTGACCTTCGACGTCACGCAGGGCCAGAAGGGCCCGCAGGCCGAGAACATCGTTCCCGCCTGAAGCTGACGCGAACCGTGGCGAGCCACTAGCTCGCACGATTTGAGGCTGGGGCCCGCGCTCTTGGGGTGCGGGCCCCAGCTTTTTCCTTTTTTTCTCCGGCTCATTCTTGTGATTCCTCGCGCGGTCACCCGCCCGCCGGCCGGAATTCCTCGATACGCCGCATCGAGGAAGGTTCCTTCTTGAACCGCACCCGCCGCACCGGCGGCAGTTCCGGCCGCCACCGCACGGACCGCAACACCGCACGCTCGGCAGGCTCCAGTTCCACCCCCGGCAACCGCTTCCGCGGCCAGGGATCCGGCCACCAGGGCCCCCGTCAGGGCGCCGGCACCGGCCGCAAGAACGGCCAGGCCCAACGTTCCGCCCCGCGCCGCCAGGAGTTCGCCCTGCCGGTCACCCTCACCGAGCCGCTGCCCGCAGTCGAGACGTTCGACGAACTGGACATGCCCGAGCGGCTGCTGGCGGCCCTCCGCACCGAAGGCGTGACCGTCCCCTTCCCGATCCAGGCAGCCACCCTGCCGAACGCGCTGGCCGGCCGGGACGTCCTGGGCCGGGGCCGCACGGGCTCGGGCAAGACGCTCGCCTTCGGCCTGCCGCTGCTGGCCCGCCTGGACGGGCAGCGTGCCCAGCCCAAGCAGCCGCTCGCCCTGATCCTCGTCCCCACCCGCGAGCTGGCCCAGCAGGTCACCGACGCGCTCACCCCCTACGCCCGCGCCCTGCGCCTGCGGCTCGCCACCGTGGTCGGCGGCATGTCGATCGGCCGTCAGGTCAGCGACCTGCGTGCCGGCGCCGAGGTCGTCGTCGCGACGCCCGGCCGGCTCCGGGACCTCATCGAGCGGGGCGCCTGCCGGGTGGACCAGGTCAACATCGCCGTCCTCGACGAGGCCGACCAGATGGCCGACATGGGCTTCATGCCGCAGGTGACCGCACTGCTCGACCAGGTCCCGGCCGGCGGCCAGCGGCTGCTGTTCTCGGCCACCCTGGACCGGAACATCGACCTCCTGGTCCGCCGCTACCTCCACGACCCCGTCGTGCACTCGGTCGACCCGTCCGCGGGCGCGGTCACCACCATGGAGCACCACCTGCTGCATGTGCGCGACGCCGACAAGGAGACCGCCGCCACCGAGATCGCGGCCCGTGACGGACGCGTGCTGATGTTCCTGGACACCAAGCACGCGGTGGACCGGCTCGCCAAGCGGCTGCTCGCCGTCGGTGTGCGGGCCTCGGCGCTGCACGGCGGCAAGTCCCAGTCGCAGCGCACCCGGACACTCGCCCAGTTCAAGGACGGCCACGTCTCGGTCCTGGTCGCCACCAACGTCGCCGCCCGCGGCATCCACGTCGACGGCCTCGACCTCGTCGTCAACGTCGACCCGCCCGCCGACCACAAGGACTACCTGCACCGCGGCGGCCGTACCGCGCGCGCCGGCGAGACCGGAACCGTCGTGACCCTCGTCCTGCCGCACCAGCGGCGCGCCGTGGACCGCCTGATGACGGACGCCGGGATCACCGCGAGTGCCGTCCAGGTCCGTCCCGGTGAGGCCGAACTGCATCGCATCACCGGCGCCCGCACCCCCTCGGGTGTGCCCGTCACCCTGGCCCCACCGGCCACCGAGGCGGCACGCGAGGGCACACGGTCCGCCGGCCGCGGCCGGGGCCGTGGTCGCGGAGGCCGGTCCTCCGCCGCCCGCACCCGCCGTACCTCCTCAAGGGCCGATTCGTAGCCGAAGGAGGACCAGCTCACTGCCGGAGCACGGGGACGCGCTCCCGGCGGCCTGGCCGAGCCCACGCCCGTCCCGCCCGCCCCGACGCTGGACCGCACCCCGGACGTGTCCGCCGTGGTCGACGAAACACGGATACACCCCGGGCGTTCTCGCCCTCACCCCCTGACAGCCGTCCGAAACCCCGTCCCGCCGCGTCTCGCGGTCGCCCCCTGAGGAGGCATCCATGCGTGTTGTCATCGCCCGTTTCCCCTTCGACCTGACCAAGAGCGAGGTCGAACAGTCGATGAGCAGCCACACGCCCGAACCTGTCACCGGCGTCGGCGTGACCATCGACGGCCGTGTCTACCCCGTGATGCAGGTCGGTGAGGTGATCACCCGGCAGAACCGGCGCGACTTCACGACGCTGGAAATGCGCCGCGCACTGACCCGCCTCGGATTCACCTGCCACGACCCGCGCCCGGTGACTCCGCCCCGGGAGGAGCGCGCCGACGAGGACGTCCTCGGCTGGTGACACCCTCCGGGCGACCGCGAGTACTGCGCGGATCGCGGGTTGGAAAGCCTGAGATGTGGCACCCGGATCCTGAGCGGGCCGTACTTCGGTAGGAGCGGCCGACGGTTCAGCAAAGAGCCGCACACCGCACAGACCCGGCACGCCCCGCTCAGCCGGTTGTCGCCGTGGGGCTGCCCGGCGGCAACCGGTACGCCACGCGTCCGGGACGACATCTCTTCCCCCCTCTCTCCCCCGGGGAAGTCAGGCCTCCTTGTCGATCAGTTCGTCTGTCACCCAGCTCGCGACTCCCTCCGGATACGGGGCCGGCAGGCCCAGGACGATGTGCCGGAAGCCGGCGTTCAGTGCCTCCGCGATCGCGGTGCGGGTCGTTTCCGGGTGGTCGTAGGAGACGGGAAGATGGATGGAGCGGGCGATCTCGGCGGGGTCGCGGCCGATCTCCGAGCAGTAGCGGTCCAGAAGGGCACTGCGGCGCACGCAGTCCTCGATGTCGCCGCCCGGGATGTTCCAGAGGTCGGCGTGTTCGGCGGTCACCCGCAGGGTCGCCGCCGAGCGGCCCCCGATCAGGATCGGCGGATGCGGGCGCTGGACGGGTTTGGGGTTGGCGAAGGCACCGGTGAGCTGGTGGTGGGTGCCGTGGAAGTCGAAGGGTTCGGCGGCCGTCCACAACCGGCGGATCAGGGCGCAGGCCTCGGCGAGGTTCTCGACGGCCTGTGCCGGAGGGATGAAGGGCAGGCCGTGCGCCCGGTATTCGCGGCGGGCCTCGGGCGGGTGCGGCCGTGAGCCGACACCGATGCCGAAGTCGAGCCGGCCGCCGGAGACGACGTCGACGGTCGTGGCGATCTTCGCCAGTATCGCGGGCGGCCGGAGACGGTTGCTGGTCACCAGGAGCCCGAGGCGCAGCCGTCGCGTCTGGGCGGCCAGGGCGGACAGCAGCGTCCAGCCCTCGAAGATCGGCCCTTCGGGATCGCCGCCGATCGGCATGAGGTGGTCGAAGAGCCAGGCGTGCTCGATCTGGGGAATCGCGTCCGCCTCCCGCCAGACCCGCAGGACGTCGTCGTACGACACCTGCATGGGAGCGGTCATGATCCCGAAGCGGGGTGGGGTCGTGGTCGTGGATGCCATGGGGCGGCCTCTCTGCCGTTGGTCAGCGGCGGCGCAGCAACGGGTCGAGCAGAGCGGGCGGGGTGTCGTGCTTCTCGTGGGCGGCCAGGTCGGTGCCGGGCGCGACGATCGCGTCGATCGCGTCGAGGACATCGGCGGAGAGCACCGTGTCGGCGGCGGCGAGCTGGGAGTTCAGGTGGTCCTGGGTGCGGGGGCCGATGAGGGCGCTGGTGACGGCGGGGTGCGCGGTGACGAAGCCGAGCGCGAGCTGGATCAGGGTCAGTCCGGCCTCCTCGGCCACGGCGGCGAGCCGCTCCACGGCGTCGAGCCGGGCCTGGTTGGCGGGCAGGGCGAGATCGAAGCGGTCGGGAAGGAGCTGGGACCGGTTGGTCGTGATGGGCCGGCCCTTGCGCACGGCCCCCGACAGCCAGCCCGAGGCCAGCGGGCTCCACGCCAGCACGCCCATCCCGTACTCCTCGGTCACCGGCAGCACGTGGGCCTCGACGCCGCGCTGGAGCAGGGAGTAGCTGGGCTGTTCGGTGACGTAACGGCTCAGGTGGTGCTCGCGCGCCGCCCATTGGCCCTGCACGATCCGGTACGCCGGGAAGGTCGAGGAGCCGAAGTGGCGGATCTTTCCCGCGCGTTGCAGGTCGGTCAGCGCCGACAGGGTCTCCTCGTCGCTCGTGGCCGGGTCCCAGCGGTGTATCTGGTAGAGGTCCACGTGGTCGACGCCGAGCCGGCGCAGGCTGTTCTCCAGCCCGGTGACCAGCCACCGCCGTGAACCGCCGCGGTGATTGCGCTCGTCGCCCATCGGCATGCCCGCCTTCGTGGCCAGCACGATGTCCTCACGGCGGCCGGCGATCGCCTTGCCGACCATCTCCTCCGACTCGCCCTGGCCGTACATGTCGGCGGTGTCGATCAGGTTGATGCCGGCGTCCAGCGCGGCGTCGACGATCGCCGTCGCCTCCGCCTGCGTGGTGCGGCCGACCGCGCCGAAGTTCATCGCGCCGAGCGCGAGCGCGCTGACCTGCACACCGGTACGGCCCAAGCTGCGGTACTGCATGACCGGGTCTCCTCACATTGACGTAACACAACACAAAGACAACAGGGACGAACCAGAAAGCGGGACGATGTCCCGTTTCACGTCTTCGACGATACGGAACGCTGTCCCGTTTAGCAACGCCCCGATAGGGTGACACCGGAGGGAGCACCCGACGAAGGACGGACGATGAAGGACGAGGAGCAGGCGGTCCGGCCCCGCCGGGCGGACGCCCGGCGCAACGAGACGACCCTGCTGGAGGCGGCCGCGGCGGCGTTCGTCGCGTCGGGCGTGGAGGCGCCGGTACGCGACATCGCGGCCCGGGCGGGCGTCGGCACGGCGACGATCTACCGGCACTTCGCGACCCGCGCGGACCTGATCATCGCCGTCTACCGGCACCAGGTGGAGGCCTGCGCCGAGGCCGGCCCGGCCCTGCTGGCCGACGCGCCCGGCCCGTACGACGCGCTGCGCAGCTGGATCGACCTCTTCGTGGACTTCCTGGTCACCAAGCACGGCCTCGCCGCGGCCCTGCGCTCCGACCAGGCGGGCTTCGACACCCTGCACGCCCACTTCCTGGACCGTCTGGTGCCGGTCTGCACCCGGCTCCTCGACGCGGCGACCGAGTCCGGCGAGATCCACACCGACATCGCCGCGATCGAGCTGATGCGCGGCGTCGGCAACCTCTGCATCGGCGCGGAGAACGACCCCGGCTACGACGCCCGCCGACTCGTCGCCCTTCTCGTCACCGGGCTGGGCCGGACATGACACACCGGGCATAAGGTGCCGGGCATGAGAGGCAGTTGCGAGGCCTGCGGCAACCCGATCGAGAGCGGCGGCGGCCCCGGCCGTACCGCGTCGTACTGCTCCCAGGCCTGCCGCCAGCGGGCCTACCGGCAACGGCGACGGGCGGACGGCACGCCCCCGGCCAGGGAACTGCTCTCGGACCTCGGGGACCGGCTCGGGCGGGTGCGGCTGGCGCCGGGGACCGCGTTCCACGCGGACGTGGAGGACCTCACCACCCGCTTCGCCCAGCTACGACGCCTCGCCCGGGAGGCCGGGGAGGGGTCGGGGTCGGGGTCGGGGCAGGGGCAATCGTCGGGGCGGCGGCCGGGCCGGACCGCCCTCGGAGGCGTCGACGCGGGAGGCGTCACGACCGCCGGTGCGGGAGGCGTAACGACGGTCAGTGCGGGAGACGTAACGACGGTCAGCGCGGGAGACGTCACAGCGGCCGACGCGAAAAACGTCACGGAACACGTCACCCCCGCCGCCCCGGAAATCGTCACGGGAAGCGTCGCACCGGCCGCCCCGGAAATCGTCACGCCCCCGACCGAGACGAAATCCGACGACACCGACTTCACCGCCCTCGTCGAGGGCCACCGCCGCGAACTGCGCGTGCACTGCTACCGGTTGCTCGGGTCCTACGACGAGGCCGAGGACCTCACCCAGGAGGCGTTCCTGCGGGCCTGGCGGGCCAAGGAGACCCTGGACGGGGTCGACAACACCCGCGCCTGGCTGTACCGGATCGCCACCAACCTGTGCCTGGACTTCCTGCGCAGGCAGAACCGGCGCCCGGTCCCCTACGAACCCGTGCCGGGCATGGACTCGGGCGACGGTCCGCCGCCACCCCGTATGCCCTGGCTGCAGCCGTTCCCCGACGACCAGTTGCCCGAGCCCGCCGCGCCGCAGCACGAGCCCGACGAGCAGGCCGTGGCCGGCGAGACCCTGGAGCTGGTCTTCCTCACCGCCATCCAGCAGCTCCCGCCCCGCCAACGGGCCGCGGTGATCCTGCGTGATGTGGCCGGCTGGTCGGCGCGGGAGACCGCCGACCTGCTGGGCGCGAGCCTCGCCTCGACCAACAGCGCGGTGCAGCGCGGCCGTTCGGCTCTTCGGGAGGCGCTGCCCGGACGCCGGGAGGACTGGTCGGCCCCGGCCACCGCCCCCAGCGCGACGGACCTGGCCCTGCTCCAGCGCTACATGGAAGCCGCCGCCCGCGCCGACATCGACGCCATGGTCGACCTCGTCCGCGAGGACGCGGTGCTCACCATGCCGCCGAACCCGTTCTGGTTCACCTCCCGCGACGCGCTCTTCGGCTTCGTCCGTCCCAACCTCGACCCGGCGTCCCCGATGTTCGCAGGCCACTGGCGCCACCTGCCCGTGCGCGCCAACGGCCAGCCCGCCGTGGCCGGTTACCTGCAACGCCCCGGGACCAGCGTCTTCCGCGCCCAGCTCATCGACGTGCTGCGGATCGAGGGCGGCCGGATCGCCGAGATCACCACCTTCGAGCCCCACCTCTTCCCGGCCTTCGGCCTGCCGATGACACTCTGAACCGAACCGAACCGATTCGATGAGACCGATGAGTTCACGGCTGCCGCGCGTCCTATGAGGCAACGGACATTCACGAAGCCGAACGGAGCTCCAGTCATGTTGCTGAAGGACAAGGTCGCGGTCGTGTACGGCGGAGCCGGTGCGCTCGGGGCCGGGGTGGCGCGGGAGTACGCACGGGCCGGGGCGCGGGTGTTCCTGGCCGGGCGTACGGCGGCGACGCTGCGGGAGGTCGCGGCGGAGACCGGCGCCGAGTTCGACGTGGTCGACGCCGAGGACGAGGCCGCCGTCGAGGCGCACGCGGAAGCCGTGGTCGAGCGGGCGGGCCGGATCGACGTCTCCCTCAACCTCGTACCGCGCGGGGACCTCCAGGGCGTCCCGCTGACCGAGATGTCGGTCGAGGACTACACCCGGCCGGTGGTGCGGGGCATCGCCTGCCAGTTCATCACCGCCAAGGCGGCCGCGCGCCGGATGGCCGCGCAGGGTTCGGGTGTGATCCTCGCCCTGAACAGCGGTTCCCACAACGGCACCCCGATGCTCGGCGGTACGGGCGCCGCCGACGGCGCGATCGACGCGCTCGTCCGGCAGCTCGCCCAGGAGGTCGGCCCGTCCGGCGTCCGGGTCTGCGGGATCTGGGCCGCCGGGGTCACCGACACGCTCACCCCGGAGAAGCTGAGCGCGGCGGGCGCCCCGGCGATGGACGAGGCGGCGGTTGCCGGTATCCGCGCCCACCTGGATTCGCTGCGGATGACGAAGCGCTCTCCGCGGATCGCGGACATCGCGGCGCTGGCCGCGTTCCTCGCCTCGGACGCCGGGGTCGCCCTCACCGGCACCTGGGTCAACGCGACCGCCGGGATGTTCCCCAGCTGACGCCACGGCCCCAGACGCCGGGTGGGAACCGAGGTCACCGGTCCGGACGCCGGGTGCGAACCTTGGTCGCCGGTCCGGACGCCGGGTGGAACGGGGGGCACCGTCCCGGACGCCGGGTGCGGACCCCGGTCACCGGTCCGGACGCCGGGTGGAACGGGGGGTCACCGACCCAGGCGCCGGGTGCGGACCCCGGTCACCGGTCCGGACGCCGGGTGGAACGGGGGGTCACCGACCCAGGCGCCGGGTGCGGACCCCGGTCACCGGTCCGGG
>NZ_JBSFJE010000007.1:40549-115911 GCF_053597895.1 Streptomyces sp. NPDC001220
GGCGCCGGGTGCGGACCCCGGTCACCGGTCCGGACGCCGGGTGGAACGGGGGGTCACCGACCCAGGCGCCGGGTGCGGACCCCGGTCACCGGTCCGGGCGCCGGGTGGGAACGGGGGGTCACCGTCCCGGACGCCGGGTGCGGACCCCGGTCACCGGTCCGGACGCCGGGTGGAAACGGGGGGTCACCGACCCAGGCGCCGGGTGCGGCTCCAGGTCGCCGACCCGGGCGCCGGTGTGGACCCGGGTCACCGGTCCGGACGCCGGCTGTAGACCAGGTCACCGGCCGGACGCCAGCTGTGGGCGTGGCCCAGGTCAGGGCGTCCGTTCCACCCGCCGCCCATGCCGTCCGGGCCGCGGATATTGCCTGGCATCGGTGCCCGCCCCGGGCGGAGACTCGTGCCATGGCCGACATGAGGGCGTTCCGGGACGCGGTTGCCGACTGGGCCGGGAGTGCGGGCGGGGGCCGCGTCCCGGAGTCGGCCCGGCGGCTGGGCGAACGGCTGGGGGTGCGGGTCGCCGTGCTGCTCGAAGGGCCGAGTGATGTCGCCGCCGTCGACGCACTGGCCGCCCGGCGCGGGCGGGACCCGGCGGCCGAGGGAGCGTGCGTGCTGTCGATGGGCGGTGCGATGAACGTCGGGCGCTACGCCCGCCTGCTCGGACCACCCGGCCTGGGGCTGCGGCTGACCGGGCTGTGCGACGAGCGGGAGTGGCCCTACTACGCCCGTGGCCTGGAGCGGGCCGGTGCCACGCGGCACGGCTTCTTCGTCTGCGCCGCCGACCTGGAGGACGAACTGATCCGCGCCCTCGGTCCGTCCCGGGTCACGGAGCTCGTCCGGGCCGAGGGTGACGGGCGAGCCCTGCGCACCTTCCTGAACCAGCCCGCCCAGCAGGGCCGCACCCCACAGCAGCAACTCCGCCGCTTCCTCGGCACGAAGAAGGGGCGGAAGATCCATTACGGCCGGGTCCTCGTCGAAGCTCTGGAGCCCGACCGGGTGCCCGCGCCGCTCGCCGGGCTGCTCGACGCGTTGCTCGACGGCCTGCCTGACGGCCTGCCCGACGGTCTGCCCGACGGTCTGCCGGCGGAGGTGCGCGCACCCCCTGAGGACGGTTGCGAAAGTGCGCCCAGGCAGCCGGCGCGCTGGTCCGGCGTGAGTGTCAGACCCGTCTGCCACGCTCCGGTCATGGAGACGACGCTGCAACTGACGATCGACTGCGCCGACCCGCAGAGGCTGGTGGCGTTCTGGAGCGAGGCGCTGGGATACGTGCCCGAACCGCCACCGGGCGGCCATGCCACGTGGCGGGAGTACTGGGCGGCCATGGGGGTGCCCGAGGAGGAGCTGCCCGTAGGTGCGGGCGACACCCCGGAGTCGATCGTCGATCCCGCCGGGCAGGGGCCACGGGTGTGGTTCCAGCAGGTTCCCGAACCCAAGGTCACCAAGAACCGGATACACCTCGACCTGAAGGTCGGCGGCGGCCGCGGGGTCCCCTTGGCCGTCCGCACACGGCGGGTCGCCGCCACCGTGGAACGGCTGGTCGAAGCCGGCGCCCGCGTCCTCCGGACCACGGACGAGCCCGACAACGGGCACTACGCCGTCGTGCTGCAGGATCCGGAGGGCAACGAGTTCTGCGTCGTCTAGTCGTCCAGGAGCTTTGGTTCGCCGTTCACCCAGGAGCTCCTGCCGGAGAGGAGTTCCGGCCGTCTACGGTCTCTGGCCAGCCGAGAGTTCTCGCCGTCAGGAGCTGAAGCCCTCACCCGCCCCGCCCAGCCCCAGCGCTGCCGCCAGTGCCCGGTATCCCGGCAGCGGATCGGTGTCCGCGGGGTGCAGCAGCTGGAGCGCCACATGGTCGGCGCCCGCCTTCTGGTGGGCGCGGACACCCTCCGCCACCCGGGCCGCCTCGCCGTGCAGGATCAGCGCGTCGAAGAGGCGGTCGCTGCCGCCGTCCGCGAAGTCGGTGTCGTCGAAGCCGAGTCGGCGGAGGCTGCCGAGGTAGTTGGTCAGGTGCAGGTAGACGCCCAGGGTGGCGTCGCCGATGACGCGGGCCCGGGCGGGGTCCGTCTCCAGGACCACCTTCTGCTCGGGGGCCAGGATCGGTCCGGCGCCGAGGATCTCGCGTGCCTGACGGGTGTGGTCCGGGGTGACGAGGTACGGGTGTGCCGCCGCCGTACGGTCGCCGGCCAGGCGCAGTACCCGGGGACCGAGGGCCGCCAGGGCGCGGCGCGCCACCGGGACACCGCCCTCGTCGAGGACGTCCAGGTAGTCGTTCAGGGCTTGGTACGGCCGTACGAACTCCTTGGTCGCCTCCGGGTGGCCCGCGCCGACGCCCAGCAGGAAGCGGTCCGCGTGGCGCTCGGCGATCCGGCGGTACGAACGGGCCACCCGGTCGGCCGGGTTGGACCAGATGTTCACGATGCCGGTGGCGACGACCAGCGTCTCGGTGGCGTCCAGCAGCCGCTCGACCACGGTCAGGTCGGGGTCGGTCACGTTCCCGAGCCACAGCGTGCCGTAGCCCAGGCGTTCCAGTTCGACGGCGAGCTCCGGCTCGGTGTCCGCGTGGCGCCATGCGCCGACGGCGCCCAGGTCGATCTTGTCCGTCTCATCCACGGTCTCATCCACGGTCTCATCCATGTGCGGCACAACCGGGGTCCGACGACAGCTATTCCGATTGCCATCGAAATAACGGTCACCCACCCTCAGTGATCACACACCTGAACTCTCTTTACATACATGACTATTGACGCGGCCGTGACACCCTCCCTAACTTCACGGAGAAAGCGCTTTCCGTCGCCATCCGTCCCGCACGTCCGGTCACACCTCCGAACCCGAACGGAGACGAACGATGCATGTGAGACCAGTCATCGCGTCCGTCGGCCTGCTCGCCGGCGCTCTCGTCGCACTGTCCGGCCCCTCCGCGCAGGCCGCGTCCACCGTCCTGTACGTATCGCCGACCGGCACCGACAGCGCGGCCGGCACCCAGTCGGCGCCGACCACGCTCACCTCGGCGATCGGCCGTATCGCCTCCGGCGGCACGATCTACCTGCGCGGCGGGACGTACAACTACGCCTCCACCGTGACCATCCCGGCCGGTTCCAACGGCAGTTCCGGCGCCCTCACCACCCTCTCCGCCTACCCGGGCGAGACGCCGGTGCTCAACTTCTCCTCGCAGAGCGAGAGTTCCTCCAACCGGGGCATCCAGCTGTACGCCGACTACTGGCACCTGTACGGGCTCACCGTCCAGCACGCCGGTGACAACGGCATCTACGTCGGCGGCAGCCACAACGTCATCCAGCGTGCCGTGACCGCTTACAACCGCGACACCGGGCTGCAGCTCGGGCGGATCTCCTCCAGCACGCCCAGCAGCCAGTGGCCCGTCGGCAACCTCGTCGTCAGCTCCGAGTCGCACGACAACGCCGACAGCGACGGGGAGGACGCGGACGGGTTCGCCAGCAAGCTCACCACCGGGACCGGGAACGTCTTCCGGTACGACGTCTCGCACCACAACATCGACGATGGCTGGGACCTCTACACCAAGACCGACACCGGGGCGATCGGGCCGGTCACCATCGAGTACTCGCTCTCCTACGGCAACGGCACGCTCAGCGACGGCAGCCAGAGCGGGGACGGCGACCGCAACGGCTACAAGCTCGGCGGCGACGACATCGCCGTCAACCACGTGGTCCAGCACGACATCGCCTACGGCAACGGGCACCACGGGTTCACCTACAACAGCAACCCCGGCACCATGACCGTCTCGAACAACGTCGGCATCGACAACGCCGAGCGCAACTTCTCCTTCGACAAGGGCACTTCGGTGTTCCGGACCGACACCTCGTGCCGGTTCGCGGTCGACGGCTCCAACGACAAGACCGTCGGCGACGCCGACAGCTCCAACCAGTTCTGGACGGGCACCAACGGCTCCCGGTGCTCCTCCTACTCGGGCGCCCTCGGCTGGTCCTTCGCGTCGAACGGCAAGCTGAACGTCACCTTCGGCGGGAAGGTCGTATCACCCTGAGAGCGGTCGCCGCCCGGGCGTCCACAGGCTGTGGACGCCCGGGCCGAACCCCGGCCGCGCGGAGGCGGCTCCTACCGCCGGTGGCCGGCGAAGCGGCTGAAGGTGTGACTGAACTGCCACGTGTCCTGGGCCGTTCCGGAGCAGGAGTTGGAGCCGCCGGTGCCGACGCAGCCGCCGTTGTCGCGCTGGAGCGCCCAGAAGGAGAGGGTGTCGATGCCCCGGGCGGCGGCCCAGTGCTCGACCTCCACGGCGTTCTGGGTGGTGAAGGTCTCCTCCGGGCCGTAGTCGTCGATGCCGGGCATCTCGGTGACCCCGACCATGCCCCACAGCTCCTTGGAGCTCTTGTGCGGGTAGAGGGCGGCGAGTTGGGCGTGCAGGCCGTCGGCCGCGGTCCGGGTGTCGGTCGCCATGTCGTGAGTGGCGCCGTCGTAGTAGTCGAAGGTCATGATGTTGACGACGTCCACGCGCGCGTGGTGGGCGACGGCGTTCTGCAGGACGGCCAGGCCGTTGGCCGCCAGGCCCTTGGTGGTGGTCGGCAGGGTGTAGGAGAACTGGAGCGGGTGGCCCGTGCGGTCGGCCCAGCGCTCCGCCTTGGCGATCGCCTGGTTACGGCGGTCGACCCCCGCGGTGTCGGCGAGGGAGTCGGCCTCGATGTCGAGGTCGATGCGGGAGATGCCGTACGTCGTGACGAGCTTCTCGTACACCCCGGCGATGGCGTCCACGTCGGTGCAGCTGTCGGCGAGTTCGGTGCCGGTGGTGTCGGCGCCGTAGCCGCCGAAGGAGGGGATGGCGTTGCCGCCGCGGGCCTGGAGGGTGGCGATGTCGGCGCCGAAGGTCGACCGGGAGACCGGCTGGGTGGCGTCACCGTTCCAGTCGGCGGTGCAGGAGCCGGCGGCGGGCGTCTGGAGGAAGGCCAGGGTGAGGTACTTGTTGCCGGACTCTGCGGCGAGCGCGGCGGGGCTCTGACCGGTCCAGGCCTCGAAGTAGGGTGCCGCGACCCGTGCGGGCATCGGCTTCGCGGCGTGCTGCGGGGAGGCGTGCGCGGCGCCTGATCCGACGGCAACGAGCGCGGTGGACAGGGCGGTTGCGGTCAGGGCGGCCTGCAGGGCACGAGTGCGTCTCATGGACGCCCATATTTGGTTTAGACCAATTGACTGTCAAGGTTCCTTACAGTCGGCGCCCGGCACCCCGCGACCGACCGGCGGAGAAGGCCAGTTGGCGACAGGTGGCCGGATTTCTTCCATGCGGAGATTTGAACTGAACATAAGAGAGTCATTAATGTCTGGGACTCGTACTACCAGTTGAACGATCCACCGCTTGATCCGTCGCCTGATCCACCGCTCGACTCTTCGCTCGGAAGGAGATCGCCTCCGTGGCGTTCCACCGTCGTCCCAAGCAGCCGAGCCGTGCTCGGGTCACCGTGCTCACCACCGCCGCCGCTGCCGCCGTGGTCCTCTCCTCGCAGGCCGCGAACGCCGCGCCCAGCGAGAAGCCCAGCAAGGACGAGGTCAGGTCCCGGGTCGACAAGCTGTACGAGGAGGCCGAGCAGGCCACCGAGAAGTTCAACGGGGCCAAGGAGAAGCAGGAGAAGCTCCAGAAGCAGATCTCCGCGCTGCAGGACTCGGTCGCGCGCGGCCAGGACGAGCTGAACGAACTGCGGGACGGCATCGGCTCCATGGCCACCGCCCAGTACCGCAGCGGCGGCCTCGACCCGTCCCTCCAGCTGTTCCTCTCCGCCGACCCGGACGACTACCTGGACAAGGCCTCCACCCTTGACCAGCTGAGCGGCCAGCAGGTCGAGACGCTGAAGAAGATCCAGGCCAAGCAGCGCGAACTGGCCCAGGAGCGGGCGGAGGCCACCGGCAAGCTCAAGGACCTGGCCGCCACCCGCACCGAACTCGGCACGAAGAAGAAGGAGGTCCAGGCCAAGCTGGCCGAGGCGCAGAAGCTGCTCAACAGCCTCAGCGCCGCCGAGAAGGCCGCGCTCGCCGCCGAACAGGACCGCGCCAGCCGCTCCGCCAGCGAGCGGGTGGACCTCGGCAACGACACCTCCGCCACCGGCCGGGCCGCGGCCGCCTTCGCCGCCGCCAAGACCAAGCTCGGCACGCCGTACGTCTACGGCGCCACCGGCCCGTCCTCCTTCGACTGCTCGGGCCTGACCTCCTGGGCGTACGCGCAGGCCGGGGTCTCCATCCCGCGCACCTCCGAGTCCCAGACGGGGATCGGCACCAGGATCTACTCGACGTCCGACCTCCAGGTCGGCGACCTGGTCTTCTTCTTCAACGACCTGCACCACGTGGGTCTGTACGCGGGCAACGGGCAGATCCTGCACGCCCCGCGCACCGGCACGGTGGTCCGCTACGAGTCGATGAGCACCATCGGCGGGCCGTTCATGTTCGGCGTCCGCGTCTGAACCCGGGTCAGCGGGTACGCGCCCGCGCGCCCTCCAGGTAGTGCAGGACCGCCGCGACCCGGCGGTCCACCCGGTCGGCCGGTGACAGGTCGAGCTTGGCGAAGATGGACCGGATGTGCTTGTGCACGGCACCGTCGGTGACGACCAGGCGTTCGGCGATCGCGGAGTTGCCGAGGCCCTCCGCCATCAGGGCGAGGACATCGCGTTCGCGTGGGCTCAGCCGCTCCAGGCGGGTGTCCTGCCGGGAGCGGGTGAACAGCTGGGCGACGACCTCGGGGTCGATCGCGGTGCCGCCGCCCGCCACCCGGTGCAGGGCGTCCAGGAACTCCTCGACCCGGCCCACCCGTTCCTTGAGCAGATAGCCGAGGCCGCCGACCCCGCCGGTCAGCAGCTGGGTGGCGAAGCTCTGCTCGACGTACGCCGACAGCACCAGCACGGCGAGCCCGGGGTGCCGGCGCCGGGCCTCGACGGCCGCACGGATCCCCTCGTCGGTGTGGGTGGGCGGCATCCGGACGTCCAGGATGGCGACGTCCGGACGGTGCGTGTCGATGGCGGCCAGGGCGTCGTCGGCGGTGGTGGCGGTGGCCGCCACGTCCAGGCCCTCGGCGCGCAGCAGCAGGGCGAGGCCCTCACGGAGCAGCGGGTCGTCCTCGGCCATCACGATCCGCAACGACGGCTCATGTTCCACAGGGCAGTTCCACTTCCAGGGTGGTCGGGCCGCCTGCCGGGCTGGTCAGGCGGAGGGTGCCGTCGTGCGCCGCGACCCGGCGGCGGATGCCGGTCAGTCCGGAGCCGCCGGCGGAGTCGGCGCCGCCCCGGCCGTCGTCGGTGACGGTCAGAGCGAGCCGGCCGCCGCGGGCCCGGACGGTGACCACGACCCGGTCGGCGCCGCTGTGCTTGGCGACGTTGGTGAGGGCTTCGGCGGCGACGAAGTAGGCGGTCGCCTCCACGGAGGCGGCACAGCGCTCGGGCGCGTCCACGTCGAGCCGGCACGGCACCGGCGACTCGGCGGCCAAGCCGGACAGGGCGCCCGCCAGGCCGCGGTCGTCCAGGACCGGCGGCAGGATGCTGCGCGAGACGGTACGCAGCTCGGCCAGCGCCTGTTCGGCGGCGGACTGGGCGCGCTCCAGGATCTCGTCGGCGCGGGACGGATCGCGGGCGACCTGGCGGCGCGCGGCGCCGAGCAGCACGGTGACCGAGACCAGCCGGTTCTGGGTGCCGTCGTGCAACGCCCGCTCTATCCGGCGCAGTTCGGTGGCGTGGGCGTCGAGGGCGGCGGCACGGGTGGCGGTGAGTTCGGCGACCCGCAGGGAGAGGTCCTGGTCGGGTCCGGCGGCCAGCAGGCGCCGTCCGGGGTCCGCCTGGAGCCGGGCCGTGCCGGGGGTCAGGCCCAGGATGACGGCGATCGACCCGACGCCGAACGCGCAGACAGCGAAGGCGTCCGCCCAGGAGTGCGCCACGCCGTAGCCGAAGGAGGTCGCGGTCGTGTCGGTGGGCGAGAACCGCCAGTACAGCGGGAACAGCGTGTCCCGTAGGGCGGACATCGGCAGGAAGAGCCCGACCAGGCCCAGGAGCAGGCCGAGCGTGCCGTGCCGCAGCAGCCAGCGCGCCTCGCGCCGGGTGGTGGGGTCGGTCAGGGCGAGCCGCAGCCGGGTGGGCGGCGGCTCCGGGGCCACGACCTCGGGCCCGTGCCGGCCCAGCCGGTGGCGCTCGCGTCCGGCCAGGACGTGCAGGCCACGCAGGGTGAGCGGGGCGAGGAGCAGGCCCACGCCGAGCGGTGCGGTCACCGCCGTCACCGCGAGCAGGAGCAGCAGGGCGAGCGCCGGGGCGGCCGTACCGAGACCGCCGACGAGTTCGCCGAGCGCGCGGCCCGCGGTCCGCAGGATCCGTGCGACGAGGACCCGGACGCGCTCGTCCCGCACACCGGTGGCGGCCATGCGCCCTCCTTTCCGTCGTCGCCGACGACTTTCCCTCGTCGCCGATGACCCGCCGACGACCCTAGGGCGTACGGCAGTTCGGCGCGCCCGTCGGGCCGGGAAAGTACAGCCTGCGCTACCTCGAACCCGGCGGCCCACGGGATCGGCCGAGGGGGGACACGGTCCGTAGCGTCGGTGCCCGTGACCCAGGACGTCAGCTGCCCAGCCGGAGGTACCCGTGACCAGTACAGATCCCTATGGTCTGTCCAGCCCACCCGCCGCGGAGGAGCCGGGCGGCGGCGTGGACCTCGTCCGCGTCCTGCTGTGGTCCCTGCTGGTCCTCAGCGCGGGCGCCAACCTGGCCACCTCGTACGGCGGGGTGCCCGCCTGGACGAACGCGGCCTGCGGCGGGGTGACCCTGTTCAGCGCGGGCACCCTGGTGGCGCGGTGGCTGCGGGGGCGTCGGTGAACACGACGGCCGCCGTGGAGACCGCCCGGCGGGCTCCGGCCATCGCGCTGACGGGCGTCGGCAAGACGTACCCGGGCGGGATACGGGCCCTGGACGACGTGTCGCTCACCGTGGAACCCGGCACCTTCCTGGCCGTGATGGGCCCCTCCGGCTCCGGCAAGAGCACGCTGATGCACTGCGCGGCCGGGCTGGACTCGCCGACCTCGGGCAGCGTCCGCATCGACGGCCGGGAGATCGCCGGGCTGAACGAGACCAAGCGCACCGAACTGCGCAGAGAGCGCGTCGGATTCGTCTTCCAGGCCTACAACCTGATCCCCTCGCTCTCCGTCGAGGACAACATCACGCTGCCGCTGCGGCTGGCCGGCCGCCGTCCCGACCGGGACTGGATCCGCACCCTGACCGAGCGGGTCGGGCTCGCCGACCGGCTCCACCACCGCCCCGCCGAGCTCTCCGGCGGTCAGCAGCAACGGGCCGCGCTGGTAAGGGCGTTGGCAGCCCGTCCGGCGGTGGTGTTCGCCGACGAGCCGACCGGCGCGCTCGATCTGCGCAGCGCCCACCAGGTGCTCGGCCTGCTCCGGACGCTCGTCGACGACCTCGGCCAGACCGTCGTCATGGTCACCCACGACCCCGCCGCCGCGGCCCGCGCGCACACGGCGCTGGTGATGGCCGACGGCCGGGTGGTCGAGGAGCTGGATCGCCCGACCGCCTCCCGACTGGCCGCCAGGCTCGCCGCGTTGGGCGAGAGGTGAGCGCCGTGCTGCACTTCGCCCTGCGGATGGCCGCCCACCGGATCGCCTCGCTGCTCGCCGTGGCCTGCGCGGTCCTGGGCGGCGCGGCCCTGATCACCGCCACGGGGGTGCTGGCGGAGTCCGGCCTGCGCTCCCAGCTGCCGCCCGGCCGGCTCGGCGGCGCGGCTGTCCTGGTCGCCGCCGACCAGGAGTTCCACGTCCCCGGCGACCTGCCGATCGCCCTGCCCGAGCGTGCCACCGTCCCGGCCGCCCTCACCGACCGCCTGGCGAAGCTGCCCGGCGTCACGGCCGCGGTCGGCGACCTCGGCTTCCCGGCCGCGGTGACGGACCCGGGCGGACACCTCGTCCCGGTCGGCGGCGCGGACCCGGCGACGGCGGGCCACGGCTGGTCCTCGACGAAGCTGCTCGCCGCCCCTCGCATCGAGGGCCGCGCCCCGGCCGCCCCGGCGGAGGTGGCGGTGGACGCGACGACCGGCCTCGCGGTCGGCGACCGGGTCCGCGTCACCGCGAACGGCCGCACGGCCGAGTCCTACCGCGTGACGGCGCTGGTCCACGCCCCCGATGCGGGGATCTACTTCACGGACCGGACGGCCGCCCGGCTCAGCGCCCGCGCCCACGCTTCCGCCGGCGCCGACATCACCGCCGGCTCCCACATCGCCGCCGCCACCGCCAGCACCACCAACAGCACCACCCACAGCACCACCTACAGCACCAGCACCAGCGAAGGCACCGTAGACCTCGTGGGCCTGCGCACCGTCCCCGGCGCCGAGCGGCAGGTCGCGTCCGAGGCGCGCGAGGCGGTCGCCGGCACCGGGCTGAAGGTCCTCACCGGAGCCGACCGCGGGACGGCCGCGGCCCCGGGCATCGGCTCCGCGCGCTCCCTCCTGATCCTGCTCTCCGGGTCCCTCGGCGGGATCGTCCTGCTGATCACCGGGTTCGTCACCGCGGGCGCGCTGGGCGTGGCGATCGCCGGCCAGCGGCGGGACCTGGCGCTGATGCGGGCCGTCGGGGCGACGCCGCGGCAGATCCGCCGGCTGGCCGCCGCCCAGTCGACGACGGTGACGGCCGTGGCCCTGGTCCCCGGCATCGCCCTCGGCCATCTGCTGGCCGCCCGGTTCCGCACCCTGCTGGTCCACCGTGCGGTGCTCCCGCCCGAACTCCCTCTCACCTTCAGTCCGTTCCCGGCGCTGGCCACGGTCGTCCTGCTGGTCGCGGTCGTCCGCGTCGCGGCCCGCTGCGCGGCCTGGCGCACCTCGAAGATGCCGGCCACCGAGGCGGTCGCCGAGTCCCGCAGCGAACCCCGCACCCCGTCCAGGTCCCGCACGTTCATCGGCCTGTCGCTGATGGCCGCGTCCTGCGCCCTGTCCGTCACCCCGCTGCTGCAACGCACCCTGATCGGTGCCTCCGCCACCTCCATCGCGGGCATCGTCGCCGCGATCGGCCTGGCACTGGCCGGCCCCGCGCTGGTCCGGACCGCGGGCGAGGCGGTCGTACGACGGCTGCGGCCGGGGGTGTCCGCGCCGACCTGGCTGGCCCTGTCCAACGTACGGGCGTACGCGCAGCGGGTCACCGGGGTGATCAGTCCGCTCGCGATGGCGGTGGTGTTCGTGCTGACCTACACGCTCGCGCAGACCACGGTGCTGGCCGCGACCAAGGACGACACCCGCGCCGGGACGCTGGGCCAGTACCGTGTCGGCGCACCGGCCCTGGGCGGGCTGCCGGCCGACACGCTGCCCGCGGTACGACGGCTGCCGGGTGTCGAGGCAGTGGCGCCCGTCGGCACGACCACCGTGGTCTGGCCGTACCGTCAGTTCGGCGACCCCCAGACCGAGTCCGCCTCCGCGCTGATCCTCACGCCGGCCGCGAAGGACGTCCTCGACCTGGGGGTGACGCGGGGCGGCCTGTCCGGTCTGACCGGTGCGACGGTGGCCGTCAGCAGCGAGGTGGCGGGCCCGCGCGACGCCCAACCCGGCGCCCGTATCAAGCTGTTCCTCGGCGACGGCGCGCCCGTCGAGGCGAAGGTCGTGGCCGTCTACGACCGCGGACTCGGCTTCGGCCCGATCGTCCTCTCCCACGACCTGGCCGCCGGGCACACCACGTCCGGCCTCGACCAGAGCGCGCTGGTCCGCACGGACGGCTCCGCCGGGGCCTACCGTGCGCTGACCGCCCTGGCCGCCGCGACCCCCGGCCTGACCGTGTCGGACACCGACCCGCGGGCGGGTGCGGACACCCCGCCCGAGGTATGGGTGAACCTGGCGGTCGTCGTCGTCCTGCTCGGCTATCTGTTGCTCAGCATCGCCAACCGGCTGGTCGCGGCGACCGCCCAGCGCCGCACGGAGATCGCCGCGCTGCGGCTGGCCGGTACGACGCCGAGGCAGATCCTGGCGATGATGCGCAGGGAGGCCGGCGTGATCGCGGTGGCGGCGCTGGCGGCCGGCCTCGCCCTGTCCGCGGTGCCGCTGGCGCTGCTGGGCCAGGGCTTCCTGCACCGCCCGTGGCCGGCGGGCCCGGTGTGGCTGCTCCCGGCGGCGGCGGTGACGGTGATCCTCACGTCGTACGTCACGATCGAACTGCCGACGCGACGCGCCCTGCGGGTGCCGCCGGCGGAGGCTGTCCGAGCCCCGTGAGGGGCGCGGGGAACTGCGCGCTCGGCCACGACGACGCCGCACGTTGTCGTCTGCCGGTCCGTCGTGGCTGGTCGCTCCCGCGCGGCGGCAGCCGCAGATCGAATACAGCCCCGCGCCCCTGAAAGACGGGGCGCCGCTCAGCCCTGCGTTTCGGGGCGGCCCTCCGTTGCCCAGTGGGTGTGGAACGCCCCCTCGCGGTCGACCCTGCCGTACGTGTGCGCGCCGAAGTAGTCCCGCTGCCCCTGCAGAAGTGCCGCCGGAAGACGCGGGGACCGCAGCGTGTCGTAGTGGGACAGGGCCGCCGAGAACGCCGGGACGGGGATGCCCCGGCGGGCCGCCGAGGCCACCGTCTCCCGCCACGGCACCTGCGCGTCGGCGATCTCCTTCGCGAACTCCCGCTCGGCCAGCAGGCTGACGAGGTCCGGGTCGGCCCGGTACGCCGCGCGGATCCGGTCCAGGAAGGACGCGCGGATGATGCAGCCGCCCCGCCAGATCCGGGCCACCGCGCCGAGGTCGATCTTCCAGCCGTACTCGGCGGCCGCGTCCTGGATCATCGTCCAGCCCTGGTCGTAGGCGATGATCTTCGAGGCGTACAGGGCGTGTTCGACGCGGGAGGCGAAACGGTCGGCCTCGGTGGCGCTGAGCGGGGGCGTCGTACCGCCGGGCGATCCGGCGTACGCGGACCGCAGTTCGCCGCGGCCGGACGCGGCACGGGCGAAGGTCGCCTGGGCGATCGCGGTGACCGGTGAGGCGAGGTCCAGCGCGGTCTGGACGGTCCAGCGCCCGGTGCCCTTCTGCCCGGCCGCGTCGGCGACGATGTCGACGAACGGCGCACCGGTGGCGGCGTCGACGTGCGCGAGCACCTCCGCGGTGATCTCGACGAGGTAGGAGCCGAGCCGGCCGCCGTTCCACTGGCGGAAGATGTCAGCGATCTCGGCCGGCGGGTACCCGCCGACCTGGCGGAGCAGGTCGTACGCCTCGGCGATGAGCTGCATGTCGGCGTACTCGATGCCGTTGTGGACCATCTTCACGAAGTGGCCGGCGCCGTCCGCGCCGACGTGGGTGGCGCACGGCTCACCGCCGACCTTCGCGCTGATGTCCTCGAACATCGGGCCGAGGACGGCGTACGACTCCGCGGAACCGCCCGGCATGATCGACGGCCCGTTGAGCGCGCCCTCCTCCCCGCCGGAGACCCCGACGCCGACGAAGTGCAGGCCCTTCTGCCGCAGGGCGGCCTCACGGCGGCGGGTGTCGGCGAAGTGGGCGTTGCCGCCGTCGATGACGATGTCACCGGGTTCGAGGAGCGGTACGAACTCGTCGATGACGGCGTCGGTGGCGGCACCGGCCTGCACCATGATCATGAGCCGCCGGGGCCGTTCGAGGGCGGCGACGAAGTCCGCGGCGGTCTCGGCGCCGACGAACGTGCCCTCGTGGCCGTACTCCTCGACCAGGGCGCGGGTGCGGGCGGGGGTGCGGTTGTGGACGGCGACCGGGTAGCCGTGCCGGGCGAAGTTCCGGGCCAGGTTGCGGCCCATCACTCCGAGGCCGGTCACGCCGATGGCTGCGGATGCGTGCACGGGGGACTCCGATCTGCGGACGAACGCTGTCCCCGCAAGTACGGGCGGCCGAGGGCCGGGTGTTCAGTCCGCGGCCATGGTGAAGACGATCCGCCGGCAGAACCTGGTCCGGCGCCGTGCGCCCGAGGCCGAGCGGGATCCGGGACCTCATCGCGCACCTCACCGGCGCCCGGCGCGGCCGGCTCGCCCTGCTCGCGAGCGCCCCGGCCGGCCCCGCGCCCCCATCCGACCGCGGGATCCGAACGGGCGAAAGTCACGGCACCCGGCGTGTGAGGCCGCCCCGGGCCGGGCCGGCCGTCCGAGGATCCGACAATGCGAACGGATGATCTACGACTCGTGACGGCCGCGATGGTCCTCCTGCTGACGGGCGCGTTCCTCATCCCGCCCGCCAAGGCCGACCCCCGCACCGGGCACTGCGCCTTCGGCACGCCCAGCACCCCGCCGCCCGAGGGCCCCACCGACCACTGGAGCGCCCCGACGGTCCGCTACCGGCTCTCCGCCGGCTACTCCGCCGAGGGCCACCACTGGAGACACCGGCACACCGGGCAGGACTTCGCGGTCGAGGCCGGCACCCCCGTGTACGCCGTCGGCCCGGGCCGGGTCGTGACCGTGTCCTGCGGCGACGGCTACGGCAACCAGGTCGTCTTACGCCACCCGGACGGCTACTACACCCAGTACGCCCACCTGTCCGTCGTCAACGTCCGCCCCGGACAGCCCGTCTCGGCCGGCCAGCGCATCGGCTCCGCAGGCTCGACCGGCAACGCGGACGGCCCCCACCTGCACTTCGAGGTCCGCACCGGCCCCGCCATGGGCTCCACCGTGGCACCGCTGCCGTGGCTGCGGCAGCACGGGGTGCCCGTACCGCCGTAACCGCGCCGGGGCGCCGACGGCCGGGGGCCTCGCACAGCAGTCCAAGATGCCCACAACGGGCAACTCGCCCTTCCGGAGCGGCCAGACTCACCCCATGGCACGTCTGAGGTTCCTCCTGGTCGCCACCATGGTCGCCCTGTTCCTCCTCCCCGTCTCCCGCCCGGAGACCGCACGGCCCGCCGCCCCCGGCCCCTTCGGGGCGTACGTCGGCTACGGCGCCGACGGCGTGCGCCGGGTGAGCGCGCTCGGCAGCTGGCTGGGGCACGAGGAACCCCGGGTCGGGCACACCTACCTCCCCGGTGACGTGTGGCGGAACATCGAGGGCGCCCCCGACTTCGTACGGCTGTGGGCGAACTGGCGACGGGCCGGGCCGGACCGGCTCCTCGTGCTCAACGTGCCGATGCTGGAGGGGACGGAGGCCCATCTGCCGGACGCCGAGGTGCGCCGGCAGCTCCGGTTCGGGGCGCAGGGGCGGTACGACGGACACTTCCGGACACTGGCCCGGCGACTGGTGTCGGTCGGTGCGCCGGACACCGTCGTGGTGCTCGGCTGGGAGATGAACGGGGTGACGTACACCCACCGCTGCGGACCGGACCCGGGCGCCTGGAAGGCGTACTGGGTGCGGATCGTCACGGCGATGCGGTCGGTGCCCGGCCAGCGCTTCCGGTTCGACTTCACGCCCAACCGGGGTCGGGACGCGGTCCCCTGGACCCGGTGCTATCCGGGGGACCGGTTCGTGGACGTCGTCGGCATGGACGCCTACGACTCCCCACGCGGGATGTCCTTCGCGGAACAGGTCACCGAGCCGTACGGGCTGCGGGCGCAGGTCGCCTTCGCCCGCGCCCACGGCAAGCCGGTCTCGTATCCCGAGTGGGGGCTGTACGAGAACGGCGACGACCCGGCGTACATGAGGGGCATGGTGCGGTGGTTCGCGGACAACCGCCCGCTGTACCAGACCATCACGGACTACTGCCCGCACGGGGTGTGGAGGTGCCGGGGCAACCCCAGGTCCACGGCGGTCTACCGGTCCCTGATGCGGAAGTAGGGGTGCTCAGCTCTCCGGGCTCGGCCGGCCCCACCACGACCGGAGGCGGGCGAAGAGCCAGAGGAACAGGCAGGCGAAGACCAGGCCCCAGGCCAGGTCGAGCACGGCGTCCAGCAGCTTCCCGGCGGAGAACCCGGAACCGGTGACGAGAGCGAAGGCCAGGCCGAGCAGGGCAAAGAGGAACTTGGACAGCGCGCTGCCCAGGAGCGTGCACGCCATGTGACTCAGCGAGACATCCCGCCGGCTCCTGCGCGCGCCGCGCCGCTCCCCTGCGTCCTTTTCGGCCATGGCCGGATTATGACATCACCATTTTGTCAGGAGGAGTTCGCGCTCGACGGGCCGAAGAACTCTATTTCGGCGATGGCCACCTGGGTGGACCCCGAGGCCTGGTACGACGACTCGATCGTGAAGCGGACCGAGATGACGTTCTTCGCGCGGAAGTCCCGGGTCTGACCGCCGGCCGTCTGGTCGAGGGTGATCTCCCGGGTCTCCGTCCTGCCGTCCGACGTCTTGATGGTCGCCTTCATCCGGTGCGGCAGGGCCGACTTCTTCAGCTGGTCGAAGCGTTTCGACTCGCCGGAGGAGATGACGACGTTCAGCAGTCGCGTCGGTTCGTCGAAGCGCGCCTCGATCCACTCGCCCACGCCGCCCTGGACCACGCCGGGGCCCCACCAGGTGTTGTTCAGCTTGTCGAAGACGAGGTCCGGCTTGTGACCGGCGTACGAGCGGGACGCGCTGACCCGGTCCGGGGAGACCTGGGCGCGCTTGGCGAAGTGGTCGCGGGTGGCGCTCACCGCGTTCGGGATGTTGAACGCCAGGACCGTGACGAGCGCGATGACGACGGCCGCGCCGATCCAGGTCAGCACGCGGTCGAAGGTACGGCGCAGGCGGGGCCGGTCGCCGGCCCACGGGGTCTCCCGGTTGCGGAAGTCGAAGATACGGCGCCACCAGGGGCGGGGGGCCGAGGGCGCGGCGTGGCCGTGGCCGGCCATGGGCATGGCGCAGCGGGTGCAGAAGTGGCGGTCGGGACGGTTGGGGGTGGCGCACCAGGGGCAGGGGGTGCCGCCGTGGGCGCCGAGGTCCTCGCCGGGGGCGCGGACGGACTGGGGGCGCTGGGGGGTGGGGCGGCCGGGGAGGACGGGCGTGACGGAAGCGGGGGCCGGGGCGGGGGGGTTGGGGTCCGTCACGGGGATGAGCAGACGCCGGGCTCGGTCGTGGTCGCCTTCGGCGGGTCCCTGCGGGGGCGGGGCGGGGGTGTCGGCGGCGGCAGCAGCTTGTGGAGCGGGGGTGGGGGCAGGAAGGGGGGTGGTTTCGGCCGTGGGTGTGGTGGCCGGCGGTGGGGGCTGGTCGCGCTCACGCGGCGGTAGCCGCACATCCGATTCGGCCCCGCGCCCCTGAAGGGGCGCTGTCGTGGCCGTTACCCGTGAGTCCCACTGGGGGGAGGCCAAGCCCGCGCCGCCGTCTCCGCGGGTGAAGGCGTCCCAGCCGGGAGCGGCTGCGCCGGAGTTCGACGCGGCGGCCGGTGTCGGCTCGGGGGCGGCCGGAGCCGGTGTCGGGTCGGGGGCGGGCGTCTGCTGTTGTCGGGGCTCGGCGCCGTTGGCCGCCCAGCTCAGTACCGAGCCGCAGGCGTCGCAGAAGGACTGGCCCGGTTCGGCGACCGTGCCGCACTCCGTGCAGTTCCGGTTGGTCGTCATCGCTGCGGGGTCCTTTCGGCGGACGAAGAAGAAGCGGTCACCTGGACCGTGTAGGGCATGTGAGCGGGGCGGGCGGCCGCCACGAGGTGTTCCAGGCGGACCTCGTCGGCCGGGGTGGGGGAGGGCAGCACGAGGTGGACGTGCAGGCGGGGGCGGGCTTCGCCGGGGAAGGGGCCCAGCGGGCGGGCGTTCCAGTCGGCGCCGCCGCTCTCCGTGATCTCCGGTGTCACGCCGAAGGCCAGCCGGACCGCCTCGGACAGGCCGAGACGGGTGCCCCGGATGCGGTGCAGGTAGGCGGCCGCCGCCACGGCCGCACGGAGCAGGGGTTCCGCTTCCGTGCCGTCGGTCTCCGCGCCGACCCAGGTGCCGAGCCATTCCGCGAAGTCCAGTGGAGCCAGGGCCGGGTCGAAGTAACTGGGCAGGCAGTCGAGGACGTTCGGGATCGGGGCGATCATGTCGTCCAGGCCGGCGACGAAGCGCAGCGCCAGGTCGTCGTCGGCGAAGACCGCCGGGAGCATCGCGCCGATGGGCACGGAGGAGCCGAGGCCGTCGATGGACCCTCTCAACGGACGCCCCCTGTCGAGTCGTTGACGGTCATTCGCCGATCACCCGGACCCGGTGGTCGTAGGAGAAGACCAGGGACGGGGCGTCCAGGTCGATGCGGTCCGTCGGGTCGCCGCGCTTTCCGGTGAGCGGGTCGGCGGGGTGCAGCACGACCTCGTCGACGAGCTCGACGCCGGGGACCCGCTGCAGCACTGCGAAGACCTCGCCCGACTGCACCGGGCGCCCGAACGGCCAGCCCTTGCCGTCCGCGCCGCCGGTCAGCGGGTCCAGGTGCCGGTAGAGGGCGTCGTGGGCCTGGCGGCGGACCCGGTCGACGTCCACGCCACGGAAGGCGTGGACCGTGGCGACGACCGTGACGCCCTGGTAGAAGGGCGGCCCGACCGCCAGCCGGGTGCCGATCAGCCGGCGTTCGTCCAGGTAGCGGGTGATGCGGTCCAGCAGGGCGTCGCCGGGGACGAGTTGCTCGAAGCGCAGGCGGCCGCCGGGGTCCGGAACGGCCTGCGGCACCACCAGCACCCGTACCGCGTACGACCCGTGCTCGCCCTCCTCGCCCTCCAGGCAGGTGATCCGGGCCGTCTCCGGAGCGGCGCGGCGGGCCAGCTCCTCGTAGTCGCGCAGGGTCACCGCCCGCTCCTGGGCGCGGAGCGTGATCGGCGCGCGGACCTTCGCCTCGGCGACCGTCTCACCGTCCACTCCGCCGCGCGCGGCCTCCCGGTTGACGACCTCCGCGACGTACGGGATGGAGGAGCGCAGGATCTGCACGGCCCCCCGGGCCACGTTGCCGTCCCGGCCGCCGCCCGTGCGGTAGCGGCGGGCCCGGATGACCGCACCCTTCGCCGCCACCGTGCCGTACTGGCGCAGCGAGCCGTCCGGTTCGCGGACCGCGGGGCCGAAGGCGATCTCGCCGGTCGTCGCGTCGAGGGTGAGGTGCCGGTCGTACGGTCCCGAGGCCGCGAAGTGCGGGACGACCTGCCAGTCCACCCAGCCGCCCTCACCGTCGTGCTCGGCGGTCTGAAGGAGCAGCGGCGGGGTGTCCCCGACGACGGGGGCGTGGGCGAGCCGCAGGCGCTGGCCGGGCAGTCCCGTCGACTCGCCGAGCGCCTCGTCCTCCACGGTCTCCGCGTGCACGGCGCCGGTCGTGCCGCCCACCGTGCAGGCCTCGACGAACCGGACCGTCGGGGAGGTGGTGTAGAAGGGCTGGTCGGCACGCGGCTCGGTGACCCGGCAGCGCAGCCAGCTCGCCTCCAGGCCGCCGTTGCGGGACAGGACGTGACCGCCGGGGACGTGCAGCACGACCTCGCCCGGACGGTTGAGGCCACCCGTGCCGTCCCGGTCGACCTCGCACTCCCGCCAGCCGTCCTCCGTCCACGCCTCCCACACCAGCGGGGGCTGGCGCGGGTCCACGCCGACACCGTCGACCCGGCTGTCCAGGTCGAGGGCGACCGCGCAGTGCGGGACGGCGGCGGACAGGCCGAGCAGCATGCAGTCACCGGGGTTCGGGGACTCCGTGAAGCACAACAGGTCCTTGCCCTCGGCGAGTTCGTGGGTGAGGTCGACGACGGCCGAACCCTGCTGCTGCCGCAGCAGGTGTCGCAACTCGCTGGGCACGATGGTCAGTTCGCGCTCGGTCGCGAAGACCACCGCCTCCTGCGTCTCGGTACGGCGGGTCGCCACCTCCGTGCCGACCGGCACCGGAACCGGTTCCTCCTGGGCCGCCGACAGCCAGAACGTCACGTCGGTACGGGCGGCGGACGGCGGGAACAGTGTGATGCCGACCAGGTCCAGGAAGGCGAGATGGTTCTTCTCCGGGACCCGGTTGAGGCGGTACACGATCTGGTCGGCCATGTGCGCGACCGTCTCCACCAGCGTGATGCCGGGGTCGGAGACGTTGTGGTCGGTCCACTCCGGGGCGCGCTGCTGGATGTAACGCTTGGCGTCGTCGACGAACTGCTGGAAGCGGCGGTCGTCGAGGTTCGGGGAGGGCAGGGCCATCGGGATCAGCGGTCGCTTTCGGAGGAGTCCGAGGAGGCGGGAGGCAGGTCCGGCTCGTCGTGGGAGGGGATGACGTAGAAGGGGAACACCAGGCTGCGCGGGTTGTTGGTGCCGCGGATCGAGTAACGGACGTCGATCATCAGCACGCTCGGGTCGGCCCCGGTGGTCACCTCGACGTCCTCGACCTCGATCCGGGGCTCCCAACGGTCGAGGCTGGCGTGCACCTCGTGCTGGATACGGCCGGCGGTCTGCTCGTTGACGGGGGCGAAGACGAGGTCGTGGATGGCGCAGCCGAACTCCGGCCGCATCGGGCGCTCCCCGGGGGCGGTGGAGAGGATGAGCCGGATGGCCTCCTCCACCTCCTTCTCGCCGCTGACCAGGGCGATGCCGCCGGTGGGTCCGATCCGCAACGGGAACGACCAGCCGGAGCCGACGAACTGCTCTGCCATCAGCCCCGCACCCGCCCCTCCGGGAAGACCTCGCGCGCGCTCATGCCGGAATCACCATCACCGTCAGGCCGCCCATCATCAGGTTGCCCAGGACCGGCACCTCCGGGGCCTGGATCGCCACGGTGGCGAGGGAGGTGAGCGCGACGGCGGCGTTGCCGCGCAGCGACAGCGCGGCGTTCGCCATCAGGCTCACGGCGGAGGCGTTCACGGAGACCGCGCCCGCGGGCGCCTTGATGTCGACGAGTTCCGCGCTCTGCAGGGACAGCGGTCCCCCGCTCCTGATGCTGAGCGCGCCGCCCGCCTTCAAGGACAGGTTGGCGCCGGCCTCGACCGACACCGACCTGCTGCCCTTGATGGAGACGCTGCCCTTGCTGTCCACGGTGATCTCGGTCTGCTGCCGGTCCAGGAAGACGGTGAGTTTGTCGTCGCCGCTGGCCAGCCGGACGCCCTGTTTGCGGCCCCGCTGGTCGAGCAGGTCCATGCGGTTGCCGACCCGGTCGGAGACGGTGTGCCGGGTGGCCCGGCCGCGCATGCCGTCGTGCAGCGGCACGTCCTTGACCCTGGTCGGCTTGTCCTTGCCGTTGTAGAGGCCGCCGACGACGTACGCGTGGTCGAGGGCGCCCCGGTCGAAGGCGACGAGCACCTCGTCACCGACGTCCATCGGGAAGACCCCGCCGCCACGCACCCCGCCCCACTGCACGGTCCGGGTCCAGTCGCTGACGTAGGTGTCGTCCAGCCACGGGAACTTGAGCTTCACCCGCCCCTGCTGCAGCGGATCCTGTACGTCGGTGACCAGGGCCTGCGCCACGCTGAGCTGCCGGTCGGCGCCGGCGTCCGAGGCGCCGCCGGAGGCCACGCCGTACAGGGACCGCCACTGGCGGCCGCTGACCGTCACCCAGGTCTCGTAGTGCTTGGCGTCGCCGAAGACGTGCCGTACCGAGGTGACCGTGTACTTCCCCTCGAAGGGGTCCCCGACGTCCGCGAGCGCCACCGGAACCCCCGGCCGCAGCTTCGGGTTGCCCCGCACGACCACCTCGACCTCGGCGAACGTCGAGGTGACGTCGTCGGAGAGGGCGTCGGCCGCGAACTTCACCTCGGACTGCTTGTCGTACGGCGTCCGCGTCTCGACCAGCTTCGACGTCTTGAACTCGCCGGCCGCCGCGCCCGGGGTGGTGCCGATGCTGTAGCCGGTGTTCGAGGCGGGGGTCACGGTCGCCGTGAGCGTCTTCTTCGTGCGCACGTCCCAGCCGCGTGACTCGACCTTGTTCACCTGGTCGGAGGCCGTGACCGCGGTGCGCAGCCGCAGGATGTCGTGCCCGGCCTCCAGCACGAACGGGCTCTTGTCGCCGTCGGTCTGCGGCGACGGCGCCCCCGAGGCGCTCTTCTGCTTCACGAACTGGAACTTGCCGTCCGCGTCCACCGACATGACCATCTCGTTCTCGTCGGCGAGCCGGGCCAGGAAGTCCCAGTCGGTGACGTTCGACTGGGAGATGAACTCGTAGACGGTCTTGGTGGCCTGGATCCGCCCGACCGGCACGCCGTCCTGCGCGGCCAGCTTGCGGGCGATGTCGGAGGCGGTCTGGTTGCGGTAGGCGACGACGCGGCGCTGCCGCATCAGCCGGAACCCGTAGTCGTAGCCGCGGACCACCGCGTAGCTGCCGGTGCCGTCGTACTCGGCCTCCAGCCCCGTGACCTCACCGGTGAGCAGCGGGTCGCCGGTGCCCTGCCCGTCGGAGACCGGTGTGATCACCACCGGGGTGCCGAACTGGACGTCCAGCTTGCCCAGCAGCTTGCGGGACGGGTCGCGGAAGGTCAGCTGGAAGGCGGCCGGCACCCCGACGCCCTGGTCGACGTGGGCGTCGACGAGATACCGCCCGTACTCCGAGGTGGCGGTCAGCTCCTTGCCGCCGATGACGACCTTGACGACGTTCGAGAAAGCGTGCTTCACCATCAGGACCGCACCTCCTCGGCGGCCGGCAACACCAGTTCCGTCCCCGTGGGCAGCCACCCCGGGTCGTCGATCCCGTTGGCGTCCGCGATCGCCCGCCAGGCGGCCGCGTTGCCGTACTCCCGCCAGGCCAGCGACTGCAGCGAGTCCCCGGCCACGACCCGGTGCACGCGCTGCGCGGTGAGCGCGCCGGACGTCGGGTTCTGTCCCGCGGTCTTGCTCGGGATCTCGTTCAGCTGAAGCCGGCAGCTGGCCCGGATCGGCATCCCGCTGGTCCCGAACAGGGAGTAGGAGACGTCGACGGAGGCGACGTACGCCGTGAAGTGGGCGGTCGAGAACGAGCCCCACTGGAACACCACCCAGGGCGGCGACGGCTGCTTGGCCGCGATGCTCTTGCTGGTGACCTCGCAGCAGGCCAGCAACGACTCCACCTTCTTCATCACGTCGTTGCTGTCCGGATCGTCGGACCGGTCCAGGAAGATCTCCACGCTCATCTCGCGCGGGTGGGTGCCGAGGAACTCCGGCAGCGCGCCGTCCCGTTCGATCGGCGCAGCCGACGACTTCCAGTCCGCCCGGCGGGCGATCGACAGCTCCGCCGGGTTGAACTCGAAGCCGAACGTCTTGATGATGCCGCCCGGGCTGGTGCTGGTGCCCACGGGCGGCTCATGTATCGCGAGGGTGGCCCGCACGAGGCTCTTGCCGGCGCCCCGGCTGCTCCTGGCCATGATCTGATCTGCCTCTCAGTCCGCTCTGCTCGATCTGCCCGCGCAGTTCGCTCGGTTCGCGCTGGTCACTCGGTCGCGCTGGTCACTCGGTCGCGCTGTTCGCTCGGTTCGCGCTGATCACTCGGTCGCGTTGATCACTCGGTCGCGCTGTTCGCTCGGTTCGCGCTGATCACTCGGTCGCGCTGTTCGCTCGGTTCGCTGGTTCGCTCAGTCGGTGAAGCCGTGATGGGCGATCTCCAGCACCTCCGTGGCCACGGACGGATTGCCCGCGTCCAGGGAGGGCCCCTGCCAGCTCACCGGCAGCACGTCAAGGAGCCCCCACCGGGCCACCTCCGAACCGTCCGCGCGCAGCGCCGTGATCTGCCCGGTGGGCCGCTCGATCCCCGTCTGCACGGACGAGATCCACTTCGCGACCTTCGAGGTGTCCGGGGTGAGCGGACGGGTCAGCCGGATGTGGGAGAAGGTGACACGGGTCGGCAGCTGCCACACGAACCCGTTGTTGCCGCCCTCCTGCCGCTGCTCGATCTCCACCTGCGACGACAGCCCCTCGCACCCGTTGAAGTAACCGAGGTCCTCGCCGTCGATGGAGAGGCTGAACCAGACTGTGGTTCCCGGGTCCTGGCGATCCATCGGGGGCCTTTCTGTGGGGTGGGTGCGCGGTCGTCGTGGTCAGGAGCGGAAGTCGCGGAGCTTTCCCACGCGTTCGCGGTCGCGGCGGAGTTCGGTGCGGACGTGGCGGGTGACCCGGTCGATGATCCGGTGGACGAGGGCGTCCACCTGGAACTCGGTGAGGGCGCGCGGGTCGAAACCGCCCTCCTCGACCGCCGAGTACCCGGGGGGCGAACTGTCGGAGGACGAACCGGAGCCGGATCCGGAACCGGAGCTGGAGCCGGAGCCGGAGGATGTGGCGGAGTACGAGGGTGGCGGGTCGGTGGGAGGCGGTGGCTGCCGCTCGGCCCGGGCGCCGGTGACCGTCGTCTCGTTCACGGTGGTCGTGGGGAGGGCGTCGCGCTGGACGGTGGGACGGTTCAGGGGCGCCACGGGGAGGGGGGCGGTGGCGGAGATCGGGGTGGTGGCGCGCAGGGGTACGGGGTGAGCGGGCGCGGCGGTGGTGTTCGGCCTGACGGGCAGGGCGGCGGCGGGGCTTGCCGCTCGCTGCACGAAGGGGGGCCGGGGCGCCGACGCCGGTCCGGTGGGGGACGGGGTGGCGCTCGCGGGCAGGGGTGACCGCGACCGGCTCCGGCCGGATGCCGGAGGGCCGCCGAGACCGGGAGCGGCGGGGGCGGCGGCACGCTGGACGAAGGGGGGAGACGGCGAAGGACCCGTCGGTGCGGGGACGGGCAGAGCCGGTGGAGGCGGCGTCGCCGGGGCGGCGGGGGTGGACCGGGCGTGTTCGACCGTCGGCGTCGGCAGGGCTGACGCGGCGGCCGGCGGTGCCTGCCGGGGCGCTTCGGGCACCGGGCCGGAGCCGGCGGCGGGCCGGACCGCCGGGCCGCTCGGCGCCTGCCGCCGCTGCACGGACGGCACCGCCGCGCCGTGCCCGGCACGCCTCGCCGGGGCCGCGCTCGGGGCCGGGCCGGTCACGGGGGCGCCGAGACCGAGGCGGGGGGCGCCGGGGGTGGTCGCCGTGGCGCGCTGCACGGATGCGGATGCGGATGCGGAGGCGGAGGCGGAAGCGGACTTCGGCGCCGGTGCCGAAGCGGACCGGGCCGTCGTGGCCGGGCCGGTGGACGGGGCGGCCGCCCGCTCACGCGGACGCGGCGGTGCCTGTCCGTCGGGAGAGGAGGAGACCGAGGATCCCTCCGTCGTCCGCCGACGCTGCACAGCCGCCTCGCCCGTCCCGCCCGCCTTGCCGCCGTCCGTCGAAGAAGCTCCGGCGGTACCCGTAAGGGGGGCGCCGAGGCCAGGGCGAGGGGATCCGGGAGCCGGCGCTGAGGGACGGGACGCTGTCGAAGTACCTTCCGGAGCGACCCCGCCGGGCTCGTGCGCGGGCATCGGCACGGCAGCCGGTACGACACCGGTGGCGGCCGCGCTCTCCGTGACCCGCCGCTGCACGGGCGCCTCGCGGCCACCGCCCACGGCCGGGGAGACCGACTCTCGCCCACTCCGCGGCACGGCGGGGGGCACGGTTCCGGCGGTGGGCGAGGCAGCGGCTTCGGTGGCGGGGCCGGTCATGGGCCGCGGTGCCGAACTCCCCGCCGTACGACCGCCTTCCGGGGCGGGGGTGTGCGGGGCGGCCGGGCCCGTGGTCGTACGGCGCTGTACGGGAGGTGTCGCGGGGCTGCCGCCCGGGGTACCGCTCACCGCCCGCCGCTGCACCGGGGTCCGCGTTCCGGCGCCGGACATGCCGGAAGGCCCGCCCCGGTCCGGGGACCCGGCGGACGGCGCGGGCGCCGGGGGTGCCGCGGGAGGCGTGGCAGGGGCACGCGGCGGTGTCGTACGTCCCGTGGCCCTGGGAGACGCGGGAGCCGCGGCCGTACCACGGCCACCGGACGCGGACCGCTGTACGGCGGCGGGTGAGGGTCCCGGTCCGGACGGAGCGTCCCCAGGGGCGTGCGAGGAGGTATCGGGGGAGGTACGGCCACCCTCGCGCGGAGGCGACGGCCGGCCGCCGCTCACCGGCACCGGATCCCCGGCCCCGGCCGCCGCCGTTTCGCCCCCGGCTCGGTCACCCTCACCCGACGCCGGCACCGCACTCTCGCTCGCCACCGTCCTGGGCGCCGACGGCAACGTCCGCCGCTGCACGGGCGTCACCGACGTGCCCACCGGCGCGTGCGTCAGCGCGCTGCGGCGAGGCGGGACGGGCGGTGCGGCCGTGACCCGCGGACCGGTGGCCGGAGCCGGAGCGACCGGAGCCGACTGCGGAGCCCATGCCACCGGCACGGCCACCGGCACGACGGCCACCGCCCGCTGCACAGCAGGCACCGCCCGCCGCCCGTCCCCAGCGGTCCTCGCGGCGGAGGAGGCCGAGGAGACCGACGGGGTCGAGGAGACCGCGGGGGCGGGCACGACCGAGGCGGCCGACGCAGCTGAGGGAGCGGATTGGGGCGAGGAAGCGGAGGGGGTGGACGAAACCGACGGGGCCGGCGCGGCTGGAGAGGCCGACGAATTCGAGGACGCCGACGGGGTGGACGAGGTTGAGGAAGCCCGCGAGGTGGACGAGGCCGAGGAGACCGGCGGAGTCGCGGAGACCGACGGAGTCGGGGAGGTCGCGGGGGTCGAGGACATCGGCGAAGTAGGCGAGACCGAGGGGACCGACGGAGTCCGGGAGGTCGTCGGGGCCGAGGACACCGGCGAAGTAGGCGAGGTCGAAGGGGTCGAAGGGGTCGAGGACGACAGGGTGGACGGGGTCGAGGAAGCCGACGGGGTCACCGGCATCGGCGCACTCCCTACCGCTCCCGCTCCCGCTCCTGCCCCCGGCGTCCGCGCGGCCGCACCACCGCCACGCTGCCCCGCCGAAGGCACCCGCTGCACCACCGACGCGCGCTGCACCACCGGAACCCTCTGCACCGCCGGCGCGCGCTGCACTCCCGGCCCAGCCGAACCCACCGCTCCAGCGGACCCGGTAGACCCAGCCGACCTCACGAAACCAGCCGCACCCGCAACCCCAGCCGAGCCCGCACCGGAACCCGCAGCCCCAGCCGAACCCGCACTCCCGGCCCCGGCCCCAGCCGAACCCGCACCCCCGGCCCCAGCCCCAGCCCCAGCCCCAGCCCCAGCCCCAGCCAAACGCCTAGTTCCACCCGCACCCGCAGCTCCAGCCGACCCCGCAGCCGAAGCCGACCCACCACTCCCGGTCGGCCCACCACTCCCGGTCGGCCCACCACCCGCGGTCGGCCCACCACCCGCGGTCGGCCCGCTCACCGGCGCCGAAGATCCACCTCGTATCGCCCGCACCGGCACCGCCGGGGGCCGGCCGGCGGCCGGGCCCGTCAGGCCCGGCGTTCCCGTCAGGCCGGCCGAGTCGGCCGGACCCGACAAGGGCAGCCGCTGCACCGGGCGTTCCATGCCGGACACGGCCCCCGTACCGGTTGTCCCGGTGCGGCCGCCGCCGGACAGGCCCGCGCTCGACTCGCCGTCCAAAACCGCGTGCGAGCGCATGCCCATGAACGACGGGTTCTGCCAGGTCGGCAGCCGACCGCCGAACCCCGAGTCCGCGACCGGCCCGGCCGCCGTCCCCAGCGCACGCTGAATCGGCGGCAGCCCGGACCAGGCCGCCGCCACCACGGGACGCGGCGCCCCGTCAGAACGCGGCGCCCCATCAGAACGTGGCGCCCCATCAGAACGCGGCGCCTCGACAGAAGCCTCGGCCTCGGCCCCGGTCGCTGCCGCCCCGCGCCCCCGTATCCGATCCCACAACCCCACCGCTCAGCCCTCCGCCCCTGCGGAGGCCGCCCGGGTCACCAGGGACGCGATCTCCGCCGTGTAGCGGCGGCGGTCGGCGTGCTCCAGGTCCAGGATGTCCTCCAGGCTCCAGTGGAAGTGGTAGGCGACGTACGCGATCTCCTCGTGCAGCCGGTCGGTCGCGTACGTCACGATTCCCCCAGGCGGCTCCCGCCGAGTTCCACCTCGAAGGGCTCCGAGCAGTGCGGGCAGTTGACCGCGGCCCGGGTGTGGCCCTCCGCGTTGATCTGGCGGTAGAAGTCCTGCAGGAACGCCAGGTCGGAGGCGAACATGTTCTCCACGATCCCGTCGTGGACGAAGGAGAGCGTGCCGAGCCGGGTGATGACCCGGCCGAGCAGCACCACCGACAGGAACGCGGGATTCTCCTGGACGCGCACGTCCCGGAGCGGGATCAGTTCGTCCCGTGCCGTGGACAGGCGCATCACGCCGTCGCGGTGGACGGTGCCGTGCTCGTCGACGTACCCGCGGGGCAGCTGGAACGGGAACTCCGTACGCAGCACCTCGACGGGTGTCTCCGGTTGCTGAGGGGCCTGGGGCGCCGGCTCCTCCGGTGCGAGCGGCGCGCCCACTCCTCCGGCCCTGGCAGCCGAACGCCTCATTACTCGATGACCAGTTCTTCGAACGTGATGGTCACCGTCTCGGTCAGCGCGGCCGCCTCGCCCGCCTTGACCGTGCTGGTGTCGATCTTGCTGCACCAGGCGTTGCGCAGGTTGTAGCGCTTCACCGGGTTGTTCTCGAAGTCCATCATGATGATGGAGGCGTTCTTGCGGGCCGTGGCCATCTGGCCGTTGATCGACTCGTTGATCCACTGGGTGAACGACGAGGACTGGGTCATACCGCGTACGACCGTGCAGGTGCCGTTCTTCTTCACGCCCGGCAGGTTGCGGACGTGGTTCTTCCCGTCCGGCGTGTTCTGCTGGTAGGTGATGACGTCCTGCTCCATCGTCATGCCGCTGACCTCGGCGAGGTACTCGACCATCACGCCGTCGATCTGCAGGCCGAAATTGTGCGATGTGAGGGCGTCACCCGGCTGGAGACTCATGTGTTACTGCCCGTTCTTCTCAAGATGCCTGGGAAACAAGGGGGTTGGGACCCGGTGGTCCGCTACTCCTGGAGCTCGCCGCTGCCGCTGGAGAACTGGGCAAGGCGGAAGATCACGAACTCGGCGGGCTTGACCGGCGCGATGCCGATCTCGCAGATCACGCGGCCGACGTCGACCGACTCCGGCGGGTTGGTCTCCTCGTCGCACTTGACGTAGTACGCCTCCTCGGGCCGCTGCCCGAACAGGGCGCCGCTGCGCCACTCGTTGACCAGGAACGCGGAGATGTTGCGCCGGATACGGGCCCAGAGGTTGTGGTCGTTGGGCTCGAAGACCACCCACTGGGTGCCGATCAGGATCGACTCCTCCAGGTAGTTGAAGTACCGGCGGATGTTCAGGTAGCGCCAGGCCGGGTCGGAGGACAGCGTGCGCGCTCCCCAGATACGGATGCCCCGGCCCGGGAAGGCGCGGATGCAGTTGACGCCGATCGGGTTCAGCAGGTCCTGCTCGCCGCGGGTGATCTGGAGTTCCAGGTCGACCGCGCCGCGGATCACCTCGTTCGCGGGGGCCTTGTGGACACCGCGCTCGGCGTCGTTGCGGGCCCAGACGCCGGCCACGTGGCCGGACGGCGGGACCAGCCGGGACTGGCCGGAGGCCGGGTCGAAGGTCTTGATCCAGGGGTAGTACAGGGCCGCGTACTTGGAGTCGTAGCCGGCCGTCTCCTGGCGCCAGACCCGGATCTGGCGGGCGTTGAGGCTGGGCGGCGGGTCGATGACCGCGACCCGGTCACCCATCAGCTCGCAGTGCGCGATCAGGCCGAGCTGGACGGCCTTGACGGCCTCCAGGTCGATCGCTCCGCGCTGGTAGGCGGCCATCAGGTCGGGCACGGCCACCATGGACACCTCGTCGACGGCCTCCAGGCCGCCGAAGCCGGTGCGGTCGGCCGAGTCGCCGAGATAGGTGGCGGGGCCGGGGTGGGAACCGGCGTCCGCGACGGGGGACGCGGACGCCGGGGCAGGGGTCGGGGCCACGAGGGCCACCGTCTGGTTCTCCGGACGGGCCAGCTGCGCGGCGGGCGCGGCCTCGGTCACGGTGATGAGCTTGGAGCGCTCCTTGACCTGCGTGACGACGTAGTTGCGGCCGCCCTTCTTCGCGGTCACGTCGAAGGTCTCGACGGCCTTGCCGCCGTCCTTGACGACCAGCTTGAAGCGCTCGGCGGGGCCTTCGCCCTCCGGGTCGGCGACCTCGACGCTCAGGTCACCCGAGGCCACCGCGCTGACGGTGAAGGTGCCGAGCTGCTTGGCCTCGCCGGGCGGCAGCGCGGCCGGCGCGGCCGGACTCCCGACGGCGGCGGGCGCGTCGACGGCGCCGTCGGCGCCTTCCCGGGTGCCGCCGACACGGACGACGTAGGCCGCCGTGCCGCCGTTGTTGAAGAAGCCGTAGACGGAGTGCGCGAGGTAGTACCCGTCGGTGAACTCACCGAAGGACGCGACGTACTGCGTCCAGTTGGTCACCAGCGTCGGCTCGTTCAGCGGACCGGTCGGGGCCAGGCCCACGAAGGCCGCCACCGACGTGCCCACCCCCTCGATGGGGCGCGAGCCGCTGGCCACCTCCTCGACGTAGACGCCGGGCGACAGGTAGGACGGCATGCTCTGCTCTCCTCGGGGTACGAGACAGGAACATTCCCACCCTCACGCGCGAAGCGCGCATTCGGAAACGTCCTCCGGTGCCTCACCGGGGGCAGTTCCCTTGCCCGCAAGGGCAGTCCGGCCCGCCCCGCAACCCTTCGGCCGGTGACTCTGCCCGCGATCCTGCCCCCGCGGACCTCCCGGTGTCCGGCACTCGCCGGGTACGGAGGAGGGAGGCCCCTGTCGAGGCCTTTGTCGACCGAACGGGAACCGGCTATGCGCACTCAAGCAGAGAACCGCTCCACCGCGGACCGTGACGGCGCCAGCCCGACCACCCGGAAAGTCGCCGCCGCTCCCCCCTTGGCCGCCCTCCAGCGGTCCGCGGGGAACGCCGCGGTGACCCGGGCGATCCAGCGGTCCCGGCAGGAGGGCGAGGCCGAGGAGCAGCAGGCCGACGAGGCCGTGCCGGTACGGCCGCGGACGTCGGTCACCGACGCGGTCGGCACGCCCGGTGTGCCGCTGGAGCCCCGCATCCTGCAGCGGGCGGAGAGCGCGTACGGCATGGACTTCGGCCATGTGCGCGTGCACAGCGATCCGGTCGCCCAGCGCTCGGCCGAGGAGCTCGGGGCCCGGGCCTACACCACCGGCCCGCACATCGTGCTCGGCGGGAACCGCGTCACCGACGAGGTGATGTACGAGGAGGTCGACCACGTCCGCCAGCAGGCCCTGGGCCCCGTGCCCGGCACCGCCAACGGCAGGGGCGAGAAGGTCTCCCATCCGGACGACCCGTTCGAGCGGAGCGCCGGCTCCAACGGGCGCAAGCTGGCCCGGGGCGCCGCGCCCGACCTCGCCCTGCCCGGGTCCCCCGCACCGTCCGCCGACGCGGTGCAGCGCAGCCCTGACGAGGACGACGCGGTGCAGCGCAGCGCGGACGAGGACGTCCCCGTCCAGCGGGCACCCGGCGAGGGATCCACGGCGGAGGCCACGGCCGAACCGGAGATCGCACCCGCGACCGAGCCCTCGCCCCCGGCCTCGCCCGCGGTCGGCGCCGCCACCCCCGTGTCCGCGCTCCCGGCCACCGCCCGCCTCGCGCGGCTCATCGTCGGGGGGACCGCCGAGATCCGGAACAAGCAGGTGCGGTCCGTCCTCGACAAGCGGGAGCGCAACGGCCCGAAGTTCACGGCCGAGGAACTCCAGATGATCAGGACCGCCGAGGCCGAGGATCCCGGCTGGCTGCGGACGGTCGGCCTGTGCACCCACCTCGAGGCAGAGGACTACATCGAGAAGGACGACTTCCACAGCTGGCTGGCGCAGCCCAAGGGCAAGCGTCTGCTCATCGCGACCCTGCGATGGCAGCAGCACGCCGAGGGCAAGGGGAAGGGCGCGGCCGGTGCCGGGCCCCGGCCGGACTACCAGCTCGGCCGCCACCACGCCATGCGCGACAGGTCGAACCCCGAGGAGGAGCGGGAACAGCTCATCGGGGAGCGGAACGAACAGATCTTCCGGACCTTCGTCGCGACCATGCTCCCTCCCGGCGTCTCCGACGACGTACCGAACGCCGCCGAGCACCGCAAGCGCGTAACGCGCGGCACCGAGATCCTGACCAAGATCTTCCTGATCCTGAAGGAGGGTCTGCAGGTCTTCAACCCGAAGACCGGTCTCCACGAGGACTTCAAGGACGACGTCGCGCACGCCCTGGCCTACGGCGGTCGCGTCAACATCCGCATCCCGCAGCTGGCCGACGGCCAGCACGGCTACGAACTCCCCCGCTGGCTCCACATCACCAGGGAGAACCCCAAGTTCTACGAGCCCAACGCGAAGCCCGAGGCCCCGGTGTACAAGCGCACGTACGCCACCCACCACATGGACATCGGCGACAACAAGCCCGGGCAGCCGGGCCGCTTCGTGGAGAAGGGCGGACTGGCGGCCACCGCCCAGAACCTCGTCGACCCCCACAGCCACCTCTACGGCATGGGGGTGGGCATCGGAGGCACGGGAAACCAGGGCTACCACGGCGGGACCATCCTCCCGGACGAGTCGCACGGGCACCTGTTCATGGGGTACAAGCCGCCGACCGGCAAACGCGACGGGGCCCTTCAGGTCGGCATCGAGACCGCCGGGCCGGGCGGCCGGACCCCCGAGGGCTACGAACACACCTGGAGGAGCAACGAGAAGAACGCCAACCCCTTCAGCAACTTCGGCGGCCACAAGGACGACAAGATCGGCGCCGACGCGCCGCTCAGTGCCGGCCAGCGCTATGTCGACCTGCGGCAGTTCGGCGACTGGCTGAAGAAGCTGAAGGATCTGGAAGCGGCCTGGAAGGCCGAACTCGCCAAGGCCACGACCAATGAGGAGAAGGCGGCCCTGTACCGGGACCTGATCGGCAAGCGCTCCGACGCGTAGGCCGTCCGCACCGCACACGGCACGGCACGGCACTGCACGGCACTGCACGGCACACCAGCGACGTCCGCACCGCACCCGGCCCCGTCCGCAGGGGCAACGAGTCCGGCCCCTGCGGCACTGCGGTCTGCCCCGCTGTCCGCTGCGCCGGCTTCGTGCCCCGCATAGCGTCGACGCGTGAGCCTGTGGACTTCCCTGGAACCCGCCTCCGCGACCGTGGACCCCGGGTCCTCCACCCGCGTCCGTCTGCGATTGCGGAACACGGGTGACGTCGTCGACGAGTACCGCTTCGAACCGGTCGGCCCGATCGCCCCCTGGACGACCGTCGAGCCTCCCACGCTCCGGCTCTACCCGGGCACCACCGGCACGGTCGAGCTGACCTTCGCCCCGCCCCGGACCTCCGACGCCACGGCCGGACCCAACCCCTACGCGGTCCGCATCACGCCCACGGAGCACCCCGAGGCCGTCACCGTCCCCGAGGGCAACCTCACCATCACGCCCTTCACCGAGCTGCGCGCCGAGCTGGTCCCGCCCACGGTCAAGGGCCGCTTCCGGGGCCGCCCCAAACTGGCCATCGACAACCTCGGCAACACCAGACTCACCGCCTCGGTCAGCGGCAACGACAACGGCGACCAGCTCGTCTACGACCTCCACCCCAGCAACGTCCAGATCGAACCCGGCCGCGCCGCCTTCGTCGACGCCAAGCTCAAACCCCGGCGCATCATCTGGTTCGGACCGAAGGAACAGCGGCCGTACCGGCTCACCATCCAGCGCTCGGGGCTGAATCCGGAGCCCGTCGACGGGACGTACATCCAGCGTGGGTTCCTGCCCCGCTGGCTGGCCACCCTCTTCGGCACGCTGCTGGCCCTCGCCATCACCTTCGCCCTGATCTGGTTCAACTACAAGCCGCAGGTCAGGAGCCTCGCCGAGGAGCAGATCCAGGAGGCCGGGGTGAGTTCGCTCGCGCCCAGTCCCTCGGCCACCCCGACCCCGCCGCCGGCGCCCAGTGTCACGGCCTCCACCGCGCCCGCCGCTCCGGACGCCGGGGACGGCGGCAACGGAAACGGAGGCGGCGGCGGGGGCGGGGGAGGCGGCGGTGCGACGGCCACCGTGACCGCCAAGCCCAAGCAGGACACCGCGGCGACGGCCGTGAACCGGCTCGCCGCGGCCGACCCGGCCGGCCGGCACATCTGCTACCGCGCCTACGTCCAGGGCACCGGCTGGCAGAAGCCCGTCTGCGACGGCACCATGGCCGGCACGGTCGGCAAGAACACCCCGATCAAGGCCATCAACCTCGCGGTGTACGGCGTCCAGGGCTCCGCCGCCAACGCCTTCCTCTACAACCCCCAGTCCACGGACGGCAAGGGCAAGTGGAACCCGAACTGGACGGCGATCATGCCCGACGGCAAGGACAACTACATCGGCAGCACGAAGGCGGCGGACCCCTACATCGAGGGCTTCGCCTTCAACGTCGGCAGCGGGCAGGGCTGCAACTACGCGAAGGTCCGTGACCACGACTGGGGCGGCCAGTGGTGCCAGGGTTCCCGCAGCGACAACAACGCACTCGATTTCGTCGGCACCCTCGACAACACGCTCTGGCTGGAAGCCTTCAAGCTGACGGTGCCCGCATGACTCTCTGGACCTCCCTGGAGCCCTCGTCCGCGACCGTCGACCCGGGTGCCTCGACCCGGGTACGACTGCGGCTGCGCAACACGGGGGACGTCGTCGACGAGTACCGCTTCGAACCGGTCGGCCCGATCGCCCCCTGGACGACGGTCGAACCGCAGACGCTCCGGCTCTACCCGGGCACCACCGGCACGGTCGAGCTGACCTTCGCCCCGCCCCGGACCTCCGACGCCACGGCCGGACCCAACCCCTACGCCGTGCGCATCACGCCCACGGAGCACCCCGAGGCCGTCACCGTCCCCGAGGGCAACCTCACCATCACGCCCTTCACCGAGCTGCGCGCCGAGCTGGTCCCGCCCACGGTCAAAGGCCGCTTCCGGGGCCGCCCCAAACTGGCCATCGACAACCTCGGCAACACCAGACTCACCGCCTCGGTCAGCGGCAACGACAACGGCGACCAGCTCGTCTACGACCTCCACCCCAGCAACGTCCAGATCGAACCCGGCCGCGCCGCCTTCATCAAGGCCACGCTCAAACCCCGGCGCATCATCTGGTTCGGACCGAAGGAACAGCGGCCGTACGCGCTCACCGTGCAACGCGCGGGCGTCAATCCACAGCCTGTGGACGGCACCTACATCCAGCGCGGCTTCCTGCCCCGCTGGATCGCCACCCTCTTTGGCACGCTGCTGGCCCTCGCCATCACCTTCGCCCTGATCTGGTTCGCCTACAGACCCCACGTGGGAAGCCTCGCCCAGGAACAGCCCCAGGAAGCCGGGGTGAGCTCCCTCGCGCCCAGCCCCTCGACCGGCGCACCCCTCGCCGCCGCGCCGGCGCCCTCCCCGTCCCAGGTGGAGCAGCAGCCGGACGACGACCACCACGACTCGTCCGACACCCAGGCGGGCGGAGGCGGCGGCCAGTCCCAGCCGTCTCCGAAGGCGTCGAAGAAGAAGGTCCCGAAGCCCGTCGTACCGGCGTACAACATCCTGCTGCGCAACACGACGACCAAGAAGTGCGCGGACGTCCCCGGCTACGACAAGGGGAGCAGCAACGGCCCGGTGCGGGAGTACACCTGCAACGAGACCACCGCGGACAACCAGCTGTGGAACCTCGAGGTGCGCTACGCGAAGGGCGGCCCCGGCTCGGCCGCGCTCTTCCAGATCCGCAACGTCAAGGACCAGTTGTGCATGGACCTGCCCAACTACGGTTCGGCCAAGCTGTCCTCACCGATCACCGAGTACAAGTGTGACGGCACCAAGGCCGACAACCAGCTCTGGTGGATCGACAAGCAGCCCAGCGGCGCCTACTGGATCCGCAACTTCGCCAGCGACAACCTCTGCCTGGACGTGGCCGGCTACAGCACCGGTGCCAACGACACCGACCTGACCCTGTACCACTGCTCGAACACGGACGACCAGGAGTGGGGGATCGTGCATCCGTCGGGTGACTAGCGGACCGGTCACCAGGTGCCCGGTACCAGGCGTCCCGCCTTGCGGTATTCGCGCCGGGCGCCTTCCAGGAGGCTCACGGCGGTGACCGGCTCTCCGGCTCCGGCGGCCAGGTAGGCGGCGGTGACCACCGCGCTGCGGATGGCGCCGCCGGCCAGTTCGAAGTCGCGGGCCAGCGGGCCGAGTTCGATGTCCGGTTCGCTCGGTACGTGCACCAGCCCGTGCCGCCACAGGGCCAGCCGCTGCTCCTCGTCCGGGAACGGGAAGTCGATCACCAGGTCCAGGCGGCGGGTGAAGGCCTCGTCGATGTTGGCGCGCAGGTTGGTGGTGAGCAGCGCGATGCCGTTGAAGGCCTCCAGGCGCTGGAGCAGGTAGGCCGACTCCAGGTTGGCGTACCGGTCGTGGGCGTCCTTGACCTCGGAGCGCTTGCCGAAGACGGCGTCGGCCTCGTCGAAGAGCAGCACGGCGTCGGTGCGGTCGGCCTCGGTGAAGATGCGCTCCAGGTTCTTCTCGGTCTCGCCGACGTACTTGTCGACGACGGAGGAGAGCTGGACGACGTAGAGATCCAGGCCGAGTTCGGCGGCCACGACCTCCGCCGACAGGGTCTTGCCGGTGCCCGACTCGCCCGCGAACAGGCCCAGCACCCCACGGCCCCGGCCGCCGCCGGCGCTCAGCCGCCAGTCGCCGAGCACCCGGTCGCGGTGGCGGGCGCGCAGGGCCAGTTCGCGCAGTTCGGTGAGCGGGCGTTCGGGCAGCACCAGATCCCGCCAGTCGACGGCGGGCCGGATCCGGCGGGCGTGCTGCTCGAGTCCCGACGCCGACTGCTGGCGGGCGGCCAGCCGCAGGTGGCCGGCGGCCAGCGGGGTGCCGTCGAAGGCGGCCAGCGCCTGCGCCGCCCGCGCCGCCCGGGCGAGCCGGTCGCCGCCCAGGTGGTACGGGGCGACGGTGGCCGCCAGGTCGAAGCCGGAGGTGTCGGGCAGTACGGCCGCCCAGGCGTCCACGGCCACGGCGCGCCGGGACGGCACCTCCAGGACGAGCGGGTCGCGGTGGTCGCACCACTGGGGGTCGTAGGGGTGAGAGGTGGCGATCAGCACGGTGACGTCGGCGTAGCCGTTCAGCCTCTCGGCGAACGCCCGGGGCCTGGCGGCGTCGACGAGTACCGCCCGGCCGCCCAGCCGGGCCTCCCGGAGCACCTCCGGGACGTGTTCCTCGGGGCCGGTGTAGTGCAGGACCTCCCTGCCGGCCAGCCGTAGCGCGGCCGTCGCGCAGCCGAGGCCCTCGCCCTCCCGGCGTTCCCGCAGGTACCCGAAGAGCGGCCCGGCGGCGATCCGCCCGGCCAGCCGCCGGACGAACTCCTCGTCGACGGGTTCGCCGGCGTACGAGGGTGCGCGCAGGTGTCCGGCCAGGGCCGGGTCCGGGGTGTCGTCGCCGAGGAGGTGGGCCAGGACCCGGTCGGGGACGCGCAACGAGCGGCTGAGGAAGGGGCGTTCGGGCTCCTCGACGGTGAGCAGGCCGAGCGCCGTGAGCGGGGCGGTGGGATGGAAGCGGGCGCGGGCCTCGGCGAGCTGGGCGGGGACGCCGTACAGGTCGAGGGCGAGGGCGATGGTGGCGCGGCGGCGGCCGACGTCGTCGTTGAGGTAGCCGTACAGCGGCTCGAAGGTGCGGTCCAGGTCCGGGGCGAGCGCGATGAGCAGGATCGCGGTGTCGAGGGAGGTGAGACGGAGGCGGCCGGCGAGTTCGGCCAGCCGGTCGGTGAAGTCCTCGCCCAGCTCGGGGAGTTCGGCGGGTGTCTCCGGGCGCATCAGGTGCCGTACCGCCTCCTCGGAGAGGTACAGGCCGCGCAGCGGGTCGGTGGCCGTCGGGTCGCCTGCCGAGCGGTGGGCGACGAGGGCGGCGGCCCGGTCACGCAGTCCCGCCAGCCGGGCGAGAAGCGGTGCGACCGGCGTCAGGGAGACGTCGAGGGTCACGCCCGGGTCCTCCGGGCGGCCTTGGCCTGGGCGATCTGGCCGGGCCGGTGGGCCCGCTCCTCGAGGACCGGTGCGGCCTCCTCCAGTCCCTCGCGGACACGGACGGCGGCGCCCTCGGTGACCGGCGGACCGGCGTCGTACTCGGGGTAGGCCGGGAAGGGTGCGGTGATGACGACGTCCAGGGAGGGCTTGAGCTCACCGCCGAGCGCGGACCAGATCTCGGCCAGGGAGCGGGCCTCGGTCTGGATGCCGGCCACCGAGAGCTGCACGGTCAGCCCCAGTTCCCGCAGGGAGGGCGGCAGTTCGTCCGGATGGATCAGCTCTCTCGGGATCAGGGTCGCCAGCACGGCGCTGATCAGCCGGTGTTCGTCCTCGGGACGCTTGGTCCACGCCGTCACCAGGTACGACAGCCGGAACCAGCGGGGCGGCTGCCGACGCTTGACGACGACGTCCCGGTCGTCCCGGACGTCGATGTGCCCGCGCTGCCGCCGTTTCACGTCCTCCCGGATGTCGTACAGATAGCTGTTGATCACCGGACCGTTGCGGCGGGCCGCCCAGTCGCGGGTCGGGGCGTCGAAGGAGACGTCGATGCCGGAGCCCTCCAGCGCACCGCCGGACAGCATGTCCCGCAGCACCTGGTCCACCTCGTGGATCACGCCTGACTCACCACCCCATGGACCTGTCCGCACTCATGTCCATCCTGCCCTTTGGCCCCGCCGCGCCCGCAGGAACGGCCGGGCAGACCGTGTTGCCCGGTAACCGGTGCCTGCTGCCCGTTCGGTCAGATGTAGCCTTCCCGGAGGGCATGGGCCACGGCGTGTGCCCGGTTGCGCAGATGCAGCCGGGTCGTCAGCCCATGCATGACGTTCTTGACGGTGCGCTCGGAGTAGGACAGCTTGCTGGCGATCTCACCGGTGTCGAGCCCCTCGGCGACCAGCCGCAGTACGTCCACCTCGCGGGCGGACAGCCCGGAGGCCGGGGCGCCGGGACGGCCTGCGGCGTTACGGTGCAGGGTGCCGACCTGGTTGATCAGCCGGCCGAGCAGGTCGGCCGGCAGGTCGCCGTCGCCGCGGGCGGCCGCGAGCACGGCCTGCACGATGCGGAGTTCGGTGGCCTCCTGGCGCCAGACGATGGCGCCGACCCCGCACTCGATCACATCGAGCAGCTCGGTCTCGCGCAGCGCCCCGACCACGAGCACGGCCCGCGCGCCCTCGCTGCGTACGACGCGGCGCAGCCGGGTCAGTTCCGGTTCGCCGAGGCTGTCGCTGATGAGCAGCGCGACCGTGCCGGGGCCGGTCTCGGACTCCTCACGCAACTCGATCTCCGGGTGCCGGCGCAGCTGGCTGAGCGCGCCCTCACGGGAGATCGGATCCGGTGCGTACACGGCGACGGGCGTGCGGGTGACCGACGCTGATGAGCTGTTGCTGACCAACCGCTTCCCCTATGTCCACGTGCTCGTCACCCCTGAGGGAACGGTGACGGGCGGGAGTACCCAGCCTGATGGGACCAAAGGGGCAACGACAATCGTGGACGACCACGACAGGGACCACGATATGTGGGGGGTGCCTGGGGCCGTGGGCGGCTGCGGGCCGGTGGGGGTTGTTCGCGCGGTTCCCCGCGCCCCCAAGAGGGTCGGGCAACTGGTCCCACCCGAAAGGGGCGCGGGACTGTGCCCGATATGCGGCTACCGCCGCGTGGGCGCGGCCGGCCACAGCGCACCCGCGGCGATCCACGGCCCCAAGCACCCCGAATTGTGCCGACCTCGCAACAGAACCGCCGGTCGCCAGAGCTCCCCACAACCTCTCCCGTTGCCGCCCCCTCTAACCCCCCGGACAAGCCCCGAACCCACCAGCGCACCGCGAGGAGCCAGGAATGATGCATTCGTCCCCTGAACTCGTCGACGCCATGCACCTGTTGGCCGAAGAGGCGACGCGCACCCGGTCCGGGACCGGCCGCCTCGTGCTGCTGCGGGGCGCCACCGGAACCGGCCGCACCACCGTCATGGAGGCCGTGGCCGAGCAGGCGGCCGCCCTCGGCCTGAAAACGCTCCACGCCCGCTGCTCCCCCGCCGACACCGGCATCTCCTTCGCCACCGTCCTGCAACTCCTCGGGCCGGTGCCTGAGTTCGCCGACCTCGCGGTGGACGGCGACGAGCGGGCGACCGCCGCCGGACTGTGGCGGGTGCTGCGCGCCTACGCCGAGGACTCGCCGCTGCTCGTCGCCGTGGACGACGTGCACCTCGCCGACGCCCCCTCGCACCGCTGGCTCGTGGAGTCCGCCCGCCACATAGACCGCTTACCGATCCTCCTGGTCGTCGGCGAACGCAGCCAGTACGACCTCGACCCGCCCACCCCCGGCTTCGCCCACACCCTCCCCCCGGCGCTCGTCCGGACCCACACCCTCGCCCCCCTCACCCCGCAGGCCGCGGGCCGCCGGGTGCGCGACGCGTTCCCGGGCGCGGACCGGGCCTGGGTGGAGGACTGCGTGCGGGCCGCCGCGGGCAGTCCGCTGCTCCTGCGCGCCCTGCTGGACGACCTCCGCGAGGCCCGGCACACGGCGGTGCCCACCGCCACCGCCGCGCTGTACCCGGGCGCGTACCCGGCCGCCGTCCGCTGGTGGCTGGACAGTGCAGGAGCGGCCACCACGGAGGTCGCCCGCGCCCTGGCCGTACTGGAGGAGAACACCGGCGCCGCACTGCCGGAGATCGACTTCACGTCCCTGCTCGCCGAGCTGGCCGGCGCCGACCCCACGCGGGTGGCCGGCTGGCTCACCGCGATGACCAACCTCGGGCTGCTCACCCCCGGTACCGACGGCCGCCCGCACTATCCGCACCCCCTGCTGCGCGACGCGGTCCTCGCCGGTGTGCCCGCGGCCCGCCGCCGGGCCGTGCACCGGGCGATCGCCGAGGCGATGCTCCGCCAGGACGCCCCCGCCGAGGCCGTGGCCCGCCAACTGCTCGCGACCGGACCGGTGACCGCACCCTGGGCGGTGCCGCTGCTCCAGGACGCGGCCGCGCTCGCCCTCTTCGACGGCCGGGCCGCGGACGCGGTCGGCTATCTGCGCCGGGCCCTGGAGGAACCCCTCTCCGACGACCGCAGGCAGCGGCTGCTGACCGAACTGGGCTCGCTGGAGTACGCGGCACCCCGCTCCTCCGCGGCGATCCCCCGGCTCGCCGAGGCGGTCCGGCTGCCCGCCGCCCCGCAGGACCGGGTGCGCGCGGCCGTCGCCCTCGGCACCGCGCTGACCGGCCGGGGCCGCACCCGCAAGGCCGTCGAACTGCTGCGGTCCGTGGACGGCGAGCTGAACGACCACCCCGACCTGGTGCGCACCCTGCACACCGCCACCGTCCTCCTCTCCGACCAGGACCAGGAGATACGGCAGGAGGTCTACCGCCGGCTGTCCGAGACCGCCGAACGCTCCCCGGAGCTGGTCGGCTCCGCCGGGCACGCCCTGCTGGTGCGGCACGCGGCCTCCGCGGGCCTCACCTCGGCCAGGGACGCCATGCGGCGGCTGCGCACCCTGCTCGCGGAGCCCACCGACCCGCTCACCGAGCCGTTCCTGGTCGGTACCGCGGCCACGGTCGCCCAGTGGGCCGACGAACTCGACGAGGCCGACCGGCTGGTGGCCCGGGGGCTGGCCGGGCAGCGCCCCGACCTGCTGCACCCCATGCACCAGGCCCTGCTCAACAGCCGCTCCGACATCGCGGCGGCCCGCGCCGACTACACCCGGCCGCCGGTCGCGCCCGAGTCGGTCACGCCCGGCAACGCCGAGGCGCACACCCTGGTCGCGCTGGTGGAGACCGGCCGTACCGCGCAGGCCGAGAGCCTGGTCGCCGGGCTTGACCTGCGGGAGGCACCGGACTCCTGGGAGCTGAACCGGTTCCTCTACGCGCGGGGAGTGGTGCGGGCCGCCGCCGGTGATCCGGCGGCGGCGCTGCACGACTTCCTCGAGTGCGGCCGCCGCCAGTCCGCCCGTGAGGTGACCAGCCCGGTGGTCACCCCCTGGCGTACGGCCGCCGCCGAGTGCCGGCTGGCCCTCGGCCGCCCCCTCGAAGCCATCGTCCTGGCCGAGGAGGAGCTGCGGCTGGCCCGGGTCTGGGGCACCCCGCGCACGGTGGGCCGGGCCCTGCGCGTTCTCGGTACGGCGACCGGCGGCCGCCGGGGCCTGGAACTCACCGAGGAGGCCGTGGCGCTGCTGCGCGGCGGCGGGCCCGCCGGTACCGAGCCGGCCCTGGCCCTGCTCGCCCTGGGCCGCCAGCTGACCGCCGCCGGCGAGGCCGTCCGGGCCCGCGACTGCCTGCGGGAGGCCGTGGCGTACGCCGAACGGCTCGGTGCCGTACGGCTGGTGGGGCTGGCGGAGGAGATGCTGCGGAAAGGCGGCGCCCGCTCCCCCAGACGCCGTACGGGCGCCGCCTCCCTGACCGGCAGCGAGCGCCGGATCGCCGAGCTCGCCGCCGAGGGCCGCACCAACGTGGAGATCGCGGCCCTGCTCCATCTGGCCCGCCGTACCGTGGAGACCCATCTCACCCACACGTACCGGAAACTGGGCATCCGCCGACGGGCCGAACTGCGCCCGGCTCTGGATCAGGGGGCCCCGCGCCAGTAGGGGTCCAGGGCGTCCAGGGCGCGGTCCGGTCGGCGTGCGCGAGGACGCCCTGCGCGGCGCGCGTGTCGCCGTCCATCAGATGGTCCTCGAAGCTCCGGGTCAGCAGATGGAAGCGGACCAGCGGCCCGAGATACTCGTTGCCGTCCCGGCCGACGACGCCGACTCGGTGTTCCTGCGCGCGGCGGTCGCCCACCACCACACCGCCTGGCGGCTCACCCGCGACCCGGTGAGCGCGGCCACCCTGGAGAGCCTGGTCTACGCCCTGGGCATGGCGGCCCGGGACGACGTCCTGGCGGAGATCCGCGCCGACCCGGGCTTCCTGCCGGCCGCGCGCACGGCGGCCGGGGGCTGGCTGGCGATCCCGGCGCACCGGCGGACGAGCGCCCCGCGCTGACCCAGGAACGCGCCCGGGGTCAGGGAGCCAGCCAGTGGCCGGCCGCCGCGAGCAGCGCCCGTACGCCCGTCTCGATGGTGGGCTCCGGGACGGGGGCGAAGTGCGGGGAGTGGTTGGAGGGGATCTGCGGCGGTATGCCGTCGCGGACCAGGGCCTCCAGGTCGACGTCCACGAAGAGCCGGTGGTCGGCGCCGCCGACGAACCAGAACACCGAGGGCGCCCCCAGGGCCGTACCGAAGGCCCCGAAGTCCTCGCTGTTGGGGACCGGAGAGGTCAACTCGAAGGTGAGACCGGGGAATTCACCGGCCAGCGCGGCCTGTACGGCCTCGGTGGCGGCGGGGTCGTTGTGGGTGACCGGGAAGGAGTCGATGGGGACGATCTCCGGTTCCCTCGGGGCGGCGGAGGCGGCCGCCTCGGCCCGGACGATCCGCTCGACCGCCGCCAGCACCCGCTCCCGTACGGCCGCGGTGGTGGAGCGTATGTTGATCTTCAGCTCCACGGTGTCCGGGATGATGTTCTCCTTGGTGCCGCCGTGGATCGAACCGACCGTGACGACGGCCTGCTGGCCCGCGCCGACCTCCCGGGAGACGACGGTCTGCAGCCGCATCACCACGGCGGCGGCCAGCACCACCGGGTCGACGGTCGCCTCCGGCGTGGAGCCGTGCCCGCCCCGCCCGAACAGCGTGACCCGCATGCTGTCCGCACCCGCCATCAGCGCCCCCGCCCGGGTCCCGACCAGCCCGGCCGGCGCGGCCGCCACATGCTGGGCCAGGCACACGTCCGGCCGCGGGAACCGCTCGGCGAACCCGTCCGCGAGCATCTTCGGCGCCCCGCCCACCTCCTCGGCCGGCTGGAACACCGCCACCACCGTCCCCCGCCAGCCGTCCCGCACGGCGGCCAGCTGCCCGGTGGCACCCAGCAGCCAGGCGACGTGCATGTCATGCCCGCACGCGTGCATCACCCCGTCGTTCTTCGAGGCGTACGGCAGCCCGGTCTCCTCCCGTACCGGCAGCGCGTCCATGTCGGCACGCAGCAGGACGACGGGGCCGTCACCGTTGGTCAGCACCCCGACCACCCCGGTGCCGCCGACCCGCTCGGTGACCTCCCAGCCCTGCTCCCGCAACCGCTCCGCGACCAGCGCCGCGGTCCGCTCCTCCTCGAAGGACAGCTCCGGATGCGCGTGCAGATCCTCGTACAGCGCCCGCAGTTCGGGGAGCTTTCCGGTCAGGCCGGTCAGCAGGGGGCTGTTGCTCATGGCGTCGTCTCCAGGGGTGGGCGGGGTGCTTGCCCTCCGAGTCTCCACCGTCACCCGCCGCGGGGAACGTCCGAGCGCTCCTTTCACACCCTGCCGAACGCCTCACGCCCTGCCGAACGCCCCGGGTGCCGTCTTGCCGCGGCCGGCTTCCGCCGGGGACGATTCCCGCATGTTCGATGGACTCGACGGACTCAAGAACCTGGCGGACAAGGCGACGGAGAAGGCGAAGGACGTCGCCGAGGAACACGGTGACGTCATCGAGACCGGTCTGGAGAAGGCCGGCGACCTGGCCGACGAACGCACCGACGGCAAGTACAGCGAGCAGATCGACACCGGCGTCTCGAAGGCCCGGCGACTGGTGCGGCGGCTGGGCGAACAGGGCGGCGAACAGGGCGGCGGACAGGGCGGCGAACAGGGCGGAGAGCAGGGCTCGGAGAAGCCCGGGCCCTGACCGTCGCCCTCCCCCCGACAGCTCCGGCTCCAGCTCCGGCTCCAGCTCCGGCTACTGCTCTGACGACCGGTCTCCGACCACGCCTCCCGCGACCGGTCCGGCTACGACTCGTCCGTCGTCGGGCGGGTCCGGCCCGGCTCCGGCAGTTCGCCACTCTTGAGCCGGGCGTGCAGGACGTCGCCGATGAACAGGTCGTAGATCAGTACCCCGATCACACCGCCGACCAGCGGTCCGACGATCGGGATCCACCAATAGCTGCTGAACCCGGCCCCGTTGCCCGGGAACGCGAGACTCTTCCACCCGGCGAGCCAGGTGAACACCCGGGGCCCGAAGTCGCGGGCCGGGTTGATGGCGTAGCCGGCGTTCGCGCCGTAGGACATCCCGATGGCGGCGACGGCGAGGCCGATGACGAACGGGCCGAGGTTGGACCCCACGGCCGTGTTGCGCAGGTCGACGACCGCGACGACGAACATGACCAGGAACGCCGTTCCCACGATCTGGTCGATCAGCGGCCCCCAGATTCCGCCGTGGAAGTACGGCGCCGGGAAGGTGGCGAAGATGGAGAAGGTGGCCTCCGTGTGCCCGCCCACCTTCGGCGGCTTCGACACGGCGTCGAACGCGTTGATCGCGTCGTGGTAGACGAGGAAGACCAACGCGGCCCCGGCGAAGGCGCCCAGCACCTGCGACACCCAGTAGGGCACCACCTTCGCCCACGGGAACTTACGGCGCACGGCGAACGCGAGCGTCACCGCCGGGTTCAGATGGGCGCCGCTGACACCGCCGGCCACGTAGATGGCGAAGGTCACGGCCAGGCCCCAGCCCCAGGCGATCAGAAGCCAGTCACCGGCGGCGAGGAAGATCGTCGTGGGGGTCTCCGCACGCCCCGACCCTGGCAGCGCGGCCACTGCCATCGCCACCACGCCCGCTCCGAACGCGAGGATGACGAAGGTCCCCAGAAACTCTGCCAGGCACTCACCGAGCAGGCCTCCACGGCTTCTGAGCCGGGAGGGCTTGAGGAGAGGAGGAATTTCCACAGCCATCGCTGGCCCCCTTTAGCCATCGCTGACTCCCTGAGAGGAGCAATCGGGCCGAACACCATATTGACCCACAAATGATGTTCGCGCAGATCGGCCCGTCGCGCCCGACGGGGGCTACCCTTCGCCCCTCGCGCTGCCGGTCATCCCTCGAGGTCGTCGGCGTAGTGCCGGAATCCGTGCCGGTCCCGGTGGATCGCCCAGAGCGTCTCGGCGAGCACCGCGGGGTCCTTGCGCGCGTGCCCCGCGACGATGGCCCCGGGAATGATCAGTTGCGCCACGTGGATCCCCTCCCCGGCGAGCCGGTCGTGCAGCAGATGCCCGTAGGCACTCTCGGCGGCGAAGGCGATGGAGGTCCCGGCGCGGTCCGGATGCGGGATGACGGCCGTGCCGCCGTTGACGAGGAGGATGGTCCCGCGGCCCAGCTCCCGCATCCCCGGCAGCACCTGCTGCACGGCGGCGACCGGCCCGTACACCGAGAACTCGACCGGCCCGAGCAGATCCGCGTGGGTGGTCTCCAGCACGGGCCGCATGAAGTCCCGCTGCGGGACGGGACTGTACTGCAGGACCTCGACGGTCCCGAGTTCCTCGGCGGCCCGTTCCAGGGCACCGGCGAGGGCGAGCGGATCCCGTACGTCGGCGGAGTACCCGCGGGCCTCGACGCCGAGGCCGGAGAGTTCCCCGGCGATTCCGTCGAGCCGCTCCCCGTCCCGGGCGAGCAGCGCGACACCGTACCCCTCCTGCCCGAACCGCCTGGCGACGGCGGCCCCCAGCCCCGGCCCGGCACCCACGATGGCGACACTGCTCACGACGTGACTCCTGACGGCTGAGGCGGCGAGGACGTACCCAACTCCGTACCGCGCCGCCCCCGACTTCACACGTGTGCCCCCGACTTCACACGTGCGCCCCGGCCCTCACCTCGACGAACCGCCCGCCCTCGCGCGCCACCTGCACCCGGGTGACGGCCCGCACGACCACCGCGCCCGCGACGGCGGCTCCGACGAGCGCGAGATCGGAGAGCACGAGCGGCCAGACGTTGCCGTAGGAACGGGCGATGAGTTCATCGGTCGAGTTGCGGTTGATCAGCCCGACCCCGCTCACCAGCCCGACCAGCCAGAACCCCCACCACACATGGACGACCCAGGGCAACCGCTGTCCGGGTGCACTGTCCCGGAACACGTCGGCGACGATCCGGCGCGGAATCCAGAGATTCCCGAGGGGGATGACCCAGCCGACCAGCACCCAGATCCCGCTGTACCGGGGCGCCTGCCCGGACAGGAGCCGCGCGTTGTCGCGCACCCGCCCCAGCCACATCAGGAAGACGACGGCGACGAGGAACGTCACCACACCCCCGACGGAACTGACGATGTGGTAGCCGTTCTCCAAGGAGGTCAGCGGCCGGTGCCGGCCGCCGCCCTGGTCCGGCACCCCGCCCGCGGGCACCCCGGCTCCGGCCAACCGCAGCTCCCACACCGCCCGCACGACCCAGGCGGCACCGGCGAGCAGCAGCCCGGAAGAGGCGACGGCCCCGATGGTCCGGACGGGGCTCAGGGAGACCGTTTCTTCACTCACCGGGTCATCCTGGCCCACCCCCGGCAACGGGGACCATGCCTGTTACCACCCTGGAACAGACGCGTTGCGGCATCTGCGCAGGTGGTGGCCGTGCCGGTGGTGGCCGTGCCGGTGGTGGCCGGCTTCGGGGCCGGGGGCTACTCGTACCGGAGGGCTCGGGCCGGGAAGCAGGAGCGGGTGAGCGGGCGACGGGGGCCGCCTCACCCTTACGGCCTTCATCCGCTCGTGGGCGCGCACGCGCCGGGTGAGGGTGGATGTGGCCGCGTCCGCCGTGGCGGCGCCGATGTCCGGCACGCCCGTGCTCAGCCCTCCGTTCGACGCCGGGCTCGCGGCCCGGTCGTCGGCGAGGAGGAGGCACGGATGGAGGAGGACGACGGCGCACCCGAGGACAGCGGCGCCGAGCGGGCCGAGTTGGAGGAGCTGCGGGGACGGCTGGCAGCTCTGGAGAACGAGCGGGCCCGGCGGTCGTCCCGGACCCGGCACCACGGCAGGTCACTCCTCGGCGCCGTGCTCATCGTCCTCGGCTGCCTCCTCGCCCCGCTCTCCGTCGTGGCCGCGTGGGCCGCCGACGTGGTGGACGACACCGACCGCTACGTCGCCACCGTCGCCCCGCTCGCCTCGAACCCCGCCGTGCAGGACGCCGTCGCCGACCGGGCCACCGACGCGCTCATGTCCCGCCTCGACCTGCCCGCCCTGCTCGCCGACGTGACCCCCGCGGACCGGCCCCGGCTGCAACAGGCACTCGGCGGCAAGCTGGGCGGCGCGCTCGAAGGGGCCGTACGCGGCTTCGTCCACGACCAGGCCCGGAAGGTCGCCGCGTCGGACGCCTTCCGGACCGTCTGGACCGACGCCAACCGCCGGATCCACAGCACCCTCGACAAGGCCCTCACCGGCAAGGGCGGCGGCGCGGTCCAGCTGAAGGACGACACCGTCACCCTCGACATCGGTCCCCTCGTGGACCAGGTCAAACAGCGGCTGGTCGACGCGGGCCTGACCCCCGCCGAGCACATCCCCGCCGTGCACGCCGACTTCACCCTCGCGAGGTCCGACCAGATCGACCGGTACAAGACCTACGTACGGATCCTCCAACTCGCGGGCAACTGGCTGCCGGTGCTGGCCGTCCTGCTGGTCGCCGCCGGTGTGCTGCTGTCGGTCCGGCGCCGCCGGGCCCTGGTCGCGGGCTGTCTCGGCGTCGCCGTCGCCACCGGGATCCTCGGCGTCGGGCTGAGCGTGTTCCGGGTGATCTATCTGGACCGGCTGCCCGCCGGTGTCTCGCCGGACGCGGCCGCCGCCGTCTACGACGCGCTGGTCCACTTCCTGCGGACCACCGTGCGCATGGTCGTCGCCCTGGCCGTGGTGGTCGCCCTGGGCGCCTGGCTCACCGGGCCGGGCCGGTACGCCGGGCTGGCACGGCGGCTGTGGGCCTCCGGAATCGGCGCGGTGCGCGCCACCGCCGACCACGCCGGCCTGCGCACCGGCCCGGCCGGCCCGTTCGTACGCCGCCACCACACCTGGATCAGCTGGCTCCTGGTCGCCGTGGCGCTGCTGGTCTACCTGCTGTGGTCCCACCCCACCGGCTGGGTGGTGATCGGCATCGCCCTGTGCCTCCTGTTCGCCCTGGCGGTGGTGGAGTTCCTGGCGGCAGAAAACCCGGGCACCGAGCGGCTCACCCGACCGGCATGAGCGGACGGGTGCACGCGGGCGAGCGCTACTCCTCCGGCGGCTGGGCCTCCATCAGGCGTTCCGCGATGTCGTCCGCCCAGGTCTGGGCCCACTGGCGGAGGGCCGTGACGGACTGGTCGTCCAGGCCGTACGCGGTGAACTCCCTGTCGTCCATCCAGTCGGTGCCGGTCAGGCGGGACTGGAGGTCGGTGAGGTCGAAGGTGTCGCGGGCGTGGCGGCGGCCGAGGTCCTCGAGGTCGGGCAGGCTCCAGCGGTCCGCGGCCGCGTGCACGACGAGGAGGTCGCGGGGCAGGCCGCGGTCGGTCAGCGCCCAGACCCGCATGCCGACCGTGTCCTCGAGGGAGAGGGTGAGACCGAGTTCCGTCCGGACGGGCGGCTGCCAGAGGGCCTCCTTGAGGAGGTCGACCTCGCCGGCCTCCTCCGACACCGCGTCGGTGACGATGAGTTGTGCGGAGAGCGGGTCCGTCTCGCGTCTGCGCACGTGCCAGCCGTGGTCGCGCAGGACCGCGGCGACCGTCTCGGCGATCGTCCGCATCGGCGCCGGGTGCTGGGTGGCGGCCTCCAGCGTGCGGCCGGGGCGGTCGAACAGGCCGTGGGCCAGGGCCGCGTAGTCACCGGTCAGGGCCAGGGGGTACGCGGCGCCGGCCGCCAACAGGTCGGGCAGCAGACGGCGGTGGAGTTCGGGGAGGTCGACGTTCACGTGGCGGCCGGTGGGTGGTGCGGGGGGCGGGCGGCCGAGGGGGGTGCCATGGGGGGATTATCGCTGGCGGGGCGGGACACGGGTGCCACGATTCCTCGTACGGTGTCGCGGGTCCTCGTGCGGTGCCGTGCCGCGGCATCGCCCGGCGCCGACAGCCCCACCGGCCACACCGGTTTCCGCTGCGGCCCGGCGGTCAGGCGGGCTCCGGCTTGTACACGGCCAGCGCCCAGATCACGAAGAAGTCGATGCCGATCATGATGAGCGCCCAGATGGGGGCGTAGGGCAGGAAGAGGAACTGGGCGACCATGCTCAGCGCGGCCAGGAAGATGCCGACCACGCGGGCCCAGCCGGGGGCGCCCTTGAGGAGGGCGGCGCCCGCGATGACCCCGAGCGCGCCCAGGATCACCAGGATCCAGCCCCAGCCGGTGAGGCTGATCTTGTAGACGTAGTCGTGCACCCGTGCGTACACGTCGTCGGTGGCGATCGCGGAGATGCCCTGCAGGATGGCGAAGATGCCGTTCATCAGCAGGAGGACCCCGGCGAAGACGACTCCGCCGGTGGTCCAGCCGCTGCTCGGCGCCGGTGCCGGTGCCGGATGCGTCTGCTGTGTCATGGGTACGACGATCCGGCCGCCCTCGGCCCCTCACCACGGGGGTTGCTCCGAACGGGTGAACCCGGGTCCCCGGGTCCCCGGTCGTCACTTACCGACCGGGCCGACGTACGTCCCCGGGTGGGTCGCGCCGTCCTGGAGCACCACGGCGCCGCCGCGCCACGGCAGGTCGTACGAGGTGCGCTGGTCCGGCGCGGTGATGACGACCGTGGTGGGCCTGAACGCGGTGGAGTCGTTCTGGTCCGACACCAGATAGGTGATGGTGAAGTGGGCGGATCCGCCACTCGCCAGGGTGACCCGCTGCGGCGTGGCGTTGGTGCGCTGCAGCGACCACTGCTGACCGCTGTTGACCAGGTCGACGCCCGGGAAGCCGTAGAGCGTGCAGGAGTGGCCGCTCTTGTTGGTGAGCGCCACGACGGCGTGCTTCTGGCCGCTGCCGCTGCCGGTGTCCGCCCAGGAGTAGCCGAGCCCGGAGGCCTGGCAGGCGGCGACCGAGCCGCCGGTGGCGGAACCGCCCGAGCCGGACGAGCCGCCCGAGGTGGCGGAGCCCGTGCTCCCGCCCGTGCCGCTCCCCGAACCGCTGTTCCCGGCCGGCGTGGCCCCCGACCCGGAACCGCCGGAGCCCGTGGAGCCGGTCGAGCCGGTCGAGCCGGTCGAGCCGCCGGAGCCCGTGGAGCCGCCGGTGCCCGCCGCGTCGCCCGCCGCCGGAGCCGCCGTACCGCCGTCGGAGGTGACGGAGCCGGTCGCGGTGCCGTTGCACGCGGTCAGCAGGGCCATCAGCGCGGCGGCGCCGGTCAGTGCGGCGGCGGTCTTGCGGAGGTTGCGGCGGCGGTTCGACATGGGGTCCCCCAGCGGTGGTGTTCTCCCCGGCTCTCTGCCGGACACCTCTTTCGATGCGGCCCCGGGCAGGGAAGTTCGGGGCCCGCCGTCACGGGACCGTCGTGGTCGTGTCACGCCCGCCGTTACAGAATCCGGCACCGGCTCCGGTACCGGATCCCGTACCGGATCCGCCGGCTCAACTCCCCTGTGGCATCAGGCCATCCAGAAGAACACCGCCGTCATCCGCTTCTCCTCCAGCGTCTTGCCGGCGTAACCGGTGGCGCTGTGCACGAGGTTGGCGTTGTAGAGGAGCAGTCGGTTGTACCGGTGCGGGACGCGGACGTCCTCCTCGAAGTGGTCGCCCGGGACGAACCGGGTCCCCAGCGCCTCGACCAGGTTGTTGTGCGGGGCCTGGACGATGTTGCCGCCGAGCCGGCCGCCGGGCAGCGACTGGCGGTAGAAGGCGGTGCCGCAGTCCTTGGCGACACCGGGGTTGAGATACAGCACCGCCGCGTACCGGCACAGCGCCCGTGAGTCGGTGTGCGGACGCGGCTCGCTCTCGCCCTCGCCGACGACCTGGACGCAGTTGTGGTTGAGGGTGCCGCCGCCCGGCGCCTGCTGCACCCACAGTTTCCCGGCGCCGGTCGCCTGCTTCACCAGGCCTTCCACGACGGCGAGTTCGGCGGGTTCGAGGCCGGGCATGGTGCGCAGTCCGGGCCAGGTTTCCGAGGTGTACGGGTATCCCTGGACCCAGTCGTCCTTGGCCAGGCAGCGCTCCCGCACGGCGTCCACGTCCGGCAGGACGTCGTCGAACACCCAGTAGTCACGGCCCTTGGTGGGCTTGCGGTAGGGCAGTACGGGCAGCGCGGCGGGGCCCCGGCCGGGTCCGCTGCCGGGACCACGACCGGGAGCGGCGCCGTGCGGAAGGCGCGGGAAGGGGGAGTGTGGGGGCATGCGGCGAAGCTAGTCCGCGGCTTTGTCATGGCCACACCCGCCAGAGGAAGTCATCACCTTCCCGTGGCCAAGACATGAGAAGACGGCTCCCGGGGCAGAACAAGGCCTCACAAGTTCTTTGCCAAACCAAAAGGTTTCCGGCGCTTCCGCCATCCGTATTCACCGTCGACCGACCCGCCCCTGCGCGGGACCACTGACCGGCAGGAGGCACCGGTGCGCTTTTCGCGGAACGCGACGGGCACGCTCTTCGTGGGCGGAGCCCTGAGCCTGACCCTCGTGGCACTGGCCTACCCGAGCATGCTGGGCGTGAACACCGTGTCCAGCGACACGACCCGCGTCATCGCCAACACCCAGTGGGGGCCCCTGACCGAAGGCGACCGTGACTTCGTGGTGAAGGTGCGCGCGGCCGGGCTGTGGGAGTACCCCGTGGGCCAGCTCGGCCTGAAGAAGGGCCAGAGCCAGGCGGTCATCACCGCGAGCAAGCACCTGATCGACGGGCACGCGGCGCTGGACGCCAGCTGCCGCAAGATCGCGCCCATGCTCAACATCACCATCCCGAACCTGCCCTCTCCGCAGCAGCAGGGGTTCGTCAACACCCTGACCGCGGACAGCGGCAAGAAGTTCGACACGGACTTCGCCAACATCCTGCGGGTCACGCACGGTTCGATCTTCAACACGATCGCCAAGATCCGCTCCACGACCCGGAACACCCTGGTGCGGATCCTGGCCGACCAGGCCAACTCCACGGTCCTCGACCACATCACGGTGATGGAGCAGACCGGCCTGGTCGACTTCCCGTCGGTCCTCTTCCAGGAGACGACCCCGCCGAAGCTGCCCGCCACCGACCTGACGCCGCCGCCTCCGGACGGGGGCCAGCCGCAGGTCGTCCTCACCCCGCCGGTCAACAGCACGACCAGCCCGCCGGCGCTGCCGGGCGAGAACGGCTTCACGGGCAGCGGTGCCGGCGTCGGCACCGGCAACGCCGATGGCAATGCCGGCGCCTCCCCGACCCCCAACCCCACCGCCGGCTAGGCGCCCAGCCACACCGTGGTGTCGGGCGGCAGCGTGCCGTCAAGCGGCAGCGGCACGCTGGCCAGCAGCACTTCGCCCGGCGGCAGCGGCACCGGCGCGTCCGTCACGTTCGTGACGCACCGCCAGCCGTCCGACCGGGCGAAGTGCAGCACCCCGCCGGGCGCCTCGGCCCAGGTCAGCGTCTCGCCCTCGATCAGTTTGCGGCGCAGCCGCAGCGCGGTGCGGTAGAGCTCCAGCGTGGAGCCCGCCGTACCGGCCTGCGCCTCGACCGCGTACGACGCGAACCACTCCGGCTGCGGCAGCCAGGCACCGCCCGGCCCGAAGCCGTACGACGGCCCGCCCGCCGTCCACGGCAGCGGCACCCGGCAGCCGTCGCGGCCCTTGCGGGCATGGCCCGTCTGTTCCCACACCGGGTCCTGGAGGACGGCCGCGGGCAGGTCGGCGGCCTCGGGCAGACCGAGTTCCTCCCCCTGGTAGACGTACGACGATCCGGGCAGCGCCAGCATCAGCAGGGTGGCGGCACGAGCCCGGCGCAGGCCCTGCGGAGCATCGATCTCCGGCGCCCGGCCGCCGGACAGCAGCCAGGCGTTCTCGTCGGTGCCTGCCGGCAGCATCAGCCGGGAGGCGTGCCGTACGACGTCGTGGTTGGAGAGCACCCAGGTGGCGGAGGCGCCGGCCGCACGGGCGGTGGCGAGGGAGCCGGTGATGACCTCACGGAGCGCGGCCGCGTCCCAAGGGGTCTGGAGATACTCGAAGTTGAAGGCCTGGCCGAGTTCGTCCGGGCGGGCGTACAGGGCGCGCCGGGCGCCGGGCACCCAGGCCTCTGCGACGGCCGTGCGGGGCGGGGTGTAGGCGTCGAAGATCTTGCGCCAGTCCCGGAAGATCTCGTGCACCTCGTCGCGGTCCCAGTAGGGGTGCGTGCCGGGCGGCACCCGCTCCAGCGCCTGCTCGCCGGTCGCGCCGAACTCCGCCACGTCCCGCAGCGGCTCGGCGAGGTCCTTCACCAGGGCGTGCGCCACGTCGATCCGGAAGCCGTCGACGCCCCGGTCGGACCAGAAGCGCAGGGTGGTGCGGAAGTCGGCGCGGACCTCCTCGTGCGCCCAGTTCAGGTCGGGCTGCTCGGGGGCGAAGAGGTGCAGGTACCACTCACCGTCCGGGACCCGGCGCCAGGCGCTGCCGCCGAACACCGACTGCCAGTCGGAGGGCGGGAGTTCGCCGTGCTCGCCGCGGCCGGGCCGGAAGACGTAGCGGTCGCGGGCCGCCGAGCCGGGGCCCGCGAGCAGGGCCTCCTGGAACCAGGGGTGCAGATGCGAGGTGTGGTTCGGGACGATGTCGACGATCACCTTCAGACCCAGCCGGTGCGCCTCGGCGACCATCACGTCGAAGTCGTCCAGGGTGCCCAGGCGCGGGTCGACGTCCCGGTAGTCCGCGACGTCGTAGCCGCCGTCGGCGAGTTCGGACGGGTAGAACGGGCTGAGCCACAGGGCGTCCACGCCGAGCGCGCCCAGATGGGACAGCCGCTCGGTGACGCCCCGGAGGTCACCGTGCCCGTCGCCGTCCGCGTCGGCGAAGCTGCGCGGATACACCTGGTAGATCACGGCCTGGCGCCACCAGTCGGGGTTCCGGGAGGAGAGGTCGACCACGCGCGTTCCTTTCGGGCGGGACGGAATTCGAGCGGGGGGGGAACCGAGAACAAGTCTGTCCATAATGCCGAGAAAGCGAACCTTCACACCGCACGGAGGTGATCATTCCCTGTGTGTGGGAGTTGTGATGAGCCCCGAACACCTCTTGCTTCCAAGCAGGTTGACAGGGTTCGGCACGTCACACGACCATGGGCGCACACCGTGGCGCATGCGACCGATGAGCCTGGTGTTTCTTCGCTTTCCGCAGCCTCCGCTGCCCTCCTCGCGAGCTCCACGATGGGATATCCATGTCCATAACCAGACATGTCACCGCGCACCGCCTGCTGGGGACGGGCCTCGCGTCGTTCGCCCTGTGTGCCGCCTCCGTCGCCGGGGCGTCCGGCGCCTTCGCGCACGGCACCCCCGGCGGTGACGGCTGGAAGTCCGGCGGCCACTACAGCCCCGGTACCGGAGCCGGCACGGAGACCGGCACCGACAAGTGCCAGTTCTCGGTCGACGGCGCGAACTTCTTCGACTCGGTGAAGGTCGACGACCAGAACCTGAAGGTCACCGACGACGGCAAGGTCCACATCAAGGTGCGCGCTGCCGCCGACGCCGCGAGCTGCACCGCCTCGCTCGCCTCCTACCTGGCCCACGGCGCCACCTTCGCCACCTCGGGCGAGCAGATCTTCGTCGACTTCGACTCGGTGACGGTCAAGCAGGGCCAGACCGACTCCCTCGACATCGCGGTCCCGGACGCCGGCTGCTTCGCGCAGATCGACCTCTACCGGGGCGCGGTCAAGTTCGACGGCGAGAAGGACGCGAACGACGGCTTCGAGCACGGCGACCTGCCGGCCGGCCCGGACCACGCGGTCATCAAGGACAAGCTGATCGCGTCCTGGAACGGCGGTACGAAGGACTGCGCGACCGGCGAGTCGTCCTCCCCGTCGCCGACCCCGTCGCCCTCCGCCTCGGAGTCCACCCCGGCCGAGGAGAGCACGCCGCCGGCCGCACAGACCCCGTCGCCCTCGCAGAGCGAGTCGACCGGCACGGCCACCCCGTCGGCCTCCGCCTCCGAGTCGACGACCGCCCCCGCACCGGCCCCGAGCACCGACTCCGGCGGTGGCGGCGACCTGGCCCACACCGGCGCCAGCTCCACCACCCCGCTCCTCGCCGGCGGCGCGGCCGTGCTGCTGGCCGGCGGTGCCGCGATCGTCGTCGTCACGCGACGCCGCAAGGCGACCCGCGCCTGACCCGAGGCCCCGCGCACCCCGCGACGCAGGTACGCCCCAGCCGCCTTGAGCGACTGGGGCGTACCTGTGCGGACGGGGCTCAGCAGTTCTTGATGTGCCAGACCGGACCCCAGCAGTTGGATTTGCCCTTCGGCCGCCTTCCGCCCACGGCCGCCTTCCGCCCACGGCTGCCTTCCGCCCACGGCTGCCTTCGGCCCACGCCTGCCTTCCGTCCACGGCTGCCTTCCGTCCACGGCTGCCTTCGGCCTAGTCGGTGACGACCGTCTCCAGATACAGCCTCACGTACCGGGCCACGTCCACGTCGAGTGCCACGTCCACCATGGCCCGTTCCCGGCCACCGCCGTGGATCTCGGCCTCGCCCGGGCGGGGGCGGCGGTCGACGACGGTCTGGCCGCGGGTCGGTCCCGGGGCCAGGGAGACCTCGACCGGGAGGTGCCAGGTGGTCAGACCGGCCGGGTCGGCGACGGCACAGACCGCGCCGGCGTCGCCGAGGCCGCCGGCCGGGTCGTCGCCGTCCGGGTCCGGGGCGGCGGGCCGGTGCGCGAGCAGGTCACCGGCGAGCCGGGCGCCCGGTTCCGCACTCGCGCGCAGCCTCCGCACGTCCGCGCCCGGCACCACGACCCGCTGGAAGACGTCCAGGCCGTACATGGTGATCGGCACTCCGGCGGTGAGCAGGATCGCGGCGGCCTCGGGGTCGTGCCAGACGTTGAACTCGGCGACCGGCGTGGCGTTCCCGGTGGCGACCGCGCCGCCCATGAAGACGATCCGCTCGATGTTGCGGGTGACCTCGGGGTGGGTGCGCAGCAGCAGCGCGATGTTGGTGAGCGGCGCGGTCGGCACGAGGGTGACCGGGCGGGGCGAGGCGAGGATCTCGCGGCGGAGCAGGGTGACGGCGTCGACGTCGGCGGGGCGGCGGGTGGGCGCGGGCAGCCCCAGGTCGCCCATGCCGTCCGTGCCGTGCACGTGCCTGGCCGACCGGGCCGCCTCGACGAGCGGCCGCTCGGCCCCCCGCGCCACGGGAACGTCCCCGGCCCCGGCCCGCTCCAGCACGGTCAGCGTGTTCCGGACCACCCCGTCCACGTCGGTGTTCCCGGCCACGCAGGTCACCGCCCGCAGGTCGATCCCCGGGTGCCGCACGGCGAACAACAGGGCGAGGGCGTCATCGACACCGGTGTCGCAGTCGATGATCACGGGGATGGGCTGAGCGGGCACGGGGGGGCTCCTTCCGTCGGCCCGACTCTATGCGCCGACCAGAACACCCGAACGAACGGCACGACAGCCGGGCCAGGAGACGCCGGAAACTCCCCGACCGGCGGGAGAACAGCCGACCTGAAGGGGCGCCCGAAATCATTCGCCCTTGAAGTAGTGCCCCTCCTCGAGATCTCCGATCAGCCCCACCTCGACCGGCTCCCACGCCAGCAACTCCCGCGTCCGCGCACCGTTCACCGGCACGTCCATCGAGATCAGCGCCCCGAAGAACCCGAAGTGCCCGGCGACCCGCTCCTCCGGCACCCTTTCCGCCGGCACCCCCAGCCGCCTGCCGATCACCTCGGCGATCTCCCGCACCGTGACCCCCTCGTCGGCCACCGCGTGCAGCTCCGCTCCCGCCGGCGCCTTCTCCAGTGCCAGCCGGTACAGCCGGGCGAGGTCCAGCGTGTGGACGCCGGACCAGCGGTTCCCGCCGTCCCCGGCATATCCGGAGATCCCCGTCGCCCGTGCGATCCCGATCAGTATCGGCAGGAACCCGCCCCGGTCCCGCGTGCTGTGCACGACCGGCGGAACCCCGACGACCACCGTGCGCACCCCCTGTCCGGCCAGCTCACCGAGCAACTCCCGGGTGGCGGACCGGGGATTCGCGTTGACAGTCCTCTCGATGTGCTCGTTGCCGTCACCCGGCCCCATACCGATCCCGACGAGGGTTTTGCCGGTGCCGGCGAGCGCCTCGCCGAACGCCCGCGTCACCGCCAGGTCCGTGGCCGCGGCACCGGCCATGTCGCCGGCGGCCATGGCCGCGTGGTCGAAGGCGAGATGGACGACGGCGTCGGCGTCCCGCGCGGCCGCCCGCAGCCCGTCCAGGTCCGCGAGGTCACCCCGGCGGACCCCGGCGCCCAGTGCCGTGACGGCCGCGGCGGAGTCGTCGGAGCGGGCGAGGCCGACGACCTGGTGCCCGGCCCGGAGCAGTTCGGGGATGACGGCGGAGGCGATGTGACCGCCGGCGCCGGTGACGAAGACACGCATGACAGCTCTCCCGAGAACGAGAAGAAGGTGATGTGACTCGGTACCGTCACCGTAGCACTGTGACGGTACCGAGTCACATCACCTAAGCTGTGCCCATGGCTCGATGGGAACCGAACGCACGGCAGCGACTCGTACAGGCCGCGATCGACCTGTTCGGCGAGCAGGGTTACGACAGCACCACCGTGGCCCAGATCGCCGAGCGGGCCGGACTGACCAAGACGACCTTCTTCCGGCACTTCCCGGACAAGCGCGAGGTGCTGTTCGCGGGGCAGGAACTGCACGGCCGCCTCCTCACGGAGGGCGTGGAGTCCGCACCGGCCGCCGCGACCCCGCTGGGGGCGGTCGCCGCGGCCCTGGACACCCTGACCGCCTCCTTCACCCCCGAGCAGCGCGCGTTCGGCCCCCGCCTGAGCGAGGTCATCGCCGGTCACAGCGAGCTGCGGGAGCGCCTGGCCTTCAAGGAGCTCAACCTCGCGGCCACCCTGACCGACGCCCTCCGCCGCCGCGGCGTGCCCGACCCGACCGCGGGCCTCGCCGCCGACCTCGGCATCCGCGCGTTCGCCACGGCCTTCGCCCAGTGGATCACCCCGGCGAACGACCGCCCCTTCCCCGACCTGGCCCACGACGCCCTCACCGAACTCCGCGAGGCGGCGGCCGCCCTCACCTGACGGCCGCCCCCACCTGACAGCCGCCCTCACCGGCCACCCCGCCGCCCATCCCCGCCCCGCCCGTCAGTCACCCCGCCACCCGGCCCGTCAGTCCTCCCACAGTCCGGTCCCCCGCCCCGCCACCCGAGCCCCGATCCGCCGCACCAGCTCCGCCCCGGGCAACGCGCCCACCCGGCGCCCGTCCCGCAGCCGTACGGCCGCGAGCCCCGCCTCGGCCTCCCGCGCGCCGATCACCGCCTGGTACGGCACGAGCCGGCCGCCGCACACCCGCGCGCCCAGACTCCCCTGCCCGGGACCGGCGGCCTCCGCCCGCAGCCCGCCCGCGACCGCCGCCGCGACCAGCGCCTCGGCCTGCTCCGACTGCGCCTCGGCGACCGGCAGGACGAGCAGTTGCACCGGCGCCAGCCAGGCCGGGAAGGCCCCGCCGTGCACCTCCAGAAGATGCGCGACGGCCCGCTCCACGCTCCCGATGACGCTCCGGTGCACCATCACCGGCCGGTGCCTGCCGCCGTCCGCCCCGACGTACCGCAGATCGGCTGCTTCGACGGGTCCGCCCCGCCCGGCGACCGCACCGACGTCACGCATTCGTCACAACTCCCCCACACGATCCGATCATCCGACTGACAGCGGGTCATGATCGGTCGTATGACGAAGACTTCGGTGCCGAGGAACCTGACCGCGGCCCTCACCGCCGCGCTCCTCGCCGCGACCGCGGCCACGGTCGCGGCCCCCTCCGCCGCGGCCGCGACGGTGCCCGGCTGTTCCTCGACCGCCGACTCCACCAACCAGAAGGCCGATATCCACAGCCTGGCGGACCACCGCGGCGTGGTGGTCCTCAAGCTGGACACCAGCGTGAACAGCCTGCCGACCGAGCTGCACGTCGGCTCGTGGACCGTGCCGGTCAGCTGGGTGCCCACCGGTACCGCGAACACCTGGCAGACCGACGGGCCGATCCACCTGGACGCCTACGGCACGTGGGCCGCCTACGTCGACGCGCCGCTCATCCACTACCCGGGTCTGTCCACGGAGCTGTACGGCCTGGTGGACTACACGCTCCAGCCGGTCGTCCAGACGGCCCGCACCGACCGGGCCGCGTCCGACACCGACCACCGGACGGTGACCGTCTCCGGCACCGTGCTCGGCCGCGATCCCTACACCGGGCAACTGCAGCCGTACGCGGGCCTCGCGACCGTGAGATGGAAGTCCGAGACCGAGCTGGATCCCAGGACGACGGACGCCCCGCTGACCGCCGACGGCACCTTCAGCCAGGCGATCACCGTGGCGGGCGGCGCCTGGATCTCGGTGACCGCCAACCCGGGCACCGACCCGGCCGCGCACGTCGTGGGCACCGCCGCCTGCACGCTGGCGCCCGACCTCGCCAGGATCGACGGCGCGGTCGGCATCGCCGCCAGGACGTCCGCCTCCCCGGCACATTCCGGCGCCACGGTCACGCTGTCCGGCAAGGCGACCTGGACCGAGCAGGTCAGCCCGTACACGGTGCATCCCCTGGCGGGCCGCACGATCCAGGTGAGCTACGCCGACGGGGGCGCCGCTCCGGCGGTCACCACCACCGCGGTGACCGGCGCCGACGGCTCGTACAGCGTGAAGGTCACCGTCACCCGTCCGGGCTCCTTCTCGCTCGGCACGTCCGCGGAGGCCCCGTACCTCAGCAACGCCTGGGCCGATGTGACCCAGCAGGTCCAGATGCCGCTGTCGATCACGGGCTTCAAGGCCATGCTGGGCGCCGACCACAAGGTCACGGCCTCCGGCAAGCTGGCCGCGACCGTGAGCCGTTCGCCCGGTCTGGGCGGCCAGGCCGTGGACCTGGAGTACTCGGCCGACGGACACACCGGGTGGACCCGCGTGGCCACCGGCAAGGCCAAGGCCGACGGCTCCTTCACGATCGGCGCGAGCAACCGTGCCTCCGGCTGGTACCGGGCGCACCACCGCGCTTCCACGACCTACCAGGACCAGGTCACCACCGCGGTCAAGAAGTCCCGGACCGTCAGCCGGATCACCACGCTGAAGATCACCCCGCAGCCGGTGGCCAAGGGCAAGACCCTCACCGTGACGGGGGTTCTGCAGCACCACACCACGGCCTGGAAGGCGTACGGCGGTCAGCGGGTCACCGTCCTGTTCCGGGCGACCGGCACCACCACCTGGAAGACCGTGACCACGGCGGCCACCGACAGCACCGGCCACTTCACCGCCAAGCCGAAGGCGACCCGCGACGGCACCTGGGCGATCGACTACGCGGGCGACAGCACCCACTTCGCCACCCGGTCGGCGCAGGACTTCGTGGACGTCCACTGACCCGGCGACGCCGGTGACCGTCCGGGGGAGCCACCCGCACCACGGGACTCACCCGGACGGACCGGAGCGGTGGTAGGCGGGCGTCAGTGGTGATGGCGTGATCTCACGCGTCCACCGCTCCTGTTCCCGGGGAGGCCCCCGCCATGAGAGTCATCGCCTCCGGTCTTGCCGTGGCCGGCCTGCTCGCCGTCTCCGCCTGTACGGCCGGCCGGCCGCCGGAGGCGTCCGCCGCGGGCGCCTCCCCGGCGGCGAACGCGACCGCCGCCGAGCGTCCGGCCCCCGCCAGCCCGGCCGCCTCGCCCGGCATCCCGGCGCTCACCCCCGACCAGGCCCAGGCCGCGCTGGTCGAGGAGGGCGACCTCGGGGTGCCGTGGACGGCGGGCGAGTCCACCGCCACCTGGCACGACGGGCTGCTCAAGGCCGTCACCGCGCAGCCCGACTGCCAGCGCCTGCTTGACGCCCTGTACGCCGACGAACTGCTCGAACCGGCCGGCCCGCACGCCGTCACCGTCCTCGACGACGGCGACGACGACGCCCAGCTCCGCTACCAGGTCTACGCGAGCCGTGCCGCCGACGTGGACCGGACCCTGGCCTGGCTGCGGGCGGTGCCCGGCGTCTGCGGGCGGTTCGCCGCGCAGACCACCTCGGCCGGGACCGAGACCGTCCAGGTCGCCGACTCCGGGCTGGCGGCCTTCGGCGAGGCCCGGCAGGGGCTGCGGGTCACCCTCACCGCGCAGCCCTCGCCGGACGACGACCCCACCACCCTCACCGTCGACATCGCCGTCGTCCGCGTCGGCGACGACGCGATCGTCCTCACCGCCGGCGCTCTCGGCACCCTCCCGGCGCACACCACCGAACAGACCCTCGACGTCGGCGTCCAACGCCTCGCCCAGGTGAGGGAACAGGGCCGGGCACAGGCCTAGAGCCCGCCCCGGAACCCGGCCCCCGCCGTCAGGGGAGGATCGAGTCGACGTAACCGCCGTCCACCCGCAGGGCGCCCCCGGTCGTGGCCGATGCCTGCTCGGAGCTGAGGTAGACGACCATGTGGGCGATCTCCTCCGGCTCGATCAGCCGTTGCAGCAGGGACTGCGGCCGGTACTCGCGCATGAACGTCCGCTGCGCCTCCTCCCACGGCAGATCCCGGTCCACGAGTCCGTACACGAAGTCCTCGACACCGCCGGTGTGGGTGGGGCCCGCGACCACCGAGTTCACCGTCACGCCCGTGCCGGCCGCCTTCTTGGCGAACCCGCGGCTCACCGCCAGCAGCGCGGTCTTCGACATCCCGTAATGGATCATCTCGGCCGGGATGACCACCGCCGAGTCGCTGGCGATGTACTGCACGCGCCCCCAGCCGCGTTCGGTCATACCCGGCAGGTACAACCGTGTCAGGCGTACCGCGGCGAGCACGTTGACCTCGAAGTAGCGCCGCCATTCGTCGTCGCTGAGCTCCAGCGGGTCGGCGGCCCCGAAGACACCCAGGTTGTTGACGAGGATGTCCACCTGGGGCAGCAGCTCCGTCGCCCGGGCCGCGCCCTCGTCGGTGGAGACGTCGGCGGCCACGGCCACCAGGTCGGCTCCGGGGGCCTGCTCGGCCAGCGCCCGCACGCTGTCGGCCACCCGGCGTTCGTCACGGCCGTTGACACCCACGCGGGCGCCGGCCCGGGCGAGCCCCACGGCGATGGCCGCACCGATCCCCTGGGTGGAGCCGGTGACCAGTGCGGTGCGTCCTGTCAGATCGATATGCATGGGCGGGAGGGTTCCCTTCGTCCACCTGCGAATGCCAGGGTTCGTGTGCCGGTGCCTACGGATGCCACCGTCCGTCATGCGGGGCGGCACGACCCGGTCACCTGGGCCGAACGGGCTACGGCTTCTCGTAGGGGTCCGACGGCTGCCGCACCGCCTTCGCCGACCCCGCCGGTCAGCGAGCGCCCGCTGTCGTGGATCGCCCGCGAGCCGAACTCGGCGCGCGTCAGCGCCACCGGGTTCCCGGCCCGCAGCGCCGGGAAGGCCCCGACCCGCTGCGCCGCCTCGCGCTCAGCGCTGTACGAACCGAGCGCGGGCGGCGTCGCGTCCACGCTGCGGAGCCGCACATCGATGCAGCTCCGCGCCCCTTAACGGGTGGAGCCGCTCACGGCGTCACCTGAGTACCGCCGATGATCGTGTGCGTCGGATTCAGGTCACGCAGGTCCTCGCCGGAGGCGGTCGCCGGGTCCCGGTCCCACACCGTGAGGTCCGCCCAGCGGCCCGGGGTCAGTGTGCCGCGCAGGTGGGACTCGCCCGTCAGACGGGCCGCCTGGACCGTGTGCAGGATCAGCGCCTCCTCGTACGAGATCGCGTGCTCGGGGCCCTTCACGCCGATGACCGTCTGCCGTGTCGTCATGCCCCACACCGAGCGCATCGCGCCGAACCGGCCGACCGGGAAATCGGAGCCCGCGCTGACCTGGGCGCCCAGGTCGACCCAGCCGCGGGCCGGGAAGAGGCGGGCGACCCGCTCCGGGCCCCAGAAGCCCTCCTCCACCTCGGCGGTGTCGTGCAGCAGGGGCTGCTGGATGGTGACGGGGATGCCGAGGGCGACCGCACGGGCGCGCTGCTCGGGGCCGGCGAGGCCGCCGTGCTCCATCACCAGGGAGCCGGCGGGCAGCCCGGGGACGTTGCCGAGGACGCGTTCGTAGACGTCCAGGAGGGTGCGCACCGCGCGGTCGCCGTAGGCGTGCGTGCCGACCCGCCAGCCGCGCCGGACCACTGCCTCGACCGCCTCGACCAGCGCGTCGGGGTCCCAGATCAGCGTTCCGGAGAAGGAGTGGTCGCAGGCGTACGGTTCCTCGGTGGCGCCGGCCTCCAGACCGCCGTCGAGGCCGAACTTGACGCCCCACACCGACAGCCACGGGTCGGCGTCGTAGCGCCACTCCTCCATGGTGTCGAGGAGGTCCTCGACCTGGGCGGCGCCGGTCATGCCGAGCGCGGAGACCAGGGCCCGCACCCGGACTCCGGGCACGCCGTCCGCACGGGCGGCGCGCAGGAGTTCGTAGTCGGCGGGGGAGACCATGCAGTCGCGTACGGTCCCGATTCCGGTGGCCGCGTACTGGCCGCCGGCCAGGCGCAGTCCGTCGATGCGCTGCCGCCGGTCCTGGGCCGGGATCAGGCGCTCCACCAGGCCCATGGCGTTGTCGGTCAGCCGGCCGTCGAGCCTGCCGTCGGCGTCGCGGCCGATGGTGCCGCCGGCCGGTGCGGGGGTGTCCTCGGTGATGCCCGCCAGGCGCAGCGCGAAGGAGTTGACGACGTCGTTGTGGCCGCCGCGCTTGACCAGGACGGGATGCCGGTCGGTGGCCCGGTCGAGTTCGGCCGCGGTGGGCATGCGGCGCTCGGCCAGGTTGAGCTCCTGCCAGTTGGTGGTAGTGCGGATCCACTCGCCCTCGGGTGTGACCGCGGCCCGCTGCCGGATCAGCTCCAGGAACGCGGGGATGTCGCGGGCCAGGTGGACGGGGACGTCGTGGGCACCGTGCGCGGCGAGGACGAGGTGGGTGTGGGTGTCGTCGAAGGCGGGCAGCACGGTGGCGCCGGGCAGGTCGTGGACCTCGGTCGCCGGGGTCACCAGGTGGTCGAGGCCGGCCGGGTCGGCGGACACGGCGGCGATCCGGTCGCCGCGCACCGCGAGCGCCCGCTGCGGGGCCCGCCCGGGCAGCAGGGTGTGCACCGCGCCGGCACGGACAAGGAGGTCGGCTCCGTGGTCGGTCATCGTCTTCTCCGTCGTCTCGAAGGTGTCGCTGACGAGACTGTTGTAGAAGCCGTTGGCCGATCGTCCGCCATGTCGAGTCCGTTCACGCAGGAAACACGACAGTGGAGCCGCCCTCGATACCGATCATGCGACAACCACCGGGCGGTAGCGGCACCCCCTACAGCGGCGGCTGCGCCGGTGCCGGGCCCAGGGTCGTGGTGCCCGGGGCCGTTCGGTGGCCGAGGCCGGTGCGGTACGCGTCCAGGGCCGCCTCCACCCGGCCGGTGCGGCGCAGCAGGTCCCCCAGCAGTCGGCACAGGTCCGCCAGGTCGCCGGCCGCGCCCGCCCGCTCCAGCAGGCTCAGCGCGCGCACGTAGTGCTCCTCCGCGGCCTCCGTCTCCCGGGCGTCCTCGGCGATGATGCCGAGCAGGCGGTGCGCGGCGGCCGCGTGCACCGCGCCGCGCTCGGAGGAGAAGTCGCCGAGCACGTCGTGCAGCAGCGCGGCGGCCTCCTCGGACTTGTCCCGGCGGTGCAGTACGTCGGCCAGCTCGACGGCCGCCTGGCTGCGGTACAGGGCCGCCCGGGTCTCCGACAGCATCGCCAGGGCTTCCCGCAACTCGCCCTCGGCGCGCTCCAGTTCGCCGTTCTGGGCGTAGACGTAACCGCGCATCCAGTGGCAGTTGGCGAGTTCGGTGCGCAGCTGGAGCTGGCGGTACAGCTCGGCGGCCTTGGCCAGGGAGGCGTCGGCCTCGGCGACCCGGCCCTCGGCGAGCAGGGTGCGGGCGACGGAGCGGTGCATCCGGGCGATCAGCGCGGGATCGCCGGCCTGCGGGGCGAGGGCGAGGGCGAGTTCGGCGGCCTGGGCGGCGCGGGCGTGGGCGCCCATGTCCATGTACGGGCCGATGGCGGAGGCGTAGAGGAGCAGCAGCGCGTCGGGGTCGTGCAGGCCGCTGCGGTTCAGCTCGTCGAGCGTGGTCTCAAGGAGGTAGACGGCGTACCGGAGTTCACCGGCCAGGTAGTGGCTGACGGCCCGGCCGCGGATCGCCGGGACGCGTACGGGCAGCGGCTCGTCGGCCGTCCACACCTCGGCCCGCTCGAAGAACTCCCTGGCCTGCCCCAGCTCACCGGTGTCCAGGGCGCACTCGCCCAGGCCGAGCAGTGCGGTGGCCTGCTCGACCGCCAGCCCGAGCGCCTCCGCCTCCGCGAAGAGGGCGGTGTACAGGGCGGCGGCCTCCTCGGCCGCGCCGGTGGCCAGGGTCCGCTGGGCCTCCGTGAGCCGCAGCCTGAGGTCGGTGGCGAGGTGGGCGGGGCGCCCGCTGGCCAGTTCCTCGAAGCCGACGCCGAGCCGCCCGGCGATGTGCCGCAGCGCCTCGTCGGAGGCCCGCACCCGACCCGCCTCCAGCGTGGAGATATAGGCCGGTGTGTAGGCCGGTTCGGCCAACTGCCGCTGGGTCAGCCCCCGCTCGGTGCGCAGTTGCTGCACCCGTCGCCCGATGATCTCCGGATCGTCCCGTTCCTGCATTCTGTCACTCCCCCCAACTCCCCCTGCGCCCCTTGCCGTTGAGCTCTGTCAGCCCCTAGGTTAAACGGCGAATTAAACACGCTTAACCCGCCCCTGTCGTTGCGAGGTCGCCGTGCTCGGACGCACATCCGCACGCCCTGCCGCACTCCCCCACTCCCGGCTCCGCTCGATCGGGGGAACCGCCACCGCCCGTAGTGTGGCAGCCGCCGTGATCGCCGTGGCCGCGCTCATCACGGCCGCCAACGCGGGGCCTGCCAGAGCGACGGACAATGGCTCCCGTTCCACCGCGCCGGCCACCGCCGAACACGCGTCGCGCTGACGCGCCCCGCCTGCCCCGCCTGCCCCGCCGGCCCCGCCGGCCCCGGCGGGACCGCACCGACCCCGCCGGGAGGGCTTCGCCCCCGTGCGGCGACCCCGGCCTCCCGCTCCAGGCCTCCCGCTCCAGGACTCCCGGTGCGACGGCCACCTCGACGGCCACCTCGACGGCCACCTCGACGAGGCGAAGCCGACCGGCATCGCCTCCGGCGCATACGCCTGACCCGGCCGCGGCCGAACGCCCCCTCCCCGCCCCGTCGGCGACCGCTTCCCGATGGGGAATCCCGGGTGCTGATTGTCAGTGGCATGACCTAGTCTTCATCACATCCGCCACACGCGGCCCACAGCGCGCGCACATCCGCAGGCACCCGTGGGCCACTTCCCGTGGCGCCCCACTTCATTCGATCCGGGGGGTTCGAATCAGCGTGCGTATGCGCACCCGCACCGTCACGGCCGCCACCACCCTGGCGGTCCTCTTCAGCTCCGCGGCCCTGGCCGCCACCACGCCGGCCTTCGCCGACACCAGCGCCCTGCTGCCGATCAGGTCGACCGGTGACATCGTCGTCGACGGCGTCCACCAGCAGGTCTTCATCAGCGACCCGAGCAACGGCAAGATCGTCGTCACCGACTACTCGGGCAATGTGCTCAAGCAGCTGACGACCAACCTGTCCGGGGTCACCGGCCTCGAACTGTCGGCCGACTCGGGCACGCTCTACGCGGCCGTCCGGGACCTGGACGCCGTCGCCGTCATCGACACCGCGACGGACACCGAGACCACCCGCTACACCGTCGGCGACAAGCCGCGCAGCGTCGCCCTCGCGGACGGCAAGCTGTGGTTCGGCTACGGCGACGCCGCCGAGGGCAACATCGGCTCCGTCGACCTGACGAACGACCAGCACGCGGTCACCCTCAACCAGGACAACAGCTGGTACTCGGCGCCCGTCCTGGACGCGGCACCGGGCACGGACATCCTGGTCGCCGGCGACCGCGACCTGAGCCCCGCCTCGCTGACCTCGTACAACGTCTCGTCGGGCACCGCGACCCAGCTGGCCCACATCCGCACCGACGGCAGCAACCTCAACGACCTCCAGGTCACCCCCGACGGCAAGGACGTCGTGGTGGCCAGCGGGGCGCCGTACTACCACCAGGTGTACAGGACGTCCGACCTCAACGAGGACGGCAAGTACACCAGCACCGCCTACCCGAACGCGGTCGCGATCGCGCCCGACGGCACGGTCGCGGGCGGCAGCTTCGCCTGGTACGACCCGGACATCTACATCTTCCACCCGGGCAGCAGCGAGGCCGTGCGCACGTACGACTTCCCCAACACCGGCACGTCCAGCGGCGCCGACACCCTCGCCGACGGCGGTCTGGCCTGGACGCCGGACGGCTCCCGGCTGTTCGCGGTGACGTACAACGACGCGGACGTGTACTCCCTGCGCGAGTACGACACCCCGGGCCGGGCGGCCACCACCGTCACGGTGAACGCCCCGGCGACGGCGACCCGCGCCAAGCAGCTCACCGTCACCGGCACGGTCTCCTCGACGGCCCCGCTGCCCGCCGGCACCCAGCTCGCGGTCACCCGCACCGACCTGGACTCGCCGAACGGCAAGGCACTGCCCGCCGTCACCGTCAAGGCCGACGGCACCTACTCGTTCACCGACACCCCGCCGGCCGGCGGCAAGGTGACGTACCAGGTCTCCTACGCGGGCGACGCCGAGCACACGGCCGCCTCCGCCAAGGACACCGTGGACGTCTCCCGCGCCAAGCCGACGCTGACGCTGAACAACAACGGCAAGGTGTACGCGTACGGGCAGGACGTGAAGTTCACCGCCCACCTCGGTACGACCTACAAGAACCGCACGGTGGAGATCTGGGCCGACCCCTTCGGCCCGGACAAGCCCAACAAGCTGGCCAGGTCCGGCAAGGTCGACTCGCACGGCAACCTGTCCGTCACCCTGGACCTCAAGCGCGACACCAAGGTCACCGCGAAGTTCACGGGCGACGCGCGCTGGCAGCCGCGGTCGGTGTCCAGCTCGGTGGGCGCGAAGGTCAGCGTCTCCATGTCGGCCGGCCGCCAGTACAAGACGAAGAAGACCTGGGGCCAGACCTACGCCTTCTTCCACAAGACCAAGAACCCGCTGTTCACGACGAAGATGCCGTACTACACCGGCCGTGCGCAGCGGTTCGACTTCCAGGTCTACTACCAGGGCAGGTGGTACTCCGACGACTCGAAGTACTTCGCGCTCTCCGGCAGCGGCATCTCCCAGGTCGAGTTCACCGGCAACCACAAGCAGGACGTCGGCTGGCGCTTCCGGGTCCGCTCCGACTACATCAACGGCACGTCCGGCGACACCGTCAACTCCACGACCTACGGCGCGTGGAAGTACTTCACCTTCACGAACTAGTGCATCAGCTGGTCTGAAGCTGCCGCAGGTGCTGCTGGACATGGTCCAGGGCACCCTCCCGGCGGCCCGGCACCCTGAGTCTCAACTCCGCGAGCGCGGGCCCCAGTTCACGGGCCCGCGCCGCGTCCTTGATGGCCCCCCACTGGTGGTGGGCCCGGTCCACGGCCGTCTCGACGGCCGGTGCGTCGGCCGGCTGCCCGGCGGCCAGCCGGGCATGCGCGACGGTCAGCCAGGTACGGCAGCTGCGCGCCGCGTCCCCGGCGAACATCGCCAGGTCGGCCCGTACCTCGGACCAGTGCAGGGCGTCCTCGGAGGCCGGCCCGTGCGCCCGCGCGGCGGCCTCCTCCCAGCGCGCGGCGAGCCCGTCGGCCTCCGCGTACCGGCCGCCCCGCGCGGCCGTGCTGATGGCGTCGTGCGGATCCCCGCTGTCCGGGGTGTGGGTGCTGAACAGAATGCCGCTCGCGGCCTCGGCGCCGAGCCGGGCGAGCACCTGCTGGTGCAGGTGCGCCAGCGACGGCCGGTGCCCGCTGCGCAGCACGGTCGCCACGGCCTTCATGTACGACGGCGACGCGACCTCCCGGCGGGCCGGCGGCGGTGCGACACGCCCGTACACGGCGTTGTTGCGCCCGGAGTCCAGGGGCACGGTACGCAGCCACTCCCACGTCTCGTGGTCGGCGTGCAGGTCGAGGACGAGCGTGGTCGCCCCGGCCGGCCGCAACCGCAGCTCCTCGCGGATCCAGTGCCAGGGCAGGCCGGTGTAGCGGACGGTGGCGGGCGTGGTCCGGGCCAGCGCGAGATGCGGCAGCCGCTGCTTGCGGTCCAGCTGCAGCTGACCCGTGACGAACACGGTGAGCGGGCCGGGGGCGGCCGCGGCGGCCCGCAGCCGGGTCAGGACGGCCTGCGGCTCCAGAGGGTCGGCGAGTTCGACCACGTTGGCGGTGTCGGTGCCGGAGAGTATCGCCGGGGGCACGGCCGCGAGCACGGGGAGCACGGAGGCCGCGTCCACCAGGCACCCCTTGCCCGTCGGCGAGGCCGCGAGCAGCAGCACGGTTCCGGGCATCGGCCCTCCCCCTTTGTTCCCCAGGTCCACTTACGTCAGCACGGTAACCGCTGCGCCTGCAAAGCGGGGGGTACGGGAGCGGTTTGGGGCGGGATGGGAGTGTTCCGAGATACGAGAGAACACGACCGACCGGTGACCTGTACCCACGGACGTGTTGACACCCACCGTCTTCCACACTCCGCCCGCCGTCTTTCACACACCGGCCCCGGCTGCCCGGGCCCCTATTCCGGTGTACGCGTTCGCCGGATGGCGAAGATCGTGGTGTCGTCGGAGAGGTGGCCTTGGCTGTGCCGGAGGACGCCGTCGCGGAGGTGGGCGACCAGGCGGGCCGGGTCGGAGGTGGCGGCCCGGGCGGCCTCCTCGGGCAGCGCGTAGAACTCGCCGTCCGCGTTCCGCGCCTCGGTGACGCCGTCCGTGGTGACGAGAAGCGTCTCGTCGGCGGCGAGGGCGACCGTGAGGGTCGGCGGGAGGCCGGCCCCCGTCGCCAACTCGCTCATGCCCAGCGGGAGTCCGTCGCCCTGCGGCAACTCGCGTACCCCCGTCGGGCGCACCGCCAGCGGCGGCTCATGGCCGAAGTTGACCAGCTCCACCGCGTCCGGGTCGCCCGGCGGGAAGGACAGCAGCACCGCCGTGGCGAAGCGGTCGCCGTCGTCGCGGCCCAGGGCGACCGTGTGGCCCCGGTGCCGGAGCATCCGGGTCTCCAGCCGGCCGGCCACCGTCGCCAGGTCCTTCTCGTGGTACCCGGCCTCCCGGAACGTGCCCAGCAGCGCGGCCGCCGTCTCCACCGCGCCCAGCCCCTTGCCCTGCACGTCCCCGACCAGCACCCGGGTGCCGTGCGGGCCCGGCTGGATGTCGTAGAAGTCGCCGCCGACCCGGGCCACCGTGTCGGCGGCGAGATAGACCTCCGCGTGGTCCAGCCCCGCCCACCCCGGCGGCAGCGGACGCAGCACGGTCCGGCGGGTCGTCTCGGCGATGTCCCGCATGTGCAGCAGCCGCCGCTCGCTGCCGGCCCGGACCACGCAGGCGAGTATGGCCAGCACCCCGGCGAAGGCGACCAGGATGAAGTCGGGCAGCCCGGCCTGGTACTGGTGCGGCCAGACGCTGTCCACGGCGATGTAGTCGAGGACCGCCAGCACCGCGAAGACGGCCGTCGCCCAGACCCCGCAGATCGCCGCCGCGATCCCGGGGACCAGCACGATCCAGGAGATGATCCGGAACCGTTCCGTGGTGTTGAGGTCGACCGCCGTGATCCCGGCCAGCAGCAGCAACGGCGCCGCCCAGGAGAAACTCCGTCCCCGGGCCCACTCCAGGGGCTGCCGGCGCAGCAGGTCCTGCCACCGCCGCGGGGCCGCGTGGTCGGTCACGACAGTCAGAGAATCACGCGCCGGGCCCCACCGCATGTCGTGGGCGCCGCAGAAACCCCGGACGGCCGACTTGCCAGGGGGTACCCGCAGGTGTGCCCTGGAAGCTGGGGGCGAGGAGAGAGGAGCACTCTCATGGCTCAAGCGGCACCCACGTCCGGAGGCATGCCCCGGCGCGGCCCATCGCCCGACATCTTCAGCCCGCAGGCCCACGCCATGGCCAGACTGGCCTTCCCGATCATGACCGGGCTGATCTACGGCTACTGGGCGGCCGCGAACCGGCGCAGCGGCGGGCCCATCACCGGCTGGAACCTGCTGTTCGGCTTCGTGACGGCGATCGTCTTCGCCGTGGTGCTGTTCGGCGTGCTGACGATCGCCCCGCGGCTGCGGCGGGAGGTGCACGCGCTGATGTGGACGGCGTTCATGGGGATCGCCTTCGGCTTCCTGTACAGCCAGAGCGGAGAGTCGATCCTGCGCTCCACCAGCATGTCCCTGGCGATCGCGGCGGTGACGTTCGTCGTGATGTTCTACCGGTTCTACACGCACGAGGACGCGGTCGGCCATCGCATCCGTTGACCGCTCCCGGCCACGCGTGGGCCCCGGCCGTGCCGGCCGGGGCCCACGCGTTCCCCTTTTTCCCTCACGGGAGTTTCCCCTCACCGGCCGCCGGGCCGCCCGAGGGCGCCCGGCGACATCCCTGCGGAGCCGCTCCGACCGTTCCACCGGGGAACAGATCTCCGCACGACCAGGAAACACCCGTTCGGGCCAACCCTCCACCGGAGCACGGCGCCCCAAGGGTTTCCGGCGTCCGGCCGCCCGGCCGCGGCCGCCGTTTCGTCCATTCGGCTCGACCTGACGCCCCGCCGTGCCCCGGATGCAGTCACACCGCTCGCCCGACCTGCCCTCAGGGGCTTGCCTGGAGGCGTGCCCCCCGTGCCCTCCGCGCCCACAGGGCCCGCGCGGCCGGTTCGGCGCACCCGGGCCGTACGTCACCGCAACGCCCTGTCGGCCCTGCTGATCGCGCTGTCCTGTCTGCTGCTGCCGTTCGGCGCGCTGGCGGCCTGGGCGGCGTACGGGCTGGCGGACACCGGACAGTACGTCAGCTCGATGGCGCCGCTGGCCGACGACCCGGACGTCCGGGACGCGGTGGCGGACACCGTCGGCGAGGGCATCATGCGCGAGGTGGACGTCGGCCGGCCGATGCAGGGCACGGTCGCGCCCTTCGTGCGTGAGGCGGTCCGCTCGTTCACCCAGACCCGGGCGTTCCGGCTGGCCTGGGACGCGGGCAACCGGGCCACCCACGACGCGATCCTGCGCGCGCTCCAGGACGAGCGCGAGGAGGCCGTGACCGTCGACCTCGCGCCGGTGACCGCCCAGGTCAAGGACCAGCTCACCCAGGACCATGTGCCGCTCGCGGCCCGTATCCCGGTCCAGCACACGGCCGTCGCGGTGCTTCCGGCGGCCGAACTGGACCGGCTCCGGAAGGGGTTCCACGTGCTCGAAGTCGCCGGCTTCTGGCTGCCCGTGTCGGCCGCCGTCTTCGCGGTCGGCGGTATCGCCGTCGCCGTCCACCGCCGCCGTGCGGTGCTCGCGACCGCGCTCGGTACGGCGCTGGGCGGCGGCCTGCTGGGGATCGCCCTCACCGTCGGCCGCTCGCTCACCCTGTCCGGCCTGCCGTCCGACGTCTCGCATCCGGCCGCGGCCGCCGTCTACGACGCCCTGACGTCCACCCTGCGCACGGTCTCCTGGCTGCTGCTGGGCCTGGGTCTGGCGGTGGCCGCGCTGGCCTGGCTCGGGGGACGTGTCCGGCGGCGGCCGGGCGAGGAGCAGGAGCCGTCCTCCGACATGCCCGATTCCGCCTCCCTCAGGACGGATTCACAGCCTGCCGGTGAGAACCTGCCCATCCTGTGACCGGCCGCCGCGGCGGACGTCAGGGGCGGCGCGCCGCGAGCTCCGCGAGCGTGCGCAGCGCCCCCCGGACGTCAGGGGCGGCGCGCCGCGAGTTCCGCGAGCGTGCGCAGCGCCCCCACCAGCTCGGCCTCGGCCACCGACGCGAGCCCGAGCCGTACCGCGTCCGGAGTCCGCTTCGGGTCGACCCGGAAGGCGGTGCCGGGCGTGATCCCGATGCCGTGCGCCGCCGCGGCCGCCGTGAAGCCGTCCGCCCGCCAGGGTGCGGGCAGTTCCCACCAGGCGAAGTACCCGCACGGGTCGGCCCTTACGGCGTACCCGTCGAGCAGCTCGCGGACGAGCCCCTGCCGCTGCCCGGCCTGCTCGCGCTTGGCCGCGACGAGCCGGGCCACGGTCCCGTCCCCGATCCACCGCACCGCCGCCTCCAGCGCGAACGCCCCCGGCCCCCACCCCCCGGACCGCACGGCCGCCGCCACCGCGTCCACCCGGTCCTCGGGTACGACGACGAACCCGACGGTGAGTCCGGGCGCGACCCGCTTGGAGAGCGAGTCGACGACATGGACGAGGCCGGGCGCGAGCGCGGCGAGCGGTGGCTCGGGGCCGGTGTGCAGGAACGACCAGACCCGGTCCTCCACGACCGGCAGCGCCAAGTCGTCCACACAGCGCCCGAGCTGGAGCCGCCGCTCGGTCGGCACGGTCCGGGAGGTCGGATTGTGCAGGGTCGGCTGGAGGTAGAGGGCGGAGAGCGGGGCGGACCGGTGCGCGGCGCGCACGGACTCGACGACGGGCCCCAGCTCGTCCGTCTCCACCGGCACGAGTGTCACGGAGAGCCGGGCCGCGACCTCCTTGACCAGCGGATACGTCAGCGGCTCGACCCCGACCCGGCCGCCCGGCCGGACCAGCGAGGCCAGGGTGGCGGCGACGGCCTGGCGGGCGTTGCCGGTGAAGAGGACACGGCCCGGTTCGGGCCGCCAGTCGCCGGTGGCGAGCAGCGCGGCGACGGCCTCCCGGGCCCGCGGGGTGCCGTCGGCGGCGCCGGTGCGCAGCGCGTCGCCGAGCGCGTCGGGGCGCAGCAGGGGAGCGAGCGCGGGGGCCAGCAGTTCAGGCTGCCCGGGCACGGAGGGGTAGTTGAGCTCCAGGTTGACGCGGGCGGTGCCGTCCTCGACCAGTGCCCGGCCCTGCGGGGTGACCTCGGTCGCCCGGACGAAGGTGCCGCGCCCGACCTCGCCCACCACCAGCCCGCGCCGCACCAGTTCGGCGTAGACCCGCCCGGCGGTCGAGGGGGCGACCCCGTGCCGTCGTGCGAACGCCCGCTGTGGAGGCAGCCGTTGCCCGGCCCGCAACCGCCCCCGCGCGATGTCCAGCGCGATCCGGTCGGCGATCCCCCGAAAGTCGTTCACGGCCATCCCCCCATCGGCATTGCACCGAGCGCAAAGATCTTATTGCACCGAGGAGTTGGCCGCACCTAGGGTCGTCCACATGCCGCCCTTCCTCGCATACGACGACAATGACCCGCAAACCTCGCGAACCCCCTTGCTGCTGATCCACGGGCACCCCTTCGACCGCACGATGTGGCACCCCCAGCGCACCGCCTTCGCCCCCTCCCGCCGGGTCATCGCCCCCGACCTGCGCGGCTACGGCGCCTCCCCGGTCACCCCCGGCGTCACCCCGCTCTCCCGCTTCGCGGCGGACCTGGCGGAACTCCTCGACGCGCTGGAGGTGGAGACCTGCGTTCTCGTGGGCCTGTCGATGGGCGGCCAGATCGCGATGGAGTGCTACGACCTCTTCGGCGCCGAGCGCGTACGGGGCCTGGTCCTGGCGGACACCTCCCCCTCCCCGGAGACACCGGAGGGCAGGCGGGCCCGCAACGCCATGGCCGACCGGCTGCTGCGCGAAGGCATGCGGGGCTACGCCGACGAGGTCCTGGAGAAGATGGTCGCCCCCTACGCCCGCCCGGAGGTGAAGGCCCACGTCCACCGCATGATGACGACCACCGACCCCGAGGGCGCGGCGGCGGCGCTGCGCGGCCGGGCCGAACGCCCCGACTACCGACCCCTGCTGGCGAAGGTCACCGTCCCGGCGCTGGTGGTGGTCGGCACCGACGACGAGTACACCCCCGTCTCCGACGCCGAGGCCATGCACGCCCTCCTCCCCGACGCCACCCTCCGGATCATCGACGCGGCGGCCCACCTCCCGAACCTGGAACGGCCGGAGGACTTCAACCGGGCACTGTCGGAGTTCCTGTCACGGGTGGACGAAGAGTCCTGATCCCGGTGGGCGAAGGGTCGGATCCCCGGCGGCCGGGAGCGGC